>DJMN01000010.1 GCA_002435385.1 Patescibacteria group bacterium UBA6489
ACACTTTAATGCACACTCCCTTTAGCTTAGCTAAATTATTTTTTTATTTTAATTCTTTTATTGCATTTTCTACAATTTCATATGCTATATCATATATTTCAATTTTCTTTTTGACTATACTTGCTTTGTTTTGCATATTTACTAATTTTTCTTTTTTAGATTCGATTTTGTCTAACATTGAATCAAATACTCTTTTTTTCCCCTCTAGGCTAAGTTCGTTGAACTTTTCATTTTCTAAAATAGTTTTTATTTTAGAATTCAATCTTTCTTCTGCAATTTCTCTGATTCTTTCACTTAGTTTTTTGTTGTGTTCTTCTATTTTTTCTTCTATTGAAGAAACTTTATCTTCTAATTTTTTTTCTTCTTCATGAATTTCGTCCTTTACTATTTTACTTTTTTCGAACATTTCTACACTAGATCTAACATAGTTGAAGTATTCTCTTAATTCTGATCTTTCAATATAGGGAACTAGTGATTTATATAATTCTTTTTTTTCTGATAATAGTTCTCTTTTTAATCTTCTTTTTGTCTCTTCTTTTTTGCTATTGTTTATATCTTTTTCTAGTTGTTTTTGTTTACTTTCAAAAGAAGCTATTATTTCTTGAAATTCTTGTTTTCATTCAATTGATAAATTTTTTTGTATGAATTTAGCTAGATTTCAATTTTTCTTGATAAATTCATCCCATTGTTTTTCTAAGACATCTGTTTGGTTTTTTAATTCATCTATTCATTGTTTTATTTCTCTTATTGTTTTTGTTTCAGATCAAGAGGATGTTGTTGTTTCAGATGCATTATTTAATTCTCCTGAGAGAGATTTTTCAGATTCTATTTCTTCTCATGAAAAAGCATAGCTTCAATTAATAGAAGCAGAAAATACTAGAATAATTGTAATTATGTATAATATTTTTTTCACTTGGGATTTAATTTACTTTTTCTAAAATGATTTTTTAGTTTAATAGTATAAACTAATATTGTGGCAATTATACATATTTTTATTTTCTAATCAACCTTTATTTGTAAAATTTATTTTTTTGTTTAGTTCATGTATATTTACATGTGAATTTTAAAGCTAAATCATTTGTTTTTTTCGGATTTTATTAAGATATCCCAACCATGAGAAATTATTATCTTTTTTACTATACTTAGTCATACTCACATACCTCTTTCTTTTATGTTTCATGTTTTTCATTTATCTCATTGATAAAATTTGTCTGTTAAAAATGGAATATCTTTACTATCAACTCATTTTCAGTTATCTGTGAAATCTATATAATTTTTTGTTATGTTAATTTTTAAAATAGCATTATCTCAAGCATACTTTAAGAAATTTCAAGTTATATTATATGCTACTTGTTTAAATAAATCTTTGTCTATGTTTAGTGTTAATTTTTGTAATCATGTTACTTTTATTCTTTGATTATTTTCTTTTAGTCTTTTTTTATGTGTTTCGGCTAATTGTTTTAATAGTTTTACAACATCAACATTTTTCCTATTTAATTCAAGTTTTTTTCTTTCAAATTTTTCATAGTCCATTATTTTATTTACTAATTCAATTAATCTAGTCATTTCATCTGTTATTGATTTTAGATTTTGTTGATTTAACTTTATTACTCAATCTGATATTCATTCTAGATAACATTGTATAGATGTTATTGGTGTTTTTAATTCGTGGCTTATATCTGCAAGCAGTCTGTTTCTTATTGATTCTTGAACTTCTAGTTTAGAGTTTAATCAGTTTATTGCATTTATTAACAATCAGATTTCATCTTTTTTATTATATTTTATTTTTTTGAAAGAATCTCAGGGTCTAAGTTTTTTAATTTTTTCTGTTACTTGTTTTATTGGACGAATAGTTTTTCTTGTAAAAATTAATATACCTAAGATTATTAGAAATATTATTAATAGGTTTGTTAGGATTATTGAACTGTAAAGTCTCTTTACGAATTTGTATTCTGGAGATGTTTTGTCTTTTAGGGTGTATAATACTTTATCAAATGAATCAGTTGGAACAATTTCTTCTATGTACTTAGGTGCTACTCAACTTTTTATCAAATAATTTATAACTATGTTTATATTTTTTTCTTGATTTAGAGGTATTTCTCACTCACTATCCTCTAATAATTCAAAAAATTCTATTTCGGTATTACTGAAGATGCTGTCTATATCATCTACTGTTTGTTTTTCTATAACTTTGTTTATGTAATCTATTGTTATTTTACTTTTTGATTCCATTAATTCTGCTAAATATATCTTTCTGTAAAAATCATAGAATCCAAAAAAGACAATAACATTTGTTATTGCTATAAAAATTATGCTAGTTAATAATACTAATGTGAATTTTCTAGATAATGACATTGGTTTTTTATTATATTTAACCTCACCCCTAACTCCTCTACTGCAGGAGAGGGGGAAATAAAAAGGTTTAAAACTATTTAAATTTAAACAGTTTTATTAATTACATCAGGTAGATATATTTATTAAATTTAATGCTTTGTTTGTTTTACAAAGTAGTTTTCTTCTGAAGTCTTCAAATAGGTCTTCTGTGTTTTCTTTGGTATCAAGTAATTTTTCCACTTCACTGTCATATATTGTTTTTATTCATTTATCAAATGATGCTAGTTCTGTTTCTCTATCATAAAAGTCTTTGTATACAATATTATAACTATCATCTATTTTTTGTTCCATTACTTCATTTTCTAAAACTGTCATAGCTGGAATATAGTATGGAAATGTATTTAGGTAAGAAGCAGCTCATGTTCTTGTTGACATAAATTGCATCATGTCTAATCCTAGTTCTATATTTGTTGTATCTCTACTAACTGCAAAATAATTATAGTTTATAAATGTTTTATTGGAACTACCTCATGCATATTTTGGAAAAGGAGTAGCTAGTAAATATTTATCACTATATCATTTTTTATCTATTTCTTCGAGAGTTCTTGGGTATCAAATTATTGCTGCTATTTCTCATGCTGAGAATAGGTCTATATTGTTTTCTTTTGAAGATGCAGGGAGTGTGGAGTTATATGAATTATTTGATTCTTCTTCTCAATAAAATTTGTATGTAGATAATGCTTGGACTATATTATTTGAGCTTAAGCTGTTTATTCATTTTACTCAGTCAAGAACAAATAACTGAGTTAATATATCGTTTGATAGATTAACTGTACTTCAGTTTCATATTCAGATTGGAGTGACTCAGTTTTGCTTTTCTTTTAAATCATATATTGCATTATTTAGTCAACTCCAAGTTGTTAAATCTTTAGAATTAAAGAATTTTCTGTTGTAAAAAAGTCATAATGCTTCATAACCAATTGGTATTCATATTAGGTATTCCATCTTTCAATCTGTTGATCTTTCTATTAAATCATCTGAGAATACTCATCTATAATTTTTTCTAAAGTCATTAGGACTTACTATGCTTGGATCTATTCATAGTATTTGTTCTTGTAGTATAGATTTTTCATTATTATTTAATATAAATATATCTGGTCATAATCACTTATTAAGAGCTGAAGCTAATGTATAGAAGTAATCTTCATAATCTGAAAAAGATTCTACTGTTATTGTCATAGTAGAATATTGAGGGTAGCTTGTTTTAAAATCATTAATAAAGTTTTGAAATTTATTTTTATCATCTCAAAATGTCCATATTGTAAATGTTCAACTTGGTTTTTTCTTTGTTGCTACGGTTTTTGTTCACGGAGTTATTCAAGAAACTACATAGGCTATTATAGCTAATAATATTAATCACATTACTAGAAATATTAATTTTCCTTTGTTCATATTTTTTTGTTTTAATTAGTTATTTTATATCAGATAACAGGTGCATGTGTATGTGCATAACTTCTTGTCATCATTTTTTTCAAACATGAAATTCTAGTTTGTAGCCTTCTGCTACTGCTAAATCTTTTGCGACTTTTTGAGCGACAAAAAACATTTCAGATATTAGTTTTGAATCTTCTTGTTTCAGGTCATTTACAGTCGGAATTTCTTTTTTAGGTATAATTAATAAATGAGTTTTAGCTTTTGGATTGATGTCACGAATTACTATGGTGTCATTTTGTTCATATATTATATCTGCTGGGATTTCTCTGTTTATTATTTTTGTGAATATAGACATATTGTTTTAATTTAATTAATAATATTATTAATAATAATTTTCATTTACTTCTATAGTGTTATTTATTTTTGTTTGGCTAGAAGGTATTCACATAGAAAAAATTAATATATATCATAGTATTGATAAGAACATGAGTGTTATAGCAAGTACAATAGTGACTTTTTTTATATTATTACTGAATTTTTTAAATTTATATAAATGTATTTTGGCTATTATAAAAAATATCCAAAGAGCTAAGAGAAAGAGTGAATAAATTCATAGATATATCAATAACATAGTTATTATGTGACTAGATAAAATTTATTACATATTAATTATTATTTTTTTTTTGCAAATTTTTAGAAAAATTGATATAATGAATTATGTATAAATAAGATATTTATTTATATTTTTAAAGAAGTATAATAACTAATTTTTAAGAAAATGGCTGAATTAAAACACAATAATAGGACGTATATTATATCAGATGAGATTTTAGAGAAGTATAAAGATTTAGTACAACTGATACTAAAGACTGAAAGTATGGATAATGATGAAAGACAATATTGGTTTGATATAATGCCTTCAATGACAGAAAAGCAAGTTGCTAGGTTATTTGAAATACTTGATACAGAAAGAAAAAAACTTGAGGCTTTAGAGCAAAAATATCAAAAAGAAATTAAATCTTTAAATGAAAAACATTTAATAGAATGGCAGGAAGTTCAAATGAAAGAGAATAAAGAAAAAATAAAACAGGAAGAAGCTCAAGATCAAGATGAAAATCCTGAAGAGATTTTAAATATGCTATAAACTAAAGTTAATATGTTATATTAATTTTTAAAGACTATCTTTTTTAAGGTCAGTCTTTTTTATTTGTTTCTAATTATGAATAATTTTATTTACAACAAAAAACAAAAAAATCAACCCCCAAACCTCACTTTAACAACATTTTCTTTTGCAAAAACACATCTTTTTTATAAAATTCATTAGACTTTAAATAAGTCTAAAAACAATTTTTAACTTAATATATAAAACTATGACAAACAAAGATAAGGAAAATCAACAAGAAAAACCTAAAAAAATAAAACAATTCAAAAAAGAATTTAGAATGAAAATCAAAAAGAAAAATACAAAACCTCTAATAGCACTATTCTTATTATCAGTTTTTTTAGCCCTAGTATTCCCATACCTAACAAATTCTATAAAATACATAGATTCAGAAGTAGCATTAACAGCTATGGAAAAAAAGTTTTGAGAATGAATATATAAAGAAGTTTTCATAGACTGAAATAAAGCAATAGCAACCCTTACATGAGAAACAGAAAAAGAATGAGGAGTAGAAAAAATCAAAAGAGACATAGCAATACTACCAGATGAATACACTCCAACAGAATTATCTTATAGAAATCCTACTATAATAACTGATATAAAGGTAAAAGATAAAACCTCAGAAGAATTCTGGAATGATATGTTTCCCACAATTCTAGCATTTATACTATTCTTTATAATAGCAATATTTTTAATAAGCCGTATGTGAGGAATGGCAAACAATGCTATGACCTTTTGAAAATCTAGAGCTAAACTCTATGATAAAAATGATGAAAAAGTTCTATTTAAAGATGTAGCATGAGCAGATGAAGAAAAAGAAGAACTACATGAAATCGTAGACTTCTTGAAAAATCCTAAAAAATACAAAAAAATCTGAGCTAAAATCCCAAGAGGAACCCTTCTAGTTTGACCTCCTTGAACTGGTAAAACACTACTTGCTAGAGCCGTAGCATGAGAAAGCTGAGTACCATTTTTAAGCATATCAGGTTCAGAATTCGTTGAAATGTTTGTTTGAGTTTGAGCATCAAGAGTTAGAGACCTGTTTGCTAATGCAAAAAAAATAGCACCTGCAATAATATTTATGGATGAAATAGATGCAATTTGAAAAAAAAGAGGACCATGACTTGGATGAGGACATGATGAAAGAGAACAAACATTAAATCAAATCCTTACAGAAATGGATGGTTTTGATAACGATACAAATGTAATAGTTATGTGAGCTACAAACAGATCAGATGTACTTGATAGTGCATTACTTAGACCTGGAAGGTTTGATAGAAAGATCACGGTTAACTTACCAAACTTAAAAGATAGGGAAGAGATACTAAAAATACACGCTAGAGACAAAGATGTTGAAGATAACATTGATTTCAAAGCCTTAGCATCATCTACTGTATGATTTTCAGGTGCTGATTTGTGAAATCTAATGAATGAAGCAGCTATAATAACAGCTAGACACAACGAACAAACAGTTTCAGAAAAAAGAATCCAAGAAGCATTTGAGAGAATAGTAATGTGACTTAGAAAAAAATCTCTTGTTATGGATAAACATGAAAAAGAAGTAACAGCATACCATGAAGTATGACATGCTCTTGTTTGAAAACTATTACCACACACAGACCCAGTTCATAAAGTAAGTATTATATCTCGTGGTTGAGCACTATGAGTTACATGGTTCCTACCAGAAAGAGATCAACTCCTAACATCTAAAGCCAAATTTTTAGATGAATTAGCTACACTTTATGGGTGAAGAGTCGCTGAGGAAGTTTTTTTCGGAAAAGAAAATATTACAACTTGAGCTAGTAACGATATAGAAAGAGCAACAACTATTGCAAGAAATATGGTTACAAAATATGGTATGTATGAAGACATCTGAGCTGAAAATTTTATATGAGATGATGTATCTTGAAACCACTTAGGAGTTTCTTGAGAAAACAAAGACATTTCAAACAAAACTAAAGAAAAAATAGATGAAAAAGTAAAAGAAGTTTTAAACTGAGCCTATAAAACAGCTATAAAACTAGTACAAGACCATAAAGAACTACATGAAAAAATAGCAAAAGACCTAATTGAAAAAGAAGAAATCAGCAGAGAAGATTTTGAAGAATATTTTTCAAAAAAATCAGAAAAAGAATAAAATATCTATCATTTTGAAAAAAAATAATTACAATGAAAATTGTAATTATTTTTTAATATACAAACTATGCTTAAAAAACTAAAAAAGCTAATCGCTTTAGACAATCCAATCAGACTATTTTACCACAAAATGAGAGCAATTATCGCAAACATCGTTTATGGATTTCCATCAAAAGATATGATAATAATCTGAGTAACCTGAACAAACTGAAAAACAACCACATCAAACATAATAACAAAATGATTACAAGAAGCATGAAAAAAAGTATTTATGTTCTCAACTGTAAATTATACCATTTTAGATAAAACCTATACAAACAATACTAAAATGACATCACCAGATGTATTTTTACTTCAAAAATTATTAAAACAAGCTAAGAAAAAATGATGTGAAATAGCCGTAATAGAAACAGCATCACACTGACTAAAAATGCATAGAGTATGGGGAATAAACTATGATATAGCAGTACTTACAAACATTACCCAAGACCATTTAGATTTGCACAAAACTATGGAAGATTATGTAAACACTAAATTAAAACTATTCAAACTACTAAGCACAACCAAGAAAAAGCCATGAGTTAAGAAAACAGCAATAATAAACCTAGAATCAGATTACAAAGATGTATTTCTAAAGGAAAATTATGAAAAACTATACACTTACTGAGAATCTCCAATGGCAAAAATCAGATTAACATGAGTAGAAAATGATATAAAATCAACTAAATTCAATTTAGAAATATACGACACAGAACTTGAAATAGAAACAAAACTAAGATGAAAATTCAACATCTATAATATCATGGCAGCTATCTGAGTTCTAGTATCTCTTTGAGTAGAACACAAAAAAATAAAATCAATAATAAAAAAAATAGATTTAGTACCTTGAAGATTAGAAGAAGTAGAAAATAAAAGGTGAATAAAAATATTTGTAGACTACGCTCACACTCACGATGCTCTAGAAAAAGTTTTATCAACATTAAAAGAAATAGAATGAGTAAATAGAATCATAACAGTATTTTGAGCTTGTTGAGACAGGGATGCCACCAAAAGACATATTATGTGAGAGGTTGTATCTAATCTTTCAGATATAGTAATACTAACCCAAGATGATGATTATACAGAAAAAACAACAGACATAATAAACGATGTGAAACCCTGAATTAAAAACAAAAAAGAATGAAAAAACTATTTTATCATAGAAGATAGAAAACAAGCTTTAGTTAAAGGTTTGGAGATAGCAGAAAAAAATGATATACTATTGGTAGCATGAAAATGAGATGAACATGTTCTTATTACTAATGATTGACCAATAAATTGGAACGATAAAGATGAAATATTAAAACTATTGGAAAAATAGGTACTTTTATATCATTAAGTATTTAAAAATGAAAACAGAAAAAAACCTTCTATTAAAAATACTAAAAAAGAAAATATTTAAAGCTTTCACTTTAGTAGAATTAATAGTGGTAATAGTAATTTTGGCTATATTATGAACCCTAGCATTTATAGCAATGGAATGATATAGTAAAAGTGCAAGAAATTCAACAAGATTAGCAGATTTAGACGTAATAAAAAAATCACTAGAACTACATATAATAAAAACTTGAGTCTACCCATTACCAACAGACTGAANNGTAAATATATCATGAACAACATATTCATTAGCAGTACCAACAATAATTTCATGAGATTTAACATTAACAGATATATTAGAATTACAATCTTGAGACAGAATGGTCTATCATGGAAAAAATAATTTACCAGACAATTATAAAAATTCACAATTCAAAATAGATGGATGATGATTTGAATTTAATCCAAGTAACATAGTAGCATATATTTGAACAATAGATAGCTTAAAAGAAACAAGTAATCAAATAACATTACTAAAAAATTTACAAGATATTTATAGTTGAACAGAAGTGGTTTTATTAGATGATACAATAGAAGATATAGTAAATATAACAATAGATGAAAATAGTCCTTCTGATGAAGTAAAATTATTAGCAAGTGTTGTTATAAAGGATAGCATAAATCCTTGAGTATCTGTTTATAGTACAAATTCAAACACTACAGATTTATCAAGAATATTCTCAAATTGAAATCTATATACATCTAATTGGAATTCAAATCCTTGTACTAATCAAGATATCAAAACAATTGAATTATCAGCTTGAACAGATACTATTCCTGAAAATTTATCAGAAAATACCATTTATAGGTTATCAGCTTGAAATTATACAACATCAAGAACTATCAATATGGCAGATTGTTCCGCAATAATATGAAATTGAGAGGTTAATATAACAAACAGTGTTGATTTAGATTATAATATTAAATCTAATTATGTTGATAATATTATAATAAATTGAATCAACATTTGAGGTACTGATTACGCTTGATCTCGTTGCATATGATTAGAACATTCTTCAAATAGTACATTAGATAATGTAGACTCACATAATTGTCAGTATTGAATACGGACTAATTATTGAAATTACAATTCATTTATGAATATAAAATCTTATGAGAACATATCTTACTGAATGTATTTATATAATAATAATTATTATAATTCTATAAAAAATATTATTACATATAATAACTGAGATTGCGGTTTTGCCTTATGGAATAATAATAACGAAAATATTATAAGAAATATTATTACATACAATAACGATGCTCTTTGAATAAAAATTTGACATACATATGCTAACAATAATAATGCAATATTTAATCTCCATTCCTATAATAACGGAGACATATTTCGGTGATGAATTCAAATGTCATGCTCATCTGAAAATAATGCATTAGTTAATATTATTTCTTACAATAATGGTAGATCATGACTTTCTATTTGTAGTGATACAAATAATATTTTTAAAAATGTCTATACATATAACCATAATTATTTTTGCTGAGTAGCACTTGCATGAAATGTTAATTATCCTCTTATTGATTTTTATGCCTATAATAACATTTATGGTTTTCGCTCTTACAACTGAACATTAAGCTCAAAATATTATCAAAATTTTAAAGTTTTTGATAACACTACTGATTTTTATATTGACTCATGAGGTTTTTCTACTGGTTCAACTTCAGAACAAATAGCAATTGACTTATCTCTATCAACTTGAAGTCTAGATACATCATGAAGCTTTTCTGAAGACTGGGTCATAAAACCTAGCACAACTTGATGGAATTATACTACATCAGGAAGACAAACCTGACTTATTTTTGATGGAACAGAAACATACATTTACTGATCAAATATATGAAAACAAACCAGACCAATAAAATATAATACCTCTACCTCAAAATTTGAATACTATGGTACTGATTGAGTTGACTATAATAGTTCTAAATATATAGGACAATGGTAATTTATTACATAAAATAAGCATTAAATATGAAAACAAAAAAAAGCCTTCTATTAAAAATATTAAGAAAAAAAATATTTCAAGCCTTTACGTTAGTAGAGTTAATAGTAGTAATTGTAATACTAGCTATATTATGAACCTTAGCATTTATAGCAATGGAATGATATAGTAAAAGTGCAAGAAATTCAACAAGATTAGCAGATTTAGACGTAATAAAAAAATCACTAGAACTACATATAATAAAAACTTGAATCTACCCATTACCAACAGACTGAANNGTAAATATATCATGAACAACATATACACTAGCAGTACCTACAATAATCTCATGAGATTTAACATTAACAGACATATTAGAATTACAATCTTGAGACAGAATGGTATATCATGGAAAAAATAATTTACCAGATAATTATAAAAATTCACAATTTAAAGTAGACTGATGATGATTTGAATTTAATCCAAGTACAATAGTAGCATATACATGAACAATGGAAAGCCTAAAAGAGCCAGATAATCAGGTTATATTACTAAGAAACTTACAAGATATTTATAGTTGAACAGATGTGGTAAATTTAGATAGCGATATAAAAAAAATCACAGAAATTACAATAGATGAAAATGCCCCATCAGATAATGTAAAAGAATTAGCTAGTTTTGTAGTAAAAAATAGTATAAATCCTTGAGTAGCAGCTTATGAATGAACTTCTTTAACTATATGATGTAATGGAATTGATTTCAGCAAAGCCTTTAATAACTATAGATGATTCTTTAGTAAACCTCATGGTTCTAACATGTGAGCGTTTATAGCATTAAAATCAGATGGGAGCATAACTGCTTGGGGAAGTTCAGGGCATGGATGAACTTGAGCTCCTACAGATAATTGATATACTGATATATATTCAAGTAATTATGCCTTTGCCGCACTAAAATCAGATGGGAGTATAACAGCTTGGTGAATTTCAAGCTACGGTTGAGACTGAGAACCAACAGATAACTGATATACTAAAATTTTTTCAACCGAATATGCCTTTGCTGCACTAAAATCAGATGGGAGTATAACAGCTTGGGGAGATATAAATTATGGCTGAAACTGAGAGCCTACAGATAATTGATACACTAAAATTTTTTCAACTCTAGATGCCTTTGCTGCACTAAAATCAAATTGAACAATAACAGCATGGGGAGCAACATTATCTGGTTGAGACTGAGAACCAACAGATAATTGATATTATGATATTGTTTCAAATCAGTCTGCCTTTGCTGCACTAAAATCAGATGGAAGTATAACAGCTTGGTGAATTTCAAGCTACGGTTGAGACTGAGAACCAACAGGTAGTGGATATACAAATATAGTTTGAACTAGATATGCCTTTGCCGCACTAAAATCAGATGGTAGTATAACAACTTGGGGAAATTCATGATATGGTTGAGATGGATGACCTACTGGTACATGATATACTGATATATTTTCAACATGACGTGCATTTGCGGCACTAAAATCAGATGGTAGCATAACCGCTTGGTGAGATTCTTTATATGGTTGAACTTGAGAACCTACAGATGGTTGATATATTAAAATATATTCAAACTGGCATTCATTTGCTGCTATAAAAGTAGATGGAAGTATAACAACATGGGGGAATTCATGATATTGATGAAGTGGAGGTCCTACAGATAATTGATATACCAACATAACCTCAACATGACGTGCTTTTGCCGCCTTAAGATCAGATTGAGTCATAATGGCTTGGGGAAGTACATATGATGGTTGAACAGGAGAGCCAATAGATAGTTGATATACTAAAATAATTTCAAATTGATCTACTTTTGCTGCAATGAAATCAAATTGAAGTATAATAACGTGGTGAAGTTCAATTTATTGATGAACCTGAACTCCAACAGATTCTTGATATGTATCAATAAACTGAGTATGTAATAATTAATTATTAATAACCTTGAAAACAAAACAAAGCCTTCTATTAAAAATATTAAGAAAAAAAATATTCAAAGCCTTTACTCTAGTAGAATTAATAGTAGTAGTATTAATTCTCTCAATACTATGAACAATAGCCTTCATAGCAATGCAATGATACAGTAGAGATGCTAGAGACTCAGCAAGACTAGCAGATTTAGACGTGATAAAAAAATCACTAGAACTACATATAATAAAAACAGGGACTTACCCATTACCAACAGATTGAGTAGAAATAACATACAGCTGAGCAGAAGTACGGACTCAATGAGTAATCTGAAAAAGTGTAACAGATTTAGTAGATTGATTAAGAGATAAAAGAGAACTAGTAGATCCACTAACAAGTCTACCATACACATACTCAAGACTAAACACCTGAAAAGAATATGAAGTAGCAGCAATAATGGAATGAGAAATAGCAATGAATGATGAAATAAATCTAATAAACAAAACCTATGCAGCTAACCAACTAGCAACAGCATATGTAAAATGAACCTATAACGGAGTAGCAGCAAAAGTAAAAATATCATGAACAACATACACCCTAGCAGTACCAACAATAATATCATGAGACCTAACATTAACAGATCTTCTAGAATTACAAGCGTGAAACAGAATGGTATATCACTGAAAAAATAATTTACCAGATAATTACAAAAACTCACAATTTAAAGTAGACTGATGATGATTTGAATTCAATCCAGACAATATAGTAGCATACACCTGAACAATGGAAAGCTTAAAAGAAGATACAGATAATCAAATAACACTATTAAAAAACCTACAAGAAATCTATAGTTGATCAGAAGTAGTATTATTAGATGATACAATAGAAGATATAGTAAATACAACAATAAATGAAAATACCCCATCAGATGAAGCAAAATTATTAGCAAGTATTGTTATAAAAGACGGATTAAATCCTAGTGTTGATGTTTATGAAAGTAGTTTAACTAGTGTAGAAAATTCACCATATCCAATAACAGCTTTCGTATCACAACGGAAAACAGATAATTCATGAATAAGCAATGATAATCAAATAAAATTACCACTTCAAAGTAATTGAACATATAATTTTACAGTAGATTGGTGAGATTGAAATACAGATACAATAACAACACGGAATCAAGCAGAAACTACACATAATTATTTATCAACATGAACATATGATATAATAATAGATTGAACAATAGAATGATTTGCTTTTAATGCATGAACATATTCAAGCGATGATTTAGATGATTGAGATAAACTATTAGATATAAAGCAATGGGGAAATTTAAAACTTTCTGATTGATGAGAACAATTTTCAAATGTAGAAAACCTTATTATTACAGCAAATGACCAGCTGGATGTTAGTAATATCACAGATATGTCTTATATGTTTGCCTATGCAAGATATTTTAATTGAGATATATGAGATTGGGATGTACATAATGTAACTGATATGAAATATATGTTTAGCGTAACAAATTCTTTTAATTGAGATATATGAGACTGGAATGTAAGTAATGTAACTGATATGAAATATATGTTTTGGTGGTCAAAATTTAATTGAGATATATGAGACTGGGATGTAAGTAATGTAACTGATATGACAAGTATGTTTTCTTACTCTAGGATTACAGATTGAAATATATGAAATTGGGATGTTCAAAAAGTTAAATTTATGAATTTAATGTTTTATCACTGAAATCAATTTAATTGAGAGATATGAAATTGGAACGTAAGTAGTGTAACTAATATGGGTTCTATGTTCTACGGAGCAGATTCTTTTGATAAAGATATATGAAATTGGGATGTAAGTAGTGTAACTAACATGAGTTCCATGTTTCGAGATGCTAACTTATTTAATCAAGATTTATCATCTTGGTGTGTAACAAATATTTCCTATAAACCTTCATATTTTGATTATGCTACTCCCACTTGGGAGCCAAAAACTTGAAGACAACCAATTTGGTGAACTTGCCCCTAGTGTAAATAATTAATCTTAGTAAATTCTATAAAAAACTAAAATTAAAACTTTTAGTTTTTTTGTTTATTTATATAATAAATCAAATTTACTTTTCAAAATTTTAAATTTAATCCAAAAATTTAACATATGAGCCTATACTTAAAATACCGTCCTCACGATTTTGATAATCTAGAAGGACAAGACTTTATAAAAACAACATTAAAACAAGCCATAAAAGACAATAAAACAGTTTGAGCTTATCTTTTTTGCTGACCAAGATGAACGTGAAAAACAAGTACAGCCAGAATTTTTGCAAAAACTATTAACTGTGAAAATTCAAAAGAATGAAATCCTTGTTTAACCTGCTGAATCTGTACGGACTTTTTAGATGATAGACTTATAGATATCATAGAAATAGATGCTGCAAGTCATACTTGAGTAGACAACATAAGAGACATAATAGAAAAAGCTCAATTCTCTCCAACAAGGACTAAATACAAAGTTTATATAGTAGATGAAGTACATATGCTTAGTAAATGAGCATTTAATGCACTTTTGAAAATATTAGAAGAACCTCCAAAACACGTTAAATTTATTTTAGCAACTACAGAAGTAGACAAAGTACCAGAGACAATATTATCTCGTTGCCAAAGATATGACTTCAAGCAGGGAACACCTGAGAATATAAAAAACAGACTTACATATATAGCAAAACATGAAAATATTCATATAGATCAACAATCTCTAGATTATATTATAAGAAACTCTAGATGATGATTCAGAAATGCCATATCACTATTTGAACAACTTATAGTAGATTCTAAAATAGATTTTGAAACAATAGTAAAAACCCTTTGATTAACAAACACAGATTTAATAGAAAATTTCTTAAATAAATTAATATCAAAAGATAAATCTATAGTAGATGATTTCGAAAATATTTTAGAGAGCTGAAAAAATATTAAATTATTTTTTAAAGATTTAATATTTTTCGCAAGAGATTTAATGATCAAAAAATTGAAACAATGAGAAAATATAAATAATCTGATAGATATAGTTGATAAACTAAGTGACACATATTCAAAAACTAAAAATTCATTAGATGAAAATACAGTATTTTTAGTATGAATAGTAAAAATAGTTTCATCATACATTCAACCACAAAACAACACAATACATACAGAAGAAAAAATTGAAACAAAACAAGTTTTTTATACAACTCCAGAAGTAAAAGTAGAAAAAATTACACAAACTCAAGAAACATCTTTTAAAGCAACACAAAACAATACTCCAAATGATGATTTATTATCAGATGCAAGTGATATATTTGGATGATGAGAAGAAGAGATAGAAAGTTTTCCAAAAACAACATCAGAAAACACTACTAGCACATCTTTTAACAAAGATACTCTAGTAGCAGAACTGAAAAAAATATGAGCGAAAGCAGCAACAACAATGAGCTTAAGATGAGCAGATTTTTTAATAAACTGAAACTCTCTAACAATAAAATTTAAAACCAACTTTGCTCTAAAAACAATAAATAACAATGAAAGTATAACACTAATACAAGAAGGATTAAAAAATATATGAAGAGAGGATTTAAAAATAGAACTAAGATAACCTCACCCTAGCCCTCTCCTTTAAGGAGAGGGAACAGTAGGATAAAACTTTTCCAAATTCCCTTCTTCTCTAATCCCCCTCCAACTGAGGAGAAAAGCGAGGAACGAGCAAGGGGAGCTATAATTCTAAAAACTTTAATCTTTAAACTTTTATCTTTATTCTCTGCATGTACACACTAGTTTCACCATTTTCAAATACCTTTGATGACATAGGACTTATTTACTTTGTTCCAGAATTTTTAAGATGAAAAATAAAAAGGGGACAAGTAGTAGAAATTCCAATGAAAACTAAAATAGAAATAGCTGTAGTTTTAGATTTTATAGAAGAAGATAAAATAGATCTAGAAAAAGAAAAAATAAAATCAATTATTTCTATAAAAAACGATTTTATTTTTTTAGAAAATTATCAAATAAAACTAGTTCAATATATTTGAACATACTACTTTTCAAAAATACATCATGTTACAAAACTATTTCTCCCTAAAAATCTAAGAGACAAAATCAATAAAGATAAATTAGAATTTTTAGAAAAAGATTTAGATGATATAAGTTATACATTCAATCATACAAAAACACTAACTCCAGCACAAGAAAAAGCATACAATCAAATAAAGAATTCACAGAATAAAAAGATTTTATTTTATGGTATCACATGATCAGGAAAAACAGAAATATATATAAAACTTATAAAAGATTATTTAGATGAAGGAAAACAGGTACTCTTTCTAATACCAGAAATAATCTTAACATCTCAAATTTGAGAGAAAATTAAAGAGGTATTTTGAGAAGAAGTATTACTTATTACGTCTACCACAACAGATGCAACAAAAACAAAGTATTGGAATTTAATAAAAAAACAAAAAGCCAAGGTTGTTCTATGAACTAGATCAGCTCTTTTTTATCCATATTCTAATTTATGACTAATTATAGTAGACGAAGAACATGATCATAGTTACATTTCGGATTCATCACCTAGGTATAATACTACCGAAATAGTTTGAAAAATTAGCGAATTACTTAATATTAAAGTTGTTCTAGCAAGTTGAACACCTAGTATTAAGAGTATGTATGAGGGGATGAAAGGGAAATATGAAGTGGTAAATTTGTTAGAAAAGTATTGAGGAGAAAAAAGATAAAAGAAGTAGATTTTTATATAAGATAACTTTCTAAAAAAACATGATTACAGATATAAAAATACAAGATCAAAGTTATTCTTTGGATTGAGGATATAACTTATGATGACTTTCTAAAATAAATATTTTTGTTTGAGCTAATAATTCTTGAAAAAGTAGGTTTTTGAGGAATATTTTTAGTACAGGGCTAGAATATTTACCAAATGATTTAGATTTAACAAAAATAAAAGATTTTATATCTGATTCTAAGAAACTTCTTGGAAGACATAAATGAAGAATGTATCATCAAAACATTCTTTCATATATTGATAGTCTTTCAGAAATTAACCATATAAAAGAAAATAGCTCCTCTGTTAATATAAATAATCTAAAAAATACATGAAATATAAAAGTGATTTTAAACGAATTAAATTGATTTATTGAAAATAATATAAATTGATGATGAACTGTGAATTGAGAACATTTTTTAAAAACTCTAAAAAAGTATTTCAATAATTATTGAATTAAAAATCTAAATATAAAAAATTATCATTTCAAAAAAGTTTATATCCCAATGCTTAGATGATTGAGATGATTTGGTGATTACTTATTAAATTGAAACGATTTATATAATATACAACATAATATTAAATTAAGTCTACAAGGTTCATATCCACCAGAGGATAAGGATATTTATTCAGCAAGAACAAGAAAAGACTACCATCTATGAACTAATGAAACCCCAAAAAATATCGATGTTTTTACATGACTAACATTATATGAAGATATAAAAGAAATGCTCTTATGAGATTTAGAAAAAAGAGAATTAGTAAAAGAGTATGAAAACTTTTTATGAAAAAATTTCTTTGAATGACAAAAAATATCACTAATTCCTAAATTAAAAAATTCCAAATGAGAAGAAAATAATGTTTTATATATAAAAGTTTGAGGAAATAGCGAAAGAGCTATCTATGATCTATGAGATTGATTACAAACCATAATCATAAACACATTTCCATTATTCAAATACAAATGAGAAGACCTACTTCTATTTATAGAAGAACCAGAAATGACACTTCACCCATGAATACAAAGAAAATTATTAGAAGTATTCAATCAATTTGATAATGTTCAATATTTTATAACAACACATTCTAATCATTTACTTGATATTTCTCTAGATTTCAATGAAAATATTTCTACATATTCTTTTGAAAAAATAGAAAGTAAAAAGTTCGAAATTAATAATAAAACCGAAAACAAAAGAATTCTAGATATTCTAGGAGTTAGAAACTCATCTGTATTTTTATCAAACTGTATAATTTGGGTTGAATGAATAAGTGATAGATTATATATAAAAAAGTTCTTAGAATTATATCAAAAATCATTATGAAGCTGAGAAAAAATATTTGAAGAAGATAAACATTTTTCTATTTTAGAATATGGTGGTTGAAATATTACACATTTCAATTTTTGAAACTCAGATGACAATAATGACACAACAAATGTAGAAGCAATACAAAAAAATAATTTTATGGTTGCTGATAACGACTGAAATTTGACTGGAACAAAAATCAAAACTACTGATGAAAATTGAAAAGAAATTGAAAAGTGAAAAAGATTAGAAGAATTAAACGAAATATTTTGAAATAATGTATTTTTTGAACACAGAGAAATTGAAAATATTTTAGGAAAAGATTTATTTGAAAAATACTGTAAAAAGTTTTTGAGTGATAAAGAATCTAGAAAAGAAATCAAATTTGATTTAAGAGATGAAAACAATATAGACTGGAAAAATAAAAAAATCTGAGAAATATTAAAAAATCATTTTATCTCTCCAAAAGATAATGTAAACATACCAAAATATTACAAAGATTGAACAGATCTAAGTGTTATATGAGAAAGTAAACCGAATTTTTCAAGAGATATAATTAATATAATTAATGAAGAAAAAATTAAATTCCAAGATTTAGATGAAATCGCACAAAAATTAATAGAAAATATTTATAAATTTATAAAAGAAAACAACAACTAAATTAATATATTCAACTAAACCATAGATTACGAATATCTAACTATTTTAAATTCTTAATAACAACTCATGACCAACAATAAAGTAAAAAGAAAATGGGATTTACTCTCAGAAGAAGAAAGAAAAGTAAGCAGGGAAGAGATTATAACTTTCTTTAAAGAAAAACTAGATAATGAAATATGAATCGTTTTATCAGATGAAATATTAGATTTTTTTCTACAATCTACAGCAGAAAAAAATTACAATAAAGCTATAAATGACTCAAAGAAATTATTAAAAGAAAGATTCCAAGATTTAGAAATTGATTTAGAATTATTGTTAAGTTAATTTTATAACCTAAAAGTAATATATTGAATAAAAAATTTCAAAAAGCGGTGATACTTTCTTCGCTTTTTGAAATTTTTTAGTTTTCTCTTATAAGTTTTCTATTTATTCTTAATTATTTTATCAATGAGTCCATATTTTAGAGCTTCTTCTGCAGACATAAAGTTGTCTCTATCACAGTCTTTTTCAATCTTTTTTATATCTTGTCCTGTTGCCCTGGCTAAAAGTCAGTACAAGGTTTGTCCTGTTTTATGTATGTGTTCAGCTGCTATTTTTATATCTGTGGCTTGTCATTCTGCTCATCAAAGAGGTTGGTGAATCATAATTTCACTATGAGGTAGGGAATATCTTTTTCATTTTTCTCCTCAGGCTAGGATTATAGATCACATAGATGCGGCTAATCACACACAAACAGTTATTATAGGACAACTAACATATTGCATAGTGTCATATATTGCAAGTCCTGCTGTTACATGTCATCCAGGAGAATTTACGTACATAGTTATGGGGGCTTTAGGATCTTGTTTTTCTAGGAATAAAAGTTGAGCAATAACAGTATTTGCTACTGCACTGTCTATGGCATCTCATAAAAAAACTACTCTATCTTCTAGAAGTCTAGAATATATGTCATAAGCTCTTTCTCAAGTTGGTGTTTTATCAATAACTGTGGGGATAAGCATATTTCTATTCTTTTTTATTTGTGAAACTATTGGCATATTTTTTCTAAGTTAAATTAATAAAAATGTCACATAATTATTTTACCATTATAAAATATATTATCAATATTTTTTATAGTTCTATTTTAAAAACCTTTTGACTATTTGTATTAGTAGAGTATAATATTAGATACTATTTTTATTATATTTATGATATGTTTGCCTTAGAAGAGAATACATGAATATCTATACACAGTTGTTTCTTAGAAAAAAACTTATTTTTTTCTAAGATTAGTTGGGAAAAGACTTCTATTACATGTGGTGATATTGAATCTTGAATAGATACAGCACATACATTAGTATTGAATGCTGATATAAATTATTGAAAAGTAAATGTAGGAGATTGAGTAATAAGACTGACAGATAATAAATGAGAAATTCTATTATGAGAGTGACTTGTTGTCATTTGAGATGAGGTAAAAATTAGAATAAATAAGTTTTATTTTAGTGAAGAAAAAGTTTGTAATCTTGTTCATTCTCTTGTTATCCGCTTATTAAGTATGAATAGAAAAAGAATAAAATTGGATTATATTTATGATTTTTCTTCTAAAATAAGGTATTTGATTTCTAGAGAACTAACTTCTGCCTGTTCAGAGTTTTATGAAAAATCAAGAGTTCATAGTAAAGGAATAGAAGTTGTTATATGATGAGTAAATATAAAAATTATATGATCTAATATTTATATAGATTGAAAAAAAATACAGTCTAAAGAGGATCTGAAATTTTTGACATGATTTGATGATGCTAGTTATGAAGTTTGGAAAAGTAAGGATCGAAGAGGAGAGAAAGTTGTTGATTTATGTCTTAATTTTATTTATAAATGACAAAGAATAGTTGTTTCAAAGGAGTGACTTAAAGTAGAAGGTCTATAAGTTATATTTTTTGTGGTTATATTGTTAAAATATTTTGACTTAGGGATAAAAATATCTATAGTATAAGTGTTTTTATTTAATAATTTTTTATTATGAATAATAGTACTTTGGATACATTAAGAAAATGATGAATGGTAGTTATAGATTTATGTTCTCATAAGGAAATTAGGGAGGGGGTTCAAAGTAGAGTATATGATTTAATATGAGAAATTTATGATGTTTCATCTTCATTGATTTCATGAGATGAATGAGTTAAATCAGAGTTTCTTTATAGTAGTTCAGAATATGATTGAAGAGTTATCTTAAATTGAGATGGTGGTTTAAAAATTGGAATCAAAGGAAGAGAAAATGATGTACATTTAAAACCTTGAGTTGTAGCTTTTATTCCTAATCAAGAAGGAGTTTATTTAGAAAAAGTAGATAATAAAGATTCAAAATATAGTGAATGATATTATAAAATATAAAAAAACTGCAATTGCAGTTTTTTTACCAATTAATTTTTTCTTTTCCTTTCTCTTTTAAAAATTCATTAGTTTTTGAAAAATGTTTACATCCAAAAAATCAAGAATGAGCAGAAAAAGGAGATGGATGAGGTGCTTCTAATACGTAATGTTTAGATGTATCTATTAATGACTTTTTTTGTCTTGCGAAATTTCCCCATAAAAGAAACACAACAGAATCTTTTTCTCTAGAAATAGTTTTAATAATTTCATCTGTAAAATTTTGCCATCAGATTTTTGAATGACTAGCTGCTTTACTTTTTTCAACACTTAAAATTGCATTCAAAAGCAAAACTCATTGTTTAGCCCATCTTTCTAAATTTCAACTTTCAGGGATTTCTTTTCATAAATCAGTATTTATTTCTTTGAATATATTTTGTAGAGAAGGTGGTTTTCTTATATTGTCAGGAACAGAAAAACTAAGTCCGTGTGCTTGTCATACTCCATGATAAGGATCTTGTCAAAGTATAACTACCTTTAAATCATTAAATTTAGTGTAATTCATTGCATTAAATATATTTTTAGGATGAGGGTATATAGTTTTTCATGCTTCTATTTCTGATTTTAGAAAACTCTTTATATCTTCAAAATATGGTTTTTCAAATTCATGGCTTAAATGTTTAAGCCATGATTCATCAAGTTTTATCATAATTTTATTTTTATAATTTAATAGCTTTAGCTTATAGATTATCTAATTTTTGTAAAGAAGATTTTTTATAGTAAATAATATGAACTTGTTTTTTTAGGAAATAGATTATTGAAAATGTGAATATAATAAAAAAACTCTGAATTTGATTCAGAGTTTTTTGTGATAACTGGTTTTTATTCTCCACTTGTTTCTACTTCTCTAATGACTGTTGATATTATATCTTTGTCTCTGGCATAAGTAAATAATATATCTTTATCTATTACTTTTGCTTTATATAGTACTATGAGATATTTATCCATAAGTATCATTCAATCTTTTCTTCATGTTTCAAGTATAGAATATATTTGATTGGTTTTTCATGAAATTATTGCATTTTTTACTGCATCATTATTCAAAAGTACTTCTCTACAAGCAATTCTTCATTCTTTATCAATTCTAGGAATTAATCTTTGGCTAATAACTCATATTAAACTCATTGCAAGTTGCATTCTTATTTGTTTTTGTTGAGCAGTAGGAAATATATCGAGTACTCTATCAATAGTTTGAGCTGTATCATTTGTATGTAGTGTAGATAAAACAAGGTGTCATGTTTCAGCAAGAGTTATTGCTGATTTTACTGTTTCAAGGTCTCTCATTTCTCATACCATTACAACATCAGGATCTTCTCTGAGACTGGCTCTTATGGCTTCTGGAAATCACTTGGTATGAGATCATACTTCTCTTTGGTTAATTAAAGATTTTTTGTTTTTATGTACAAATTCTATAGGATCTTCTATTGTTATGATATGTTTGTTATACATTTCATTTATATGATTAATCATTGCTGCTAGATTTGTAGACTTTCATGATCATGTTGGTCAAGTTACTAATATTAATCATTTTGGTCTTTCACACATATTTTTTATTTGACTTCAAAGTCAAAGAGATTCTATACTTGGGATATCTTTAGGAATGGTTCTAAATGCTATGGAATATCAATTTGAATCTATGTAACAGTTTATTCTGTACCTTTCTCAATCATGTTTATACGAAATGTCTAACTCAAAATTTTCTTGAAATTCTTGATATTTTTTTTCTCATGCTATATTTTGTATTATTCCTCAGATATTTTCTTTTGATAAGATTGGAGATTCTATTTCTCAATTTATTGTTGGAATTTTCTCAAGTATTTTTATATCTCATACATTGTCTCTTATCATAGGTTTCATTTCACTATTTAAATGAATGTCAGAATAATTTTTTTCTCAAACAAGCTTTAATAGAGCGAAAAACATTTCCTTTAAATCCATATTTATTTTTTATGTTATTATTAAATAAATTTACTATTTTAATAGTAACATATTTTTTTCTAATATACCAGAAAAACTTTTTGACTTTTACTATTTATATGTTTGAGTTTTTGTCTATTTATCTTAGGGATTTAAATTTTGAAAAAACGTGTTTATCTTTAATATATTGTATGTTTAAAAGTGTTGAAAAATAGAAAATTACAAAGGGTTAAACCCCTCTGTTGACTAATATATTTTCTCAAAACAGTTTTTTAAGATAAGTTTTTATATGAAATTGAATGATATTTTTACAGAACTGAGTGAAGATGTAGATTTAAAGGATTTGGAAGAGAATCTTGATTTATTTTTGGATAAAAGTTTATCAAAAAATACAACAAAAGATTTAAGGAATGATTTGAGAGATTTGTACTTAGGTAAGATAAAAAAAAGAAAAGAAATTTTGGTAAAAAAATTATCAGAAAGGAATACTAGGGATATATTGGATAATTTAGGAGATTTATCTATAGTTACAAAAGAGTGAAGTCTTGTGGAAGAATTGTTAGATAAAAATACTAACGATTTAATAAAAGGTTTAAATGATTTAGATTTTAGAGATAAAAGTAGAAAAGTACAACAGTTAGCTATAGCTGAATTGTTGGATAAAAATACTAATGATTTGATAAGAGATTTAGAAGATTTGGATTTTAGGGATAAAGAAAGAAAGGTGCAAGGATTAAAAATAGCATGATTGGGAGATAAAAGTACGAGGGATTTATGATGAAACTTTGAAAACATAGATTTAACAGATAAGGAAAAAAAGCTTCAAGAGTTATTTGTTGATAAACTGTTGTATAAAAATACAAAAGATATATTAAACACTTTAAATAATATAGATTTATCATCTTGAGTAGAATTAGAAGTATCAAAAAATAGAACAGTTAATTTTGATGCTCTTTCAAATAATCATTATTTAGCAAGATTAAAAGACCCTATAGAGTTGGAGACTATACCATTTGCAAGTAGAGTTTTTTATAGAATTAGGAATTTTATACCTTTTAAAATATGGAAAATTTTAACATCTATTTATTTAGTTTTAGGTATAGTTTTATTGTGAATTTTATCTTTTCTAGACAAGCAATTTGTAGAATATAGGGTAAATCAATGATATAAAAGATTGATAAAGATAAAAGATAATCCGTATGATGTAGAATTTGTAAAAAAACAGATAAACGATGCTAAATTTGATTTTACTATATCTGATGTGGCATTTTATCCTTTTTCTTTTATAGATGCCTTGCAGATAAATAATGCTTATCATATAATAAAGTGAGGAAAATATATAACGAAATCTTTAGATAGTGTTTTTTATATTTATGATAATGTATTGGCATTAATTAAAAAAGAAAATATAGAGGATATAGAGTTAACAGTTGTTTTATCTAATTTGAGAAATGAATTCTCTTTAATTTATGAAGATTTGTTAGGAGCTATGGAGCATTTTACTGAAGTAAAGTGATTGAGTGATGTAACACTGCAAGAGAAGTTAGTAGAGCAAACAAAAAAGCTATCTATGTTTTTGAAATATTTAGATATGTTTAATAAGGACTTTGATTCAGTTTTAAGTTTGCTTTGAGAAGACAGAACTAAGACATATTTAATAGCATTTCAAAATTCTGATGAGATAAGACCGACTTGAGGTTTTATGTGAAGTATGTGAGTATTAAAAGTTTTTAAATGAAAAGTTAGGAGTTTTGAGAAAAAAGATATATATGCTTATGAATGGGATTTAAAAAGTGTTGATTATAATAGACTTCCTGCTCCAGAGTGATTAGATAAATTAACAGAAAAGTTTTGACTTAGAGATGCGAACTACTTTATAAATGTAGAGAATTCATCAAAAGCTATAAATTTTTTTGTTGAGAATTTAGGTTATAGTGTAGATGGAGTTATATATATAAATCAGAATATACTTTTAGATTTTTTAGAAAATACTTGAGATGTTGAATTTAAGAAATTATGAATTCCTATAACACAGGATAATTTTTCAGAAATAATGTCTACATTGGTAGAAGCTAAAAAATATAAGGTTTGAACACTTTGAACTCCTAAAAAAATTCTATTTGATTTTATGGAAGAGTATGTTGAAAAGTTAAAAGATGAATGAAATTATTTTGCTTATTTAAAATTGATACAGGATAGTATAGAGAAGAGGGATATAATTTTTTATTCTTTTGATGAGGATGATAATAAACTTTTGAAAAAGTTATGATTAAATATGGATGTAGATTTTTTAAAGACTATTGATTTTTCTTATCCTGTATTTACTTCTTTATCTTGAAATAAGTCTGATAGATATATTGATAGGAGTTTTCAAAAAAGTGTGTTTATTAGAGATGATTGTACAATTGATACAAACCTAAAGATAACTTCAAAACATGAATTTACTAAACAAGATAGAGAAAGGTTGGAAAAGTTATTTGAAGAATATGATATAGAGGATAAGTGATTGATAAATATACAATGAGAGTGAGATAATTATCAATTTGTTAGAGTTTTATTACCTAGAGATGCTGTTATATCAGAAAAGCCTTGATTGGAGATAGAAGATTATGAAGGTATAAAGGTTGCAGAGTTTTATATAAAAACTAGGAAATGAGAAACAACAACATATAATATAGACTATTCTTTAAAGAATAAAGATTGTAAGAAGTATGATTTCACTTTTTATAAACAATCATGAATAAAAGAGTATAGTCTAAAGTTAGAAACAGATTCTAATATTATAGAAAGGGAAAATATAAATAAAGATTTTTATTATAGTGATTAGATAAATTATAGTGTCAGAAAATAGAAAATTACAAAGGGTTAAAACCCTCTGTTGACTAGCTCTATATTTACTAATCTATTTTTTCTACAAAGTAGTTATTTAAATTTTAAATTTAAAAATAGATGAAACAATACAAATTGGAGATATTTATTATTGGAGTACTTATTTTTTTATTATGATTTTTTTGATATGATAAAGTATCAGATAATAATGTTAGTATATCTGATAAAATAGAAATAATAAAAGAATCTATTTCTTATAAAAATTTGCAAGATAAAGAAATAAATACTAAGATAATTTGAAATGATATACTTGAATGAAGTACTATTATTTGATTTTGAGAAGTAAATAAATTATTTTTTTTTAATGATTTGTCTTATAATGAAAAAGAAAGCATAAAAGGTGCAAATAGTTTGTGATGTATTTTTAAAGAAGATATATCTTGAGCAGTTATTTCTCCTGAATGTTTTCTAAGTGATTTTTCTGAATATTATTCAGGAAGTATAGAAAACTTTACTGGTAGTATAGAATGAATATGGGATGATATAGATGATTTTTCAAATACTTATGAGCTTTATGCTTCTGAATTTGAATACAAGGATTCAAAACCTATTTTTAAAGAACAAAAGTTAAATGATTTTTATGATTTTTTATTAAGAATTAGAAAAGAAGGTTCAGATAAGTCTGTTATATGGAAACTTATTTCAGAAAATAATTTAATATATCTATCTCAAAAAGAATTTTTTATTTTAAAGATTTTTGATTATAACTATTTTGTTGCTAAAAGGGATAAATTAGATCAGTTATGAGGTTGTTCAAAGAATAATTATGATGTGGCTCTTATTGCTATAGATAAAAAATTATTAAAACCTTGAGATGTGTTTGATGTGAATAAGAGATTAGCTTATAGAATCTGATATTGTGCTGAGACGATGGAGGATTATGACAATTATGTATTTCAATCCTGAGTTTGCTGAGCTTCAACTCAGGTTTTTAGAATTTGATTGATACATCCAGAGTTGGAGGTACTAGAAAGACATCCTCATCGCACTCGGTACGAGAGGTATTATGATACTACGATTTGGTGAGATGATGCAACAATTATTGAATTTAGAAAAAGTATGAAGTTACAGAATGTTTCTCAAAATAATATTTATTTTAAATATATAGATAAGTGAGATTATGCTTTACTTGCTTGAATATCTTCTAAGAAATCAGATAAAAAAGTTAAGGTATATAAAAAGCAGACTTGAGAGTTGTCTGCTGAGGTAAAGAAAGAGGTATATGATGAGGAGGGTAATTTATTGTCTCAGAAAGAATGGAAATCAAATTATGTGAATGTAAGTAAAATGAGAGTGAATTAGTAAAGAAAAACAAGATTGAAAAATAATTATTTTCAATCTTGTTTTTCTTTATCGGTTAATAATATTTCTATATCTTTAAAAATTATCATTAATAGAATAAATAAAGATATTGTTAAAAATCATAATGATTGAATTGTTAAAATAATAAATGTCCAAAAAAGTAAATATAAAACTTTCAATATTGGAGTGAAACCATTGTTCTTTTTTAAATATATTATGTGAGAAATAACAAAACCTATAATTCAGATAAGTATTGCTAAAAATATAAAAATATCTCTTTCTAATCAATTTGATATTGATAAAAAAGAAGATGGAGCAATATACACCAATATTATCAATAACACAGATATAAGTAAAAAAGAATATCTAAGCATGTTTTTAAAATTAATTTTTAAACTTAATCTCACTGAGGTTCTCATAGATTTTTTTCAACTTCCATAAATTTCTGATTGTTTTTATTAAAGAAGAGTTCTATATTTCAAGTTGGTCAGTTTCTATTTTTTCTTATAAAGATTTCAGAGACTCATTTTTTCTCACTGAATTCATCATAATAATCCTCTCTATAAAGCATCATAACTATATCGGCATCTTGTTCTATAGAACCAGATTCTCTAAGGTCAGATAGTACTGGTCTTTTATCAGGTCTAGATTCAACAGCACGAGATAATTGACTAAGAGCAATAATAGGAACATTTAATTCTCTGGCTAAAGCTTTTATTCATCTACTTATTTCACTAACTTCTTGTACTCTATTCATACTATTTCATCCACTCATTAATTGTATATAATCTATTACTATTAAATCAAGTCAGCTTTCAATTTTTAATCTTCTAGATTTTGATTTTAAATCAACTAAGCTTCATCAAGCACTATCATCTATATAGATATTAGCTTTACTAAGCTTTTCCATTGCCTCTCAGATTTTTGCAAATTCTTCATCTTCCAATTCTCATTTAGCAAGTTTCCATGAATCTATTCACATTGCACTTGCTATCATTCTATCTGTAAGTTGTTCTTTACTCATTTCTAGACTAAAAATAGCTATGTGTTTTCATTTGAATCAAGCATTTTGAGCCATATTTAAAGAAAAGGCTGTTTTTCACATACTAGGACGAGCAGCTAATACAACCATATCTCATCATTTTAATCATCAAAACTTAAAGTCTAATCATTTAAATCATACTTGGAGTCTGTGATTTTTTATAGTTTCAGGATTTTCGTGTATTTCTGCGAATTCTTCATATCTCTGAGTTAATATTTCATTAATAGGAACCAATTTGTTTTTTATAAAAGTTTGAGTTACATTAAAAACTGATTTTTCAGTTTTTTCTAGGAGTTCATTTAGTTTTGTTTCTTCGTCATAGCCGTATGAGATTATTTCATTACCTGCTCTAACAAGTTTCCTCAGTACAGATTTATTTTTTACAATAAGTGCATATTCATAAACATTTGTTGTTGTTGGAACTATTTCAGTTAAGTCCATTAGATATGTCATCCCTCAAATTTTATCAAGCAGTTTTTTATTATCTAGTTTTTCTTTTACTGTTATCAGGTCTATTGGTTTATTATTTCTAAATAATTCAAACATAACTTCATAAATCATTTTATTTGAATCGTTATAAAAATCTTCTGGAGTTAATAAATCTCAGACCGTTAGAAATCAATCTTTATCAATAATAAGACTTCAAAGAATTGATTGTTCTGCTTCAAAAGAATGAGGAGGTACTTTTAACATAAACGGAATTTATAATAATATAAATCTAAAATTATTTAGTAATTTCTTAAGTAGAACATAGTCTATAAAAAAAAACAGAAAAGTAAATCTTTAAGGCTAACTTTTCTGTTTAAAATATGTGAAAAAATATTTCTCCAATTATATTTCTTTATTTTCTTCTTTTTTTTCAGTCGTCTCAGTATTTTCTTGAATTGTTTCTTTTGTTTCTTCTTCTTTTTGTTTGGTTTCTGTTTCTTGTTTTTCTAAATCTTTCTCAAGTTTTTTCTCAAGTTTCTCTATTCTTTGCTTTATTTCAGTATTATATGGTTGCATATCTAATACTTTTCTGTATTGTTCTACTGCTCACTTTTTATCTCATAGTTTTTCTGTACAATATCATCTTATTGTTAGTTTATGTGGGTCTCTAGGATTATCTTTTAAATATAATATTGTGTATTCTTTACAAGCTTCATAATCTTTAGTTTCAAAAGTAAGTTCGGATAATACTTCTATTGTTTCTAGATCATTTGGTTTTTTACTTAAGGCTTTTTTATAGAATTTTATAGCTTTTTTTACAAATCATTGCATAAGTAGAACCGATGCCATTTTTTCTAATAATATAAATTTATCTCACAGATTATCTATTAAATCTCTGTATATATATTCAGCATTTCTATAATTTTTTTCAGATTCATAAATATGAGCAAGTTCGAAATTCAGGTCTCTATTATATTTATCAATAGCTAATCACTCGATTATTAAGTTTTTAGCTGTATCAAAATATCATTTTGACGAGTTTACTCTTGATCTTTTTATTAGTTCTACTAATTTATCTTTTTCTTCAGGGGTTAGTTCTTTCTCTTTTTCAGCTCTTTTTACTTCTTTTTCAACTCTCATTTTAGGTGCAATTTTCTTTGATGGAGACAATTTTATTTTTCTTATTCTTTTAGCTGGTCTCTCAGGTTCTATAATTCTTCTTATCTTAAAATAAGAGTCTTTAATTTTATCTAGGAGATAATAAAAGATGTATGAAAGTGACATTAAAAAGACTATAATTTCAAGTCTTACTAAGATTATATTATCCATAATGGTTTTAAAATAATTAATTTTATATTCTGTTTTTTAGAAATATTCAAAAGTAGTTTATATAAATTAATGGTTTTGTAAAATTTTTAGTAATTAATTTATTTCATATTTTCATCAAAGTCATTTTTTCACTATTCATGATATCTCCATAATTGATAGTTTCATTGTTAGGTGAGAAATATTTATTTCTAGTTTTTTTGATAGTTCATCAGAGTTAAAACTTTCTAGAAGTAGTAAATTATAAATGTTTTCTTCTATTTTATCAGCAAATTTTATATTTTGAGTGTTTTCTATTTTTTTATTGCATCATATGTTGTATTCCTCTAAAATATCTTGAGCTTTTGATACTAATTTAGCTTCTCAATTTTTTATAAGTTCATTACATCATTCACTATTTCATTTAAATATATCTCAAGGTACGGCAAATAGGTCTTTTCATAAATCCAGAGTTAAGTTTGCAGTTATTAGACTTCATGATTTTTCTTTTGCTTCAACTACTAAAGTTCAAACGGATAGTCATGCTACTATTTCATTTCTTATCGGAAAATTATATGGGTTTCACATTTCTCATATTGGGAAAATGGAAATTATGGCTCATCATGTTTTAACTATTTTATTGTACATTTTTTCATTACCTACAGGGTAATCAATATCTATTCATGTTCAGATTACAGCGATAGTTTTATTTCAAGAATCTAGAGCTCATTTGTGTGCATAAGTATCACAACCATAAGCTCATCAACTAACAACTGTAAAATATTTTGATAATCATGGAATTATATTTTCAATAACTTTTTTTCAGTAACTAGTAATTGCTCTAGCTCATACAACAGATATTTTTAGAGAATTATCTAATTTTCACCTAACGTAAAGTAGATATGGAGGATTTGGCATTTCTCTTAAAAGTTTTGGATAACCATTATCTTTTATTGTAATTATTTTTACTTCTCTTTCTTTTAGTTTTTTTTCTAGAAAATTAAGATCTATTTTTTCTTTTTTAGATAGTATTGAGTCTATAAATCTTTCTTGAATTTTTATTTGTTTTAGAAAATCATAATTTATATTTTCAAAAATTTCTTTGTAATTTTCATTATCACTAAAAATAAAGTTTAGTTTTTGTTGAGTTATTCAAATGTAATTTAATGCGACTAAGTATATAAAATCTTTCATATTTTTTGTAAATTTTTAACAAGTTAATAGATATATTTTATATACACTTTTGTTTTTATTCAAAATGTTTTTCTATTTATTAAATAGTTTTTTTATTTATAATAATAACCTAGTCACACCAAAATAGCTAAAATAATGGTTAGAGCAATATTCTTTTTTGTAGGTTTATCTTTGAAAAATATATATGATAATATTAAGATTAATCATATATAAATGTAAGAAAATAGTATACTTATAGTTACTCATAGAGAGGAGATTATATAAAAGTTTATTATTTCAGATAACGATCCACAAGTTGATGCAGAAAATCTTCTTAAATAGAATCACTTAGGAAGGTCTTTTAATTGTCATAGTTCTTTTTTATAGAATACAATAGAAAATATAAATATAGCATATAAAGATGCACTAATTATATAGTAGTCTACATTGGTTATTTGTTTCAATATATATCATACTAAAATAATAACACTTGACTGTATAATTTGAGCAAGAGAAAATAATTTTATTAATTTAGGAACTTTTAGGGTTTTGAAATCTATAGATGATAGACTTATAATGATTCAAGCGGATAATGTAAGTAGAAAAGAAAATAAGGAAACATCTGAAAATATGAAAAATGCTAGAATTATAGAAATTATTTTGTTTATATTTTCATAGGGAGTAAGGGTACTTAACTTTTCTCTTGTGCTCACATATTGAGATATTTGAACTCTTGTAAAGTTTAGTATTGTTATTAAAGGAGCTAATAATAAGATATTATAGTTGATTCATGAAAAACTATATTTATTTGTAGATAATAGCAATAGTATTATTATTATTTGTCAAAAAGAAGCTAACATTCAGAATACTCTTGGAGAAAGATTAAAACTAAGTCTGAAGTTTAGTGCCATTTTCCAGAATATTGTACCGAAACTATAAAAAATAGTTGAAAGAAGTCCCCAAAACATATTTTAAAAATTTGATTTAATATATTCTATACATAATATGTCTAAAAGTTATAAAAAATCAAAAGATTATTTTTTAAATTTGAAGCTATGAATGTAGAGGCTTGAAAGTATTCAGAACAAGAAAAAAAGAAAAGAGAAAAGTCAGAGAAAGAAAAGAAAAAGGAAAAAATGAAAATACTTAAGGAAATGAAGAGAAAAAAGGAAATACAGGAAATAAATAAGACGGAAGAGTTTTTGAAAAAATTAAAAGATCTTATAGTAGATGAAAGTCATAAATTAGCAGATAGAACAAGGGATGTTATAGAAAAAGCTATATCCGAAGATATTATAACAAAGGAAGAGATAGAAAATATACTTGAAAAAATAGAAGAAATTGAATCAACGGAGGATATAGATAGGTATTTACAAAAGGAAGATAGAATAACAAGTGAGGAATATAAAAAAGCTTTAAGTGATGATGAAGCTAGAGTAATAGTTATGAAAAAATTAAATAATGCCTTGACTATATTATATCGTTATACAAATTCTGGTGACTTAACTTGATTAAATTTGTTTTCATGATATTTAGCTATATTGGATAGAAAATTGGTTATGATCCAGGAAAATCATATAGATATAAAAGAAAACCTAGAGGAGGTTGAAAATAAGGTGAATCCAAAGTTAGAAGAAAAACTTAATTTTTGGCAAAGGTTTATAAAAGTATTTAAAGAAATATTTATTAATTAAAAATACATGACAGATAAAAAAGAAAACAAAGTCTCTATTAGAAAATGATTTTGGAATGAGATACAAAATAGTTCTCAAAAATATGTTCATATTATAATGATAGCAACTAAGCCAGATATAATAAAACAGGCACCTTTATACTTAGAGTTAAAAGATAGGGGAGAGTTGGTAATACTTGTTCATACAGGACAACATTATGACTATAATTTAAGTAAATGAGTATTGGCAGAATTTAATATGATAGTAGATGTAGAGTTAAATATCTATTGAAAGCTTCATAAAAAGTTTTCTTTGGTCATTGAGAGGCTTTGAGATTTTTTAGTTGATTTATCTACAAATTATAAAAAGATACCTATTCCTTATGTTCATGGTGATACTATGACCGCAACAACTGCTGATAAGGCTGCATTTTTGAATAAATTCTCTGTAGTTCATGTAGAGGCTTGAATTAGAACTTATACTCCTCATAAGCATTTTTTTAATTCTCTTTTTACTAGATATGAAGCAGGGAAGTTTGATTGGAACAAATATTATGAAGAGTTAAGGGATTTTTCTATATATGAGCTTGGAAGTATTGAGCCATATCCAGAGCAATTTGATACAAGATGAATAGAAGCAAGTACAGGGTATTTTGCTGCTCCTGTTGAGTTATATAAACATACTCTTATTTCAGAATGATTTCCTAGAGAAAATATAGAAGTAACAGGTAATACTGTAGTGGATGCTATAGAGATGTCCTGTAAAAGAATTCCAGAATCAAAGGCATTTGAGATGTTTCCAAATATGGAATGAAAGCCTTTTATTTTTATAACTATTCATAGAAGAGAGAATTGTGAGACTAAGGAAAGATTTTTAGCGATATATAATGCAATAAAGAAGCTTATAAAGGACTGAGTCTATGTATGTTTTCTTGGGCTTTATGCTTCAGAATATGCTATAGATAGTTATGGTCTTAGAGAGGATATAGAGAAACTAAAAATTAAATATAAAGAAAATTTTGCTTATTGACCTGCTTTAGCTCATCATCATGAGGTTATGGATATGATATCAAAAGCTTGAGCTGTTGTTACTGATTCTTGAAGTATGCAAGAGGAGGCAAATATAATTTGAGTTCCTTGTGTTACTGTTAGGTTTGGTAGTGATAGAACTGAAACAATTTTAGCTTGAACTAATGTTATTGCTCCTCCTGTGAATTCTTGTTTAATAGCGGATATAGTGAAGTGAGCTATTTGAAATGAGAAGATGAGGTGAAAAAATATTTATTGAAAGGATGTTTCTAAAAAGATAGTTTCTTGAGTGTTGGAGAAGATTAAAAAGCATTGAAAGTTGTTTAGGTTTGATCATGAGAGGTTAGAGTTGGAAGAGTTTTTTAATTGGAAGATATAATTAAATATTATGAATAAGGCTAAACTAATAAAACAAATATTATTGTTATTTATTTTTCTTTTATTATTGTATATAATTTTGTGGTTGTTGATATATTTTGATTGTAGGTATACTAATTTTTTTAACGAATCGTGTATTTGGAATTTGAGGGAGTATTGATTTCCTTTTCCCAGATGTATTTGTGTTTGATAATTTTATACTAATATTTTCACAATAAATTTATTATTTTTAGAATCTAGTTCTAATTTATATCATAAAATTTTTACTATTTCTTTTATCATTGGTAATCCTATTCCATGTCATTTTTTGTCTTCAAAAGATTTTGAATAAAATTTTTCAAGTAGGGAATTTATTTCAGGAGTTGTTAGAGTTTTTGTTATTTTGTTTTTAAATGTGATTTGGTTGTCTTTAATAGTTATTTTTAGCTTTCAATCTAGGGAATATTTTAGTGCATTATCTATTAGATTTTTTATAACTCTTTCAAAGAGAATTTCATCTGTGAATATTGAGAAGTTGAATTCATTATTTTCTATGGTTATGTTTGATTTTTCTTTTAGAAAATATGTATAGTTGTTTATACAGTTTTCTACATTTACATATTTTTTTGAGGTTATTTGTATAGATTCTGAAAAGTTAAGAATCGAATCTATTATTTTTATCATATTTTTCAGTTCTCTTTTGGATAGGTTTATTTTTTCTTCATCAAATCAATATTTTAGTACATCTAAATTTGAATAGATTACTGATATTGGAGTTTTTAGTTCGTGTGCTAGATAGTGATTATAGTCTTTTAGTTTTTTGTTGTATTTTTCTATATCTAGAAATACATTTTTTATTATCAAGGAAGAGCTAAATCAAATTAGTACAGAAAATAGTGCTATTATTCAGAATATTAGGATGTTTTTGAATATAAAGAAATCAGTAAGAAATGTTTTTGCACTGTTGTAATCTTTGTAACCGAAAAAGGTGACTATAAAAAATATTATTCCTAAAACAAAGGTAATAATTCATATTTTTATGGATGTGTTTTGTCTATTGTTCATGAATTATTCAATTATATATCCAATTCATTTTACTGTTTTTATAAAATCTTTTCAGAGTTTTTTTCTTATGGTATATATGTGAGATTCTAGGGTGGTGCTTTTTAGCTCTAGTCTTTCTTCTGCTTCTCACCAGACATATTCCATTATTTGGGTTTTATTTACTGGATAGTTTATGTTTTTTGAGAGAAGTTCTATTATAAGGTATTGTTTTAGAGGAAATTCTATAGTTTCTCAATTTAGTGTTATTTTACTGTTATTGTAGTTTATTTCAATGTTTCAGATTTTTATTTTATCGTCTATTCTTTTTTCTTTTCTGTTTAGTATAGCTTTGAGTCTGGCTACTAATTCTTCTATTTCAAATGGTTTTGTCATATAGTCATCAACTCATAATTCAAACATTTCTAGTTTATCTTCAAGCATTCAGAAAGAGGTTAGAGCTATGATTGGTATTGGATTTCAAAGTTTTCTGATGTTTTCTAAGAATTGTTTTCCGTTCATTATGGGCATATCTATATCTAGAACTATAGCGTCATATTTTGAGGTGGATATTTTTTCTAGAGCTTCTTTTCAATTTGAGGCTTCTTCTGCTAGATAATTAAACTTTTTTAGGAGAAAGCATATATTTTCTCTTAAGTTTTTATTATCTTCTGTTACTAGTATTTTCATATGATTTTTAGGATATTAAGTTTTATTTACTTATTATATTATCATTCAGCTTAAAATCTAGTTGAAGTTTTTTATTTATTTTACACCATTAATCTTTTTTAATTCATCTATAACTTCATAGTTAAATTTTAAAACTTCTCTTTGTATTGCTTGAATAATCATATTCTCACTTGCTCCTTGTATCATATTATATCATCTCCTTTCTTTTCTTTTTCTATCCATTTTTTCAAAACTTGTAGTCCTTGCAGATTCTTTGTCTGTTATTATTTCTCAATTTGGTTCTATCGTTGTATCCAACATAGTGAAAGCATTCGTTGGATCTTTTTTCATGTATAGATTATTCAGCATAACAAGTTTTTTAATTAACCTTGTATCCATTTCTTGATAAAAAAGCTGTTCATTTATTTTTATTTTTTCAAAATAATCTTTATCTTCTTTTTCAGCATCTTCAAATCTTTTTTTATTTCTCATTCTTCTAAGAATATCTTCTATATCTCCTTTCATAAATTCTCATAGGTTATCATAAATCTCTTTATCATTTTCTTTTAGTTTTTCTAAAGTTGGAATCACTCTTAGTTTACATCACTTGTATAATATTAATTTTTGCCTATCATTTAAGATGTTTATATTTTTTCAATCATTAGTTAACTTCTTTTCAAAACTATTATAATCTTTCATATCAGATTTAGTTAGATTCTTTATATAGCTTAAATCTATTTTTAATTCCCCCATTATTACAACAAGAGGTCATGTACTTGTTTGATTTTTCATTAGTCATCATAGTCATTTTTCAAATCTTTCAGAAATGGTTTCATTTTCTAAAAAGTTTTGATTATGTTCCTCTAATAACTTACCTATTTTATTTTGTAGTTTTAAAAATTTAAATACAAATGACAGTCCTATTATATCTTTTTTGTTTAATTTAATTTTATTAAAATTTTCTGATAAGAATTTTGAAAATTTCATATTATTGTTTATTGATTTATAATCAAATGTAAGATTGTATTCTTGGGAGTATTTATCAAGTAATTGTACAGCCATATTCAGATTAAATATAGACATAATAAGTCTATCAAAACTCTCCGCATTGTTTATATTTAGCAACCTGTATTCTACACAATTCGTTTGATCTTCTCAAAATAAAGCTATTCTATCATAACTGCTATTTAAAATAACATCAAAATATGTTAGCATATCAAATTTTATATCAGTACTAATTCCCATATTTCACCTTTTTTCTCTTATTTGTTTTTTGTCATAATAATGGAAATCATGTATCATTAAGTCTCCTATATTTAATCATCATATATTTCATGCTATTAATATATTTTGAATAAAGTTGCTGTTTGGAGTTACATATATTCACTTTTCTCATCATAGATTTATATGTAATCACCTTGATCAATTTTTATATCATTCTTTTTCAAAATTTAAATCAATAAATTTTAAATCATTTAGTAACTGTTTTTCAAGTATTAATAAATATGGATTATCTGTTGGAGTAGTTGCAATTTCATATATTCCATCACTTCATCTTCATATTCAACTGTAGCTAGATACTTTTTTTATGTCTTTTACATACTTATCACTTGTATCAGATAGATTTCCTGTTTCTTTCATTCCTATTTCTTTTGAATATCATATTCATACTTCTGGTCATATCTCAGCTTCTATTCATATAGAAGTTTTGATAGGAACCTCTTTATATATATCTATTTTTTTTCTGTATCTTTCTAGTTTATTAGATACCTCTAGTAAAATGTCTTTTATATTGCTTAATTCTATTTCTATTCCTCGGTTTTTATTTTCAAAAACTGAAAAACTTAAAGTTAGCTCTCTTGTTATCATTAAATTAATTATATTTTTACCCTTATTTGATATAGGATAATCTTTTATAAAATTTTCAAATTGTTCTCATATTTTTATCTCATTGTTTACTAGCCTATCAAAAATATTGTATTTTTTACTATTTAGTATTAAACCAAATAGTTCTCATATATTAAAAATAACATTCCTAGATTCTATTAAATAATTACCATTAAAAGGATTTATAGATTTTTCTAAAGAACTTTTATAGAATGTATTTATAGATTTATTATCGAGTGTTCATTCTATTATTCATATTCAAATTTCTGTTCAAAAATTTTCACATAATTCTAATTTATGAAGAGTAAAATAGTTTACTCTTTCTTTGTTTTCAATAAACCATGCTTTAGTCCAAGGAATTGGAAATTTATTTATTCATAAATCTTTTCCAAATTTTAACAGAGGAATATCTTCAGGCATAAATTTTAAAAAATTGCGGATATTAATAAATCAATTATTTTTTAGATCTAATCCTACATTTAAAACTTCATACTTAATTAGTTTTGAAAAATATCAACAATATATTCATAAATCAGAGTTGCATATAAATTCTATATTATCTGATATTATCTCTAAATCTATATCATTATTTAATAAGTTTTTTAGTTCTTCTCTTTTTGTTTTATTTTCTGAAAATAATTTTTCATATTTTCTTTTATTACTTAAAAATTCTTTTATTAATGATGTACTTTCTTTATTTTGAAATTTTTCTTTTTTTAAATCAATTCATATCAAATTATATACATAATCTAATCCTTCTCATATTCCAACTTTATCTTCCTCTACCCCTGTTGAATGTATTATAAACTTGAAAAATAAGTTATCATCTATATATCATCAAGTTTCACTTATTAGTTTTTTTAATGACTTTTCATATTCTTCATAGAATTTTTCTAGTGTATATCAGTTTTTATTACTTAAACATGCCATGTAATTTTCTATATTTTTAAAGTTGTTTGTATCTATTGCATTTTGAAAAATAACCTTACAAAGTTTTTGAGATATTGTATTATCATTTAATAAGTAAGAATCAAATTCATGAAAATTTTCATAATTTTTTATTAGTTGTATTAGATTTGATATAGTAACATTTTTAAACATTTTAACTATTGGAATTAATATGCCAGCATTTTTTAATACTTCTTGAGGAATATCTTTTAAATAAAATCTATTATCTTCTCATTTTTGTACAAGATCTTCTATATTAAAATCTACTACATATTTACTTAGTGACTCTAATTCGTCTAATTGTAAATAAAGGTTTCCTTTAGTTGTTTCTACAAAACTTAGTATTTCATTTATATTTGGTTTTCTATTTTGATATTTTTCAAAATATTTTGTAAAAAAGTTTATTTTATAAAGCTTTTTTTCTTTTCTTAAAAAGTCATAAAGGTAAACTTTACTATTTTCATCTTTGTTTAAGTATTTGTTATAATTATCTTCTATTCTTTCTAGCTCTGAGATATTATATGGTAAGTCTAGATTATAGCATATAAATTTAAGATTTAATCTAAATGCAGGTTCTTGATATAATACACCTGTCTTTATTGGTACTCAATTTTGTTTTTCAGGTATAAAATCATTATAGTGTTTAATCTTTTTCTCAGAATCCTGAAATGTTAATGGTAGATTATTGGAATCACCAAGCATTTTATATCTTTTTTTCAAAGTTCATGTATCTTCATCTTCTATTTTTTTGTAGACGAAAAAGGTTTTTTTTATAAATTTAAGAAAGTTTTCATCTATGTCTTCTAATTCTAGTTTGAAATCTAGTTCTGATTTTTCATCTACTAGGGATATGAAATTATTTACATTTTTTATCAAATCATCTTCTAAGCTTGATATCATAAGTAAGTTTCTGTTTTTTATAAGACTATCAAAACTATTAAAATCATCTATATACTTTTCTATAAAATTCAATATATCTGGGTTTAAAAACAATTTTTTAAGATATTTTTTATTTTTTATTTTACCAATCTTTTCTAAAATTAGAGATGATATACTTTTATTTCAGAGTTTATTATTCAGTATAATATATTTTATAATATCTTTTTCTGAAAGATTAGCTATCACATATTCACAGATACTAATATTACTTATAATTTTTTTGATTTCATATGGAGTTCTTTCCAAATTTACTAAACATAAGTCAATCCAACCTTTTTTAGATTTTATTTTATTTTCCAGTATTTCAGTATCTATATCATTTATATACCGACTAAGCTTTCCTTTTCACTTTATAAGTTTTTCCACATTTATTTTTTCAAAACCCTCTTTGTAATATAAATTTATGTATTTATAATACTGTTCATCTATTTCTTCTAGTCACTTTATATCTAGCAATTTTTTAAAAAAAGCTTTTCCAACATCTTCTTCTAATCTATAACTTTCTCTGATTATGTACGAAACCTCTTCCTCAAAATACTTTTCTATTACCTTTATAAAATTATCTTCATCTAGAGAGGTTATTTTTTTTACAAAATCATTAGGAATATTCTTGGATAATTGCTTTATTCAATCTAAAAGAATATCTTTTACAGGGACATATTTTATCTCAGTTATTATTTTTGAGTAGTTTTCTATTATATAATTTAGCATCTGTATCTTTTCCTCTTTAGAATTAGATAGTTTTATTTTTAGTCTAAGTACACGACAAAACTTTA
>DJMN01000052.1 GCA_002435385.1 Patescibacteria group bacterium UBA6489
AAAGTTTTGTCGTGTACTTAGACATTATACAAAACAAAGCAACTATAATATAAATACTTTGTTTTAAAATTTTCAAAATGGAGGGCAAAAAATTTAGATTATAGAACTTTGAGGGAAATTTTGGATGAGGTTGAGTTGTAAAGATTATTGATTAAAATTTTTGGTAGTTACCATATTTTTGGGGTAATAAATATCAAATTATAATCTACAAGATTGTATATATAAAAAGCTTTTATTCAAATTAAAAGTCCTTAAATTAAATTGTAAATTAGTGACTTTTAAATATATTAAATTGAATAACTTATAATAAATAAGGTCATGAAATATTTAATATTAGGTGATGTACATGGACAATATGATAGATTAATGGAAATATTAGAGAAATATTTTGAAAGTGCTACTAAAGTTATCTTTTTATGAGATTACATAGATAAAAATAAAAAATCTATTGAAACATTATGACATATTCTTGATTTAAAGAAACAATTTTCAGAAAAAGTTGAGTTGATATGGTGAAATCATGATATTTTTCTTATGAATTCATTGCTATATAAGGATAAAAGATTATTTAACACTTGGTTTTATTTAAATAGAGCATATAGAACAACATTGTTTGATTATGTGCCTTGAAATGATAGAGTATTATTTACAGATGGGTATGAAGAATTTGTAGATGAATATTTTGATTTAATTTGTTCAAAAGAGGATTTAGTAGAACAAGCTAAGTTATTATTGGAACTGTGAAATTTATATTATAAAGATGATTCAATTTTTGCTATTCATTGAGGAATACCAATTAATATAATCAGAAGAAATGAATATAAAAATATCACAATATATAAATGAGAGTGAATGGAGTGAATGAGGCTTTTAGAGGATGATTATAAAAATTATACACAAGAGAGGCTGTCCAAAAAATCCAAGCAAATTGCTTGGATTTTTTGGACAGCCTCTTAAAAAGTCTTTTTTATAAAAACACAAAAACTCAAGATTATCATCTTGAGTTTTGCTTAAGTTGAAAGTAGTAGAGTTTGTAATAAGAAAAATTAAATAAGAATTATTTAAAAGCTTCTCAATTCAAAGTATGAGTACAACAAGAACACAATAATCATATGTCCTCTGGTTTAAGATTAGAATTTGTTAATTGTAATATTCAGTCTTTATCAACAAACATTCATGAATAATATGAAGATTCTCAAACTCTAACAAAATCCTTTTTATCAGCATCATTAATAGCTACTAACCAAAAAATTGGGTCTGATTTATCTAGTCTAGATACAGCCTCACTATAAATTTCATCCCAATTATATCATACTTTTTTAAGTAAAAATTTAAAAAGAGGAGTATAATCTAAACCTCTTCTATGTTTACCATGCATAGTTCATTTTACTTGTTCAATAGTTTCTCTTTTTTTATTACGGGAATATTTATAGTCTCATCAAAAATTGTGATGTACTCATCTTGTTTTTGTATTAACTTTTCTATAAAGATTCTTTTTAGTAAATTGCATACTATATTTTTTCATGCTTTAAATAAATAAATTCCTATTTAGGATTAGTATTGTCTCAAATTAGGTCTTTTAACACCATACATTTCCCAATATTTTTTTCATTTTCCATTTATTTTCTCCTTTTTTCAGACTCAATAAAAAATTCACATTTTTGTTCTGATACTTTCTTTCCTATCTCATTAAAGCAACTATTTTTGTCTTTAATGTAGAATTCTGGCACAGAAAAAGGAGAAGCCTCTGACTTTAATATTTCCATAGTGTTTAGATCAAAATTACCAAGATTATTTTCTCTATAATAAATATTATTTTTATCTGCTGAATAGTCATTTTCTAAAACTTTAAATGTTTTAGAATCAGCATCTTTTATTATCTTAAGATCAAATATACCATAATAAACATGATTCTTATCTTTTTTATAACCACAATATAAATCTAGTAACTCAAATGTTTCTGCATCCACTCAGTCTATTTTACCTCTCCCAAAATAAACATTATTTTTATCCTTTGAATACGGATATTTTAAAACACTGAAGTCTTCTGCCTTAGCTCATTCTATTATACTTCACCAAAAATAAGCAAACTTATAATCTTTTGAATAATTTCTATCAATAATTTTAAATGTTTCTGGGTTAGCTCATTCTATTTTAGAATTTACCAGATAAACTCCATTTTTATCCTTTGTATATTCATAAGGTAAGACTTCAAATGTCTCTAAATCAAATCATTCTAAGATATTATTTTCAAAATAAATATTATCTTTATCTTTTGCATAAGATTTTCATATAGATTTAAATGTTTGAATATTGACTTTATCTAATTTTTTTCAGTAAAAATATGCATTATTTTTATCCTTGAAATAGAAATTCCCTAATATTTCAAATGTTTCTAAATCTGCTCATTCTAATTTTATATTTCCCAAATAAACATATCCTTTCCTCATGGAAAAATAAAACTTTTCTTGATAAGCGATTCTTGAGTTTTTGTTTCACTTGTTCATAATTATTCTCCAAATAATTTCAATAGCTTCTCATCTATTTAATAAGGAATTGATATCACTTATAGAGATAGGAATAGATTTTTTATCACTTAGATAATAGTAATAAGCAAATTCGTTGTTCCATACTATTTTTTCACCTCAAATATTTAGTTTTCCTTCTCTTTCTCTTTCTACATTAATTCATAACCCTAAAACTATAATTCTACTAGCATCTAAAAAAGATATATCATCTTTAGGTTTAAATATTCAATCTTCCTCTGCTTTTATTATTCATTCTCTCTTCGCTGTACAGATATATTTTTCGAATTCTCATTTAACATCTGAAAAGCAATCTTTTCAGTATATTTTAGATTCAGAGAATCTAGCTTTTATAAGTATTTTTATAAGTTCTTCTTTGGTTATATTTTATTCTGGTTTAAATGTTCAGTCTGAATATCAAGTATCTATTTGTTTTTCTCTTATGTAGTTTATTGCTTCATAATATGGATGTTCTTTTGTTACATCTAAGAAGTCTACTTGCTTTTCTACTTCTGGTGTTGGTTGCTTTTCTGTTTGTTTTTTAGGGACAGTACAAGAAACTAGGGTTGTAAAAACTAGCAAAATACTAAGTGTAAATAATATTTTTTTCATGGTTTAAATTTTAAAATAGATATTTTTTAACCTTTTTTATTCTCACTATAATTTATCAGGAAACAATTCTTTCATCTCTTCTTCTGATAAATTTAAATTTTTTAGTTGTTCTAGTGGATTCCAATTTTTTGGTTTTTTTCTTGATGAAGACCAAAATTTCATACCATTCTCAACCCAATTTTTTCTTAATTCCTCATGAGATAAATTAGAGTCATCATAACCAAATTGAGTTCCACAAATAGGACATATTTCTTGATATGTATTTTCTCAATTTTTTCAAAAAATACTACCATCATAATCATAAAAACCACAAACTGGACAAGTATCTTTAACTATACATTCATAACCCATATTTTATTGTATAAATAAATTATTTTCTTTATAGTAGGTCTTCTTTTTCTATATCAATTGAAACTATGAGCT
>DJMN01000008.1 GCA_002435385.1 Patescibacteria group bacterium UBA6489
GCACTTCGTTTTTTACTTTAGTTTTATAATCACAAAGAAAAGACCATTTCAAAGAAAACTTCAAAATGGTCTTACAAATATTTAGTAAAGACGTTGAGTAACTATATGGACTCACGATTACTAAATGTAAACACATTATAACAATCAAATGTAAGAAAAGTGTAAGAAAATGAAACTTTTTTATAAAAACTATTCTAGACTTCTAAAAAAGTCTTTAAAAATAAGGAAAAATAAATATAATATTAGACATAAAAGTAGCACTTTTATTAATTTATTTCATAATTATTGGAAAATAGTATATAATAGGGCAGAACCAATCTAAAAAATAGTTTTAGATAACCATATTTTATTTATTAAATTCAGAAGTATGAAAAAAATATTCTTAAGCATAGTCTCTTTCTTGTTTATATATGCTGGAATGCCTTTTACCCACGCAGTAGAAACCATAACTTGTGACTTCTATGTGGATTTTAACTACTCATGAACAGAATCATGAACAAGTGCAGAACCATACAACACTCTTAACGAAGCTCACACCGATTGAGGAGCAACAGTAGGGGATACAGTCTGTATAAAAGAAGGAACCTATGACATAACTCTTTCTGAAAGAAGTAATATCGGAATCAGCGAATTTCAACCAACAAATAGTTGTACTACACCAACATCTACAAACACACTAAAAGTAACTGTTGATCCAAATGCAACAAGTGTTACAATAAATGCAAGCGGATCATTTGGTGGTAATGATTTTCTTCGTATTGGAAATTCAAAATGTATAGATTTTGACGGACAAGATAAACTAGTAATAAACGGTTCTAGTACAACCTTCAATGATACCAACTCTCTAGTAAACATATACTCTTGGGGAGATGCAAGTACAGAAGATGTAATAGAATGAATAATCTTTGAAAACGTAACTGTAGAAAATACTACATGAAGAGGAATAAGTTTTTTACAACACGATGCATCTACACCAGCTTACCTATGGATAAAAAATAACACTGTACACGATATAGACTATCGTGCTATTTGATGACACGGTAATACTATTTATATTGAATCAAACACAGTTTATGATGTAGCCCAAGCTAACTACAACCATGCATTTTCAACATGAGGTTGGCCTTTAGCTATAGGAACAACTCGTCACTATGATACTGAAATGTATTCAAGTAATATCTATGTTAGAAACAATACTGTTCACGATGCTTGGGGAGAATGACTAGGTGTACATTTCTTAGTCTGATGAGAGTTCACAGGAAACACTGTTTATGATGTATACAGTGCAAATATCTATGTTGATACAGCACAAGATATTCTTATTGATTGAAACCATGTATATAGAACAAAAAGTACTTATGATCGTGATAGTGGAACTAAACCAGCTAACTGAATAAGTTTTGCAACAGAAAACTACTCATGGACTACAGGTAGCTCAGTAGCAATAGATAATATAGTAATTTCTAATAACTTAATCTCAAACCTAGGAAGAGGATTTAGTTATTTTCACGATACAGCTAATACTTCATCAACAAACACATATCACAATGTTTCAATTTTACACAATGTTGTAGCTGCTCCTACAAACCAAGTTTTAACATTTTTTGAAGTAACAACAGCGGGAGCAACAGTTCCTTATGGAAACAAATTTAGAAACAATATCGTTGAAAATGGTTCTAATGGAGATTATACTATTTATGATGAAAACGGTTGGACATTTTCTAACAATAACTGGATAGATTGAGTACCTACTCATGGAACAATAACTCAAACAGATAGTTATACATGAGATGCAGGTTTTATCGGAACAGATTTTACACCAGATGCAGATCCTTTAAATTATCAAATATCAACTGGATCTATAAACTATACTAGTGGTATTTGAACAGATGTTGCAACAGATTTTTGGGGAACTGATAGGGATGCAACTGAACCATCAGTAGGTATTCATGAGGTAACATATGTTGGTGATATTACACCTCCAACATTAACAGAAAAAACAGCAGTAGAAACTCCAACAACTGATACAACACCAAGTTATACATTTAACACAACAGAGTCAGGATCAATAACATATAGCTGAAGCTGTTCAAGTACAACAACAGAAGCAACAAAATGAGATAATACAATAACTTTTAGTGAATTAGAATTCTGAACATATTCAGATTGTAAAATAAAAGTAACAGATGCAGCAGGTAATATCTCAAGTGCTTTATCAGTTACATCTTTTACAGTTAGAGGAGTTATCATGGAAGTAACTCCAGTAACAACTCCAACAAATGATAATACGCCAAGTTACACTTTTGATTCAACAGAAACAAATGTAGGAATTGAATACGGATGAAGTTGTAGTTGACCAAGTAAAAGTACAGTTATATGAGAAAATACAATAACATTTGATGAATTAGCAGATTGAACTTATGATGATTGTACAATCAAAACCTATAAAGTTATTATTATATACCCTGCAGCAATAAGAAAATATTCTAACACTCTGGCTATTCCATCTTTTACAATAGATACAACAGCCCCAGAGTTAACAGAAGTAACAGTAATACCAAATCCAACAAATGATACAACACCAAGTTATACTTTCAATACAACAGAATCAGGTTCTATAAGTTATAGTTGAGATTGTACAAGTTCAGATACAACAGCTACAGAATGAAACAACACAATAACATTTAATACTCTATCAAATGGTACTTATTCAAATTGTAAAATAACAGTGATAGATGCAGTCGGTAATGTATCAGAAGTATTAACTGTATCAGAATTTGAAGTAAATACATCAGACACAACAGCCCCAGAATTAACAGAAGTAACAGCAATACCAAATCCAACATGAGATAGTACACCAAATTACACATTTAATACAACAGAAGCTTGAACAATAACATATAGCTGAAGTTGTGAAAGTACAACAACAGAAGCAACATCATGAAATAACACAATAACATTTAACGCTTTATCGGATGGAACCTATTCAGATTGTGAAATAACAGTAACAGATGCAGCATGAAATATGTCAGAAGCATTAACAGTATCAGAATTTGAAATAGATACAACATGAGATACAACAGCACCAACACTAGAAGAAATTACACCAGTATCAGATCCAACATCAGATAGTACACCAAGTTATACATTCCATACAGATGAAGCTTGAACTATTGAATATAGTTGAGATTGTTCAAGTCTAACAACAGAAGCCGTAGAATGAAACAATACTATAATATTTAATGAGCTCTCAAACGGAACTCATACAAATTGTTTAATAACAGTAACAGATACAGCAGGTAATGTTTGATTACTATATATATCAGACTTTGAAGTGAAAGTAGAGTCAGAACCAATCTTTAATACAGATAGAGTCTTTAAACAATTAATTTGAACTACATGTTGAAAAACATTTTGGGATATAGTATGACACCAATTTGAAGATTCAATAAAAAAAGTAGCATGTGCAGATATAATGTCATGATACAAAGAAGATGCTAGCTTCCGTCCAGATCAAAATATAAGCAGATTAGAAGTAACGAAAGTACTAGCAAAGTCCTTCTGATTTACAGCCGAATACCCAACAGCCAAACAATTTACAGATGTAGAAAAAGACGAATGGTATTCAAAATATCTATACCCACTAAGCCAAGAATGAGCATTCTGATGATATAAAGATGGAACATTTAAACCATTCCAAAACATAAGTAGAGCCGAATTCGTAAAAGCAGCACTAAAAGCAAGTGCAATAGAATCAAAAGAAGTACTAAATACACAATTTTTTGATGTACACCCAGATGAATGGTATGCGAAATACATAGTAAGAGCCAATAAACTGTGAATAATAAACTGATACAAAGATTGAAACTTTCGTCCAAATGATCCAATAAAGAGATGAGAAGTAGCAAAAATAATGACTAGAATTTTAGAATTACAATAAAATGAGTCATGAAATCATAAGCTGAAAAAGTAGAATCCTAAAAATTCTACTTTTTTTGAAAAATAAATCTTTTCCAATTTTTAAAAACTCAAATATAATAAAAAAAGTTCAAGTACCACCTTGAACTTTTTTAAAACTAATTAACAAAAAAAGATGCTACAAGAACCAAACTATATAGAAACAATATCAAACGAACTATGATTAAAAACATTTCAAATAGAAACAGTACTAGAATTAACCTGAGAATGAGCAACCGTACCATTTATAGCCAGATATAGAAAAGAAAAAACATGAAACCTAGACGAAGACCAGATCAGACAAATACTAGAACTAAAAGATAAAACAGAGAAACTATACAAAGCAAAAGTTACAGCAATAAATTGAATAGAGGAACTATGAAAAATGACCCCAGAATTACTAGAAAATATAATAAAGGCTAAGACCCTAAAGGAGGTAGAGGAGATCTATAAACCATACAAAAGCAAAAAGAAAACAAAGGCAATGATAGCAATAGAAAAATGATTTCAACCAATAGCGGATTATATAAAAACAAATCCTCAAGATATAGATTTAAGCGATTTCCCATCTTTACTTGAACAATACCCAGAAGAAGAAATCCTAGAATGATGCAAACACATCATTTCAGCAGAAATATCTGCAAACTCAGACCTTAGAGCAGACTTAATAGAAACCCTGCAAAAATACTGAACACTAACATCAAAGAAAAAAACAGAAAAAGCCCTAGAAAAACTAAACGAAAAAGACAAAGAACAAATAACAAAATTTGAGATATATTCAGATTTTAATCAAAGAATTTCATACCTAAAACCTTACCAAATCTTAGCAATAAACAGATGAAATAAATTATGAATAATAGGCTCAAAAATAGAAAAAACAGAACAAACATCTGACTGACTAAAATTACACTATTCAAGAATTCTTTGAGTCAGGCTCCCTTTCATAGAAATCTTAGAAGAAAGCTTCAAAGATTGATATGATACAATATTTAAATCAGTAGAAAATGAAATAATGTGAATGCTAAGTGAGTTATGAGAAGACGATGCAATAGATACATTTAAACAAAACCTTGCAAACCTACTTATGACAAAACCAGAGAGTCCAGAGAAAATATTAGCAATAGATCCAGGGTACAAAGCAGGTTGTAAAATGACAATTTTAGACAGCTTATGAATACCGAAATTATTTGACAAGATTTTTCTACATAAACCGTTAGAAGCCAAAACTAAACTTAAAAATATTATAGAAAAAGAAGCTCCTGAAATCGTAATTATTTGAAACTGAACAGGAGTAAATGAGACTACAAAAATCCTACAAGAAATTACAGATAAACAAATTTATATAGTAAATGAATCCTGAGCATCCGTTTACTCAGTAAGTAAAATTGCACAAGAAGAATTTCCAGAATTAGACTCCCTAGATAGATGAACAGTATCAATAGGTAGAAGATATCTAGATCCACTTTCAGAACTAGTAAAAGTACCAGTTTGAAGTATCTGAGTATGAATGTATCAACACGATGTACCAGAAAAAAAACTAGAAGAAAAACTATGAAATGTAGTAGAAGATGTAGTAAATGAAATATGAATAGATGTAAACAAAGCATCTAGCTATGTTTTGAACCACATATCAGGTATAGATAAAAGAGCTGCAAAAAAAATTTACAACAACAGACCATATAGATCAAGAGAGCACCTCAAAAAACAACTTTCACCGAAAGTATACGAACAAGCTATTTGATTTTTAAGAGTACCAGTTAGTAAAGAAGTACTTGATAATACAGACATTCACCCAGAACAATATGAATTAGCGAGATTTATAATGAATACCCCTCCCTCAGTCCCTCCCCTTTCAGGAGAGAGAAGTAACATAAAAAACTTTTATCATGAGAATGAATTTAAATTAAAGGAAATTTATCCAGATGTAACAGTTTGAACTATAGAATTTATAGTAGATTCTATAGAAAACTCATGAAAAGAAAAAAGAGTAAATTCTACTCATAAAAAGGTTATAAATAGAGATGAAAATAGGGAAGTGAAGGAATGAGATATTATAGAATGAGTAGTTAGAAATGTAGTAGCATTCTGAGCTTTTGTAGATATAGGTATGAAAAATGATGGACTAGTACATATTTCACAAATAGCAGATGAATATATAAGTGATCCAAAGGAGTTTGTGGAAGTAGGTCAAACTGTGAGAGTAAAAGTTACTGGGATAGATGAGAAAACAGGGAAGATACAGTTGAGTATGAAGGAAGTTTAAATTTTTCATACAAAAAAGAGTTGTGGAATAACAACTCTTTTACCAAAAATTTCAAAAAATTATTTACTTTTGATAATTAAAAGATTCATGCTCTCAATTAGGATCTCCTCCCTCATCATTAAGATCTATTATATTACCAATTTCAGTATCTGGTAAATCAATTCCATTATCATGTAAGCAATCTTGCATTCCTTGAAATTCCTCATCCGAATATGCTTCATGTTCAACAGTCATAATCAAAAAATTAAATGATAAAATATTCTTTATAAACTAATATAAAGGATTATATAATAATATAAGAAAAATAACGAAAGTCAAATTTACTATTTTGCTTTGTTAGATATCCCTATTCTCCCATAATCTGTGTTTTCCCTAAATATAAGCTTTTTTAGGTAAAAAACAGAGAGTGAAAATATATAAAATTAACTCCTTTGAGTATGAAGGAGGTTTAAGTTGAAAAAGTTATAAAATTAGGTTACTTATTATGTAAAAAATACCTTATTTAAAGAAAATAAGATATTTTTTTATTTTTACTTGACATCTGTTATAATATTTGTAATATATTTTCACAAAAAAAACCTAAATTCAATACCCAAGTGC
>DJMN01000067.1 GCA_002435385.1 Patescibacteria group bacterium UBA6489
ACTCAATCCTTACAAATTGCTACAGATTGGGTTTCGTTATTTCCTGTTCAAGTACTCTGTATTGTATCTATTGCATTTACAATAGCTACAGAGTTTGATGAAAATAAAATAAATATTATCGTTATAAAGGATAATATTTGCTTGAAAATTCTTCTAGAAAAAGAATATTTCATATCTCAGTCTTCCATGCTTACAAAATGGTTAAATAAATAAAACCACTTATTTATAGTGATTTTTTATTTTTTTGCAAGACTTAAAAAATGATCTTTTTTTATTTTTTAGTCAGTAATAAAGTTTCTAACTCTATCAAATATCTTCTCATGTCATTTAGTATTAGGATGTAATCAATCTTCTAAATCATCATCTTCCATTAGTCAAAATAAATCTATAAAATCAAGGTTATTTTTATTACAATTCTCTTTTATAATTTCATTGTATTTTTTTATTTCTGAATTGAAGAATAGGAAGTCTCATCTTTCATCATTATTTACTACTTTTTCATCAATGTTTGTATTGCCTATAAATACAACTTTTTTGATTAAATTATCACTTTTACATATATTGATAATCTCTTTTATGTTTTTTCTAAACTGTTCCTTATTTACTCTAGGTTCATTAGTAATTGTATCAATACAACAATCATTTATTCATATTGCTATTACAACTGTACTTTCTTTTTCTTTTCAAGGTTCTCTTCTAGAACATCCATCAAAAAAAGGTTGAAAGACTTTTATGATGTTGTTAGAAGTATAGGCTGACACTCAATAATTCATTAACATTTTATTGTATCAATATTTCTTCCAAAGGTCTATTTTTAATCTATTTACCCAACCTCCTTTTTCATAATCCCAAGATCATTCTGATATACTATCTCAAAAAACTACTATTCTCATAAGCTTATTTTTAAAGGTATTATGTTTGTAGAATAGAAAATATTGTAAAAAATACAACTTTTTGTAATATTTAACTATTAGAATTTAATAATGAAGAATATGGAAAAAACAAAAGTTTATAAAGATTTTAAGGAAAGTATACCCTGAACAGTTTTAGATCAAGTATTAAGTTCTACACCATGAATAAATGTAGCTTGGTGAATAATGAAGTCTGTTACCGATAATACTAGAAATATGAGAGTGTTAAGGTGAATAGAGTTTTTTGAATGAATAACGGATCCTAAGTTTGTAGAAGAACTAGGAGAATCAGAGCAGGCATTAGATTGAATAACTATTTGCCTTGAACATGCAACCAAAGAAAGAAATAAGGCAAAAAGAAAAATCATAAAAAATATTTTTTTATGATTTTCTAAATTATCAGAAATAGAAAAGGAACAATTTAAATTAGAAAGATTGATTGATATTACCTCAAAAATTACGATTGATGAACTAGATCTATTAAAGGAAATTAGTGTATGAGATTTTATAGTAAAATGAGCTCAAAAATATTATGAATATAATTATTATTTAGATTTCCACAAGCCTAAACCTGATCCTGAACCTGAAAAGATGCCTAATAATCCTGTATCTGATGATGGTAGACTTTCCCTTAGTGATATATGACAAACTACAATTAAGAAAACTAAAAATGACACTTGAATATTTCATATAGATTTAATCTATTGACTTATAAGTTTATGACTAATAACAAAGATACCTATTGATAAAAAAGAAGACTGATTTCGTATACAAATACAACAAAATTTTTTATGAAGCAACTCAAAAAAATGATGTGAAATATGCTTACTCTCTTATTTATGACAAGAATTCATCAAATACATAACAGACTAAAGTTCTAAACTATTCACTTTCTTAATTATTTCTTCAGAACTTTTTATATTAATTAAAACAAAATTCTTTAGTATTTTACACTGTTCCCTATTCTTTTCTAAGTATCTGTAAATTTCATCTTCCCTTTTTTTATTTCTTTCCTTTTCTTCTGCTAGTTGCTTTTCTAATTCTTTGACTCTAGCTGAAGAATCTCATCTGAAGTTTAATAACCACTTTCATTCTTTCCATTCCTCAAAAGATTCACAATCAACAATTTTGAAAAAGTTATCAGTAATATCAACTTTTCTTTTAGTATAATCTTTATGTCTAATGACATTAGAGTTAGGTATATTGTGCTTTTCTTGTAATCCTTTTACTAATTTATATAGTTTAATAACTTGTCTTTCTGTGTAGAAAGTTCCTCTAGATATGTTTTCAATTCATATAGCATATTCGTTCATGATATCCTCATATCATTTTATCAAATTTCAACTACCTGCATGCCGTAAAATGTAGTTATCCATTCATATTCTAGCTAAATCTCACCACATATCATTTACATAATGACATGAAGCTTTTCATCATTCAGAAAGCCGTTTAACTTCGTTTTCTAATGAAGCTTCATCTCAAGTATCGTGAATCATAATAAACTTACATTTATTTGTCTTTCAACTATGGTATTTTGTAACAACATCATATTTATACTCAATACCTTCCATTACTTCATCTTTGATCATAATTATTATTTATTAGAAAATAAATCTACTGTAAACTAAAAGAAAATCTTGTTTACAGTAAAATATAAAAACATTCAAACTAAAACTATAAGTAACCAAAACTTAGGTTTAGATCTATAGGGTCAAACATGTAAAATATAATCTAAAATACCAGGATTAATTTCAATAGAATTGTAGTGTTTAAGATAACCTAAAGTTTGTAAAACTTCTGTTGTGATTTGAGAACAAAAAGGACTCTCTTTATCAACAAACCAAAGAGTCTTTAATATTTGAGTGAATACAATAGAAGTAAATCAATACCTATTCCCTTCCCTTTCTATACAATAGTCTAAAGCTTCAAGATACTTTCTTTTTGTAACTTCAAACTCCTTATAACTCCATTTTTCTTTATCATCTTCTATAAACTTAAACCTTGTGCCTCAATCCACTTCTGAAGAAGAAAACCAAAGATTATATTTCTTAAAATATTCTATTCTTCTTTCTATTGGAATTTCTATGTTATTTTTTCAAAAATAAACTTTTTCTATACCAAAAATTCTTGAAAATACAGCCAAATCATTTACATATTCAAATACTGATTCACTATGACTATTTCTTGCATTCTTCCAGGGTAAGCCTTGTATTATTCTTTGTTGAAATCTTATAAGTAATCAAAAGATACTTTTTGAATTTCTGTAAGAGGCTGATTTTACTATATATTTCATACTTATTTTTTAGATTTTAAAATGTTTTCTAATAAATTTTGTATTATATCTCATAGCTTTTTCACAAGAATTGAAACAACATCTAACTCAGGCAGAATAACACCTGTTCTTATTGCATAAATATTCCTAGTCATAGAGTAAAACTCTACCATGATTAATATAGATAAAGCAGAAGTTAAATATGTTTCAGGATCTAAATTATTAGCCTTAATTACTAAGGATAAACCAAAAACTAACATTACGGTACTCCCCTTTTTTATAGCTCATAGCCAAGCATTATAGCTTGTGATATTATCTTTTTTAACTCTAAATTGTTTTCAGATTCACAGAAAAAAGTCAAAAATCATCAAAATAGACAAAACCATAAATTGAAATTGTGGAATTCCTAAAAACTCGAACACAACAACAGCTCATGTATAACCTAAATATTTCAAAATTGTTACTTCTTTCATTTTTAAGCTGTTAAATTACTAATCTCTAAATTACAAGCCTCTCTTTGTTCTCTTATCCAATTAAGTATATTTTGTAACTCTTGAATTTCCCCTTTTTCTTCATCTGTATAGTCTCTATTATTATCTAACTTTGCTAGAGTATTTATTTCGGTCATTCTAGCCTGTAAATTATTCTGAGTGTGTAGAGGATACTTGGCATAAATTAAGTCTTGATATTTCTGTTTTATTTCTGATTCTTTAATTTTGTTATCAATATTGAGATTGTTCTCTGTACTAAGTTTTATAACTTCTCAATTATTTATTTCACAGTCATATCACATCCTTTGCATGTTTTCTAACTCTTCTTGTAAAATATTTTCCTGCTCAGTTTGTTGTTTCAATTCTTCTTCTTGGAGTTTTTGTTGATACTCCTGACTGTTTTCATACTCAATTAGTTCTCCATTCTCAAAAAATGGATTATCTAACTTATCATTTTCAATCTGAGATATTTTATTTTTATCAAAAGCTATTTTGGTTTCTGAAATAGCTGTTATTTTATTATTTTCTATATAGTAAAACATAATTTTAATACTTAATGATATGATTAATGGTTAAATAAGGTTGTAAGTTATTATTATCTGAAGAATTACCAGAAGTTAAATTTCTATTGTTTGGTTGATTTCAGAATTGATAATTACTAGTTCAATCAGTTCTACCAATTAAGTTGTATCATACACTGTATTGTTGTGGAGGTGTTCCCCATCAATCTTTTGGAATTGTTGTATCATGTGTATGCTCCACTGTTTCAGCTCATCAATTTCCTCATAATGTAGAAAAAGTTCAAGAGTCTTTACCAACAGGAACTCTCCCCCTTAAATCTGGTATATTAAAAGTAGTACTTCAATCCCCTACTCCATAAGTCGTTCAAATAATAGCAAATAGATCTGCATAATTTGTCCTGCTAATCGCTGAACCATCACAAATAAAATAACCTGAAGGAGCAGAGGCTCAAGCCCACTGTTTTATAACTCAAGTAATATCTGCAGTAGAAATTACAACAGCATTTTGACTGGAGTATTGCCATACATCTAGAGTTGAGTTGTATACCAGTGTTGCGATTCCTCAAGCACTCCAATCTCAGTCGTCTAATATAGCGGTTCATTGATTCTTCTTAACTGCTTTAGCTCATATTCAATTTAGATTCAAGGTAGCAGGTCAGGTATTGGCTACATCTGATTTTATTCTTACGGTTAATCAATCTGTATAAGTTGTAATCCCCTCTATAGTAGCCTCATAATCATCATCACCAGTAGAAGAAGCTGAATATACTAATTCTGATTTTCTAACTTCTAGTTTTGTTGCATAAGTTTCTGGAATATTCTCATAAACTTCAATATATAAAGAACTTATATCTTCAGCTGTGAGATTGTTTGAAAAAAAGTCTCAACCATTAAATTCTAAAGGTGTTTGGGTTTCTTCTGTAGAATTCTTGTTCAAAGGGCACGGTTCTACAGCTCTTTCAATTCATATAACATTACCAGTAATACTAGTAACTTTGATTATTTCTCTTTGAGTAATAACCTTATCTACTACTTTAAATAAAGTTAATTTCATTCATATTTTTAGTAGTGCTTCTTTTCATCAAGAAACCTTCATAATTTCATCAGTTGGAGCAACTGTTCAATCTATTTCTCAGTCTACATTATTTTCTATAACTAAAGACATTTTAGGATAACTAAAAAAGTATATGCTTGAATATTAAGCATATACTTTTTAGGGACACATTTTTTAACTAGTTTTTAATTGTTTTATTTCTCAAATAAGAATATTCTTTTTATTTAATGAAAAATCTAGTTTGGTTATTTGTTCTTGGTCAAGATTTAAAAAAGTGTCTGTATTGACTATTTTTACTAAGTCTCATGCATTTATATCTTGTGTGGTTTGCACTTCTAAGTCAGCATTAATAATTCAAGTTTCATCCTCTTCCGTTTCATTTAGAAATATATCTCTTCAGAATTTTAATAAGTGTTTTTTAGTGAAGGTGTCTTTTATTTCTCAAAATTGATTTATAAAAAATTTTTTATTTTCAAATAGTTTTTGTAAGGCTCATAATAGATTTCAGTTTATTTCTAGATTAGGGGCTGTAGATGTATCTTGTATTAAGTTTTTAAAAATACTTCCTCATACAAAATCCATATTACAAGAGTTTGTATCTAAATCAGAGATTATATCACTAACTATACTTTGATAGGTTCATGTATAGGTTTTATTCACTTCTTTTTTAACAAATAAATATGCTAAACTTTCACATTCAAGGATAATTCACTGAGTGGTTCAATTGTATTTTCTTCTAATTTTATTAATAATTCAAGAAAATTTTAGTAATCAATTTTTATATTTTTCATTATAAATACTATATTCAAATAGATCTCAAGGTTTATAATCTGTATTATTGTAATCAACTAATAAATCAATATCAAAGCCACCTTGTCAGCTATTTAAATCTTCAGAAAAGTTTAAGGTATTACTGTTTGAAACAATATAAGGGTTTATCTCAAATACTTTAGTTCAGTATATTTTTATTTTTATATCAACCATCTTATAAATATATGTTATCATAAGTAAAATAAATACTGTAGCTATTTACTGTAGCTCATATGAAGTTAACTTTTATAGGGATAGGTTTATCTAAAGGGAAAGGCATAAATTTTCCTTTAAAATCTTCTATTTCAGTATTTCATACAAATATTTCAGATTTTTTCCCATTAAAAACCACTTTCTCTGAAGTTTCAATATTACAATCCATTTCAACTTTGTATCAGTCCACTTCAAGCTCTATTGAAGTAATGGTTCAATCTATTTCTTTTATATCAATTAAAGTATTTAAATATGGTGCAACATGTGCATCACTTATAAGTATAGCTATATCTAAATTACCTGATATATTTCTATATGCCTTTGTGTTTCATGATGGCTTTTTAAAATTAGGATCAAGGCTTAGTAGGTTTATTGTAACTTCTGTCCCCTTATAACTAAACTTACTAACATCAATATCATCTAATTCTATATTCAATTCAGTTATCAAATCACCTTCTTTTTTTATCAATTTAATCCCCTCATAGTTTAGAGCTCTTTTTAGAGAGGATATCTCTTTTTCAAAGTTAGAAATATCCTTAGATCTAATCTCTATACTAAATTCTATTTCTTTTTTAGAAAATCTTATCCCCTGTATTACTCAACCATTTAAAATAGGATTATCTCAAGATTCTATTTCCTTTTTTGCTAAGCTTTCTACGTCTGTATCAAGTAAAATATTTCAATACATTATCCTTTTTCATACTCAGCATATTCAACTTTCATATGTACCAAAGGTTCAGATATTAAAGTACTGACCAAGTGGTGTTTTTATAGCATATTTAGTGGTCTGAGAAGATGAAAAAGAAGAAATTATCTCACTATTATCCCCTGTTGTATTATCTATTACAGTATTATAATTTAAATTAGAAGAATTTATTTCTATATCGTTTAACATAATGATTTTTATTTAATAAATATTTCAACTAGATTCTGCTCTAGCTATTTGCTTAGCTTGTAATCTTGCTTGTTTCCTTATATCAACACTATTATCAATAGTGTTATTGTTTACAATATTTATTGTTTTAGTAACAGAGGTAACCTCTCATGTTTCTGAGTCAGTTTTTTCAAATGTAGCAGTAAATCAATTTCAATTAAATCAAAGTGCTGCCATCTCTGCAGCAACTCTTCTGGCATCATCCAAGAGTCTAGCATTTTCTCATATTCTCTTATTAATTTCGGTTACTATAGTTCAGGTGAAAAGCTGTTCTCATTGCACTTTTAAGTCAATTATTTTCTTGAATTCTTTCCCTTCAGTTTCTAATGCTTCTAGTTGAACTTTTAACTTTTCTTCTATTCCTTCTTTTTCTTCTTCATACTTACTTAAAATTTCATCTGTTACAGTTTTTCATTGTTCACTTCTAACTTCATCTAAACTTTCTGTATTTATGTTTTTATCTACAACTTTTTCTTCTTCATCTAAAGCAAGTAGTTTTTTCTTTAATTCATAAGCCTCAGCAGTTAAGGTATTTTGTCTTAAAATTCTGTCGTTTAATCAATCTAGTAACTTCTTTCTTTTTTCCTCTAATTGTAACCTTTGTTCCTCTCATAGGCTACCTTCTAATTGTACATCTATATCCTTTATATCTTTGTTTCTAGATGTAAGTTGTGGATCTTCTAATTTTGAAGCTTTTTCTAAAAGTTCATATCTTTCTTTCTCAATTGCTAGTTTTCTTTCTGCAATTGATGTGTCTTTATCTTCAGTAATTTTCTTAGCTTCTTTTTGTAAGCTTTCAATTGATTCTTTTAGTTTTTGTATTGATTTTTCTTCCTCTTCAAAAATCTTAATAGATATATCTTTTAGATCATTTTTATAATCAGCTATTTTTTTATTAATTTCAACTTGTTGCTCCTCACTTAGGTTAACATCTTCTTGTAAATCAAACAGTTGTTTAACCGCTTTAGCTTTTAGTTTATAGTTCTCTAGTAAGTTTTCATCTAATCATTCTTGTTTACTTGAAGTTTCTTCTATATATTTCATACTTTCTTTAAAAGAATTTTCTTTAATTTCTTCTAGTCTTTGCTCTTGTTCTGTTTTTTCTCAGTTATATCTTTTTGAAAGATTTTGTAATTGTATTATTTGCCTTTTTGTTTCATTAAATCATTCACTTCAAAATTCTAGTTTAGCCAATTTATCATTAAGCTTACTGGTTTGTTTTTCTACTGAAGACTGTGTTTTATACTTATCCTGTAGCTTTTCTAATTCTGATAATTCTTTTGCTATGTTCTCAACTTCATTTTTTATATTTGGTATTTCTGACTTTATTCAATTAGCAACTGCTTTTATTAAATTTTTTCACCATATTGATTGATCTAATGAAAGAGGTCACTCCTTAGTTGGAGATTCTACTCATATGTAATCCTTTATTTTTTGGGCTACTCATCTAGCAACATCTCATACTTCTTTTATTTTACTTCTAACTCAATCTATAAGCGAATTTATTAAATTTTGTCAGTATTGTTTAAAATTTGGTACAAAATTTCCTATTATAGATAAGGCTCAATTTATAGTGTCTGAAATAATATTTTTAAATAGACTTGAAAAAGTTTTTGTTATTCATTGAACTCACTCAAAAGCTCATTTAAAATCTCACTTAATTAGAGATGAAAATATTTTTATAGTATTTCATACTATTCACAATACTCACTTTATAATAGAAAGAATATTTTGAAATGAAACTTTAACTACATCCCATATTCATAAAAATACTCCTCTTAATAGTTTTCATTCTAAACTTAAATCCTCACCAGATTTTGAAAAGAAATTTATAAATCATGATATTAGATCTATAGAAAAAGAAGTGAAAGTTATTATTACATCTAACAAACCTGAAAAGATTAATTTAGCCTCATTTCAAAATTTCTCATTTAAATATAAAATTAGTTCTCATATTTTATCTTTTAATTGAGTAAAGACAGGCAATATGTTTACCCATAATTCTAGAACCTTATCTTTAAATCATCCTATATTTTGACTATATGCTACTCACAAAGCAGTTAATCATGCTATTACTATTCATATGGGAGCTACTACTGTTCACAGTACTCAAGCTATTGTAGCTAATCAAGGTAACAGTGTTGTAATGGCAAAAGCAACTCATCATAACACTACGGCTAATCATCATAAAGCAATTGTTAATATTCATAATGTTGTTGAAAGCTTTGGATTTTCTTCTATAAAATTAATTAATTTTTCTATTAATGGAGTTAATACTCATGTAAGCTTTTCTACTACTGGTAAAAGTAATTCTCAAAATTTATTCTTTAGGTTTTCTATTGAAGCAGATAATTTGGCTTTTTTTTCTGCTACGGTGGTTTCTATTTCTCATAATGCTTTGAGTTCATCTTTACCTTGAGATACTACTTTATTTATCAAAGCTTGTTTTTTCTCTTCATCTGTTAATTCTTTAACTGTTTTTCAGATACTTTTCGCATATTCTTCTTGAGCTGAAGAAACCTTTACAGTAATTCAAAGATTATCAAGAATCATTGCACTTCATCTTCATAATCAAGTTACAATATCATCAAAAGCTTGGGTGGTAGAAATTCCCATATTTTTAGCTTTTACTCTTGATATTTCTAATAATGTATTTAGGTCATCTTGATTCTTAACAACTCATAAAGACATAGCTTTATTTGAAGCTAACATTAAATTGTACTCACTAATAGCTCATTTAGATGTTTTCTTTAATTGGTTTAAGGATTCTTCTCAATTTATATTAAACCTTTCAGTCATTCTGTAATAAGCATCTGATACCTCCTTGCTTTTTCATCATAAATCTGAAAGTTGATTTATTCAATCTATTATTCTTCTTCATCATAACATTGTGAAAGCTGAAGATATTGCAGTTCATATTTTTCAAAAAGTTTTACTAATTCAACTTCATAACTTATCAAACTTTTTTTGAAGTCTAGATGTTGTTGTATCTCAAATATTTTTCAAATTCTTCATTCTCCTCTTAGCTTCTGTTAAACTATCTGAGACGTTCTCTATTTCTTTATCTAGTTTTTTATAATCGCTTGACTCTGGTCAATCAGCCTTTTCAACTTCTTTTTGTGCTTGTCTTAATAATTTTAATCTAACTTTAGTTTCTGTTATTTCTGATTGTAGATTTTCAAAAGTAATTTTATCAATTTCAACTCATGTATCTCTTGCAAATTTTTGGAAATCTCCTTTTATACTATTTAGAACTTCTTTAATTTTGCTATCATCTATTTTAGGTGTTATATCATTGTTTTTCTTAGTTCTTTTAGTGGATTTTTCAAGCTCTTTTTCTAGGTCTTTCATTTGCTTGATTACTTTCTTTTTCTCAAGTGCTATATCAATGTATATTGTCTTTCACATAAAATTTAAATCAATAATTAATTGATTGTATATTAAAGTAGAAGACTATAGGGACAAAGACTAAAAAAGACTAGATTAATCTCTAGTCTTTCAGTATATAAAATGTTACTTTAATTTAAGTTCTAATTCTTCTTTTAAATTTGTTTTGTTGAATATGAGTGTAGCTCATTCTTGTAACTCAGATAGTCAAGTATCAAATAAATAAAACATCTCTCAATCCTTTCAGGGGTTAAGGTTATCTATACTTTCTAAAGTTGCAACATTATATTTATATCAATTATTTTGTAACTGAATCCATCATTCTGTAACTCATACTCCAGAATTAACATTATAAGGCTCTTTTCATATATTTTTCAACTTTAAAGTTACTTTTTGTATTCATTCAGATTTTAAATCATCAAAATCACTTTTATATTCTTTGATTGTTTCAACAGATATAACACTTATTTCAAGTTTTTTATCTGCAGTATCTCATTTCTCTATAATTCATACTGTGGGAATTTCTTTAACTTCATTATTTTCTTCTATTATATCCGTCTTTAAGTCATTAATTTCATTTTGTGATTCATTTCCTCAACAAGAAAACAATAAGATAGAACTCAACAAAAATACTAATACTTTTCTCATAAGAAATATTTTAAAAAATAAGATATAAAATTTATACTTTAAATACTAAAAAATACAAATAAAAATCAGCTAAAATAGGTAAAATTTAATTACTTGTCATCTTCCTTATAAACTCCTCAATTTTTTCATTTTCCTCTTCACTTTCTTTAGTCTTATCATGAAACTTAACATTATCTGAGGCTTTATCGTTTATAATGTTAAAGTAATACTCCCTAACCTTTAATAATTCAGATAAATCAGATAAGCAATAAGTCTTCATGAAACTTTTTAAATCCATAAAATTATGATGTGCTAAAATTCATAGAATGCCTAAAAAATAATCATTTCATCATTTACTTTTTTTTCTTTTTGTAAATCATTTTAAGACCTTTTCTATAACAACAGATGAAATAAGTAAATACTTTTTAGGTACTTTTAGTATTTCAAAAATTGTTTCTATATTCTTTTTAATATTCTCCCTATCTTCACTTAAACTTTCTATTTGAAATAATTCATAAATAGAGGGTTCAGTTATCTTGTATACATCTCATGATAGATCTAAGTAAATAACTTTAGGAATCATATATTAAGTGGTTAAAATATAATAGAAAAAGAGAGTATTTCTACTCCCTATATTCTTGTATTTATTGTAGTGCCTGTTCTGCTGGAGATATCTCATCAAGCATAACTGTTTCATTTGTATCAAATTTAAATGAAACCTCAGTTCATTTAGGAAGTCACGGTTTAATCTTATTCAGAAACTCAATAGCATAACTAGAATTATTCGTTCATTCTTTAGCCTCAAGACTAAATTTGTAATCAACTCCTCAAATTTCTTTTGAACCAATAAACCTTACATCTATTTTTTCATCAACTCAAGTACCTAATTTAGTTACAACTTTCTTAGTTTCATTAAGATTAACACTTCCCTCAATTAGAGGGATGTCTCCAATACTTATATCTCCTTCTAGAATGGTTATAGTAGTCTTATTATCAGTTGTATCAACTGAGTAATCAGTATCCAATACATAAGTAGCTCAACCATCATTTGATTTTACTTCTATAGAGGTTACTCAATTACCGTCATTAGACTGATAAGGTAACTCTATAATTTTGTCTGATAATACCTCGTGCTTCTCACTAATAGAATAAGCTCAAGAAGGAATCACAACAACTTCAGATCAATTAAAAATGTTTAATAAGGTAGAGTTTAAAACTCTAAACATTTGTAATTTCATTTCCGCAATTCTATCAGAGTAACTGTGTGAGCCACAATTTAAATCAAGGGTTTCTTGATTTTCTTTACTATAAGTAATTCAGGCATTTATCATACATGCGTATTTTTCCCATTTTCATACAGTAGATAGTTTCACTTCTACTATAACAGGAAAGTCTGCTGCTTCTATTAATTTACCCATGTTTACGGTAGTTATATTTTAATAAAATTGTGTATGTTTTATAAAAAAATAACTAAAACCTTATGCTCTTTTTACAAGATGTTTAATCCTCTTGTAATCTTCTCAAGAAATAACATAAGCTATTCCCTTTTTCATTACTCCTCATTTTACATCTTTCCAAGCAATATTTATTGTAGGAATGACTTTTAACTCTTTTTCCTCAATGTCTTCATCTACTTTTGATGTAGAAGCTACATCTCCATTATTAGCCTTTATATCAGCTACAAGTTTTTCTAACTTATCTTTACTGATATTACCTGGAACTTCGTGTCAGTTTTCTTTGCAAAACTGTATATTTTGTTCCCTTATCTCTTTTGGAGTCAATTCTCCTTCTATTTCTGACATAAGAAAATTTCTTAAAAAATAAAATGCATTTTCAGTATAGAAAAATGCACTAAAGGGACAAATAAGAAAAGCTTTAATAAAATTTATATGTTATGACTTTTTCAAACCTACCATCAGAATCTAGAATAGGTCTACTTTCATCAAATTTTATAACCCTTGAATAACCTAAATTATGATTTTTTAGAATATTGTTATCTAATAGATCAACATAGGATTTTATTTTTATAGCCGTTTGGTCTGCCTTTCATATTATTCTAAACTCAATTAAATGAGTTCAAACACAAATACCATCTTCATCTAAATCACCAATAACTAAAACATCTCAAGCTTGAGCTTGTTTAGGTATCTCATAACCTATATATTCAAAGGCATCATTAATTTCTGTTATGCCTGAGATATTGTTTACTAAATCTGTTATTTCTTGTGCTGTCATAGTGTTTAATTATTTTCTAAAAAGTCTGCTGTTTTTCTAAACATTCAAGCTCCTTTTCATATAGTAAAAGGCTTGGCTCATTTCCTTCTTCAACCGTCTTTATAATATCTTTTTTCTTTTTTTGAGTATTCTACAAACTCAGCATGTTCATTATCGTTAAATATCCTTGTTTTTAATATATCTCTGTGTTTTATAACCTCACTCCTTTGATTATCATTTTGTAAATCAAAAGTATCTTCAGGAGTCAATTCTTTTAATTTTTCTAAGCCTATATTTGTTTTTTCATCTATGATACTTTCACAAATATCATCTAATTCTTCATAAACATCTGATAAATCTAAACTCATATTAATTCTGCTATTAGTTTTATAAAATTATCACTTTCTTCAAATTCAATCATTTTAGGTCTTGTTATTACTTTTAATTTTACTTCTCAGAAAGCATCAGAGTATTTTATATTATCTCACATTCTAACATCTGTTTTATCTTCAGATATCATAAAGGCAAACTTTTGTTTGGGTTCTCCCTGAGATATATCAGAAGAAAACTCATTATCCTTAACCTCTATCATATTAGCTTCTAGGTCTGAATATACGATATTCTCTATATAGTCATTATTAGAATCTATTTCATTTGTTTTTCTTGTGATGTTTATATTTAATTTAGTTCAAAGCATTTTTAAGAGTTAAGTTCTATAAAATCTTGCTCAAGATGTTTGAGTTTTTAAGTATGGTTTTATTAGGTCTGCCACCTCTCATCACATACAATCAACCTTTTCAAGTAATTGATATTTTCTAGTGTGGTTTTCGTCTTTTTCTTCTATAATTTCTTTGTCCTTAATGACTTTCAGAGACTCCGAATACAGACAATCAGTTAGTAGAACAGTAGCTTGTTTTATCTCAAGAGGAACTTCTGGTTCAAAGTCTTCTACTAATTGTTTTATTTTACTTTCAGCTTTTGCAATAAACTTTTGTATCTTAGTATCATCACCATCATTTTTTAATTCACTATTAGAACTTTGTTTATATTCATCTAATGAGATATAAATTAAATCTTGTAAAAATAAATCCATTTTAAGCAATAAAAAAATAATCTAACTAGAAATTAGTTAGATTATTAAAAGGGACAAAAGATTAAGCAATAGTTATACCAGTAAGCCTAACAAAGCTTTCATTTGCTTTTTGGACTACTACGGTTCATTCTACTTGAGCATTGAACCTATAATTATCATCTTTAGTTGTAGGACTACTTTCATCAGTTTTTAAACTTCATGGCATTGTCTCAAAAGATACCGCATGTCTATCATACATTAAAGCCTCTCAGTCATCTAATTCATCTGTAATAAATATTGCATCAATTTTATTACCATCTACATCAATAGGAGATTTAAGTATTTTTAAACCTCAACCCACCTCTAGAGCATTTGAACCATTAAGTAATGTTATATTTATCTTATCTTTCTCTAAATCAGCTAAAGAACCTATAATATCAACAGAACCTGCTATAGTATTTAGTGTACCACCTTTCTTGATTGCATACTTGAAACCCTGATTAAAATGAGTCATTCATATAACTCAGTTAACGGCGATAACATTATCAGTTCTAGGTCATATTAGTTCTCCTGTATCATCATTAAATTCATTTTTGATAAAGTAAGGAATTCAACCTGTATACCTTCTAATAACTTGTTTTCAGTTTATAAAGGCTCTAGTTTCCAATCTTATAGGAGACATCACTGTTTTTTCAAGTTTTCTTGAAAAATCGGCTATACCTTGAGTCCTTAGTTCTTTAACTGCATCTGTAGTTGTCCGTTTTCTTTCAGTGGCATAAGTTCTAGATATACTTTTTCTAGTTCTTATTATAGTAGTATAGTTGTAGTTTCTTCTTGGTACAGTTATACCTCTTCCCTCAACTCATACCTCTCATTCCATAGATGAGTTACCTGCATTTTTAAGATTTGTATCAGCTGGTATTTCAATATCAACTGTTCATATTAGGTAACACTTAACTTCAGTGTCAGATACAACAGAATCAATTAATAACATCATTCAAGTATAATCTATAATATCTCCTTGTAAAAAAGCTAAACCATTCTTTTTTACTAAAAGAGAGGCAGTAGCTCAAGCAGTAAAGGTTCATGCTGGATGAACTGCACTTGTTTCAAGGATAGCTTCTATTTCAATATCCTCAACTATTTGAGGTTTAGTACTATCCACTTTTCATTTAAAGAATTTATTAAGATTCTTTATAACTCAAGCTCAGATAGAATTCTTCGCTAAAAGTATTTTTCATGGAAGCTTGAAAAATGCCTCCATTCTATCTTCTTCATTTGTAAACTGTTTAGACATATCTCTAAAAATTTATAAAATTAAACTAATTCACTGATCAAAAGAATGCATCAGTCATTCCTTCAAAATCTCAGTTTTTATCTGCTTCTGCAAAACTATTATAATCTCAAGGAGTTTCTCATCATTCTAGCTTTCAAACTTTTATAATTCACTCTTTATTATCTCAATCAGGTTTATATCCTTTAGCTTCGGCAAAACCTTTTAAGGCTCTCTCATTTTTTAAAACATCTTCTCAGAAAATTTCTACCTGACCTTTTAGGAAATCCTCTCACTCTTTATCTTTAGATTTGATAAAATCAGTGTAATTTTTTATAGCCTCAGTAGATTTCTTTTCTTGTTCTTCTTTGATAGCTGTATAAGCTGATAAATCACCTTTTACACCATCTAAGAAAGTTTCAACATCTTCAACATCTTCTCAAATTCCTAACTTCTCATTAAAAGTTTTTACTTTTGTTTCAAGAGCTGTCTTTTCTGTTGTAAGATCTAACATTTGTTTCTTATGTTTTTCTTTCATTTCATCTTTAGCTTTAGTGTAATTATCAGATAGTTCTTTATTTTTATCCAACAATTCTTGTTTTTCTGTAGCTAAACGTTCTTTGTCAGCCTTATCTCTTAGTAGAGAGTTATATTCCTCTGTGGTTATTTCCATAGTTTTACTTATTTACAATATAAATTATTTTACTTGCCTTTTAAGGTCTGCAAGAATGTTTTTTTGTTATAAAACATACACATGTTAGAATATAAGAACAAGCAATAAAGGGACAAATTAGTACACAAAAAACACTAGATTTTACTCTAGTGCATGATTATAAATCTATATATCAAAGCTACTCATAAGAGAAAATATAAAAAGATATTTACCTTAAAGAATAACTCATAAAAACTCCTATATTTAATATAATTAGTCTTTATCTTCTTCTTTATCTGGGGTTGGATTTTGTGTAGTGTTATCATTTTGTACTTGTTTTAAAATAAAATCTGCTTCTTTTTCATCAACATTATGAATATTCATGATAGCCATCTTCTTTGTGCTAAATCAACTATCTACTTTAGCTTTTTCATTCTGAATCTTTTGATCTTCAATATCTAATAAATCTTTAGCACTTGTGGTAATAATTTCCTGAAACTCTAAAATTCTTTCCTCTTCTTTTAAATTTATTCTATCCCAGAATTTATTAAATAGGTCTTTGGTAATATTATGATATCATTCAATTTTTTTATAGAATATTGTACTTGCTTTCTCTTTAGCATTTCAACTATCATTTCAAGCTTTAACATTGTTTGTAAAGGCAAAGGCAGGAATTCAAGTAATACTAGAAACTTGCATTAATTGAGAGTCAATTATATCTAAACTTGATTTAATAGATTCATAAGTGTTTTTCACAATTTCTACACCTGGTTGAACTCCTTCAGAGTTTTCTCCATCTGTTACTAGTATTTTTCATAATAATGACATATCAATAGCAGAATTTTCGTCATCTGGATCAACTCTTGCATGGTCTATATCCATTCACTTTATGATAGTCCAAACATCACCATAATCCATAATAGTATGGTCATTATGTGCTAGTTTTCTATCAATAGAATTAATTATAGTTTCAAGTATTTTTACCTCTTCTAATCAAGCTTTTTTAGTCAAAACAAGTCTTTCTAAGTCTATGGTTAAAGCCGATGGTAAATCCTTTGTTTCTTCTAAGTATCATAGACTTACTTCTTCTCAATAAGCTATTGAGTCAAAATCACTTACCTTAAAGAGTTTTCTTAAAAAGATTTTATTATGAAAAGTTTCTAATAAAACAAACTTTTGAGTATATCAGTCATCATACTCTTTATCAAATAAATGTAAGAAATATTCTGTTTTTCAATCAAAATAATAATTGGCTGAATTAATGCTTTCTAGTTCTAAGATATCCACATTTATTTTTAATCTAGCCTCAGCAGTAGTAAGAAGACAAATCATAAATTCAATCCAATCAATGCTATAATTACTTTTAGGAGCTCAAAAAAAAGACTTTTTCCAAAAATAAACGATACTTCAAATATAACTTCAAGGATTTAATATCTTTGCCCTTTCAGTTTCTCATGGAAAGAATTTTTTTACTATTTCTTGAAAAGCTTCATTAGTTTCTTTATTTAAGTATTCTCATGTGATTAAGTCTTGCAAGTGTGATATTTTTCAAAGTTTATCAGCTATTTTTGGGCTTATTATTTTATCAAACATATATTTTTAAAAATTTAATAAATATTAGTCTAAATATTATTAAACATAACCTTAGAGGGACAATTTTAGTGCATATTTAACATGTCTGATAAAGTGTATCATTTCCTAAATAAATAATTAACTTGTCCTTTATTTAATCAAGTTTTTTCCATTACTTCTTGCATAGACATATCAACATCTAATCTATCTTTAGTTCTTTGGAAATATTTTAATAAGAAAGATGGTACATTTTTTCAAAACATAACATCTTGTAAAGAATTATAGTACTCAGGATTATCCTTTCTTAGCTTTTTAAATCATTCTAAAACAAATTGCTTAGAAAGTTCTAAAGCTTGTTTATTTTTTTCTAGATTTCTCATTATTGTTTGATTACTGCTAAAGTAGTTTTTTTCTTTTTTTCTTTTCATTTAAAGTTATCTAAAGCACCACTCAATCAATCAACAAAGTCGTCATTAATTCATTTTTCTGGGAATGCTATTAGTTGATTTTTTCATCGGTTAATATGTTTGTGATTAGATGGTAAATAAACCCTATTAGACTTAAAGTGTGGTACATGAGGTGTAAAGTGTTGTATTTTATCGTTTGGGTACTTTTGTTCTTCTATAGGTAAAGATATATTGTATTCTTCCCTAGCTAACTTCTTAATCCAAAAACCAAATCATTGGTTTGCTTTTTCATCATAAGTAAACTTTTTTATTCTCTTTTGATACTGTGAGTACATAATAATAGATTGTCTTGCTTGTTTCTCTACATCTAACTTTTCTAGGATGAAGTCTATAACATAGTAAAGTTTACTTTTTCGGTGTTCTCATATAAGCATTAAACAGAAATAATCACTAGTAGTTTTTCAGGTGTGAGTCGTATCAGCATGGGCATATATTCTATCAAAGTCGTTAATATCTAAAGAATCATAGTACCTTAACCGTTCTTGGTCTATCAAAGAATTTTCATATACATCAACGAATTCTGCCATGTATTCTTGTAACCAAAGAAATCAGGCTATTTCATCTTTAATGTTTTCTAACTCTTCTTGGTTAATATATGGACTATCATAACATGTATAATGGTACTCAACCCAATTTTTACTTGCTTTACACTGTTGTGATAATTCATAGTATAAGTGGTCTGTTTTTCACTTAGGAGTTCAAACAATTTTAACCTGTGCATCCATAAGCATAGGTTGTAGGGTCTTTCTCCATAATCAATCCTTCTTTAGGATAATTCAAGCCTCATTTAATACTGCATAATCATATCAGAATCACTCTAGGTTTTCTGGTCTCTCAGCACTACCCATATCAAGTACACTTCAATTATCAAAAGTTATAATGTAGCTTTGATAATCAATGTGTACTGTTTCAATTAATCTTCCAAGTATCTCTTTTACATATCTTTCAATATATTTTTTAAGGTTTGATTGAATTGTATCAACCCAAAGTCATTTACTTCAAGGATTTTCAATCATCATTAGCAGAATCCACTGAAAGGCTCAATATGTTTTTCAAACTCTTCTTCATGCTCTTATTATGGTGTATTTTGTATAATCTCTAAAGGCAGGTTTAATAAACTGAGCAAATTGAAAGTTTGGAGCTCTTTCTTTTAATGGGATATTATTCTTCTTCTTCATCATCGTGTAAATTTGTGGAATAATTATAGTTCTTGTTTGTTATTTCTTGCTTATCAATAAACTTTTTATCTCTTCTCACAAGCCACCACTTAGAATCTGCTACATCTCATTTTTTTATACTTCTTCAGATGTTAACTCTAGCTTGTAATGTAACAGACTCTTTTAATATGTTTTTTTCCTCCAAAAAGTCTGAATTTTCTTTTTGAAAATTGTATAAAGTAGAGGTTGAAATTTTACTAAAATAACAGGCTTCCTCGTCTGTCATACCCACGGAAAAACAAAGCTTTAAAGTTTGGAGAGTTGATGGAGTAATTTTCTTTGGAGCTCACATGTTTTTTCACTCTTCTTCTGGTAATTCTTTTTCTAACCCTTCAACTGCTTCTTTCTTATCTTCATAACTCTTAGACTTTACATCAATAATAGGCTTAGCCTTTCATCTTTGACCTTGCTTTTTCTTAACTACAGTTTTCTTCTTAGTTGTAGTTTTTTTTGGTGGTCTTCATCTTTTCTTTTTAACCTGAGTTTTCTTCTTTATTTCCTCCTTAATTTTTTTAGGAGGTCTACCTCTTTTTTTTACTTCTTTAGTTTCTTTTACTGTCATAGGATTATTTCTATAAAAAACTAAAATCTATTTCTCTATTTAAACATTCAATATCTACAGTTCAATCTGTAACATCGTAAAACCTTTTAATGATTACCTGTATATACTCAGGCTCTAGCTCTACCATATAACAAACTCTATTTCTTTTTTCACAAGCAATAAGAGTACTTCAGCTTCATCAAAATAGATCTAAAACCTTATCTCACTCTTTAGTAGAGTTGTTTAAAATCTTTTCTAAAAGTTCTATAGGTTTCATTGTTGGATGTAAATCGTTTTTTAAGTTCTTTGGACTCTCTAAAACTGAAGGGATTTGAATGTCATCAATAAAATCTATTTCTCACTTCTTTCAGTAAAATTTATGTTCTTCATTCCAGCCATAAAAGATTGGTGTATAATCATCAGCCCAACCATGTACTATTGGTTCATATATACTTTTATAGTCTGTAGGAGAAAGATTAAAATGATTCTTTTTCCAAATGATTAAATTTCTATATCTAAGATTGATATTTTCTAGAGCTCTAAATATTTTTTCTATTCATAATCTATAAAAGAAAACATAATAACTTCACTTACAGAATGTTTGAATTATTTTTAAGAAATCTTCTAGAAATTTTATACCTTCAGCTCCTTTTAGATTATCGTTTTTGATTTTCTTATGATGGTGCTTATTTGATTTTTCTCAGTCTCCTCAGACACTACCTTCAAAGTTCATAAGGTATGGAGGGTCTGTTAAAACCATGTTCGCTTTTTCTCCTTGTAATAGTTTTCAAATAGCATTAGGATTTGTACAGTCTCAACATAATAAATAATGTTTTCAAAGCCTAAAAGTATCTCATTCTTTAACTACTATATTTTTTGGAACTTCAGGTAAATCATCTTCTTTATCTTCTCTATAAACATTCTCACTACTATTTCAAAAATTTAGTCATATATCAAAATCTAGTTGTTCAATGATATCTTTTGAAAAGTCTCATAGTTCATTTAGTTCTGTTTTTAGATTTTCTAGGTTAAATTCAGCTAGTAGTGCTGTGGTATTATCTCTTATTCTGTAATCCTTTTTTTGCTTTTCTGATAGTCAATATACTTTGATAACTTCAATCTCTTTAAATCCTATTTCATTAAGAGCTAGAACTCTTCAATGTCATGCTAGTATGATATTATCCTCATCAACACAGATAGGGGAAATATATCAATTCTTTTTTATAGATTTAATTACTTCTTTTACATCTTCTTCAGTATGGATCTTATTGTTATTTTCATAGTGTAATATCTCGTTTATTTTTAGTTTTATGTGTTCTTTTTTGATAATCATGATTTATTTAACTAACATAGTAAGATTACTCCTTTCACATACTCTTGATAACACATTAAGCTCTGAGTCTTTTATTTTCATCACATAAGTATCTTTAGTCACAAATCAACCTCTATTCACACGAAAACAAACAATAGTTCTTTTTGATTTTTCTTTCTTTTTTTTTAATATTTTTTTAAATAATTCTTTCATAATCTTGTTTTTTAAAAAATATAACCTTGTCAACATCTACCCTCGTAAAAATTTTACTACTTTGTCTATTTAAAAGCACTCTATATTTTGGAGTAGATGTTGTATAATATAGTTTTAAAACCGAAAACATTAAAAAACTATTCCATTTTCTTTTAACCTTTCCTTAACCTGATTTAAACTACATGCAAAGAATCAAATTCATCACTCAGCTTTTATATCTTCCAAAAATTCTTTTTGTTCAAAAGCATGTCTTGATTTTTTTATATTCTTTCAATTTAATTGTGCTCGTATATATCTTTCTTTAGCTTCAGGTAATGAGACATCAAAGTATCTCATCTCACTTGGTCTTTTAACTTCTATTGCAATGTATAAGCCGTCTTTTAAAACTGTTATATCACTTATTCCCTGCCTTATGAAGTTAGACTTATTTTTTTGATATCATCATATTTTTTCGTTGTAGTAACCTTTTATATCGTTTTTATAGTTAACTTTACATCATTTTTCCATAAAGTAACAGAGTATTTCTGCTTCTATATATTCCTCTTTTTTTTCTCTCATTTTTTGAAAACTAAGATTTAAAATTTTAGAGGATAAATGCTTACAGAAATATAATTTATCCTCATAAAAAATATCCCCAAAGGGGACAATTAGGTCAAAATCTTTTTTAATTTTTCGTTTGATATTTCTTGATTTTTAAGCATAAAAAAAGGGAGCTACTCCAATCGGAGGCTCCTAATTTATATTATGGTTACCACACCATAATATTTCCAACAAACCCAATCTACACAATCAAAGACCAAAACTGAAATTTTGTCTTTTTTTTGATTGGGTATGCAACATACTATAAAAAAGACTTTCTAAGTCAAATTTTTTATCTAACTTTTTTCACATACCTTTTAATTGTTCTTATACTTAATCATAATCCCTCAGCTATCTTTTTTTGAGGAATTTTATGTATAAAAAAAAGAGCTGATACTTGGCTCTTTCTGTCTTCTGATTTTTTTTGTGTTATATTCATATAATTTTGGGGTTAGTAATTATTACCAAAATCACAAAAATTATACATGCGGTAACTATAAAAGCTACTGTCTTAAGTAGAATTTTTCATAACTTTTTCATCTTCTTCTGGTTTTATAGGATAATAATTATGACCTATTCTAACCATTTCTTGTTTTTTTAAAAATCTAGTTCTTCTTTTATAAATTTCATTCTTATGAGAATAATATATAACAACACTTCTGTAATGTCTTCCCATAATAAAAACTCATTTTTTAGGTTCAAATTTTCAGTCTGTTTTCACTTTTATTGCTTCTTCTAAATGTCTTTTGTATGCCTCTTTAAATTCTATTGTTGTTAGTTCTGATTCTAGGTTTATAGTTCTTTGTCCATTAACTTTTTTATATACTCAAATTTCGTCTCAAAATTCTAATTCTGTAGGTGGTTTTTCTCATATTCAGAACTTGTTATATAGGTTTATGATATTTGTTTTCATTTCTCCTTTTTTTATTTCTAAAATAGATTTGTGTTTTTATTCCTTTAGAGGAATAATGATAAAATCAACACTCAGAGCATTTGTAAATATACAACTTCTTCTCTATTTTTCTCTGAGCAATTTTTTTATATTTTTTAGCTTTCTTCTTTGTCGTAAAGCTACTTATTTTATCTTGGCATTTCATGTTCTAAAAGATAATTCTAGATTTGAGTAGCATTAGTCTGGTTTCATCATTTAGGGTTTTGTGTTTTTTATTTCTGAGTGTGTAATATTTTTTAATATTATCACTGTTCTCTTTATGTTCCCTTTCTAATTGTTTGAAACTAGGAATAAAGTCACTTCAATATTTTTTTTGTTTAAATTCTATTAGGTTCATATTTCTTTAATATGGTATAAAATCAGGTTAGCATATAGATAAACAAATGATCTAACTTCATAAGGCTTAAATCAAATATAAGATCATGTTAAAATACTAGCTATTTTTTGCCTTTTTATAACTAAAAAAGTCTTAAACCTATCTACTGGTCAAAGACTTTTGTATTGTTCTTGTTTTTTCTCATTTTGTCAGAGAAAATGTTTTATTATGTTATCAATTTCTTTTTTTGTTGCCTCTCGTCAGAGGTTTGTTTTTATAAGCTTTATTCTAGCTTTTATTTTTTTTCTTAATTCACTATTTATTGAGGATAGCTTCATTTCTAGGTCCTTTTCTAAGGTGTCATCCTCAACTACTCAATATCATCATTTTATTATCCTATCAGGAGATATTCATCTGTTTGCATGCCTAGGAAATCTTACAACATCACATTGTAATGCTTTTTCAAAATCTTCTAATTTTCACTCCCAGTACAATGTCTCAGTGTGTTCATTAAATGTGTTAATTTTTGCCCAAACTAGAGGTTTATATTTTTTTATTTCATGTTTCATAAAATTCTTTATCAAAAAGTAACTGTTCTTTTTTGAGGTTTATGTTTGTATTCTTTTTTCATTTCAGAAACTAAAACTAAGAAATAAGGAACTTTTTCCTTGTTTTTCTTTCTAAGTTTTTCTACACTCAAAATCTGATCTTTCCAAAAATTGTTTGTAAATAAATACTTGAATATAAGTTCAATCTGTTCTTCAGAATATCAATCAATTCTTTTTATTTTTTCAACGACCGCCGACCATTTTTGTTTTATTTCTTCTTCATCTCAATTTTTTAATTGATAAAGAAATGTAGGATCTGCATTTTCTTTTTGTTTTTTTATAAAAAAAGAAACTATTTGATATTCAAAAGAATTTTTTTCAAAAATTTTCTTGGGGTTAATATATAAATTATCTTCAGATAATTTATTATTATTAATTATATTATTATATTTATTATTATGTGTGTAGTTTTCTACAATAGGGTCTTGTACTTTTCAACAATAGCTATTGTTTTTTTCTACAATAGGGGTATTTTCTTTTTCTACAATAGGTGTTTTTACAACATTTCAGGTGGTTCTTTTTAGTTCTCATATATATATCTTTCTTGTGTTTCAAGCCTTTTTATCAATATGAATATCTATGTATCATTTACTTTGCATATCAGATATTACACGACTTATCCAATTTGCTTTTTTATCATACAGTTCAGCAAAATAAGTATTACTTGCCCAACAGTATCAATCTTTTTGTGTAAGTGATGTTATCTCTGCATATAGTAATTTTTGTAGCATTGATAAATCTCTTGCATACCTGATATTAGCAGGTATTATTGCATAATAATTTGACCCCATTTTTGAAAAAGTTAATCAACTAAACTAAACTAAACTAAACTAAACTAAACTAAACTAAATAGATCTGTGATTGTCATGCAATCATCAAGGTTGAAGAATTTATTTTTTACTAGAGCTGTGAAAATTTCAAACTCTGATGTAGTACTAATATTTTCTCATCTTTGTGCTCTTCTTACTGTTTCTGTAATTAAATTAGGATTATCTTTACATAAAACTGTAGATAGTCCTTGTTTGTCTCAAAAAAGCTCTGAAAATTTTGTTTTTCTTATCTCCTTTGTCATCTTTTTTAAAGGTTATATGATAAAGTAAGCCCCTATTTGATAGAGGCTAATTTTTATTTTTGTTTTTGTTTTGCTTATTTGGTATTTAAAAAGGTACATCATCATAATTATCATTTTTAGGCTCTTTTCTTACCTCTTCTCTAACCTCTATTTTAGGCTTTTTATTTAATCCAAATTCTATCCTCCTATATATGTCATCATAAATATCTTTTAAGCTACTGTCTGACAAAATTTGCACATCAAGAATAAGTTTATTTTCGTCACTATTTCTATCTCTTCATGTAATTTCAACATTGATTTTTACTTTTCTTTGTTCCATTGGTTGTATAAATTAATATTTAATATAAATACATTTCTAGTTCTCATAAATCTGCTTCATTAGGTAATGGAATATATAAATCTCTGTTTTCTTTATACCGTGCTCTTATTTCTTCACACATTTGTTTAAATTCTCAAGGTTCTAAACCTGTTGTTGTTTCTAGTCAGAAATATTCTTTTATTTCTTTGTGTAAATCATATTTTTCAAACCTGTGAGCTAGTCATATAAAGTTACAAATAAATTCTACTACTACTCCCCAATAATAACGATTTTGAGCTTCTGATCTTATTGTTTTATTTGTTTTCTTAGTAACTTCAAAAATTGTGTTATCTGGTTGTTTGTTTATGTATTTAACTGACTCTTTTTTGTTTAAGACTTTTCACATTTTTTCAGATTCTAAGAATATAAAAAGAGAGTCTTAAAACTCTCCTAATTAAGTCTAAATGATATACTTCTTTTTTCTGTGTATTCTGCTTTTTCACTTTGTTCATATTCTTTCTTTTTTGCTTTTATTTCCTTTTCTGATTCTTTTATTTCATCAGGGTATTTATATGTTTTCCTTGTTGTATAATATACTGTTCAAACTCAATCTAGTTTATAGTCTTTTAGTTTACAGCTTTCCATATCTTTGTTTATTTCTTCTTTTATTGCTTCTGCTCTTTCTTTTAGCTCTTTCATAAGCTTATCTATCTCAGATAATGCTACAATCAAATTTTCATTTAATCATCAAACATTTTCCTCTTCTTTTTGTCTTTCCCACTCTGCTTGTGCTTCTTGGATCTCTTCAAATATTCTTGGTATATCATCCTCCCATTTCATTATTCTTTCCTTGTTTTTTTCTACATCATAGTTGAATCTTTTTATTTCTCATGTTGGTATTATTTCTCAGTTTTCATTGTTTTCTGTTGGAAACCATATAAGCTCAATATCATTTGGTAAGTATCCTTTCTTCAAGTATGTAAGTAAACAGTAAATATCTAATTGTCCGTGATTATTTACTCTTTCAGAATCCCATGGAGTCTTCCCTGTTTTAAACTCTTTTAATCATTTCCAATCTGCAGAACAGTTATCAGAGAATCATAAAGTACAAACTCAATTTATGAAGTCTTTAAATTCATTCTCATATTCAGAGAATAGATCAAATTCTAATTCTTGTAATTTATCAGTAAAATCAGTATTTTGTTTTATATTGTTTATACTAATTCTTAGTAATTTTTCTTTTCTTATATCTATTTTTCTTTCTCATTTCCGAGTCATACATTCCTCAACTATTCTATCTTCATCATGATATTCTTGTATTTCTATCATTTTTCATAAAGCAGATCAGAATATTATTTCTTTGGTTTCAAAAAATGGTTCTTTTTCAAAGTATGTTTTTATAAATCCTTTTTTGTTATTTAACCATTGATATATTTTTGACCAAGATAGACTCTTAACTAGTTTTTCAGTAGTTTTCACTATCACTTCTTGTTGTCTTTCTTGTTCTACTAAGCCTATATTTTTTGTAAGAAATATTGTGTCGTTTTCAATAAGTTTTATAAGTTCTTTTTGCTCTTTTTCATCTAGTTCTGAAATATAGAATTTTTCTCAAAATATGCTGTTAATTTTCTCTTGTTTTTCTTGTTCTTCAATATATTCAAAAATCATTCTTTTGTGTATTTCATCAATGTGACGAATATATACTATTGGTAATCCGTTATGGATAATATCTGATATTTTTTGTAACATGTTTGTAAATTTAAATTTTAAAATATAAAAAGAGGACTATTTATTGTCCTCTACTTGTAATTTTTTTAAGTCATTTTTCATCCTTAAAATTTTCTCTTTCTGTTTAGCTAGTCATTTTCTAAACTGTTCTGTATTTGTTGGATTTTCTACACTATTTTGATAGTCTTCTTCTTCATGTTTTATATCTTCTTCTAACTTTTTTATCTTTTTTTCTTTCTTTTTATTCTCTTTAGATTCAATTTTTAACTTAACATCATCTTTAATTCAGGCTAAGTTTTTATATTGTTCTGCAGATATTTTTGTTTTATTTTTACTTATATCTAAAAAGACTTTTTTTAGTGAATCCATGGTACTACAAAGCTCTAATGCTTTTTTATAACTATTGTAGTTATTTTTTTGTTCCTCTTTTATAATTTCATCTTGAGTCATTGTTTTATACAAAACTTTTCATTCTCATATAGCCATTTCATTTACTAGTTTTTTCCATACCTCAAAATCAGGCTCTGTATCATTTCAAATTTTTCCAGTTCTATCTTTTGTTAAAAGTCTTTCATTAGGAGAAGTCATCATGTGTCTGATTCATTCTTTATCTATAAAGATATATCAAACTATATCCATGTAATAGGCTATTTTTGTTGCTGATTTTCAGTATAAACTTGGTACAATTTTTGCAATTTTATCAGAATCTTTTTCAGTCATTTCCTGGGCTATAACAATAACATTGATATCTATTTCTTTTATATCTTTGATTATTTTTTCCACTTCCCTTCCTAATTCTCCCCAATCTTGAATTTGCATACCTTTTCAAGTTCTTTTTTCAATATCTGCTTTTATTATGTCAGATATTTCAGTTATTGAATCTATAACCAAGGTTTCAAATTTATGTTCTCATTTTTGCAAGAAATCTCTTAGTTCAATTAAATTTTGTAAACTATTGATTTCCATAAATGCAGGTGCTTTATCTGCTATTGATAATAACCCATTTTCTGATGAAGCAAATAGAACATTCTCAGCTGTTCAACCAAAACTAGTTTTTCAGCTTCAACTTGCTCCATATATAAGAGCCTTTATCTTATGACTCTTTGGACTAAATGTTTTTATTTCCATTTGTGTATTTTTATAAAATTAATATAATTTTATAGTCTTGCGAGGACTAATTAGAGCTATCATAAAGGTAGCTCTTTTTATTTTCATCTATTTTATCTCTCTTATCTTGCTCTTCTGCTAAACTAAAAGCTAAGGTAAGTTTTAATGCTTTATCTCTATCTTCATCTTTCAGAGATGCATCATCTTTGCAAAATTCAATGAATCTATAAAACCTATCCTTATCTAATTTTTCTAGGATTTCTAGTTTCTGTTTCATTTTCTCAAATTTTTCCAGATTTACTGTTATCTTGGTCATAATCTACAATTATGATATATTACTTTTCTCCTTCTCTTTTTACTCATTAGTACAAGTATAACTGCTGTACTAAATCCAAGAGGTACTAATATTATTTCCATACTTCCCTGTTTTTAGTAAGTATAAATTTCTTTTCCAAAGGCTTTCTTTTCTAAAAAATTTATAGAATTATCAAGCTTTACAGTTTCAAATAAACTTCAACCTGACAATCTTTCAAAATATTCATCTTTCCAGACTCAGCCAGTGAATCAATTTAGATCTATTATTTTTATTTCATCATCTGAGTTCATTTTTTTGTTTTTATCTTGTATTAATTGTATCTCTTTTTTAATACACTTAAGAGCAAAAAAATTTTAAAAGGATTGTCGTAAATTAAATCAAGGCTAATACCGCTTAACTTTAGCAAGGGATTCAGGTTTTAATTACTACCTTTTGTATATTTTAAAGAGCTTTCTTATACTTTTTTTCTTAAGCTTGTTCTGATTGTATTTATTTTTTAATACATTGCAAACTTTTTTAAAACATTTTTTAAATAATTCTATTGACAATTGTATTTTTTATATAAACTTATTCATATAATTAATACAATAAAAATAATAGATGAGTATAGATCCTAAATTAATAAGAAGTGCTTTTATAGGAGGAAAGATAAAAAATATAATAGAAGAAAGAGGAATGACCATTACTTCTATTGTTGAAAAAATGTGAGTTAGTCATCCTTCTATAATCAACTCCCTTAATTGAAAGGTTTCATGAAGTGATAAATTATTTACAAGAATATGTAATGCTATTTGATTATCAGAAAGGGAAATAAATGAGATTTTCAAAGAAGCTGATAAGGAGGCTTATAAATTTAAGTATTGAGAAGATCTTAATTTACTAGAAGATATTGATTTTGATGTTGCTTTAAGAAAAGAATACTGACAAGAATTAGATGATGAAACAATTTGAAAGATAAAATCTTTTATAGATCATGTTAAATTTTTAAATGAGAATGAAAAATAGTGGTTTTATATCCTATATAAATTTCTTGAAAAATGAACATATTAGATAATATACTGCACGACTCCTGTAACTATGAGCCACCAATAGATATAAAATCTATAGTAAAACAATTCTGAATAAAAATAATCAATTTTGATCTATGAAAGGTAGATTGAATTCTTTTTTGAAATTATATTTGAATAAATGGTAAACTTTCAGAGCCTAAACAAAGATTCGTTATAGCTCATGAATTTTGCCATTTTTTATTAAGTGAAAAATGATATTCTAGGGGAATTTTTCATTCCAAGGAACAGAAAGAAAAAAGAGCTGATAAATTTGCAATGAAATTACTTTTACCTGAAAAAACTTTATTAGAAGCCTGGGAAGAATATTGAAACATTCCAACTTTAGTAAATATGTTTTGAGTTCCTGCTGAAGTTATCAAAAAGAGACTAAATATTTTATTTTAATAATTTTTTTATTTTATGAAAAAAATATTATTTATTATCATGTTGTTTTTTATAAGTATATCTACAACATTTGCATATACACCTACAACTGCAGATCAAAAAATGCTAGATAACTTTTATCCAAAATTAGAATCAATACTTGAAACTGAACCTCAAAAGCTTGAAAAGTTTTATCAAGTAATAAACCAAGCAAAATATAAATTTCAATCTAAAGAAAATCTTTTTTATATACTTTCTGAACTAGCAGAATACAGTTATAAAATTTTAACTGATAGAGATAATGTTGAATATACTGTTACTGAAGTAGTTGATTGAGATACAGTAAAAGTTTCATATTTATGAAAAGAAACTAGTGTAAGGCTTATTGGGATAGACTCTCCAGAAAGTTATAAAACTAGATTTTGATATATAGAATGTTATTGAGAGGAAGCAAAAGCATATTTAAAAAGCTTAATAGAGTGAAAGACTATAAAAATTGAACTAGATACAACACAAGGGAAATTTGATAAATATGATAGGCTTTTAGGTTATGTTTTCTATAACTGAGAGAACATAAACAATAAAATGATATATAATTGATATGCTTGGGAGTACACTTATAGTACAGCATATAAATACCAAAGTTTATTTCAAAAATCAGAGTTAGATGCTGATTATTATAATAAATGATTATGGGCTTATAATACTTGTAACTGAGAAAGGTTAAATGTTGAGGAAATGAATAGTGATGATGAACAAACTCTAGAAGATTTACTTAATGAATTAAATACATCTACAACAACGACAACCACTACAACTACTCGTACTTATTATACATGACCTAGATGATGATGTTATTATATAAATAGTAATTGAAATAAAACATATGTAGATCATAGTTATTGTTATTAATTAATTATATAAGGTATGTACTTAAAACAATTAAGAAGAGAACAAAAAATAAAAAGAATTATATGAACAAGTTTATATAATAAAATAAAGAAGTTTGATATTGTTGATTTTTTAGAAAAAATAATGAATTCAATTTTAAAATTTTTTATTTTTCTCTTTGAAATATTTGAACCATGAACTAAAGCTTGATTTGATTGATTTGTAGCAAAAGTTGTAAAAAATATTTTATATTGATTAGTCTGAATAGTGATTGTGTGATATTTTTTATGAACTAAATAATGAAAGCAATAATATACTGTAGAAAATCCACCGACAGAGATGAAATGCAACAAAATTCACTAGATCATCAAGTAAATAATTGTATGGAAACAATTAAGAAACATGATTTAGTTCTTTTTTGTGATCCAATTATTGAATCAGCTAGTGCAAAAGAAGAATATACAAGAGATTGATTCAATAAGCTAGTTAATAGTTGTAAAACCTGAAAAGTAGACTACATAATTATTGATGAACCCAAAAGACTATCTAGGAACAATATAGATGCTTCTAGAGTAATTGATTTAATGGATAAAAAATTAATAAAGTGAATATATGCCACTACCAGAATATACTTAGCAGAAAACCCAAGAGATAAATTTTTACTTCAGTTAGATCTGTCTTTATCAAAAATGGATAATGAAGACAGAAGTATTGATGTAAAAAATAAAATGATTTCTGTACTTAAGAGTGGTAGATATTTGTGAAAAGCCCCTTTTTGATATAAAAATATATGACCAAAAGGCAAAAAAGATATAGTTATAGATGAAGAAAAGAAGCCTTACTTAAAATTAATTTTTAAGTTAAAAAACCAATGATATTCTTACAAGGAGATATCAAAGCAACTTTATGAAGCCTGATGTAAAACAGAAAACTGAAACCCTTTTTCAACATCAAGCATAAATGATATAATCCAAAATCAATTTTATGTATGAATAATGAAATTTGCATGAGAAGTATACAAACATAGACATGAAAGAATAATATCAACAACTGTTTTTGATGAAGCAAACAAAGATAAAAGATGATATACCCCTATTTCTAATCCAAGAGAGCTTTTCCCCTTAAAAGGTATCATTAAGTCCTATGAGACTAAAAAACTTCTTATAGGCTATATAGCTAAGAAAAAATATACATATTATAAAACACATAATAGAGATAATCAAAACTGATGAAATATAAATATAAATCAAAACAAAATAATAGAGGCTTTCTGAAAAAAGATACATCAATATAAAATAGAAGGAGAAGTAAAAAAACAAATAACTCAGTGAATAAAAAATTTTTATTGAGATATCATAGAGTGAAATAAAAATAACATAAAATCACTTAAAACTAAATTAACAAAAATATCAGATAAAAAAGAAAAGATATTAAATTTATATTGTGACTGATGAATAGATGCAGAAAAATATAAAGAATTAATAAATGAAATAGAAATTGATAAACTTAAAGTTTCAGATGAACTAAATAAATTTATGGATATTGATAGAACATTTTTAGAAAGTGCTTTAAATGTGGTTGAACTACTAAGTAATCTTGATACAGTGCGGAAAAAATGAAATAAATCCGATAGGGTATCTATTATGAAACTAATCTTGGTTGAACTTTTTATAGACAATAAAAAACAGCTCTATATTCAAGAAAAAGAGCTGTTTGAAATTATAAAAATATATAATTTCTCATCAAAAAATTTATTGGAGGTGCCTAGCGGAATTGAACCGCTGTAAACGGTGTTGCAGACCGGTGTATAAACCACTCTACCAAGGCACCAAATCATTTAATGTAAAAGAATTATATAAAAATTAATAAAAAATCAAACTTTTTATTACTAATAATTAAAAAATCCTGAACTTAGTTCAGGATTTTTTAGAAATACAACATATTACTCTTCTTTTTCTTCTTCCTCTTCATCACTCTCTGTATCACTTCCCTCTTCTCCCCTACAATTAAAAGTCTGTAGTATATATTCATACTTAGATGTATCCTCTATACTCGAAGACAAAGCAATTGTCAGAAGATATGATTTATCATCACATATATGAGCAGTTTGAATAAACTTAAGATTAGGAGTAGATTCATTATAACGAGCTTCAAAAACATAAAGCTTTGATTCTTCTCAATCAATAAATGAAAAATCCTTAGTCTCTATTTCATGATAACTATAGTAATCATTTCTAGCTCAAAGATTTGTAAATACTGAGAAATCTTTTGATGTTATATCTTTTTCTAATTTATCCTCTAAAATAAGTAGATTATTAGAAAAACCATCCTTTGGTTCAGATGAGGATACAACTAAAGAAATCTTTCAGTAACTAGGATCTGGTAGCATTGATGAATCTCAAGAATCAAGAACAACCCAAGATGCAGGAACACTAACTTCAAAATTATCTAGTACTTTTAATGATAATCATTTATCTTCATCTGTTTCTCAACAAGAGAATAATCAAAATACTAAAATAATAAATATGAAAATCTTTTTATTTTTTATCATAATTTCACAACAAGAGGTAATAAAGTAGCAGCAAAAATACATACTAGTATTGCTGAAAGGGCAAAAAACATAGCTTTATTTTTCTCAAAAAACATACTTTTAACTAAAAAATATAGTACCATAAAAAAGGATACTAAGAAAGCCATATAGGAATACTTTAGTGTTGTCTGAAAGATAATTTTATCAGTATATATTGTTTCAAAACTAGCAATAACAAAGAAATAATTCACAAAAAACAGAAAAGATGTTATTGTGAAAACAAATTTTGATGATTTTAGTCGAACAGATGTTAAATCAGAACCATCTGTGTAAACTGTTTTTATTTTTTTTATTAGCGACATACTTGATTTTTTTTCAAATAAAATTATACTCTGCCAATATAATATCATAAAAACAGAAAAATATAAAATAATTTTACAAAAAATGAGTACTACACAAGACCAAATTAAAAAAGTATCGGAAAAACTTTCAAAAATACCTTTAAGTAAAAAAATCGGATGAGACACAGAAGGTATACTTGAGTATGTAAATTTACTTGATGAAGTAGATACAACAGGTGTTGAACCAACTATATCTGTAGTTTCACAATGAACCCCTTTCAGAGAAGATGTAGAAGTTGAAAAAGAAGTTTTACCTAAAGATTTATTAGCTTGTTCTAATCAAAAGGTATTTGCTAATCAAATAATTATACCAAATATAATGAACTAAAAAGTCATTTCAAAGAAAATTAATTTCTCTCTTTTTTATCAGAAGGTGTATCCTTTAGAATAAAGGGGGCTAATTTCAAGAAAAGGAGAGGAATTATTATATATAATTCCTTTTTGTTTAGAAATAAAAATTAAATCCCAAAAAATTAGAAAAATAATAATACTCTCACAGGAAAAGATTTTTTTACAATTAATCTTTAGTATAAATCCTCTAATAGTTCGTTTTATTATTTTTTTCTAATTTCTTATCTTCTGTTTTTATTAAAGTTTTATCCCTTATGTTAACATCACTAGATTTAAGAAATTTTAGAAATTTTCAGAATAATAATTTTATATTAGAGAATAATAAAAATTTAATTATATGAAAAAATTGAGAATGAAAAACCAATGTTTTAGAGGCTATTGGGTTATTTTCAAATAATAATATACTGGAAATTAATTTTGATAATCTTGTAAAAAAATGAGAAGATTTTTTATATATAAAAGCTAAAATAGAAAAGTGAGATGAATTTGCTATTTCATTTGATAGAGTTCAAAATAAAAAAAAGTATTTCATAAACAATAAATCAACAACTAAGAAAAATTTAGTCAATAATTTTCCAAAAACTGTTTCTTTTCATCCGATGATTATGAATATGATGTACCTATCCCCTACTTTGAGAAGAGATTTTTTAGATAGTATATTAATTAGTTCTTTCAGTGATTACAACAAAGTAATAAAAAATTATAAAAATATACTTATAAATAGAAATAAAGTATTAAAAAATATAAATGAATGAAAGAGTCAAAAAAGTGAAATCAATTTTTGGAATAATCGTTTTATAGAGAGTGCTACTCTTGTATATCTTTATAGAGAAAAGATATTACTTTATATTGAAGAAAATATAAAATATTTAAACACTTATTTAAATAACAAAGTTGAAAATATCTGATTTATTTATAAAACAAAGATTGATAGGAATAATGTTAGAAATAGTATAGAAAATTATATAGGAAAAAACTTGGATAGAGATATTATACTAAAGAAAACTTATATATGACCTCATTTAGATGATTTTGATATAATTCTAGATGATGTTTCTTTAATAAATTTTGCATCAAGGTGAGAGGTTAAAAGTATTATAATATGATTAAAATTTTTAGAATCACAATTTATAAGCAACACAACTGGAAATAAACCTATATTTATAGTTGATGATATATTAAGTGAATTAGATCAAGTGCATATGGATATTTTATTGAAAAACTTCTGAGATAATCAAACAATAATAACATCTATAAAAGATATCAACTTAAATTCAAACAAAATATATTTATAAATTAGGTAAATATTAAAAAGTAAGATGTATTTTTGTAAAGTTATATTTATGATAATTAGTTGTAAATAAAGGGAAATAATATTATAATCAAATTAGTTAAGTTAATACTCTACTGAATTATCTTAATGTTAAATATATCTTTTTAATATTTTTTATGAAAATAATAAGAAATTCAATACTACTTTTCTCTTTTTTTATATTGAGCTGCTTCACAGCTTTTGCCTGAACAATAGACCATTATGAGGTTATATTATCTAAAGATAAGGCTAAAGTTTGGGAGGCTGTTGACATAACTATAAAGGCTGTTGATAAAGCTGGTGGAATTATCACAGATTACGATGGTTCTATTTTGGTTTTTTCAACAACAGATAATGAAGCAGAGTTTCCTAATGACTTAAAAGAAAACACGTATACTTTTCAAACAATAGATGAATGAAAAGTTAAATTTGAAAATGCTGTTAGATTTAAAAATCCATGAAAACAAGATGTACACGTTTATAATGTTGATGATGATACAATTGAATGAGTTGCATATATAACTATAGAAGAGGGAGATTCTGTTCAAAACTTAGATATAACTCTAACTTCTCCTCAAGATTGATCTACTATTTGAAAAAATGTAGTTACTATAGCTTGAACTACTCAAAAAAATCATCAAGTAGTAATTACAGTAAATAGTAACAGACAAGTTACAACAACTAGTAATTCTGATTGAGTATTTGAGAAAGAAGTTTGAGAGTTACAAGATTGAGAAAATACAATAAAAGCTTCCGTTTTAGACTCTGAAGAAAGAGAAGTATGATTTTCAAATGAAATAAAAGTAAAAGTTGAATCTGGATTACCTGATTTTAAATCTATAAAGATAACTCCTAGTTGAGAGATGTATCCTCAAACAGAAATAGATGTAGAAGTGTTTTCTAATAAATGACTTTCTGAAGTAAAAGCAATACTAAATGATGTTATAACTGTTTTATCTGAATCTTCTGATGGTATATATGAGTGAAAGATATATGCACCTAAAGAACTTTGAGCTTATGATATAGATATTGTATTAAAAGATGATTTATGACATGAAACTAAAAAAGCTAAAGCAGAACAAATAACTGTTATTGAATTAAATTCTGCTCCTACTGATACAGATTGAGATTGAGTACCTGATTCAGAAGATAATTGTATAAATGTAAGTAATGCTGATCAAAAAGATACAGATAATGATTGAGTTTGAGATGCTTGTGATAATTGTATAAAAATAAAGAATGCTAATCAAAAAGATGATAATAATAACTGAATAGGGGATGTTTGTGAAAAAGAAGAAGAGGAAAAATGTGAAGGAGAAGAATTAGATTTAGCAATAAAATGATTAAAACTTACAGAGTTAAAAACTAAATCTATTTTAACTTGGGATGAGATAAAATGAGCCTGAAGCTATAATATATACAAAAGAGTTCAAACTTCATCTTGAGGTATTATAAAAGAAGATATTGAATTTGTTGAAAATGTTACAGAGCCTAGTTATACAGTAAATATAGTGGGAGATGAGATAACTTATGACTATTTTAAAGTAAAGGCTACTTGAAAAAATAATTGTTGAGTTGAGGTTGAATGAGATTTTTCTGATATGGTAAAAGTTCAAACTTGACCAAAAGAGATATTCTTGATTGTTCTGTTAGCAGGAATTCTATGATTTATTTTTGTTGCTTCTAGGAAAAAGAGAGTTAGTTAAAAACTAAAATTAAAAAAACTGAACTTAAAGATTAAGTTCAGTTTTTTGTGTGTTCTGATTTTTTTTAAAATCCTCTTAGTCACTCCCCTATAAATAGTCATCAATTATTTTTAATTATATCAAGAAATAATCTATATAGTTTATGATCTATATTTCTAGAAATTTCTTTTAATCTGTTGAATGCCATTATGTACTTAAATTTTCAGATTTCTTTAAAAACTTCTTTATCAAAGATTTTTGAGTATTTTTTAATTGCTTTATTTACTAAGGAAAAATCTAATCATTCAAATGTATCTGATATCAAGGCTGATTCCACAAGAGATAGTTCCAAACATGAGGTTTTAAACTTTATTCATTCTATTTCTTTTTTTGTAACAAACTTACTAACTTTAGAATAAAGATTAATTGTTTTTCATTCTGTTTTTCATGATATGGTTTTAAATATAATTTCATAACTTCAAACTTTTATCTTTTTATTTAACTTACTATTTACTATATATATTTTTTCTGGGATTGAGAAGTCTTTCATATGAATTTCTAATGCTTTTTTTCATGATATATAATAGTCACTTCAAACATTAAAACTTATATATTTCTTTAATAATCTTAGGTAATATTTATCAAGTAAGTCTATTTGATTCAATTCTAAGTCATCTTTATCTGGAATAATATAAACTCCTGATTTGATTGGAATGATTATTTTTTGTGATTTTAGCTTATATATAGTTTTATCCAAGTATGACTTAAATTTATCTTTCTTTTCTGGATCTATTATTTCAAATAAATCTTTTTTTAAAAGTATTTTTCATCATTTTTTTCACAACTTTTTTACAATTTTGTTAAAACTCAACATGTGTATTTTTTGTTTATTATAAAGTATTTTACACCTATAATTATTTTATAGTTTTATCTATAAAAATCAAATCTTTTTTACTATAAAAAATATTGATTTTTATTACTATATAAATCAATTTGACTTTTACTTTTAATTATTTATTATCTACTTGTTTACCTTTAAAAATAATTTAAATTATGGAATTAAGCACAAATTGAAATACTCTTATATGACTAAAAAACAAAGAACAGTTTGATATCATATGATATTTAGCAGAAAATAATCCTATTTCTGCCTTAGAAATTATTGAAGAATATTCAAAAAATTTTAATACAAAATGAAAGAGATGTTATGATAAAAAATCTTTAGAAGAAGATATTTTATTTTATACATACCGAAAGTTTGATAGGGAAAATTTACTAAAACTTTATTCCCAATTAAATGGAAGTGAGCAGATTAGAAAAATTAATAAACTAATTTATTTTGCAATATCAAAATATATAACTTGAAGAGAAAAAGAGCTAATAGACTTAATAAATAAAAGTGATAAAAATATACTAGAAGATTGTAATTCAGATTGATCAAATATTAAAAACATAAAATTTCACGAAAGATGAATAAGAATAAAAACTGCTTTATCAAGTAGTGATTATGAAAGAACTATATATTACATTGATATGCTCAACGATTTAAGAAGAATTATAGATATTTTACAAAAAAATAGTATAAATAGCAAAGTAGATACAGTATTAAATATAAACCAAAAGGAAGAATCTTAAGATTCTTCCTTTTGGTTCTTTTTAAGTTTTTTCTCTATTTTTCAACAAGCTTATTTACCATTTCTGATTCTGTGTTATTTGTTCCTCCTACAAAATATTTTGGATAAGCAACTCTAATTCAAGACTGTTTAAATGCTAAATTTATTGTTTCTGTTACATTTGATTGTATTGCCAAAAAATCATCTTTTGATAGAACCCGATATCTAAGAGTAAGCTTCCATCACCATTCACCTAATTCTTGCACCAATATACTTGGAGCTGGTGCTTGTAAAATATTTGGAAAGCTATCTAATACTTTATTTATAATAGTCTTAGCCTTTACTGTATCAACTCAATAATCTAATGACAAGGTTAATTGCAATCTTCTCCTTTCATTTGTATGAAAGTTTTCAACATTATCTTCTAAGAATTGTATATTTGGAACAAAAAACATAACTCAATCAAATTGCTCAATTGCTGTAAACAATGAATATACTTTTTTAATTCTTCACATTTTTCATCAAATTGAAACTAAATCTCAAGGGTGATATATTCACTGAGTAACCATAAGCACTCAAGATATAAAGTTGGTAAGAAAAACTCTAAGAGTAAATCAGATACCAAATCATAATCATCAGATAAATATACTTAAGTCTAATCATAAAACTCATAGTGTTATTGAAAATCATGTTGCAAGTATCACAACATTAACTGATCTGTTTATAACTCAAAGGATTTCATCTTTTCAAGTAACATCTCATCATAAACGATTTTCTAAGTATCAAAATAGTTTATCTTTTATAATCCTAGCAAATACTAGAGTTATAAGTACAGCAAGTATTGCAAATAAGATTCTTATTCAATATTCTTTTGAAAAAACACTCATAAGACTATCTACAAAGTCTGTAGTTTGCCCTTCTACAGAGCTATCTTTATCTGATATTTGCGAAGCAAAGGATATATCAACAGATAATAACACTAATACTAATATATAAATTTTTTTCAAAAATTTCGTATTCATAAACAAATCTATAAAGTGGTAAATTAATTATCTAATCTAAAGTTGTAGTCATCTTCTACGTATTCTCATTTAAGATGAGACATACATTTGATTACATTATTGTGCCAATTGTATGCACTTGAAGCATATATTGGTCAAGTTTTATTTCAATATCTACTTAGTTCTTTTACCTGAGTATATTTTCACAATATTCTATTGTTAAGAGTTTTTACTATCCAATAAACTCATTCCCTTGCATTTGCAAATTCATAGGTTCCACCTGAGTCTGTATTTCATACATTTCAGATGTTATATGAAGTTTTTAGATGATTTCATAAGCTACTTTCTGCTACTCAGACACAAATAAGGAATGTTGGATCAATATTTCATGCAATAGCTTCTTCCACCCACATATTCCAATCTTTAAATGGTCATGATGCATATTGTGCTAATAAATTCTTTTGTCTTTCTATTTCTGTATCTCAAGTTATTCTAAATATTCAATTATTTTCCTCTACTCTTTTATACTCATATCACCTACTATTTTTGAAATCATAATAAAATTTATATCTGTATTTATCTGGTAAACTATCAATAGAAAAATGAGAAATATCTAAATAGTTCAATGGATCAACATATTGTTTATCTTTAAATACTCAGAAATGTAAATGTGCTCAAGTTGTCATATATCAAGCTCATTTAGTTCAATATAAACCTCATGATTTAGCAAAAGCTTCTCATTTTTTTACAAAATCATATTGTTTTACCATTACTTCACTAACATGCCCATATATAGTTACAAATCAATCAGAATGTTTTAAGGCAACATAAGCATATCAATCGTTAACTGGTGGTTGTATATATATAACATATCCGTTTGCTGGAGCTATTATTTCTGTCCCTTGAGGTACAGCTAAATCTACAGCTTCATGATCAACTCCAAATTGAGCCTTATAATCTTTATCATGGAAAAATGCAGTTACTCAATATAATTCACGAGTAGGCCAAGCAAATACATTCTTTTTACTAGAATCAAATTTCCCTAGCTTTGATTCTGCATAGATTATATTATTTATTTCTAAACATTTTCATTCTAAGCTTTGTACCTCTGGTGTATCCTTTGATACATCAACGAAATCACAACCATATTTTTTTAATATTTCGTTTTTTTCCTTATCAAATTTTAATTTTTCTATAAATAACTTTAACTGTACTTTCTTTTCTAGTTCTAACTTTTCATCTATATATTTTTGATATAGATTTTCTTTTCACTTTGTTATGTTAAATAGTTTGGTTTTTAATTCTTTTTTATCATCTAGAACTTTCCTTTTTATAATCGTTGCTTTTCTTAACTGTTTCACTTTGTCTTGTTGTTCTTTTAGATTAGCATTTGTTATGTAAAGCTTATAGATGCTTGCTCTATATTTACTTACAAGTTGATTTCATGTAATTTCAATACTTGATTTGAATTGCATATCATTTATAAGTTCTCAAATATCTTCTCCTGAAAGTAGTATTGCTTTTAGGTTATCCATACTATCTCATTCATATATGTTGTTTCACTTTTTATATAGATGTACTATATAATTCAAAAGTACTTCCCTATTACTTTTTACTTTTACTTTTAGAAAAGATATATCTTTCTGTCATTGAACTATTTGTCTTTGTATTGTTACTATGTCATTGTTTATATCAGTGATTTCTTCTGAGGTTTTTTGTATATCTTGCTCTAGTTCTAATATTGCACTTTTAAAAGATTTTACTCTCTCTTTTACTTTTTCACTTTCTTCTTCTAGTGATTCTCTACTTTCTTGGATTTTATCAGATATACCTTCATATATGGTCATTTTTCTAGATGAATTTATTATTTGTTTATCTTCTTCATCTATAAACATATCATCACTCTCAAATATCATTTCATATTCAAGTTTTTTGAAATTACTCAATATCTTAGATGATGTTGCACTATCCAATGCGAAAACATCAATAAATCAAGCTAGAAATATTAGGAAAAATAATGTGTATATAATTTTTTTAAAACTCATGCTTAGAGATGTGTTATTACTTTATTAAATGCTTAACTATTATAATATATAAAAAGAGAGTTACAAAAAAAAACCTATTGACTTTTACTGTTCTAGATTTTTTATTAATAATTCTATAAAAATAAGCATTATTAACAATAAGGAGCTTGATAAAATTATAGGGGTTCATATTACAAAGAATATCCCTATTCAAAGTAAAAACAAAGCAAATAAAAGTGATTGCCTAAAGCTAATTAAGACATTTGATAAGAATACTTCTCATCTAAAATAAATTTTTTTTATAAAATACAATATAATTGATCAAAAACTAGAGACTGTTAATAAAAATGTTATTATCAAAAAGGATAATGCCATTATTTTATTTTCGTATGGATCTAGATAATTTAAGATAAGAAATAAGGTTACAGAACTGATTATGAAAATAATCATTAGTATTAAAATTAGTAGTCTTTTTTTCATGTTTTATGTTTAGTATTATTTTTTTACAAACTCCCTTTTATTTTTATTTTTTCTATATTTTCACACTTCCCTTCTTCGTTTATATCAACTACAACAGAGTTTAATAAATATTCTCAATCTAACTTTTGCTTAATTTTTCATTTCATAATTCAGGTCAAAAATCTCTTTCTCACACTAGAAAAATCAGCTCCAATAACTGAGTTTAATGCTCATATCATACCTACATCTGATAAAAATCAAGTTCCATTTTCAGATATTATTTCATCATTTGTTTGTACATGTGTATGGGTTCCATAAAGAAATCCTATTTTTCAATCTAAAAAAGATAACATTCAGTATCCTTCTGCTGTTGCTTCTTTATGAAAATCTATAATTATAGCATCTATTTTTTCTTCTTTAAACTGGTTTAATATTTCTTCTATTTTTATGAATGGATTATGTACATTATACTTCATAAAAACTTCTCACATTAATTGAATTACAAGTAATTTTTTTCAGTTTTTTTCAACTATTTTATACCCTCTTCATGGAATTCTATAATGTTCTGATTCGTAAAAGTTTATAGGTCTTATAAGAATTCAATTATCTTTTTCAAGATAGTCTTCTATAAATTTTTCATTATCAAATATATGGTCTCATCAGGTAGCTACATCAATTCAAAGTTTTTCCATCTCTAAGATGTGTTTTTCAATGGCTCATCTTCCAGATGTTATATTATCTACACTTGCTACTATAAAATCTGGATTATATTTTCTTTTTAATCCTTCTATTTCTTTCTCTAAGGCCTGTCTTCACACTCTTCAGCAGATGTCTCAAAAAATTAGAATTTTCATTTTGTTTTTATTATTAATATACTTTATTCTTATTTAAACTCCCCCTGCTCGTTCCTCGCTTTCCCCCTCAAGTGAGGGGGATTAAAAAGTCTTTTTCCTACCTGTTCCTCTCCTATAAGGAGAGGTTAGGTGAGGTTATTTCATTAATTCTCTCCTATAAAAAGAGATTAAAGTCATATTAACTACTCCAGATAAGAATAGCAAAGAAAATATGTAAAAAATATATTGAAGATATCAGTTATATGTAATAAGTGTTTCTAATTGTTCATCTGACATTTCACTATATTTCAAATCTAAAGATTTATAATAATTTTCTACAGATTTTTCCTTGGTCACATCCACTAATCAATATTTATATACCAGATAATTTTTTATTTCAACTTCATCTTTTGCTAAAGATGAACTAAAAATAGAGAATGGTAGTAAAATTGTAAGGATAAAGATTATTATCAAGAGAAATCTTATAAAAACTATTCATTTTGTTAATTTGAAAGATTCTTTTATGTAAAATTTTGGAGTTTCTTCTTTTTTGTATTTTTTAGAATCCATAAAAATCATATAAGAAAAGTTTACTCTGTATCCTATATATATAAATGCAAATATACAAGCGATAAATAAGATTCAAAGAATAAAAACAAGTCCTTTAAATAATAATGAACTTTCTGTAGTTTGTATTCAGAAAAGGTTTACAACTATATAAAAAATTATAAACGAAAGTAAAAATATTAAGATTGGGATAAATAAGAATCATACTATTCTTAACATAATTAATATATGTTTTTTTATTTTATCTACTTTAAAATAATAGTTTTTAAATAATTTTATTCTGTCAGAATTTATATAACTTAGGTATAAATTTGATTCTAAAGGTAAAGAATATGAGTTTCAAAGAAAGAAAGCAAAAAATGCTAGTATTCATAAAAGTGTTTCAATTATTATGAAAAATGGATATGTTCAGATATCACGAACTAATTCTAGAGACATATTATTTCGGTCAACTGTTGAAGTGATAATATCCCACCAGTTTATGGGGTCTATAAAGCAAAATACTACAATTATTATTAAAAATGGAGAGGATAATATTATTCATAATAAAAATGATGATATTTTTATCAGTATTTTTGAAAGGTTCCAATGTAGGAAGTTTCTGTAAAGTAGTATGATGTCTTTAAGTACTTGTTTTAATAATTCTAGAAGTCATGGAAAGATTCCTTTTTTCTTTTTTTGAAACATAAAAAATTATATAAATAGTTAACTTAAAAGTTATTATATGAAAAATAGATTTATTGCAAAGAAAAAAGGTTTTTGTGTTATTTTATATTATTCTTGTGGAAATTTAAAAGAGGAGACGTTTACATGTCTCCTCTTTTCTTCAGAAGGAGAAAACACAACGTTAGGTTGGTTATCTCACTTTGAGCATCTGTACACCTTCCCTGTAAGTAGAAGGTGCTTCTTTCACGCCCGAATAAATTGCAGCTACCCCTAGTAGAAGCAGCATTGTTATAATCACAATTGAGCCGCCTCTCCTAAGACGGTCCATAGGAAACAGACGTAAATCATCTTTACTTACTTTGCTTACTTTGCTTTCCATTTTCTGGCTCCTATTATGTTGTTTTTTTGTTACATGTATTTTTGTTTTACTAATTAAATATACAAAATAATCTAACAAAGTCAACTGTTTTAAAAATTTTCCTTTTATTAATTTATAAAGACAACTACAATTTGCAATTAAAGTGATTAAGGTTAGAATAAGTCAAATTTCTAGAAGCATTTTGTAAAGTATTTTTATGAAAAAACATGAAATCATATTTAGTGTTATAAAAATCCCTTTGGACTTTGTTAGTGTAATAATGTCCTTTTTTATCGCTCGTATGATCAGACAAATAACAGACTTGATTCCTTGAATCAACTTACCAATACAAACTATAGATACTGAAAGTTTATTCAACTTTTCCCTATTTTGAGCTTCTTTATATATCCTGCTTTTTGCTACACATTCTATGTATAGTTTAAAAACTACAAATTCTAAAGTAAAAGAGTTTTTAGATATATTAAGATACTGAATTTATTGGTTTATTTTCTTTTCTGTAGCTGTGTATTTGTGAAAATGAGTTGTATATAAAAATGTAGAGATTCCAAGACTTATAATATTTTTTACGGCTGCTTTATCTATATTTTTTACAGTATTTTGAAGAATAATTTTAAATAATGTACAAAATGTATTGATACAAAAATGAATTATATCAAAAAGAAAACTTTTACTTATAAATAATAAAAGTAATAATAAAATCAAGAATATCCTTGATGATATAGAAAAATCTAAAATCTATGAAATTGTATGATATGCAAACAAATATAATGTTGGTGTGGGTTGAATAAAATTTTTGTGAAATTATGAAAAGGTAAAAAAGTTAATCGAAAAACATAAATGTGATGAGATTTTATATATAGATAGCAAGTTTTCAAAAAAAGAGTTATTTAACATATGGGAGTTAACTAAAATCTTTTGAGTAAGGTATAGATACATAACAAACTCTTTTGATGTAACTAAAACGAATACAACTATTTCTCTGATAAATAAAATACCTGTAATTGAGATTAAAAATACTCCTTTAGATAATTGGTGAAGAATCATTAAAAGATTTATAGATATAGTTTGATCTATAATCTGAATAATAATTTTTTCCCCTGTTATGATTGTAATTGCTATATTTATAAAAATTGATGATCCTAATGCTCCTGTGATTTACAAAAATAAAAGAATCTGACAAAATAGAAAAATTTTTAACTTATATAAATTTAGGTATTTGAAATGGAAATATTGTATAAAAGATTCTTACTGAATCTCTGAGGAATTAGATGATGCTCTTGAACATGAAAAAAAGTTAATCCAAGAAAAAAGTACTAGAAATTGACCTTTGTATAAAATAAAAGATGATCCAAGAAAAACTAAAATCTGAAATTTTATAGAAAAGTATTCTTTAGATGAGTTACCTCAATTTTTCAATGTTTTTATTTGAAATATGAGTTTAGTATGACCTAGACCACATCAACCAAGAGAAGTGAATAATTATGAGTTGTATCAGAAAAGACTTTTAACTATAAAACCAGGGATGAGTTGAATGGCTCAAGTTAATTGAAGAGAGAAAAATAATTTTGTTAAAGAAGCAAAATTGGATATATTTTATATTGAGAACTGGAATATATTACTGGATTTGAAGATTTTGTTTAAAACTTTACCTGTTTTGTTTAGTAGAAAGTAAAACCTCTCTCTAAATTCTCTCCCCTTCTCAGGGGAAAGAAGCTACAGTCCTTGTATCTTAATTTGGTCTTCTATTTTAATATTTTTTTTAATAATACTTAAAACACATATACCATGAAAAAAACTCTATTTTTTATAATGACAATATTTTTTACACTATTCTCTTTTAATGTTTATGCTGATAATATTGTTCCTGAAGATACTTGATCTTGAACTGAAGTTTGAACATGAATTACTAATGATATATCTATCTATGCTGATAACTATAAAATAGATTATAGAAAAAATTTATTTATAAATGAAACCTTAAAAATTGATTTATCAAAGAGTAAATCAGAGTTAGAAAAGGCATTTCCTGAAAATGAAATATTATTTGAGTGGAATTTAAAATGAGAGACATCAAAAGAAGGAGAAATATTTGAAAAAAAGTTTGATAGTTATTGAGAAAAAGAAGTAAATTTAGGAGTATATAAAATAGAAGATGAAGAGAAAAAATTATTATTTAGTGAAAAATTAAACTTTTTTGTATACGAAAAAAGTATTTCCTTTATATTTGATGAATCAATTGGAGATGAGAAAATAGAAGATTTTAAGAATATGGCTGTAAAGTATTGAATTTATGTTTATAGTATATGAACATTAAAAGAGAAAGAAGTTGGAAATATAAATCTAGTAGAAAAAATAAGTGATTATAAAAAAAATTTCAGTATAAGTTCTGATTATGTATGAGTTTGGTGAGAAAAAGAGTTTCTATTCACTGTTATGTCAAAGATAAATATAGAAGAATCAAAAGCAGAAGAAAAGATAAATCTAGTTTTAATTTCTCCATTCAATACACAAATAATAAAAAATTATTTAAGTAATTTAGTTTCTAGTAAGTCTTCTATTGATAATATGTTGTTTATAGATGAAAGTATAAGATTACAGATAATAAATACTCCTCTTGAAATATCTAAATTAGAAAACAATCTTTCTAAAAATAAATATTCATATCTTAAACTTAATACAGAAAATAAGGTAGAAGAATATTTATTTATTTCAAAATTTATAAATAATTTATCTAATAAGTGATTTAGCACTAGTGACATATATATTGTACTATTATTACCTTTTTTATTTACTATTGTAAGTTTTTCTAAACATTTTATATGACTCTCTCCCCTATGATTAACTATCTCTGTTTTTTTCTCTGTATTATTTTTTAAAGTATGAATTTTAGTGTCAACTATAGTTATGTTACTAATACTTATAATCAATTTAATATTATCTAAAATAACTAACAGATATGCCCTTCTATATACACCTAAAGTGAGTTTTATAACAACTGTAAATATTATAATTTTTATTATTGTTTTTAATATACTTTTTACTTATAATATACTTGATACAAATTTAAGTGATACTATCTATATAATTTTATTTGTAATAATTTCCGAAAGACTGGTTACAATTATTTTATCAAAAGAATTAAAAGAATATAGTTCAAATATTCTAAATACTTTTATCATATCAACAGTTTCCTTTCTTATATTCAACTTGGATTTATCTAGAACTTTCATACTTGCATATCCAGAAATTATTGTTTTATTAGTTCCTATAAACTTTATAATCTGAAGATTTACAGGTCTTAGGATAACTGAATACTTAAGATTTAGAGAAATTATAAAAAGTATAGAAGAAGAATAAAAAGTCAAGTCTTTCTATATGTAATAACAATAAATAATTTGAAAAACTAAAAGCAATTATGTTAATATATTTCATAATTGCTTTTATTATGTCTAATTTTTTACTTTATGTTTGTCTCAAGATATAAAAATAGAAATGCTTTCACTCTCACTGAATTAATCATTGTTATTGTTATTCTGGCTATTCTTTGAACTATTGCTTTCATTGCTATGAATAATTATACAAAGAATTCTCGTGATTCTGTTCGTATTTCTTGAATTTCTTCTATCTCTACTGCTATTGAGCTTTTTTCTATTGAGACTTGATTTTATCCTCTTCCTTCTGATGGGACTGAAATTACCTTCTCTTGAGCTGAGGTTTGGACT
>DJMN01000012.1 GCA_002435385.1 Patescibacteria group bacterium UBA6489
CACTTCGTTTTTTACTTTAGTAACCCCAGTTGTAAAATAAAAAAAGTAAAAACAAAAATAAAAGAATAAAAAGGGGTTCATAACCGAAAATGGAGGATTTCCACATGTTGCAGCAAAAGAAGAAGAAAAACAAAAGAAAAAATCTGTTCCTGAAAACGCTCCTGAGCCTGAGCATTCTCTGTTTACTCAGTGCATCCAATGTCTGGGCAGATGCCAAGCAGGATGGGAAAGACGCTGGAGAGTCATTGATGTGCAGTTATGTTAACCAAAATTGGTCGACTATGGCTGCTAATCAGGGTTACTACGGTGAGGACGCAAAAAAATTCAAAGAAGGAGCCAAGGCAACCTGTTGCCAGAACGCTGATTCGAATGGCAACTGCTTGGATTAACATTCCCCCACATTACACCCTTTAGGAGGAAGGGAAAAAGCGAAGGGTATCCCCCTTCGCTTTTTAGATTCTCAAAATTATACCTTTATTAATTTGAAAATAAATCATAAATCACTAAAAATTTTGACATCCATCTATTTTTTCATATCATCAGCCACTAAAAACAAAAAAAGAAACAAAAAAGAATTAAGTATTAGATTTAATATTCTCATATTATACTAATTTCAACATATTACAGATATTAAGCTATTAACCTAGACAACCATATAAAAAATCAAAATATCTTGACTTTTTTTAAATATTATTACAATCCTATCATACATTTCACGAATTTAATTCATAAAATAATATTTATCTGCGAGTATGGCTGGATAAGTATTTATTTTATTATTTTAGTTTTTCTAACTTTTTATTTATGAAAATCAGAAAAAAAGCTCTAACCTTTGAAGATGTTTTATTAATCCCTCACAAATCAGAAGTATTACCCAAAACAGTTAGCTTAAAAACAAAACTTACAAAAAATATCACATTAAATATACCATTTGTAAGTTCTGCAATGGACACTGTAACAGAAAGCAAGATGGCTATAGCAATGGCTAAACTATGAGGAATATGAGTAATCCATAAAAATATGGATATAGATTTTCAGGCAAAAGAAGTAGAAAAAGTTAAAAAATCAGAAATAACAAAAGAAGATACAAATGCAGCACTAGATAAAGAATGAAGATTATTAGTAGCAGCTGCAATAGGAGTTGGAGGGTTAGATAGAGTAAAGGCTTTAGTTGAAGCTTGAGTAGATGTTATTGTATTAGATTCAGCACATGGACATAGTAAAGGTATAATAGATACTCTAAAAGAAATAAAAAAAGAATTTAAGGTAGATGTAATAGCATGAAATATAGCTACAGCAGAAGCAACAAAAGATTTAATAGAAGCATGAGCAGATGCAGTAAAAGTTTGAATTTGACCATGATCAATCTGTACAACAAGAATAGTTACTTGAGTATGAGTACCTCAAATATCAGCTATAGATGAATGTACTATAGAAGCACAAAAACACTGAGTACCAGTTATAGCAGATTGATGAATAAAATACAGTTGAGATGTTGCAAAAGCATTAGCTGTCTGAGCAAGTTCAGTTATGATGTGAAGTGTTTTAGCTAAATCAGAAGAAGCACCTGGAGAAATATTTGAAAAAGATTGAAAAAAATACAAATACTATAGAGGTATGTGAAGTATCGGAGCAATGACAAAGGGAAGTAGCGATAGATATTTTCAAACAGGAACTGCAAAAGAAAAACTAGTACCAGAATGAGTTGAAGCAATGGTAGAGTTAAAATGAACAGCAGAATCAATCATATTTCAATTTGTATGATGATTAAGATCTTCTATGTGATATTTATGAGCAAAAGATATTCCCACTTTTTGGAAACATGCTGAATTTGTAGAAATCAGCTCAGCTTGATTAAAAGAATCTCATGTACACGATGTAACTATAACAAAAGAAAGCCCTAATTATTAAATTATGAATGAGTTGGAAAAAATAACTAGTTATAAAATTTCCTGATATAAAATAGATAAAGTATTAAGAAATAATTGAAGGCACTATACATATTTATCTAAAAAAGATTGAGAACCAGTAGTTGTAAAAGTCTTAATTTGAGATGATATAGAAAATTTTAAAAAAGAAATAGAAAGAAATAAAAATGAAAATTGAAAATATTTATCCTGAGCAAGAGTTTTAGATGAATGAGAGAATTACTTTGTTACAAAATATGTAGAAATATCGGTAAATGATTATTTAAAAGAAAACTTAGGTAATACAGATAAAATAGATAATCTGTTTAATTTAATATTGAATTGAGCAGAAGAAATAAGTGTAAAAAAATGAGATTTCAATAGAGCTAAAGTAGAGTTTAAGAAAAGAGTATTAGTATATACAATTAGAATTTTAACAAAATGAGTAAAAAGTAAGGTATTATCTTTACTTTGAAAAAAAGATAATTATTGAATAGAGTTTTGAAACATAGTAAATATTTACCTTAAAACATTAAGGTTTAGTTTTGATGAATCTATGGTTAGACAAAATCATTCTTGTTTTCATCTAAACCATGCACAAATTACAGATACAGAAGATAAATTAGTTTGAATAGACTGGGAACATTCAGTTAAAAATCCATATAGATTTGACTTTCTAGACGAAGCATATGTTTTTCAAAACCTATTACATAAACAAACCGAAGAATTAGCTTTAAAATTCCTAGAAAAATTATTAGCTAAATATCCAGATAATAAAGAACAAATAAAAATAATGATTATAAAAAAGTTATTATGAGGAATACAAGAAATACTCTGAGACTTAGAAAATAATCCAGATTACATAGAAAAAATACAATTACACCAAAAAATATTATTTAATTTAGATAAAATTTAATAATATACCTAAAATATTTATTAAAATGAGTATAAAACTAGATTTTATAATCTCTTAATTATAAAAAATGAAATTTTTATTAACCTGCTCTGCTTGATTAGAATCAATTGCAAAAAGCGAAGTAATTAAACAATGATGAACAATCTCTGAAGTAAAAGATAGACTTGTTTTTTTTGAATGAGAAAAAGAATTAATAGCAAAGCTAAATTTATGGTCAAGAGTTTGAAATAAATTATATATTGTACTAAACGAGTGAAAAAACATAGATACTTTTGATAAATTATATGACCTAGTTTACAATACAGATTGGAAAAAATATTTAAATAATCCTTATCCTATTGTTACTAAAGCTACTTCTATAAAATCAATTATATCTAGCACCCCAACAATTCAAAAAATTACTAAAAAAGCTATTGTAGATAAAGTTACAAATAAATCATGAGATCTCATGTTAGAGGACTCAAATAAACCTATATTTGAAGTGTTTAGCTTTTTTATAGAAGACTCAGCATATATATTATTAAACACCTCTTGAGAAACATTATATAAAAGATGATATAAAACTGATACTTGAGAAGCTCCAATTAAAGAATCCCTTGCAGCTTGAATTGTATTATTATCAAACTGGAGATTTCAAGATAATTTTTATGATTTTACCTGTGGGAGTTGAACTATAGCCATAGAAGCTGCAATGATTGCAAAAAATATTGCTCCATGAATTTTTAGACATTTTTCTTTTGAAAATCGGAATTTACTTCCAAATGGTTATTTTGATAATCTTAAAAACGAAGCAAAATCAAAAATATATTCTAAAAAATATAATATAATTGCTTCTGATATAGATGAAGATATTTTAAACAAAGCCAAAATTAATGCTAAAAATGCAAAGGTTGATGATAGTATAACCTTTATAAAAAAGGATTTAAGAGATTATAAAAATGAAAAAGTTTCGTGAACTTTGGTTTCTAATCCACCTTATTGATTAAGGTTAAAAAATCTTGATATAAAATGACTTTATAGAGATATAAATATAATTTTAGATAAAAATAAAGACTTAAATTGATGAATAATTACAGCATATACTGACTTTGATAATATTATAAATTTATCAAAATATAAAAAGAGGAAATTATATAACTGAAATGAGATGTGTTATTTCTATAGTAAGAAGTTTGAGACTAATACCAAGAAACAGAAAAAATATTTTAATAAATAAAAAACAAAATAATAAATTTTATTTAACTTAAATTCTTTATAACATGCAAAAACTACTAGTTATAGACTTTTGAAGTCAATACACACACCTAATCACTTCCAAATTCAGACACCTATGAATTTATACAGAAATAATTCCAGCAAATAACGACAGTGATTTCTTAGAAGAAAAAATATCAGAAATAGAATCATGAGAACTAAAATGAATCATATTATCTTGATGACCAGACTCTGTTTACGATGAAGGCTCTCTAACCATATCTGAAAAAATATATGAATTAAATATTCCTATTTTAGCGATATGCTACTGACATCAACTAACTCATAAACTTTGCAAATGAGAAGTAAAAAGATGAAAGACTCAGGAATATGGAAAGGCAAAAATGAAAATAGATTTAAATTCAAAACTATTTAAATGATTTAAAAAAGAAAAAATAACAGTTTGGATGAGTCATTGAGATGAAGTAATAGAGTTATGAGAAAACTTTGAAACCATATGAAGCACAGAAGATTGTTTTGCAGCAGCAACAGGAAATAAGAATAAAAATATATTTACCCTACAGTTTCATCCAGAAGTAACTCATACAGAAAATTGAGTAGATATGCTAGATAACTTTGCAAAAATAACAGGAGTAAGTAGAGAATGGTCTATGCAAGAATTCTTAGATGAAGAATTAAAAGAAATAAAAGAAAAAGTAGGAGATAAAAATATATTTTTATTAATCTCATGATGAGTAGACTCAACAGTTGTTTACTTCTTATTAAAAAATGCAATAGATCCATCTAAAATATATCCAGTTTTTGTGGATACAGGATTTATGAGAAAAAATGAAGCTAAACTAGTAGAAAATACATTAAAAGAAGCTTGAGTTAAAAATCTAAAAATAGTAGACGCAAAAGACGACTTTATAAACTCTCTAAAATGAGTAATAGAACCAGAAGAAAAAAGGGCGATAATTTGAAAAAAATTCTTAGAAATAAAAAAGAAAGTAGTTTCAGAAATGAACTTAGATATAGAAAATTGGTTCCTAGCCCAATGAACAATCTATCCAGACACAATAGAATCAGGATGAACAAAAAATGCAAAAGTAATAAAAACCCATCACAACAGAGTACCAGAAATAACAGAAATGATAGAAAAATGATTAGTAATAGAACCAATAGAAAAACTATACAAAGATGAAGTTAGGGAAGTAGGGAAGTTACTTTGACTAGATGATAATATAGTACACAGACATCCTTTCCCTTGACCATGATTATCTCTAAGACTTTTATGTAGTGATGGAAAAGTAGAAGATAATTACAATTCTAAAGAAAAAGATATACAAGAATTTTTATGAGAAGAAATTGCATGAAATATTCTTCCTGTAAAATCAGTTTGAGTACAAGGTGATAATAGAACCTATAAACATCCTTTACTAATCCTCCCTCACCCTACCCCTCTCCTTTGAGAGGAGAGGGTACAAGCTACATTGGATTGGAAAGATTTATTTAAAGTTTCGACAAACCTAACAAACAAATTCTCAGAAATAAACAGAGTTTTACTTAACCTAACAAATACTGATTCATCTAAGTTAAAATTAAAGAAAACAGAACTATCAAAAGATAGAATAGAACTATTACAAGAAATAGACCTGGTAGTCGAAAAATTCCTACTAGAAAAATGATACCAGAGAAAAATTTGGCAATTCCCAGTAGTTTTAATACCACTATCTTCTGACTGAGAAAAAGAAACCATAGTACTTAGACCTATCTCATCAACCAATGCAATGACACTAACCCCATCAGAAATTAATTTTGAAGACCTACAAGAGCTAGTAAACAAAATAATGGGGAACGAAAAAGTAGAAGCAGTGTTCTATGATCTAACAGGAAAACCTCCAGGAACTGTAGAGTGGGAGTAAAAACTAATTTTTTATCCTTAACTACACCTCACCCCTAATCCCTCTCCTGTAGGAGAGGAGATTCAGAGGTGAGGTTAAATTAATTTAAACTTTAAGAATTAACACAACTTATCATGACAGACAGAGCAAAACAAATGGAAAGAGCAGAACTACATGCACATCTATGATCATCAGTATCAGTAGAATTACTATGGGATTTATCTCACGAACAATGAATAAAACTTCCAGTAAAAGACTTTGATGCATTTAAAGCATGGATAACTATGTGAGAAACAGATAAGAATGCTGACATCAAAGAAATGGATGAAAAATATTTTCATTGGACAGAACTAATTCAATCATCTCCAACAGCAGTTGAAACAGCTATAAAAACTACAATCTGAACAAATTATAGAAAATCAAACCTAACACTTCAAGAAGTTAGATTCAATCCAATGTTCAGAAATAAAAAATGAGAACTAGATTTAGACTATATAATAGTTGCAGCTATACATTGACTAGATTATGCAACACTTCAATACAACAAAGTAAAAGCATGAATAGTATTATGTATGGATAGAAGATTAAGCTTTAGAAAAAATCAAATTATTCTAGAAAAAGCTATAAAATATAAAAACAGATGAATAGTTTGAATAGATTTATCAGGACCACAATCAAAGGATTTTAGTATGGAAGAACATAAAGCTCTTTTTGATTTAGCAAAACAAAGTTGACTATGAGTGACAATACACACTTGAGAAGAATGATCTTTAGAAGAGCTGAAATATGTAGCAGAAGTTATAAAACCACATAGAATTTGACACGGTATAATGGCAGTACAAGATAAAAAAATAATAAAAGCATTAAAGAAAAATGATATAGTTTTAGAGCTTTGCCCTACTTCAAATCTAAAAAACTCAAAAGTAAAAGATCTAAAAGAACTTTCTCATATTATTAGAACACTTTTAAAACATGATATTAGATTAACTCTAAATACAGACTGAGCTGTTATGTACCAGATAAATATAATAAAAGAAGAAGATTTATTATTAGAAAATGAAATAATAACAGAAACTGAGTTAAATCAAATGTATAAAAATGCTTTTGATTATAGTTTTGTGAAATAAAAATAAAATAAGTAGTAGAGAAAATCTTACTACCTATTTTTACCTAGAGACTGTTCAAAAAAGTGTGT
>DJMN01000074.1 GCA_002435385.1 Patescibacteria group bacterium UBA6489
CGAAAATTTTGGGGAAACCTTAATGATAGATTATTATATCAAAAATCTGGTAACAGCCTATCTGTACAATTTCACCCTGAATCAATAATGACTGTAAATGGTTATGAAATTTTAAAAAACATGATACTAAAATTAACTAATAACGACTAAGATAAAGATAAAACTAAAAAAATATAGGAAAATATTGAATCTAATAAAAAAAACGTTATATTAATAATAAATTATTTTAAGATTTAATAAAAATATACTTATGTGAAAATATGATTGGCTAGATGATGATGAAGAAACAACTTTCATTGTAATTGACTGTAATTGAAATGAACTAAAAAACTGAGACACTGTTATTGCAATAAAAGACATAAAAGTAAAATGAGCAAAAGACATAAAAAGATGAGACAAATTCACAAAAATAAGACTAACAGATAATCCAGAAGAAATAGAATCTTGAAAAATGGTTTTAAGAACAGAATTCTTTAAGAAGGCTTAATCCATTAAATTCTTGCAACTTATTTTATATCTTGAACGTATACTCCAAAAGAGCATACAAACTGAGTCCATTGAGTATCCTTTTCGGTTTATATAACTTTATTTTTTAACTACTTAAGTTATGAAAACAATTTTAATAGGTGCTTACAATACTCTAATAAATGAAGAAGAACATCTATCAGAAATAAATAAAATGCTAGAAACTTTTCCAAATAAAAAGATTATACTAACACCCTATAATAAACAAAACAACCTAGAATGAATAAATTCATGAAATAATCATGTCTGAAAAAATAATCCAGAATATTATAAATACATTCTAGAAGAACATTGCTTATCACCATACGAAGTTATACACTTCGATGATAATCAAAAAGCAATCGAAAGTGCTAAAAAAATATGAATCCAAACATATTTTTATGATGCTAATACAAAAGACTTAACAGCACTAGAAAAATATCTAAAAGAAAACTTATAATAAAAAATTCTTATGAACACCATGTGAAATGTCCTTAAAATTACAATATTTTGAAAAATTGACAATACCACACCATAAGTAATAACAGACTAATTCCCTGTTTGAATAAAAGATAAAATGATATGTTCAAAGAATAATAAATGTTATAGAATTTATGACTACCCTAAATATTCTTGATTTATATTTACTTGATAACTCTAAAAGATAAAATTATGGAAGAACTAAAAAAACTAAGAGAGGAAATAGATAAAATAGACTCTCAAATAATGACACTATTACAAGAAAGATTTGGTGTTGGAAAACAAATAGGTGAATTAAAAAAGCAAAATGATATCCCTTTCCTACAAAAAAACAGATGGGAAAAACTTCTTGAAAATAGAATACAAATGGCTTGAAAATTAGGACTAGATAAAGACATGATAAAAACTATGTGGAATGCTATACATATAAGTTCATTAAAAGAACAGGGAAAAGATTAATTAAAAAAAAATAATAACCAAGAAATTTCTTGGTTATTATTTTTTTACTCCCACCAACTTAAAAACAACCGACAAAATAGCAAAAACTATTCACAAAATTAAAAACACATTGTTATAAAAAACATCTACTTCAAATAAATTTTTATTCTCAACCACCATCAAATAAAAAATCAAAGTAAAAACAATAGTAGTTTTTACCTTTCAAAAAATATTAGCCTTAGTATCAGCATTAAATTTCTTCAACAAGATTCTAGAAAACTGTCACAAAACATCTATTCAGACAAATATAAAAATCAAAACCAAACTAAGCTTTCAAATAAATCAAAAATACAACAAAGCAACAAAATAAACTACCTTATCAGCCAAAGGATCTAAACTCTTTCATAACTCTCAACTCAAACTACAACCTCTAGCAATAACTCAATCAGTAGCATCTAATATAACAGAAAAAACATACAACAATACTCAAGTAAGCTCAAATCAATAATAATACAATCACATAGCAATAAAACCCAAAAGCACTCTAAATACAGTTATTGAATTAGGATGAACTATTGAATGATTAATTATAAACTCTCTTATATTTTTATTCTTAATCAAAAACTGATTAACCTGCAAAACTCATAAAACAATCAAAACAGAAAAAACTACTTCTATAATCAAGTTTAACATAAATTATTTCTTAAAATTAATTCTTTATATTTTCTTAAATCCCTACTCGTTCCTCGCCTTACCCCCTCAACTGATGGGGATTAGGGGGAGCTATTAAAATTTTATTCCAATTCATCCCCCCCTTAGCAAGGAGGGGACTAAGGAGTGGTTAATACCACACCTCCTTCATCCCCAACAAATAAGCTACAACATTTGCCGTTAAACTAATAGCAGGAGCAAATAATACTAAAAATACTATTCAAACAAAACTAGGAACATAAATAAAAGAAAACAAAATCAAACTAGCAATTATATAATCTGCACCATCCCAAAATACCAAAGCCTCTCAAGGTTTCTTTCAAATCCTTCTCTTAAAAAAACTCTCCATCAGATCTCAAAGCAAAGCTCAAAATCATTGAATAAATCAAACTAAAATAGCAAAATAATAACTAGTTACAATTTGATAATATTTCTCAGTAATCCCTTCTACTCAAACATAATCAATAAATTTATATTCAAGAAGTGAAATAACTATTGCAAACAATACTCAAAAAACAAAACCTCTATAAGTTTTATTCTTTCAAAACAATTTCTCATTAACAGGAGTTTTAAATCCTGAAATTACAGGTATATTTTTTACTACAACAGGCATAGCATTTGCTATAAAAGTTGGAAGAAAAAGTAATAATAAAAACCAAAAATATATTATAGTTTCCATAAGCAAAAGTTAAAGAGTTATTCTAAGTATTAGAATAACTCTTTTTACGAGAAATACAAACATTTATAATACTATTTCATTTAATCTCTTCTGACCATAAATAGCATTATCCTCTCAATAAAAACAAGCCCATTCTACATCTCAATAACTAAAATGCCACCACTCGCCATCATATGGAGCAAATCAAACTTCCATCATAATATCTCTAAGTAGCATTCTATTTTTTTTAGCTTCATCTGAAATTTCATCAGAAAAAGTAAAACATTTTTCAGTTGAAAAATCTAATAACTCAGTTCCAAAATCCAGAAACTTTTTTTCTAATTTGTCATATATGGCTACATCAATCATTCTCTTAACAGTCTTCCTAATAATAATCTTTCAATCTACCTGTGTTCAAAAATCAGATCAAATATCCGTTTGGAAAATATCATTTAGAGCAACAAATTCTTCACCGAAATCTTTTATCTCTACATCTACTAAATCGCTATATAAAGTAATTTTATTTTTCATAATTATATCAACAAATAATTAAATTAAATTCAAAATTCTATTAATACTTTCTCTGCTCTCAAAAATAGTTTCATCTAAATTACCCAAACCTTCTTGAGTCAAAAGAGTTTTCCCTCATATACTTCTGATATTATCACAACCTAAAGCTAAAAGTTTAAATTGAATCTTTTCAAAATCTTTTTTATCATAAATAAAACTAATTTCTCATGAATCTAATTTCTTTACAGTTAAATTATTATACCTACCTTCTACCACTTCTTTAAATCCATCGATTCCACCATACCTAAATTCATATTTAACACTTCTTATTACTTCCTCAACTTCTTCTAATTTATCATAAGGAACAAATAAAGCATATTTCTGTAAGTTTTTATTTTTTCTAATAAAATCTATATCATTTTGATATTCATCTATTAACTCCACTCTATCCTGTTTTATATTAAATCTATTTCTAAAAAATATTTCAACTTTTGCTGTTAATCTTTCTATAAATTTAGTACTCATTAGATCTTCTTCCTTTCTAGCATTTAAAACAGATTGAAGTCCAAGAAATGTCTTTACAGATCCTGCTAGAATCTCAGGATTTTTTATATCTGTCTTTCTAATAAATATCTCTAGACCAGACCTCATAAATTCTTCATATACCTCTAAATTACATTCTTTTATTGAGGTTCATGTATCTTTTATCTCTATACAAAAATCTTCATCATATGTTCCATCTGGATATGGAATAACAGTTCATTCAGTAGATCCATTTGATTCAACTATAATGATCTTTCCTTCTTTCTTAGCCTCTTCTATTATTTCATCTTTTTCCTCTAGATTCACTTTCATTGTATCAGGATTTGCCTTATAGGATATTATTACAATATCATCACTTTCAAATCAGTATTTTTTAATTAGTTCCTTTTTAGCAAGAGTAGGCATTTCTGTTGCTATAGTCTTTGACCTAAGAGTATCAGCAGAAATATCTTGATATTCTCATTTTCTTGACACTAATACAAAACTAGTACACCTGTCCCCACTTCTTGATCTTTCCATAGGATTTTCAAGTATTGAAGTTACATAATCATCGTATCAAGAATTTCAGAAGTAATCAGATGTTCAGATAATATAATCTAACCTTCCCTTAGCTAATCCCCTATATATTCTCTCACTTCTTTCAGTTAAAGAAATATTTGTTTCTTTATCATTTGATGCCCTAAAATCAAGCTTACGTCAAAGTTCTTTTTCTGATGGTATATCATGTCACTTAAAACTGGATTTTTCATACTTCATGTAACAATTCACAAGTTATTTAGTATTCATATTTCAAAAGACTCTGTAGTTTTATTATTCATTTTCATAATCATTATTTTTAAAAAATTAAAATATTTAAATATAAAAAAAGCCTTTACTTTGCAGTAATGGCTTTTTTATCACTCACTTAAAAATAAGCAGAGTCTAAAAACTATTACTACAATGGCTAAGTGGATGATGATGTATATTCATTAATCTCTGTTTTCTTTTAAACATTTTTTTAATATTTATTAAACTAAATCTTATAATTTGTTGCCCCCTTCCTTTCGTATGAAAGGTAAGGGATTTATCCGAAGATGTATCCTTTAGGGCAGGGATGGATTATAAACAACAAAAAAACTGCTACTTCATTTTTGAAATAACAGCTTTAATTTTTATTCTTTTTTTCTAAACTACAAAATTACTAGAAACTGTTATTTCAGTATCCAGTGATGATGAATATTATTTTGTAATTTAATCATTTTCATAATTTTTCTAAAAAATTTAATTATTGACATTGTATAACTTTATTCTCATCTGTCAAAACTTTTTTATTTTTCTTATCTTTTTAATTCCCCCTCCTTAGCAAGGAGGGGCTAGGGGGTGGTCTTCCTCAACTTCTCTATCCCTATCAAACTCTTCCCTTCCAAAAGCTTCAAACTAGCACCACCTCAAGTTGAAACCAAGTTAAACCTACGAGACAATCAAAGCTTATTAACAATACTCAAAGAATCACCTCATCAAACAATAGTCGTAGCACTACTATTAGCCAAAATATTAGCTATATTAGCACTTCCATTAAAAAACTCTTCCATCTCATAAGCTCACATAGGACCATTCCAAAAAATAGTTTTAGCATCATCACATTTTTCTTCAAACAATTTTACAGACTCCTCTCAAATATCAAGTCACATAAAACCTTCTGGAATCTCATCATACCTAACTGTCTTTATATTTCAATCACTTCAAAAAATATCCGACACAATAAAATCAACAGGTAAAACTAGTTCTTTACCTTGCTCTTGCATATTTTTCATAATCCCCCTAGCCTCATCTATCAAATCATCTTCAACTAAACTCTTTCAAACCTCAAATCACTTAGCCTTTAAAAAAGTAAAAGCCATAGCTCAACCAATAATTATCTTATCAACCCTTGCAACCAATTTCTTCACAGCCAACAACTTTGAACTAACCTTACTTCAACCAACTACAGCAACAAAAGGTCTTTTAGGATTCTCTACAATATCTTTTAGATAAAAAATTTCCTTTTGAACCAGAAAGCCTAATCACTTTTTATCATCTGGAAAAAAGTCTGTTATCTTTTCTACTGAAGCATGCTCTCTATGAATAACTCAAAAACCATCATTTATATAGACCTCCGCCATACTAGCTAACTTTCTCGCAAACTCTTCATCATTTTCCGTCTCTCTTTTATCAAACCTCAAATTCTCCAATAAAAGAACCTCTCCATTATCTAATCCCTTTGCCATTTCTAACACCTTGGCATTACAAACTCAGTCTGCAAAAACTACAGGTCTTCTCAGCAAAGCTCTTAAAACCCTATGCACAGGTTTTAAACTAAGTTCTACATTAGAAAGATGGCTAGCAATTATTACAGAACAATTATTCTTTAACAAATACTCAATTGTCTCTAAAGCTGCATTAACCTTAGTATAATCTGAAATATAACCATTTTTATCAAAAGGCACATTAAGATCAAACTTAGCAAATACCTTTTTATCCCTCAAATCTATATCCTGAATTTTTAAAATATCCATACTTAACAACAAAAAAATAAAATCCCTTCTCACCTTCCCCCTCCTTAGCAAGGAGGGGGCTAGGGGGTGGTCAGAGGTAAGGGAACTACCCACTAACCCAAACAGCCATATCAACCAACCTACAAGAATACCCCCATTCATTATCATACCAAACCATAAGCTTCAATAAATTTCAATCAACAACCTGAGTCATATCAGGAGCTACAATAGAACTGTTTGAATTTCATACAAAATCAATAGAAACCCTCATATCATTATCCATCAAAATAATTCATTTATGACTCCCATTTGAATATTTTTCCAAAATCCTATTTACCTCTTCCACAGAAGTATCTTTCTTTAAAACATAATTTACATCAACCAAACTAACATCAGCAGTAGGAACTCTAACAGCCTGTCCATGAATCTTTCACTTCAACTCAGGCATAATCTTAGTCATAGCCTTAGCTGCTCAAGTTGTTGTAGGAATCATATTTAAAGCTGCTGCTCTTCATCTCCTCCTATCCTTTAAATTCTTAGAATCCAAAATCGCTTGACTACCAGTATAGGCATGAATAGTTGTCATAATAGCCTTTTCTATTCAAAACTCCTCCTCTATCACCTTAGTCACAGGTCATAAACAGTTGGTCGTACAACTAGCATTAGAAATAATACTCTCACCAGAATAATTTTTCTCATTAACTCAAATCACATAAGTAGGTGTATCATCCTTAGCAGGAGCAGACATAACCACCTTTTTAACTCAATTTTTCAAATGAGGCTCTACTAATTCAGAAGTCAAAAACTTTCAGGTACAATCCAAAACAACCTCTGCACCATATTTTCAAAAATCTAATGTCTCAGGATTTCTATCAGCAAGAATCTTTGCTTTTGTATTTTCTCAAATTATTAAATAAGAATCTTCTACTCTCACATCCTTATCATATTTTGTATGAACAGAATCATATTTAGTCATATACTCTATCTCACTATGAGGAATACTTGAATTTATTGCAACCAACTCAACATCATCTCTACCAGAAATTATCTTAGCAACACAAACTCAAATTCTACCATATCAATTTATAGCAATTTTTACCTTATTCATTTTTATTTCAATTAAAAAATAATTCCTTTAGTATATCCATTTTTAGCCAAAATAAAAGCTCTTTACCTCTAAATCCTTCACTCTAGAAACAACAAAAAATCTACATTTATAATTCCTACACTATCCCCTAAAAATTCAGAAAACAACAAGAAACTTTCAAACTTAAAAATCTTGAACTTATAAAACACCCACCTTAACAAATAACCACCAATTAAAAACTTGACAATCAGTATTTAACTTTTATAATAATTTAATTCTAATGTACCTAAATTCAATACCCAAGTGC
>DJMN01000007.1 GCA_002435385.1 Patescibacteria group bacterium UBA6489
TACACACTTTAATGCACACTCCCGTTTAGTAAAAATTACTAAACTTCTTTTTCTTCTTGGATTTTTAATTCTTTTTTCTTCTCCTTTAAAATCATTCTCCTAATCTCCATTCAACTTTGTAACAACATTGCAAAACAAACTCACATAGCATTAAATATAAAATCTAACTTATCAAAAGTTCATGGATACAAATCAATTCATTGAGTTATCTCTTGGAGTGAAACAAACAAAAAGGCATAAAAACCATTTACAAATTTATTTTTTATAAAAGGTAAATCAAAAAACTTCATTACAAAATACATAGTAAAAGAAAAACTAACATTCGCGCCAAAACTGCTAACAATAGTTTTTATACTATTAAATGGAGTAGGGAAGTCATCAGGTAAACCAGAATAATATTTACTAAATAAAAGTCCCAAAATTCAAATAGCTATAAACATCAAATTAATAACCTTTTTTCTTGTTTTCTTTTTCATAGATAAAAATTAAATAAATTATTCTTTTAGTATAAAAATACTAATCTTATTTTAGATTTCTTCCTTTTACAAAGGAAGTACCGAGGTACGAGGGGATGGATTTATATTATGGTACACTATATCACTAGATTATTCTTATAATTCGATATGTCAACTTTTCAATTATTCAATTGTTAAGTAGTATAACATATATAACACAGATTTTTGTAGCCTCTTTCTCCTGATAAGGAGAGAGAATTAAGAGAGAGGTAAAACTTTAGAAGCACCAGATACAAAATCTAATCAATATTCATTCATTCTTTTTTAAGCCATTTTCTATGAACTTTATAATCACTCATCATTTTCTCAACCTCTAACCAAAACTTCTTACTATGGTTCATTTCTTTGAGATGAGCAAGTTCGTGAACTATCACATAATCAATAACTTCTATAGGAGTTAGTATAAGTCTATAAGTAAAGTTTAGGTTTTTCCTACTACTACAACTTCACCATCTAGTTTTTGCACTAGTTATTCTGACTTTATTATATTTAAGTCAATATTTATTAGCGATGAATTTAACTCTATCAGGAATATATTTTTTTGCTTCCTTTCTTAGATTTTTTATATCTTCATCAGATAATTTTTTTTTATTTTTATGTATCTCCAATTTTTCTTCTATCCATAAACTATGCTTATATATAAAACCTTCTATAGTTTTCTTTGTGGTAAAAAAAGGAGCTTTTACAATTAACTCTCATCACTTTACTTGCAAAGTCAGAGTCTTTCTCATGGATTTTATTAATTTATATTTTTGCATAGTAATCTAGTTTAAAGGTAGAAGATTAAAGACTAAAGTCATAGGTTTAAAAATTTATCTCCCTCTCCAGAAAGGGGGGATTAAGGGGGGAGCTTTAAATATACAAATCAAATTCTACTCCCCCCTCCTTACTAAGGAGGGGGCTAGGGGGTGGTCAATCCCTAACTAACTCTTCATAATTTACCCATAAAATTGCATCTAGATGTAATTGAGGAATTTCTAATTTTTCACTTAATTTTTTATAAAAGTCAGATATATTTTTATCATTATCATCTTTATAAAAATCAAATATTTTTTCTAATCTAGAATCAATAGGAATATTTATTTCTTCTGGAAACTTTATAAGTTTAGAAAAAGCAATTCTACAACCATAACTAAACATTTTTACAGCAAAAACTATAGTTTTTGCTGTGTTTTTTTGGTTCATAACACTAGCCAAATCATTTCTAAAAGTATCCATATTTTCATAATAATATTCTATTTTTTCCTCAAATATTTTTAAAAATTTTTTAAGTTTTCATAGTCTTTTTATTTTTATTTCAAGAAGTCTTCTATTTCATTTTGATTGCCTAATAAATTTCTCTAATTCACTTGTAATATCATTAAAATCAGAACCATATCTTGAAAAATATTTAGAAAATTCTTCCCAATAATTTTCTCCAGTAGATGATAGTTGATAGCAGATTATAGAATTACTAAGTATAAGAGATAAAAATTCTTCTTTATTTAGATTTTTAGAAAACCATAATTTTTCTAGAGCTAAAAATTGTCTATCAGATTTCTCTATTTCAAAAGCATCTTGTAATGTATAATTTTTTAGCTTACTATAAATTTTTTTTGTCATATAATAATTCTTAATCATATTATTTCCCCCTCCTTAGCAAGGAGGGGGCTAGGGGGTGATTTTAAAAATCTAAACTTAATTATATATAGATTATTTTTTTATACAAAAAAGGAATAAAATTTCCTAATTTATTGTTAATTATATTAAACCATATATATATATCTAATCAAGGGAATTTATTTAACTTTTTAATAAATAAATGTTATTATTTTATATAACTAGATAGTAACTAAAAAATGATGGAGCCTATTGCAAATATAGACAAAATAAAGGTAAAATTGAATATATGAGATGTTGTAGATTATATAAACTCAATATTCGAGGAAGCAATAAATCTATGAGTTTCAGATATTCATATTGAACCTACAGAGGATTTTTTGATGATAAGGTTTCGTCAAGATGGAGATTTTTTTATTGTTGATAAGTTAAATAATGAAAATTATAGCTCTATTGTAACTAGATTGAAGGTATTATCAAAAATAAAAATTGATGAGAATAAGAAGCCTCAAGATGGTAAAATAGTTTATTATTATGAGAAAGAAGACTTAAATGTAGATATTCGTTTATCGACTCTACCTACAAATTATGGAGAGAAAGTAGTTATGAGAATATTAAAACAAGATGAATCTTTAACAAACTTAGATGCACTAGGTTTTATAGATATAAATTTAGAGAAAATTAAAAAATCATTAAAAAGTACATATTGAATAATATTAGTAGCTTGACCTACATGATCTTGAAAATCTACTACATTGTTTTGAATATTGAAACATTTTGACCCTTTAGAATTCAATATTTCAACTCTTGAAGATCCTATAGAATATAATATACAATATGTAAACCAGTCACAAACTAGATCAGATATCTGATATACTTTTGCAACGGGATTAAGAAGTCTTGTTAGGCAAGATCCTGACATAATAATGGTATGAGAAATCAGAGACCACGAGACAGCGATTTTGGCAGTAGAAGCAGCTTTAACATGACATTTAGTATTATCAACAATACATACAAATTCTGCAACTTGAACAGTACAGAGACTTATAAATATGGATGTGGAACCATTTTTATTAGCTAGTGCTATGAAAATGGTTATTTCTCAGAGATTAGTTAAAAGAAATTGTAAAAATTGTAAAGAAGAGGAACCAATTAAAGAACCTATTTTAAAAAAAGTTGAGGAAATTCTTTGAAATATAATGGAAAAAGAAGATATAAGATCAATCAAGTTTGTAAAATGAAAAGGGTGTGATAAGTGTAACCATACCTGATATAAGTGAAGAATGTGAATACATGAGGTGCTTATTATTTGAGAATTTTTAGAGAAGATGATTCTAGAAAAGGACAGTTCTAATAATATGAAAAAAAATGCTGTAGAGCATGGCATGATAACTATTGTACAAGATGGATTATTAAAGGCTGCATTGTGAGAAACAACAGTAGAAGAGGCATTAAAACTGATATAATAAAGAAATATGTTTAACTTTTTAAAAAAGACAGTAAATACCGAAAATATAAAAGATGTAAATTGAGCTCTTGCTGCAATAGATTTATACATCTATTTAGAGGAGTGGGAAAATGCCAAAAATTCAATAAAAGAAGTTGAAATAAAAGAAAAATCTCATTTTCAACAAGAGAGCAAAAAAAATAAGAGTAACCCTACTATATTAAACAAGCTATGAGAAAACTATAATAGAAATATTATAAGGATAGAAAAACTAAAAAAAAAGTATAAAGATAAAAAGGCAAATTTTGAGGAAAAGAATAAAAAAAAGATTTTTAATTTAAAAATAAAGAAAATAACTGAAGAAATTGAAAAATCTCTTTCTACAGGTAATACCAAAGAAGCTTTAGAAATACTAGATGATTTTCTAAGTGAATATAGAGAAATCCCTATTGTTGTTACTTTTTATGCAAAAGAAAAGAAAAAAATATTAAAAGAAGAACAAAAACAAAAAGAAAAAGAGGAAAAAAAGAGAAAAGAAAAATGGTGAGAAAATGAAGAGGCAGAAGCATTAAGGCTTATATGAAAAACGGTTAAAGTAGATGAAATAAAAAAGGAAGATGAAGGATATAAGGAATTATCATTTTTTTGAAAAATACTAAATACATTAACTTTTTACAGAAGACTAAAAGATAGATTAGAGAAGAAGAGATTGTTAGACGAAGTTAGAATTTTGATAGATGAAGAAAACAAGATAAAGGAAGACCTTGCTATAAAAAAATTAGAAAATATACATAAATGATTAGTAAAAGAGTTATTAAAAAGTAATCTAATATGATATGATATATATTGAAAAGTTTTATGAAGAGATAAGATTTCTTGAGATGCTGTTAACTTTTCAGAGACCAAAAAACAATATTGTTTCTTTCTATGAGATGCAACATGACATTGAGTTAGAGCAGGTTTAATAATCTCTTTACTAAATAAACACTTTAAAGATCTATCATGATCAGACAAATTTAGAGATATAGTTTTTAGAATAAATAATAACTTAAAAGCAAAACTCGAAAGTAGAAACTTTGTAACATGAATATTTTTTAGAATAAACAAAAGAAATACTAATGCAATAGACTTTATATGAATGTGACATGAACCGATGCTCTTATATAAAAATGATGAGAAAAAGGTAGAACAGATAATTCCATGATGACTAGCCATGTGAATTAGGAAGTTAAAATGAATTGATGATATACCAGTAAAAAGTATGGAATTATGAGACAAAGATATAATACTCACGTACAGTGATTGAGTTACCGAAACAAAAGACAAAGACGGTAATTTTTACTGATTAGAAAGGTTGAAAGAGACCTTTTTAAATGCTGCTAGGAGCAGAAACGAAGATATGGTTTGATTGTATAATTATATATTAGAAGATCTATGAAACTTTAAATGATGAACAAACTTTACCGATGATACAACTATATTGATGGTAAAAAGAGATAAAAATAAAGATATAGTAGAAAAAAATTCTGAAGACTTCTCTAATATTATAGAAAAAGAATGATTAAGCTCAAGCGAATCAAAAAGGCTTGTTTGAAAAAATAAAGAATGAATGTTAGATGAAATAAATAGAATAAAGAAAGAAAAAGAAACAAAGCATTTAATAGAGATTTTAGAACATCTATATCTGACATGAGAAATACTAAAATTAAAAGAAGAAGCTACAAGATTTATAAAAGATTGATTCATAGATAAAAAAATAAACTTTTATTTAAAAAAAGCACTAGAAAACGAAAATAACTACAAGGTAAACTTAAAGAACCAAAAGATATTACATAAGTACAATACACTGTTAGCACTATACAAAAGTTGAAATTTTGATTCAGTTATAGAAGAATGCCAAAATGTTATAATTAAAAATGGTGATATTTAGGAAAATATAATTTAAGAAGTGAAAAATGTTTTTTACCCCAAAATTTTACGACAAACACTGAAATTTTGATAATAGTAAATTTATCTACCTTTTAAAAAAAGCTCAAAAAGCTAAAGCAAAAAGCAAAGAGCATAAATATGTGGTTAAAAGGGAGATTTTAATATTTTCTAGAGTCTCTCAAAAAGAATTACGGCAATTTATAAATAAATTATCGATATTTATTAATTCATGAATTGATATAAAATGAGCACTTTGAATGTTGGTTAAACAATTAAAAAATCCCTTGTTAAAAAGAATTGTAGAAAAGATGAAAGTAAATATTGATCACTGAATAACTATGAGTGAAACAATGGCTTCTTATCCAAAAGTATTTGATTCTCTTACCGTTGCATTAACAGAGGTTTGAGAAAAAACAGGGCAACTTTGAGCAATAATGTCAGAACTTGATAAAAATTTACTTGAAAGTATAACTCTAAAAGCAAAAGTTAAATGAGCTATGATATATCCAATGATATTGCTTCTATTAACATCAACAATGGTGACATTTATGATGACTTTTATTGTTCCTAAGATAACAGACTCTTTCAAGAAAGCAGGAACAGAGCTACCAGCATTAACTCAATTAATTGTATCAATATCAAATTTTTTCTTGAATGATTGGTATATATTAATATCCGCTATTATTGCAACAATATTGTTATTCAAAATAATAAACCAAATTCATTTATGAAAAATTTTCTTTGCAGCAATTGCTGTAAAAATGCCTATATTTTGATACATAGTAAAACAATCAAATATTATATATTTTGTAAAGTCATTTACGATTCTTCTTGATGCTTGAGTGTTGTTACTTGATGCCATCAAGGTATCTAGTAAAGTTGTCCCTAACTTGTTATATAAAAGAGAAATAATAAGGGTAAAAAATGAAGTAGAAGTATGATTAACTATATCTAAATCCCTATGATTAAATGTAGACTATGATACAAATATATACCTAAATAAACTATTTCCAGAAGAGTTTGCTTATGTTGTAAATACATGAGAGGAAACGTGAAGCCTTTCAGATTCCTTAAAAAAGATATGAATAAATTATAGTATAGATTTAAGAAGATATATATGAAACCTAGCTACTATGCTAGAACCGATTATAATCGTTATAGTTTGATTTTTAGTAGGTACAATTGTTATCGCAATTATGCTTCCATTCTTTGAAATGTGAAAAATTGCAAAACAATTATAATAGATGTAAATCACTTATTTGTAAGTATTAAAAAACAAAAAAAAATCAAGTCTATTCAAAAATATATGAAATATTTGCCAAACGAAATAATATAAGTTATACTCTGATAGTCTTTTAGTTTTGTAAGCAAGAAGACTGAAAATCAAAAATATGATTTTTATTTTATATCTTAACTTTTTTTTACTATGAAAAGTATAAAAAGTACAAAAAAAGCATTTACATTAGTTGAGTTAATCGTGGTTATAGTTATTTTAGCTATACTAGGTACTATAGCATTCATTTCTTTGCAAGGACACAGTGCTGATGCAAGAAATACTAAAAGAACTAGTGATTTAAGCCAAATTAGTTCAGCTATAACTACTGAAAATGCACAAGGAACACCTCTTGTTTCTTTCGTTAACTATGTTACAGGAAGTACTTTATCTGGTGTTGCACTAGGGTGAGCTTCTGCTACAGGATTAACTACTTCTGAATATGTTGCAGGTACTCCTAACTATACTGCTCTTGGTGTAAAAGAGGATGATTTCAAAGATCCTAATGAAAAACCATATGTATTAGCTGTTACGACTAAAATAAGTGGTAAATATGAGGCCGCAGCTTCTATGGAAGATGGAGCAGGAGCAAATATAGCTAAAGTAGTTGGAACATATTCTCCTAGAGCTAATAATGCTTATACTACTGATAACATAGAAAGTATTGACAGTACTAATAGCTTAATAATTATAACTGATTCTACGGCTAATTTTTTCAAGAAAGATGATGTTATAAGTGATGGAACTAATACTTGAACTATTACAAAAGTTTCAAATGATGGTTTAACTCTTACAGTTAGTTCTACTTCTGGTTTCACTGCTACATGAGTATTAAATCTAGAATATAGTGAAAGTACTGGTTTAATAGATGATAATACGGCTTGAGATGATACTCAAAATGATTGAACTGTTCTTGATAATCAGTCTACTTACTTACCTTACTAGTATCTAGTTAAAATAAACATAAAAAAACTTTCTCTGAAAAGAGAAAGTTTTTTTATGTTTAAATATTATAATTAAAATATAAAATTCAAAATAATCAAAGCATTATATTTTATTTATCAATAAAATATGATATAATAAAAATGACTTATTATAAACATTTCTTAATACTTTTATAAACATAAAATTTTTTAAGAAAAGAGATATAAAGTAACCAATAAAAACAAAAAATGGAAAATATTGTAACAATAATCATGGTTATAATAACACTAGTTGTTTTATGATTTATAACACTACAAATACTAAGAAGAAAAGCAGATTTTGAAAGGACTCTAAATTTAGCATTTCTAAAAATAACTTTACCTAAAAAAGACTCTGATCTAGATGATAGAAAAGAAACTCTTAAGGACTTTAAGGAAGCTGTATCTATTATGGAACAACTATTCTCTTCTTTAAAAAGTGTTCATAGTTCAAAAATATTGAAAAAGATTTTATGACAAGATTTATTAAGTTTTGAGTATATTGCCCACGAATGAGAAATACTGTTCTTTATAGTAGCCCCTAAAAACTACAGACACCTTATAGAAAAACAAGTAAACGGATTTTATCCAGATGCAGTTATTGAAGAAACAACAGAAGTAAACATTTTTAAAGATAGAAAATACTATGAATGAACTTACTTACATACAAAAAAACCTTTCTTTTTTCCTATAAAAACATATCAAAAATTAGAAAGTGACCCTATAAACAACATAACAAATGCTCTATCAAAATTAGAAGAAGATGAATCAGCTGCAATACAAGTACTTTTAAAGCCTATCGAAGATGATTGGCAGAAAGATTGTACAAAACAATCATCAAATATGATGAAGTGAAAAAAAACATGATTTAGTTTGAATCCAATCAATTGGCTTTTCTCTATAGTTGAAACACTTTTATCAGCTGGAGAAGAAGATGATAAGAATCCTATGAAAGATGATTCTGGAGAAACATCAGCTCTAACACAAGAAAGATCAAAAACAGTAGATGAAAAATGAGATAAGACAGGTTTTTGAGTTATTATTAGAGTTATAGCAACTTGAAATGATAAACCAATGGTTAGTACAGAACTTATAAATATAATAAGTTCATTTTCTCAATTTTCTTATCCAGATTTTAATAAAATCTGACCTACTATAAGGCATAATAAAAATGCCTTAGTAAGAAATTATATATATAGATATTTTAAAAAACCATTTTGGGTTAAAAAAATGATTTTAAATACAGAGGAGTTAGCTAGTATATTCCACTTTCCACATATAAAGTACAACAAAACACCAGAGATAAAATGGCAAAATTTCAAAATAGTAAAAGCCCCAAGTAACATTCCTAAAGAAGGACTTTTATTATGACACAATATTCATAGATGAGTAAAAAGAGAAATCAGGATAAAAAACGAAGATAGATTCAGACACTTTTATGTTATCTGACAAACAGGTACTTGAAAATCTAGTATACTACAAGTTATGTGTAGGCAAGACTTCGTTAATTGAGAATGAGTATGAGTAATAGATCCACATGGTGATTTAGCAAGAGACTTATTACCATTTATTCCTAGGGAAAGAGCGGATGATGTAATCTACTTTGATCCATCAGATTTAGATAGACCAATGTGATTAAACATGCTAGAAGCTAAAACAGAAGATGAAAAAGAACTTGTAGCAATGGATGCATTAAACATAATGATAAAATTATTTGGTAATGAAATATTTGGACCTCGTATTCAGGATTATTTTAGAAATGCCGTTTTAACGCTTATGGATTATCCTCAATGATGAGCTATAACAGATGTAGTTAGAATGTTTACAGATGAAGATTTTCAAAAAGATCATGTAAGGCATGTAAAGAACCCAATAGTAAAGAACTGGTGGGAAAAGACTTATGCAAGTATGTGACAAAGAGAAAAAGCTGAAATTATACCTTACTTTGCAGCTAAATTTGGGCAATTTATTACAAATAGGATGATGAGAAATATTATCTGACAAATAAAATCAAGTTTTGATATACTAGATATCATGCAAAATAGAAAGATTTTACTAGTAAACTTAAGTAAATGAAGACTCTGAGATTTAAACTCAAAGTTACTTTGAATGATGTTGGTATCAAAACTACAGATGGCAGCCATGAGAAGAGATAAGATAGCAAAAGAGGATAGAAAGGATTACTTTCTGTATATAGATGAATTCCAAAACTATGTAACAGATTCTATAGAATCTATTCTATCAGAAGCCAGAAAATATAGATTAAGTTTAAATATAGCTCACCAATACTTATGACAATTAGAACAATCAGATGCATTAACTAAATCTAGTCTAAACTTGAAGCAAGCTATTTTCGGTAACGTATGATCTATAATGAGTTATAAAATTTGACCTGAAGACTGAGAATTTATGAGCAAATACTATGCTCCAACTTTTTCTGATCAAGACCTAGTAAATATGGATAAGTTTAAGTCAGTTATGAAATTAGCTATAGATAATCAGCCATCTACACCATTCTCTATGATTCCAAAGAATCCATACCTAGAACAATGAGATGAAAAAATAGCTAAAGCATTTGTTGAACTATCTAGACTAAAATATTGAAGAGATGTAGCTTTTGTAAACAAAGAGATAGAATATAGAATAGGAAGTGTTTAATTGATTTTGTCACTTTTACTTTATTTTATCGTTTTAAAAAATTAGTAAGCTTTTATTTTACTAATTTTTTTTATTTATGAGAAAAAAAATATTTTTATTTATAAGTATTACATTATTTGGTTTACTTTCATTTTGAACTACAAACTGAACAGATGTATGTAAAGATCAAGTATACTGTACCTCAGAAGAAGTTCGGAATTCTGATGATGTTCACTATACAGTTTATCGTACAATAGATTACTGTACAAACAACTCAGACGAAGTTTACAATATTGTACATAAATGAGCATGTGATGATAGTTGTATTGAAATATGATGATCAATATGAAACTTTGAGTCTGATGAAAATCTTCAGTGTTGTGAATGATTAACTCCAGTTATTCCAAAATGATTTAATCCAGAGATGCCTTTACTAGATTCTCCATCTATATGTATAAAAAAATGAGATTGAGTTTGTGATGATAAATATGAAGATAGCTATAATTCTCCAGAGGATTGCAAAGAACAAAAAGTATGTACTACAGATTATACTCCTGTTTGTTGAAGAGAAAAAATACTTTGTGAGATGGATTGATGCTGAGTAAACTTACCTAAAACATACTCTAATATGTGTAAATTAGAAAATGATAATGCAATGTTTTTATATAATTGAGAATGTATAGAAGAGTGAGTTAAAGATAAAATAGATTCTATTATGTTAAAGCTAGAAGATAGGATTAAATCTACTGATAATACTATAGAAGAAAAAGTATGAATAATAGATAATTTAATAGATAAATTTAATGAGTTCTTAAACAAGACACCTAAATATTCATCAATAATCAATTATATTATAAATAGATTAGAAGAGATTATTTCATCTTTATATGGATTAGAATAAATCTGTAAATTAAAAATTATCCAATTTATATTCATCCCCTTCAGTAAAAACAGATATTCAATTATCTGTTTTTATTATTTTATCTATTTCTAAATCTGTCTCATAAATTATATCTCTATCCTTTGTTTCAGGATTATATTTTATAACAAGGTTATTTCTTTTGTTTTCCCATCAGAAATTTTTCAGCTTTTTCTCTTCTCATTCATAGATAACTCAAATATATCATTCATTTATATAAACAAAATCTTTAAACATATAAAAGTATTCAATACTATCTTTTTGGTAGTTATAAATGAAAGCTCATTTATCTGTTACAAAAATGAAACTATTATCATCTATTCATGATTTAGCATATGATATTTTAGGTGTTATTTCTAGTTTTCTTTTTGTGAAATTAATAGTATTTATCAAATATTTATTTTCTCAAAGAGTTAGCAATACATAATCAGAACCATAAACCTTTTCCATAAAAATTTTATCTTTTTCCACTTTTGAAAAAGTTCACAAATTACTTTCACCTAAAGATAAAATTAGCCCTTCATAGTTAAGTTCAAAATAAAATTTTAGATTTTCTCATAGATTATGATAAGAATAGTATTTCTTTTTATTCATAAGATCTTCAGCTTTTTCTTGAACAGTCTTTTCTACTCAATCTGTTTCAACCTTTTCCAATTTATTTAATAATGTATCTTTTTCTAACTCTATACTAACTTCAAATTTATTTCTAGCAGGAATTTCTATATATTTTTCCACTTTCTTATAACCCTCTTTTGAAATTGATAACTTATATTCTAAAGGAGCCAAATCCTTTATAGTACATACATTTTCTTTACAATTATAAGTAGCAAATTTTCATATACTTATTTTTTCTAAATACACCTCATATTCTGGAACATTAGAGTTTATAATCAAACTAGATGTATAGTAAACAAAGAAGTATAAATGTACCAAAAAACCAAAAGCAATAACTCAAATAAAGATTAAAATTCAAAGCACTCTATTAGACATTTTTCATGAAATTATAAAATTATATGAAAATGATTATAATCTTTGATATCTAATTTGCAATTTAATAATTTCTTTATATCCTTTATAGAAATTATTTTATACTTATAACCTAGAAACAAGTGAGAATTGATTGAAAAAAGATAACAAGTTCTATTTATAGCAAAATAAAAAAAGAAATAGAATCATTAGATAAGAAACCTATACTATGAGTTATATTGGTTTGAAAAAATCCAGTTAGTCTTAGATATATAAAACAAAAAGAAAGACTAGCTACTTTTTGTGGTATGTGATTTGCTCTAAAACAGTTAGACCACAACATACCAGAGAAAAAACTTATAGAGACAATAGAAGAGTTCAATAACGATAGAAATGTAAGTTGATACATAGTACAATTACCACTACCAAAACATATAGATACAAAAAAGATATTGAGAACAATAAACCCAAATAAAGATGTAGATGGTTTCAGTCCTGAAAATGTAGGAAAAGTTATGATCTGAGATAATACAGGTTTTATACCATGTACTCCATTATGAATAATAGAAATAATAAAATACCTAGACATAAACCCAGAATGAAAAAATATAACAGTAATAGGGAAGAGTAATATAGTCTGAAAACCAATCGCAGCATTACTGATGAATGCATGAGCTACTGTTACAGTCTGCAATAGCAAAACAAGAGATATTAGATCTTTCACAAGTGGTGCAGATATAGTAATATGTGCAGCAGGAAAGCCAAATCTTTTGACTTTAGATATGATAAAAATGGATACAGTAGTTATTGATGTATGATTCACTATTGTTGATTGAAAAATTTTATGAGATGCAGACTTTGAAAACATAGATATTGCAGGAGTACAAATAACTCCAGTACCTTTTGGAGTATGACCACTAACAGTTGCGATGCTTATGAAAAATACTCTAAAGGCCTATAAAAAAGCTAATATAGGGATAAAATCTTAATAAAAAGAGAAATTAAGAAATTAGAGAAATAATAATAAAACGAACTGTTAGAAGATTTATACTAAGATTAATTGTAGAAAATCTTCTCCTGTGAGTGTATTATTTTTATCTAATTTCTTGGGTTTATTTAATTTTTGTTCCATAACAAAAAAAAGATGTCTAAAAAAAATAATAATATAAAAATATTTATTTCTTCTATACTTATAGTATTAGCATTTTTCTTGTGATATCTCTTTAGTGAAAATAAAACAAAATCTAAAATAGAACAACTAGAAAATAAAGAAAGTTATGTAAGTATAGAAAGAAAAGGGAAGAATGTAAATATAACAAATATAAATGAAAATATTATTTTGTTATTAGACTGAAAAGAGGTAGAATCAGGGGAAATAACACTAGAATAAACACATTTTTAAAGAAAATAGAAAAAAATTTTGACTTTAGAAAGTTTTTTAATAAGATATCTCTCGCATAGTTGATATGCGGGTGTAGCTCAATTGGCTAGAGCATCTGCCTTCCAAGCAGAGGGTTGTGGGTTCGAGTCCCATCACCCGCTCCATTTTCTTAGAAGATAGGAGTGAGTAAAAGTAGAAAGTAGAAAGTTTAGAACAGTACTTTCTAATAGAAATCTACTTTTTTTTGTTTATCTTCTTTGGGCGTATAGCTCAGCTGGTTAGAGCGCACGACTGATAATCGTGAGGTCGGTGGTTCAAGTCCACCTATGCCCACCATTTTAAGTTTCTCTTACGATAAGCGATAACGAATCGGAAGGAAAGTTACATCGAGTAAACAAATGCGAATGAGATGGAGAGAATAACTATATTTTTTTCGGGAACTGGCGCAATCGGCTAGCGCACACGCTTTGGGAGCGTGGGGTTAAGAGTTCGAGTCTCTTGTTCCCGACCATACATGAAAAACTGATGAACTTCAATATTTCTATTTTGATATTGAAATTTTAATAAAAAGATAAAAGCACTAGATTTAATCTAGTGCTTTTATCTTTTCTAGTTTTTCTAAAAAACTTGGCATAATAGAAAAAAAAAGGGGGCTAAAATAAAGAGTATTTGGTAATATAAAGCCATATACTCTTTAACTTTTAGAACCATGAATAAAAGTTACACAAAAAAATGTAAAAAATTTAGTTCATCAGAAATCAAAAAAGATTGATTTAAAAGATGAAAACAAAGATATAAATGTAAGTGTTGCTGACATGTATTTCAAAATAAAACAAGGAAAGCAAAGAATAGATATAAATAAGCTGTATAATAATTATTGTTTATGAAAACAAACCTATGAACAACTATCAGAAACATACTGAATATCAATAAAAACAGTTCAATCTAAACTAGATAAATATCAGATACAAATACCACGAGTAAAAGTTCAAGAAGTAATTTTAGTAATAGATACAACATACTTTGGAGAATTTTGAGTTATGGTATTTAAAGATGCTTACAGAAATAAAAATCTGCATATAAATATAGTAGATAGTGAGAATAATACTGATTACAAAAACTGAGTTAGAGAACTAGAAAAAGCTCGATGGATAATTAAAGCTATAGTTTGTGATTGAAGAAGATGATTACTTACTTGATTTGATAATATTCCTACTCAGATGTGTGATTTTCATCAAGTAGCGATAGTAAGAAGATATATAACTAAGAAACCTATTTTAGAAGCAAATAAGGCATTAAATTGGATAGCTAGATTACTTGTTAATACAGACAAAGAAACTTTTACTTATTATTTAGATTTATATTGAGAAAAATACTGAGATTTTCTTAAAGAAAGAAAATTAAATTCTAAGTGAAAACTTGAGTATATTCATAAAAGAACTAAATCTGCTTATTTTTCTTTAAAAAATAATTTGAAATATCTATTTACTTATTATGATTATATGTGACAGATAGATATTCCAAATACTACTAACTGATTAGAATGAATTTTCGGTCATTTTAAGGCTAATGTTAGCTTACATAGATGATCAAAAAAAGAGAGAAAAATTAAATTAATTTTATCTCTTTTATACGGAAAAATTTAAACTTCTCAGCCACTCATTTTTTTCTATTATGCCAAACAAATCAACAAAAAACTCACTAGTATCACTAGTGAGTTTTTTATATTTTACTCCTTTTATGTTAAATGTTTGTATGTAGAATACTCAACTGCATGACGAGTTTGCTCTTTGCGGGCATCTTCAGCAATCAAGAAATTCACATTTTGCATGACGTCTGAGAGGTTTACATCTTCAGGGGATTCGCTAATGGCTCTTTCAGCAGCAACCTCAGCAATTGCATCGCGTAGGTTACTATTTGAAAGACCATGAGTTACGTCCAGAAATTTATCTTTTTCAGAGTTGTGAACCACTATGTCAAAGTGGTCAAACATCCTTTTAATAAATTCCCATTTATCATCCCCATCCAAATCAAGAATTGGAATTTTGATTTCAACACGACGTTGGAAATCGGTAGGTAAGTTTTGAGGACGTGAGGTATTAAAAACCCAATGGATTTTACCTCTATCACTATCGTCTCCCATCCAATCTAGTAATACTCCCATCAGTTCACGGTCAGTTTGATGATTATTATCATTTTCTGGATCAGCAAACATTGTGTCTGCTTCGGTTTTGACCAAAATCACCTTTCCAAAGCTTCGTACAATCCGCTTCAATTTCTCTACAATTTCAAGGGTTTCTCCATACCATTTAGATTTGAGATTCCCTATTTTTAATGCAGGAAGATGGACTTCATGGATAAAAGCTTCAAGAATATAATCTTTTCCAACACCAGTTGGCCCAGTAAACATCAAACCTTTCCATATGAGCTTTTTATCACTTAAAAACATTCGTTTTTTCAGTTTATCCAGCTCTTTTTTTATTTTTTCATATCCGATTACTGCATCATATCCATGACTAGTTTCCATTACAGAAACTTTTCCAGCCATATTCCTTGATATGATTGTTGAAACCTCATTACTAATATTTTCCTTAATACTTGAGCTATCTTCCTTGAGAATTGATTTTAAATTCGTCAAAGATATACCAGCAGATAGTAAGGAAATTTCAGCTATGAGTGCTTGATCAAACTCTCTATGATATTTTTCTGAAAAATATTCAATAAATCTGAGTCTTTCCAGTTGATCAGGGAGATTGAGTTCGATATTTTCAAGGGTTGGAATATCTCTGATATCCTCATTGAGCGCGTAGAAATTTTTTGACAGCATAACAACCATGTTATTACTTGATACGAAATCTGAGCTTTCAAAAATTTCTCGTGCAGAAGAAATAATGAGTTTTTCATCCAAACCCATCTGATTGATGGGTTTGTTTGGAAAAATGATATCAGCATCTTCGATGATGATAATCAGGTTTTTTACGTCTTTTTTCAGCTTTTTAAGTCTTGCATACTCCTCTAGAAGGGTTTTAATATGGTGAAGTCCAGAAACAATGTTATACTTTGAATCAGCATAATCAAGACCAAAAATGAGCTTGTGTTTTTGTTCCAAGTCTTTATCATATGAGAAAAATTCTTGTTTATGGTAATCGCTTGAATAGCGAAAACCACGAGATGGAGAATATAATACAACATGATTATTTTCTCCAAACTTTTGAACAAGAAGTTCACTTGGTTTATTTTCAGATATTTCATTGTTTTGTTCAACGAGGATAATATCTGAGATATTTCCAGTGACAGTAAAAATGTTACTAATATTTTTACTGTATAGATCAATAAGGTTTTGTAAAAAATTCATATTATTTTCTCCATTTCCCCATCATATGATGGGGAAAAAAAGTGGTTGAGTTACTTCGCTGATTTGATGCTATCAGGATGATTGAGACTAAAATCCGATACCGGTTGTCTTACATCTTCCTGGAAACACTCATAATCAGCCTTTTTTATCCATGTTTCCGTTTCTGGATGAAACATTCTGTCGCGCATGGATATCTCTTGACCCAAGAGTGGGTGAGCTTCATCAAAGGCAATTTTTGCACCTATATGCTCACCACCGTCATAATATCTGGTGAGAGCAATAAGTCGTGTTGCCAGTGCTGGAACATCTCCATTGAGGTCGTGAGTCACAAACAATACAGTAATATTATGTTCGTGTTGGATTTTAACCAGACTTTTTCTGAGATCCATTTTGGTAATAGGATCGAGAGCAGAAAATGCTTCATCCATCAAAATCACTTTGGGTTTCATGATTAGTGCCGCAACGATGGCAACCCTCTGTTTTTGACCACCTGAGAGTTCAAAAGGATATTTATCCGCATGTTTTTCCATGTCAACCATTTTCAGGTATTCCATAGCTTGCTCGCGTACTTGCCTCATATATGGAGTATGAAGTTTGAAAAAGCTAAGTATGTCATAGAAAACATTTTGGACGAATGGAGTGGAATCAAGAATAACCCCCTGCATTATATTTTGAACTGCTGTCATATTGGGAAACAAGGAATAGTCTTGTGGAACATAACCAATATGCCTATTTGGACCTTTTAGCAGATCTTCATCTACATGTATGAGACCTGAGATAGGCTTTTCTACACCAAGGATTTGGCGTAGAAGTGAAGATTTTCCAGCACCAGATGGACCAACGATACAAACAAGCTCTCCTTCACGAACATCTAGGTTAATATCATGAAGGATTACTTTTTCACTGTAAGTGACGTTCATGCCTCTTACTTTGATAAGAACATCTTTTTCCATAGATATTTACCCCTTTTGATACCAGCGATACTTATACTTGATGACTAACTCAATACCAAAATAAAAAATCAAGGCAAGGATCGTAACAATCAAAATATAAGGTATGATGATATCATGTGCCATAAAACGTTTCAGAAGAAAGGTTCGAAAACCTAAGCCAGCTTGAACCCCAAGTGTTTCAGCAAAATATACACCAACCCAAGCCATAGGGAGACTCATTTGAAGTGATTTCAATATACCTGGGATAATCATTTTAAAATTCCCCTTGGCAATTTCGAGTTCACTGGCTCCTTTGGTAAAGAATTGGGTATTCAGATTGAGAGGAATTCCTTTGAGTTGATGTACTATATCTTTAGTTAAAACAAAAAACAAAAAGATAAAGATGATTACTACTGAAAGTTCAAATCCAGGAGTAAAAGCAACAAAAAGGAGTGGAACAGTTGCAGGCGGAGGGATAATACTTGCAATATTTATCGTGGGCATGATTATCGCCTCGATAATTGGAAAAGTTCCTGCAAGGATTCCAAACAGTATTGCTACTGCTGTGGTAATCAAAATTCCAGAAACCAAAATATTCAAAGATGATTTTACATCAGTAAAAGTTTTTGGCTCACCAGTTTTTCTATCATTTTTTGTTGAATACTCAACAATCCCATCCCACATTCTTGAATAAGTAGGTAAAATCTTGTAAAGAGATCGTACCTCTTTTTCATAAGCTGTTAATTCTTGTCTTGGTTTATCAATAGCATTGTTATATACTCCATCAATTTCCATAGACTTGAAGTGATACCACGATATAATGAGTACTATTGGTAATAACCCAAGTAGTACTTTTTGCCATAGTAGTAGCTTAGCCCTATTACCAATAATATATCTCACTTTTGTTTCTCCGAAAATGAAAAGGTGGAGGTTTAAACCCTCCACCTCTTTTATTACACGAAACGATATAACCTACTTACTCTACGTCGAATTTGACGGTAACAGGAGCAGACATATCGCCACCTTTGTTTCCATGCAGCTCATAAGCTGCTTTTGACTTGAATTCAGAGAAAAACCCATAATCCTTAGCCAGTTTATAGGTATCTTCCTGAAATTTGGGGAAATCCCCTTGGTAGAATGCCATTTCCTCATCAGGAGTAAAGATTTTACTTCCACCCAACATAGTTTTGACTTCACCTAGGCTATTCCCAGTTTTATTCATGATCTCCAACATCAATGAATTGTATTCATCACCACGACCAGACAGAATCACGGAAGCAGTTTTATCCCACAATGCACGCAGGAATTTTGCCTTGTGGTCAAAATCATCCACATCAGTTCCCAATGCAATCATATCGATAATGGTTTTGGGAAATTCAGCGGATGTTCCAGCCATGTTTCCTTCAGAGCTGTAGGCAGTATCCAAGGCAGGATTCCATGTGACAATATTGTCATATTTCCCTGCCAAATAACCAGACAGTAACACCGAATCTGCATCCACATGAATCAGGTTGAAATCCTTTTGGGGATCAAGTCCCATGGATTTTGCCTTTTCGATGAAAAGCTGTTCAGAGATGCTTGCTCGAACCATGTATACATCCTGTCCCTTGATATCATTCAAAGAGCTCCCATTTCTGAGTATAATACCATCATTACCAGCAGAATAATCTTGCAAGACAATGGCGGTCATGTTACGACCAGAAAGGGCTAGCATTTGGTCCAGGTTGGTTACTGTTACTGCATCAACAGCAGCAGTACTGGCCATTGCCAGAGACTGTAGATAGTCGGGTTGATGGTTGAGGCTCAGCTTACATCCGTATTGTCTCTCAATGTCATTATAGAGCCCCGCATTCTGAGCTGCATCAATTGCAACCCAGTTTATATACAGGCTTGTACTCAAGCTTACATCACAAGTGTTTGCAACGACCGATGATAGTCCCACAACGACCGATGACAATCCCACAACAATAGAAATTACAATTTTTACAAATTGTCTCATCTTTTTCTCCTACTAGAGTCGTAAAATGTTAATGACCAATACTATAACTATTTTGGCTATAATAGCCTTCTATATAATAGATGGAAAAAATAAAAAGTCAATTTTTTTTTCAGTTCTATTGTAGTAATCCTTCTTTTCAGATTTAGCGATAACGGTATCTGGAGTTTTTTTTATGGCTATTCAAATCAAAAGGCTGTTTGTGAAGACGGATAATCTTTTCTTCATTGCTCTTCTATATATCAACTTATTGTGGCTTTGTTAAATCATAATTGAAGATAAAAAAAGGCACATGGGGTTTCCATGTGCCTTTTTCGCTCTCCTTTTTTTACGATTTTGTTTTGTTTGGGTTTTAGACTTAGACTTTTCGCTCAGTCTCAGAAATTTCCTCTACAGGTACGGTAGAACCTGCTTTTTTTGCCTTGTTTGCAGCAGCACGCTCGGCAAGTATTTTCTGGAGTTTATCGTTTGAAGCGGAGCCTTTGACTCTATTTTTGTAACGCTTCATACGATTATCCATATTGGTACCAGATACCTCCTTAGCTACGCTAAGTTCAGCTTTTTCTTGTGCCAGTTTTTGCCTTACAGCAGAGACCGCACTCATATCATCAGATTGCATCAGACCAGAACGTTCCGCTTCTACATCCTTCCTAAGACGTACGATTTCCATTTGGGCAACCGTACTTTCCGCCTCTTGTTCGAGACCACGGATCTCTTCCGATAGATCCCTCATGACAGCTACATACTCTTCCTTATCAGCATTAAGAGCCTCAATATTTGAGGCTAATGATTCCTGCTCTGAATCAATTGCTGTTTGGCGAGCATCCAGACGGTTGAAATCTTCCAAAAGTTCAGCATTTTCAGGGTCTTCTTCAATTTCTTGAATAAGACCTTCGATTGCTTCCCCCAGTTCAGCTTCTTCATCACTGAGCTCTTTCAATTTCAATTCCAGTTGACTTTGCTCCATCTGAATGCGACCAACCGCCGTTTTGATGTTGTTAAATCTTTCGATTTTATCATCTTTGGCTTGGTTGTACGTAGCCCTGATAGCATCTGGACTAGAAGTCTGGGCTGCCTTGATGCCTTTGTCCATCTTGTAGGTACCAATGCTCAGTACCCACATAGCACCACGAAAAATAGTTTTGAAAAAACTAGCCATGTTTTTCTCCATACTTTTGATAAAGGTTTTTGAGATTTTGCTCATCGCTCATGCTAAATCGATTGAGTCTTGCTTGAACTTGTTTCGATGCTTCAACAGCTAAAGTAAGCTCATCTGAATTTCGGTTCACTATATTTTGTGAATCAAAACTTGATGTTGCTGAAGCTAGATTGAGTTCACTGGATTGGAACGACAAGATAAGCTTTTGAAGGACAGAGGTCAGTTCAGAAATTTTTTGTTCATTACTGTTGTAAATCCCAATATTTTTCTGAATGATAGCTCTGTTTTCTTTATCAGCTTTACTTAATTGCCTTTCTAACTTCGAAAGACTGGTTTTGCTTTGAATGACTTGTAAATCGGCAATCTCCTTTAAAAGGTTTACGCCTGAATGAAAACCTTGATCGGCTTTCGATTCAAACTCATAAAAAAGCTCTTCAGATATGATTTCCTGATCCCTGATGGCATGAACAAACGATTGATACGAATTCCAGAGGTCTTTTTTGAGTTTTTCACCACCTTTTAGGTTGTATAACTCAATTTCATTGAACTCTGCCCTTCGCTTTTCTTTCATCTGTTCTTTATGCCAATCTTGGTATATCAGTGCACCTTCCTTGGCTATTTCTTCAGCATTAGCTATCCGATACCACCAAAATGATGTACCGAGGATACCAAGAGGAATCAGTGAAAAAATCTGAAAAAAGGATGGTATACTACTCAAAGCTATCCCTAGAGGGGTAGCTATAAGGCTGACAAGACCAAAGAGAGTGAGCGGACTACGTTTAAATTTCTCCTTCACATAGTTATGTGCAAACTCTCTTGCTTCCTCTAAGTAGCTGGACACATTGTTTTCTCCGTAAGGTTAGTTAGTAGTCAATGAACATAATCTCAACTGTATTGTTATCATTGATGTAGTTTCCATAACTTTGTCCAGCTTTTTTAGCAGGAGTCATAGTAGAACCAACACCAATTGATGAAATACGATTTGGATCGATTTGGTAGTACTTTTGTAGGTATTTATATACCCGATCAGATTTTGCCTGAGTCCTTTGTTGTATAACTTCTTCGTTAATTCCGCGTATTTGCGCAGATTTTCCAACGATAGCGATATAATAGTCAAAGTTCCCAATTTGCTGCTGTGCAAAGCGATCAAGAATTGCTTTCGCATTGTTATCCAATTTTCCATCACGAAGAAATGTTATCTTCAAGTCATCACGAGTGAATTTTGGATTCCTAATAAGTTTACGCCAAGTCGATTCTTGGAGTTTTGTGTAAACTCTTGCTTCTGCTGCAGGCTTTTTTATGGCATCATCTGGATACGAGTTAAACACACCCCTGAGTACTTTGTCATAAACAATGGATCTTGAGTCACCATTTGGAAGCGGTGATTCAGGAATTGCATCCATTTTTATCAGTTTAATGACAATAGCATCAATATAGTCTAAGACTTTTCCTTCAGATGAAGAATTCGCCCTGAAAAGTGTGTAACTGTTATCGGCAAGGTTGTAAAAATGAACACCTGCTAAGTTTTCGGCTATCTCAATTTGATCTCGAGCATCTTTACCTCCACCTTCGGTAAGTTCAATTTCACTATACAGTTCTGTTGGGTTGTTAGCGTAATAGCTAACAGACTCATAGTAGCTGTATAGCATGTTTTGTATGCTTTCCGGTTTTTCTAGCAGAACACCCCTGTTTACAACGTATACATCAACGATTCTTGCAAGTTTCAGTTCATTGGATCCCATTAGCACTTCATAACCTTGTTTTTTAGCTCTTGAAATGTATGGTTCCCATAGTCCTGCTACTTTACATTTATCACTGAGTAAGTCGGCGTAGGTTTGTTCAATATCTTCATTTGCTTTTCCTTTCAGAAGAATAGGAAGCCCTGTGTCTACTGCCATGCTTCCAAGCATGAAACGAGATGTATAACAGGAATCAACTTTTAAAAGTCCTTTTAAATCATTGATGCTTTTGAAGTTTTTCGGGTCTGCAAGTACTGCATCAGATCCTGTTGACCAGGATATTGCTGCAACAATCACAGGAGCTTTGCTTGTATCTACCCCAAGATGATAGAGCTGCTCCAGATAATCATGAATAGGCATTACTGCAAAATCATATTCACCTGAAACAAGTTTTTTCACCCGAGAAGGATAATCTCCTTTATCATCGATAAAGTTGAGAGCTAACGATTTTTTTTGAAGCTCGAATTTGAATCTCTTGCTTCTCAAAATCGCATATCCGTCATAGCCATCACCAGCACCATTGAGTATTGTTTCCTCTTTAGATGACTGGGTTAGCTTTGCGATTTTTTCCTGCTTTCTATCTTCACCAACCTTATCAAAGACGCCTTTGTAGTCCAGAAAAGCAACAATACTGGCAATGATAGCTGTCCAAACAAGTATGGGAAAAATATACTTATTTCGTGAAGAACCGGTAGATGGCCCATTCATGATTACCTCCATAAAGGGTTGAGAAGGACTCCTAAACTTCAGGAGTCCTTCATGGGGTTAAAAGTCTTGCACGACGAACTCGGAACTTCCAGGTACCTCAGCCTTGATTGCCTGTTTAAGGGCATTCGTTAGCTGTTGAGTTGATGAAGCATCGGCAAAGTCGGTTACTTGCATCAACTTATGCCTAGTAATTCCAAACCCAATGGTCTTTATATTGATTCCACTTGCAATTGCTTCGTCAACGGCGTTAAGCATACGTTCTTCTTTGTCTGCCGCACCATCAGTTACAACTACAATGGTATAAAAACCATATCCACCTTGCGATTGTTTCTGCTGATCCAAGTACTGTTTTACAGCCAGGATAGCAGGACCGATAGGAGTACCCCCACCAGCCTTCAATTGATTTACAGAATTAATAGCATCTTGTTTCTTACCCATTATATTCTGTAGTTGAACAATATATCCATGATTGAGAGCATAAATACCAAAATTGTAATCATCTGGTATCCCTTGAATCAGCTGAACCACAGATTCTTTTGCTTGATCAAGCTTGCTTTTCCAAAATATGGATCCCATACTTCCAGAATCATCAAAGATAATGACTACGTTCTTTCTCAGGTTAAGGTCTTCTTCCGCTGTGGCCGTAAACGGTAAGTAAAGGATTCCCAAGAAGATAAAAATCCAAAATTTATTCATTTTTTATCTCCTCCTTAGAAGTCTTGAACGGCTTCAAATGATTGAATTTCCGCGTTATAATTGGTTACGTTAAACTCAACACGGATATTGCTATCAAATTCGGCTTGGTTTTTCGGACGTTCGTGAATAGGGCTTCCTGCTCCATCACCATGAACAACGAGTTTATAGGCCTGCAAGTCAATCTTGTTTGCGATTGCATAATCAACAATAGCTGCCTTAACAGCATTTGCACGTTCCTTTGAAGTGCGTTCAGCTGCATTTTGGACGTTGTTACGTTCCATGGTAATGCGTTGGATAGACATCTGAGCCAGATTGTAGTTGCTTTTCAACACTTTGTTGAGATAAGCTTCCACTTTCATAAGTCCAGTGTTATTTCCACTTTTCTTAAACTCAATTGCCTTATTCCACCCACGCAGTAGGGATGGATCAACATGACCCACAATATTTAGAACTGCACCAGGATAGGTATTGGCATAGTTTATTACTGCATCGAAATTTTTTCCATATTCGCTTACAGTGAAACTATTTTGGTTGGGCTCAAACAGAATTTTGTCTGAAAAAAGTACTTGACCTTGTCCAGACTTTTTCAGTTCGGATACTTCTTGCTCAATTCTGGCAGTCACCTCTTTATCTGCCTGTAGGACATGAGCTTCCTGTGATACTTTGACATTCCAGTCAGTCACAGGAATATTCAGATCTCCATTAGAAACCAATCCCACTTTTTTGAACTCACCAACGATTCTTGCAACTTTCCGAGGAAAGTTGTTTGGGTTGGTAGGTGAGTACATAAAGTTGTTACTTATTTCCATGTTATGGAAACGGGCATCGTCACGCAAGCCTTCAGTATCAGCAATATTCTGATGACTTGCGCTTCCGAACATAATGGTTGCAGCCTCTTTTACGAGATTACCATCCAATAGTTTGGTTTTTGCAGCACTCAAAAAACCCTCACGGATTTTTTTCAGCTGAGCTTTGTTGTCCTTTGCCCAATCGGAACGAACCAAGATGATATCCTTGATTGATTCGTTCATTGCCTTGGTTGTAACCAGTATAGACAGACCAGGTATTGCGGCCGTTCCCTCAGTGAGGGTGGCAGCACTTGGACTGATGACGAAAGCCATATCAATAGATTGATCTTCAGCAATAGCAGTTTCTGGTGAATCATCACCAAAAAGGTTTGGCAGATATTTGATGTTTATATCCGTAATCGAAAGACCATTCTTTGTCAACAAATCAACCAGCCATCCCATATGGGGGCCGCCATACTGAATGGCAACCGTAACGGTTTTACCACCTTTAACTGCAGTAACAAATTCATTGATGTTGTTAAAGCTACGAGTAACCACAACATCCCCACCATTAGAATCGGTCACAGAATGGAAAATTTCCATTTTAACACCTACCGATTGCAAAGCATCAACAAGCATTGTACCAGAGCCCACCGTTTGGCGAATAAACGGAGTTTTACCGGAGATGACATTCTTGATTTGCTCAAGAGGATCATCAACCAGCTTTACACCGCCAGGAAACAAGGATATGTTTCCTAATGCCAGAATCATATCTCCCCAGGTAATACCTTGGTAGATATAATCCTTTGATACGGGTTGGACGGATACTCCTGATACCTGTTGGTAAAAAGGAGTTGGCGAGATGTAATTGACAGCCTTAGCATTTGTCATACCTATAAATATTGTTAGTAAAATAACAATACTAAGAATTCCATGTTTTTTCATGGTTGTTTTCTCCAGTTTAAAATTTCTGAGAATGTTAACGAGCGTACTAAGATACTAAGGATTATTTCTTAGATTTTTAAAATATAAAAAATAAATACAAAATGTCAAGATAAAATGGGAAGAATTTTTCACGAAATGCAACTTTTACATTTTTATATGTCAATTAAACTCCTCTATCTCAGTTCTAATCCTCTACTATATGACTTACTTGAACAAGAACATAAATTTCTCATGATTTTTTTGAGATGAATATGAAGAGGAATTTAATGGCGAGTGATGGTTTTTCTATAAAGAAATACTTGATTTTACAATTGAGAGATTTGATCCTCATATGCATAAATGTATACAAAAATTGAAATTAAAATCTAATTTTTAAATTTTCACAAAAATCACTATTGAAAAATTAGAAAAATAACTACAAAATATTTATCTTGTAGTTATTTTTTGATTCCAAAAATTTTTAAATATAGTACAATTATATAATTAAAAAAAATAAAATGGATAATATTAATAAATTTTCTGTTGCTGATATAATAAACATAATACATCAGATAATTATTATATTATATTTATTATATTCACTAAAGATAATCTATAAATACTTTAAGTATAATAAAAAACGAAATTTAATATGATTAATAAAAAAGTTAGCCATAGTTTTCCTATACTATGTACCAGTTTCTATATTATTTTCAATTATTGAATGGTGGTTATTATCTTGTAGTATGTGTATATAGATTTTTCCATATTAACTGATAACAAAAAATAGAAAATATTCTATAAAGAATCTTTTCAAATTAAAAATTTCGTGAAACAATTTCAGAATTATTACTAAATTTTCCTACTAAAATAATAAAAAAAATATTTTACATAATAACTATATACTTAACTAAGTTTTTACCCAATTTTTGATGTTCAGAACTTTTGATCATAGGTGTTCACTATATTTAATCATTATAGTCAATAAAATAATTAGCATTGTCATATTTTGCAGGTATAATATTTTTAATATCAGTATAAATCACAATAAAAAAAGTCAGAGTAAATTATTTTCAATTTTTTGACCTTTTTTATTATTAAAAATATTGCATACTAGAAATAATTGGCATTTTTGACTATAGAAAAATTTATTCTATCAATATTCCGACTTTCACGATTTTACAAAACAAAAAAATAATTCATATTTAAGGTATGTAATTCAAAATATTCTTAGGAGTTTTAGAGTTTATTACTTGAGATTGAAAACTCTAAATCATATATTCTCAACTCCTTATAGTGTTTTAATTTGATTATTCCAGTATTGTAGCTTCTTTTCTTATCTCAAAGGAGGAAAATTCAAGAGATAAGGGATAATTATATGGAGAGTTTAATTTTAAGTACTAAAAAATTAGAAAAAATTATAAGACAAAACTATTTATTGATTTTTCTTGAAAAATAAGATAAAATAACATTGAGATAAAAAAGATTTATTATCATTTATAATACACAAAAAGATGTTAAACAGAGCATTAAAAATTCTGGTATATACTAACTCAATGACACTATTAGCAGCTGCAATGTTAGCTCCAATTTATGCAATATTTGTTGAAGAAGTTGGATGAGATCTAATGGATGCAAGTATTGCTGGAGGTATATTTGCTTTAGTTGCAGGTATAACAACAATAATAGCTGGTAGATGGACTGATAAAATAAAGGAAAAGAAATTAATTATTATCCTTTGATATATTATCATGGGAATAGGTTTCTTATTATATTTTTGGGTAGATTCAGTTATTTTCTTATTTATAGTCCAGTCTATTATTTGACTTGGAGAAGCTGTTTATTCTCCAGCATTTGATGCTCTATTCTCTAAAAATCTTGATAAAAATAAATCTGCCACTCAATGGTGAGCTTGGGAATCAACCTTCTATTTTACAACAGCAATATGAGCAGTTAGTGGTGGATGACTTGTTACCTTATTTGGTTTTCAAGCTTTATTTGTAACAATGGCTATAATGTGTTTTGGTAGTGCGTTATATCTTCTATTCTTAAAACAAGGAGAGATATAAAAGTTATTAAAAAAGATGTTGTAAAATAATCTAAATTAAATATATTTAATTTAGATTATTTTTAATTTTTACATATGAAATACATAGATTTTTTACAACAACTAGCTAAAGAATCCTGAGAGATAATTAAAAGCAATTTCAAATTATGAATGAAGAAAGATTATAAATGAGATTCTTCTCCTGTAACAGAAACAGATAAAAAGATAAATTCACTAGTAATATCTAGAATCAGTGAACAATACCCAACTCATAGTATAAAATGAGAAGAAGAAAGTAGTATGAAAGAGGGAAGTGATTATGTATGGATTTGTGATCCAGTTGATTGAACCATCCCATTTTCTTCATGATTACCTATTTGTACTTTTTCTTTAGCTTTGGCATACAAATGAGAACCTATAGCTTGAGTTATATATGAACCATTCATGGATAGGATGTTATTGGCAGAGAAATGAAAATGAGCATTTCTAAATTGAATTAGAGTGAATGTAAATAAAAGGGCAAAAATTGATGAAAAATCTATTGTAGCCATAGAAAATTTTAAAAATGCTAAATATAATCTAATTAATTTAGACAATGAATTAACAGAAAACATAAATGTAAAACTATTTAAGTTCTGTAGCATATTATATGCTGGTATGATGGTCGCAGTATGAGAATTTGATTGAGTAATTTTTCCAGACGTAAAAAGCCACGATGGAGCATCATTAAAAATAATAGTTGAAGAAGCATGATGAAAAATGACAGATATACATTGAAATGAGCAGAGGTATGACTGAGATATGGATTGATATATTGCAAGCAATTGAAAAGTACATAATCAACTAGTAAAAATAGTTTCTGAAAATATTATTGAAAGAAAATAATTAAATAAAAAAACTATATAAATATGACAAAAGTAACTTTTATTACAGGAAATCAGGGGAAAGCAGATTATTTATCTAAATACCTTGGTTATCCAGTAGACCACATAAAACTAGATTTAGATGAAATCCAATCAATAAATTTAAATGAAATTGTAGAACACAAAGTCCTACAAGCCTATAAAAAAATAAACAAACCAGTTATTGTTGAAGATGTTTCATTAGAATTTGAAGCCTTAGGAGGTTTACCATGACCATTTATAAAGTTTTTTCTAGAAAACAACTCATTTGAAACAGTTTGTTCAATGATTAGTAAGGATTTAACAAGAAATGCAATAGCTAAATGTGTCTTTGGTTATTTTGATGGTGTAGATTTAAAATTATTTGAATGAAAACTTGATTGAGAAATTGCAAAGGCTCCAGAAGGGGATAATGGTTATGGTTGGGATAAAATCTTTATTCCTAAGGGATATTCAGTAACAAGAGCATCTCTTAGTGAAGAAGATGACAAAAGAACATATCTAAAATTAAAGCCATTTGCAGAGTTAAAAGAGTTTTTAGAAGGAAAGAAATAGTTATTTTTTATTATTTTCTCTCCTTTCAGCAATTTCACAGGTTAGATTTCTAAAAAAATATTTTATTTTACTAGAAAAATTTTTTTCACCATTTTTTCTTGATATAGGTTTCACTTTGATAAAATCTATTCATACATTAATAGATCAGGCATCAGTTAAAAAATTATCTCATACCATAACTACTTTTTCAGCATTTAATCACATTGCTTCTAAACATTCTAGAAATCCTCTTTTATCAGGTTTTGCGTATTTTGAAGTTATAACAGGAATTCAATAATTTTTTAATTCATCATATCTATCTGATTTTTTCATATTTGAAAAAATCACTATATTCCATCATTTATCTTTCAGTTTCTTTATAATCTGAATGTTTTTAGGCAATATATTTCAACGATGATAAGCAATACATTGGTCTACATCTAAAATCATTCATTCCTTTCATTGTTTTTTTAATTCTTCAAAATCTATATCTCAGAATTTATCTACAGAAAGTAGGGTAATAGTTGAATCGTTATTAAATAAAATGTTGAAAAAATGTTTTATTTTTGATAAGGTAAGCCTTTCTCTATTGTAGTCTGATTTTTTGATTTTAGGAATAAACATGATTTATATGGAATGAAAATTAATCAAAATTATATTTGAATTTTATATTAAATAAATATTATTTCTCAGTTATCTTAATTGGTATATTGTATCTTTTTACTATATAATTAATTATCTCACCTCAGATATTTTTTCACGTTGCTTTTTCTAAGCCTTCAAATCCTGGTGATGCATTTACCTCACATACTCTATATCACTCATTTTTGTCAAATAATATATCAATTCATGCTATATCTAATCATATGATATTTGTAGTTTCAAGTGCTAAAATTTCTTCCCTTTCTGTAGGAATATGAGGGAATACATCTCATCATCAGGAATAGTTAGACTTAAAATCTCATTTTTTTCACTTTCTCAACATTGATCATATTATTCTTCATCATACAATAAACAGGCGTAAATCTTGTCCTGATTTCTCTCAAATGTATTCTTGCAAAATCAAAGTTTTATCAGGAATACTATCTTCCAACATTTCAATGAAATCCTCAAAATCTTCTCTGTTATTTACCTTAAATATTCATTTTCAATGAGACCCTGCTATCTTCTTAATAATTATTGGATAATCTAGTTGCCTTTCAATAAAATCTATATTAGGATTTCATTTTAGTAAAATTGTTTTCGGAACGGGTATTGAGTTTAATGATAGTTTTTGTAAAGATAGAAATTTATCTTTTGCTAGAAATCTAGAATAATTATTGTTAATAACATTTACTCATTTATTTTCTAAAAAATCTACAATTGATCTCATTTGGTAAGATGTATTATTTCTTGGTAATACAATATTAGGAGGAGTAACCAATTTATTTTTCAAAAACAACTGTTCTTCTCAGTTTAATGAAATTACTAAGTCTATATCCTCTATAGCAACCAATTTCATTTTTAGTCATACTTTTTGTGCCTCTTCTAAAATTCTTTTTACTCACCAATCTTTTCTACCTTTTTTTGAATTTAAAAGCCATATTTTCATTTATTTATTTTAAGTTGATAAAATATCTTGGGAATTTTATTTTTTTTTTATTTTTTTGCAAAGTAATTTTTTTATTGGATAATTTTTCTTATTCATATTCAGTAAATTATGAATAATTAAAAGGTTTTATTTTATATCAACTATGGCAGTTCCTCTGTATTTTTAAAAACTAAAGTTCCAGTTTTTTCTGAAACTTTAGTTTTATGAAAGGTATTGTCAATAAAAAAATAGGGTGAGATTAAAAATTTCTTTATTTTTAATAATTTACTTCAAAAATCCCTTAGAATTTCCTTCAATATTTTCTAAACTATTTGCTAGAGAGCCAAGTAAGTCATCAGTTCAAAGAGAAATCTCATTATTTTTCTTATAATCCTCTATATCCTTTCTAAGATTTTTTATAATCTTATTTGCCTCTTTCATTTTCTCATCCAAACTAGTGTCAGATAATTTACCACCTAAATCAACATATTTTTCTCAAATCTCATGAGCCACATCAAACAAAGTTTCATACCAAGCTTCAGTTTCTTTATGAAACACCGCATCAGTAGTTTTTGTATCAATATGTATAGATAACATATCAACATAAGCTTTAATAGCCTTCAAATGTAATTCCTTCATAATACCCCTTTTTAAGATATAAAATACATTAACACGTAAAAATTATATCACGAAATTACAAATTATTCAAATAGAAATTATCTTTATTCATTTTATAAAAATCTATTAAATATGATACAATCAAGATACCACATTATTTTTTTATATACATATAACTATGTCTAAAATACCTAATTATTTAAAGGATAATCCTGACTATTATATCGGATGATGAGAACAAAAAGAAGTTTCAAATAAAAAAGAGACTACTAGATGTGATATTGATAATATACTTAAACTTTTTCAGGGATTAAATGTAGAGGCATGTAAGATTTCTCCTTGATACCCATGATTTAAACTGAGAAAAAAGTGACAAGATATATGATATATCAGCTATATAATAGACTGAGACAAAATGAAAACTGTGTATGTAAAAATAAATGATGGAAATAATAAATACAAGACATTCAATAATGAAACAAATTATCAATGAAAATGATATTGAAAAAAGCTCCTTTTAGGGGTAGCAATAGAAGCTAAAAAAATGTGATTAACATTAGTAACAGATCATTATAATGATGTAAAGGAAAAAGCTAAATATGTATTAAACTCTCTTTTATCAAAATGAATAGTAGAGTTGAAGGAGGATAGGTATCAGTTCATAAACAGTAAACTACCTTAAATACTTTTTGGTTAATAACTATATATCTTTAAGAATATATTAACTTCTATTTCTTAGTAAAGGAAGTATACCTAAAATATAATGAAGTGTAAGATGAATTATAAATATTAATAAAATCTTATTGGTTTACTCCTTTTTATTCTGAAAGAAGTAAAATTTATCTGAATATATATTTTTTTTGATAATTATGGGGAGGATTATCTAGGCATACACCCCAAAATTTCATCTATATCTCTACAAACTCAACTCAATTTTCCTTTAGGTGTATTAAAACTACAAGAATTTCAACTAGACCTTCCATAACAAGCATTTATAGCTTCTTTTGGCGGAGTAAAGGGAGAAGTATTTCATCAGCTATTTCCATCTTGATTACTTCAAATATAAGCTTTTTTATAACTAGAATCAACCTCTATAACCTTAGCTCAATTTCTAACACATCTTACATAATTTTTTATTCTTATGGCATCTCATTGAGGTCAGTGACCTGTTGGATAAGCACTAGCATCTCAAGACTTTGGATCACTTCTTTGAGCTCAAGCTCAGTGAACATCAACCCATCATCAAAAATCTTTCATATATCACAAAGCCCTTCAAAAAGAAATATAAACGGCACTATCATATGCTAATCTATCTTTTATATGAGTAGTACTAGTCCAATAATAAGGATAATCTTTTTCTCAAGCTTCATTTACAATTTCACTAACCTTAAACATTGAATCAATAGCAGCACTGTCAGTAGTATCAGGACTTTTACTATAATCAACTATATATTGTAATTCCTTTGCATTTGGTAAGTGCCAATCTTTATATCAATCCAATTCTAAATCTTCACAATAACTCAAAGCATCTTTCCAATCCATTCATTTTTCACTATCACCTTGTTGCCAAACAAGTCAGTTACTTTTATCCAATATTGTTCAGTTTCAATTATCTACAAAATCATTATTTCAATATACATCTCATCTAACATATCTTAAATAATATCAATTATTCTTCTTACTAACTGTTGGATAACATTTTATTCTTCCATCAGCAAAGTTAACTCAGAAAAAACATTCCTGTCCATTCATAACCTTTGATTTATAGATGTTTGTTGTAATCCATTGTGAATCAATAATTCTATCTCAACTAGAAATATCACCATATTTAAAGCCGAAATAATCAGTGTCTACAAAAGGAATTAGCCCTTCAGAGCTCTTTAATTCGGAATTTGGATCTTCTCATCTAAAATCCATAAGAGAATAAAGTTCCTTTATACTAGGAACTCTCCAATCATCATATCAAGCATAACTAAAAGATTCACTACTTTTTATTCATTCATAATAATCCATTTTTCAAGAAGCATCTTTTATCCACATAAGACCAGTATTTAAATCACTCACTGTTCAATCTCCATTATCTTTAAATGATGGTTGATTTGTCTCAAGCTGAGCTTCTTGCCCGTAAAAAGCTTCTCATTTTTCAGGACAAACTATTTGATTTTTATCATCATAACACTTATCCTGATTTGTATCTAAACTTAATCAAATAGTTAATACTGATAGTTTTTCACTGATATCATCATATATATAATTCAACAAATCTCTTTTTATTCAAGTCTTATACTTAGATTTCATAGAATTAATTACTCCGAGCAATTTTTTATAATAACTAATTTTATATTCATCATCTTTTGCTGAAACTCTATTATGAACATTTATGAGTACATTATCAGCTTTAATTTTTATTGAATCTGACAAGTAAGCATTGGAAAAAGAAACAATAGAAAAAGAACTAAGAACAATCAATCACAAAACAATAATTTTTTTCATAATGATATTGTTTAGGAAATAAAATTTTCAACTAGTAATAAGCTGTAAAAAATAATAATTAAGCGAGGTATCATAATGATTTTATACTAAAAATTATTTGTAAAAAAATCTTATCTTCCGAGTGTATTATTATTTTTTATTGCGATAGTTTTTATTTTCCACTTTTACAATTTATACTCATAAATAGCAAATCTATTTTCAGGTTTATATTTTATCTCTTTAAAGTAATCATTAGTCATCTTAAAACAGTATGAAACTAAACGAAAATTCTTATTCTTTACACTATTAATTTTAGGAAAAAGCTTATTTGTAATCGTTTCAGGTAAACCAAAAACATACAACACATCATATTTTTCCAAATCTAACTTTAAAGCATTACCATAAATTATCTTAATATTATCAAGTCAACTAAAAAATATTCTAACTTTAGAGATAACATAAAAAAACAATGATAATTCTATTCAAGTGATATAAGCATCAGGATTGTTTTTTGCAATAAACAAAGAAACCTTTGCCGTTCAGCATCACATCTCTAGAAATTTCTCTCAAGATTTAAGTTTTATAATATCATTAACTCTTCTCAAATCATTTCTCTTTGTAGGAATCCAAGGAGCAAGGGAAACAAAAGAAAAGAAAAATAATCCAAATAATAAATAAAAAAATATTTCTAAATATTGCATAAGCTTTCTGTATTAAAATCAGATAGAATCAAAAGAATTTATTTGTAGTTTCCTTCTCCTTATATAAGGGAAGGATTAAGGATGGGTTATTTTTTACTAAACTAAGCCTCTATATCTTTCCAACTATCTACATCAAAATCAATTTTTACAACTCAAGCAGTTTTTAAAGGTCAACTAGATCATTTAGATAAATAGTTAGCAAGCTCTTCAAAAGCCATATTATGTCAAACCATAAACACAGTATCATATTTATCCTTTAAATCCTTTATAAAAGAAATATAATAATCTATTCCTATCAAATGATTATCATAAATTCATTGTTCATATTTTATCTTATCTACATCATAACCTATCTTTTTACATATTATCTCTGTTGTGGCTTTAGCTCTATTCGCAGGACTTGAAAATACTTTATCTGGCATAATTCATTCTTCTCTTAATTCAATTCAACGTTTTTTAGCTCTTTTCTCTCATTTTTCCATAAGAGGTCTATCAAAATCATCAAGAGAAGGATCCTCCCAACTTGATTTAGCATGTCTGATTATATAAAGAGTTTTCATATAAAAATGAAATTATAAAATATAATATACTAAAACTATATCATACATATATATATAATGCAAGAATCCGATAATATACAAAAAAGGAGAAGTAATTTTTATTACTTCTCTAAATGAATATTTTTATTAATCAGAATCAAAAACATACAAAAAAGCTCAGGTCTCAGATTTTTTTCACTCCACTTTCTTAAATCAAAGATTTTCAAAAAATTTTCACTGTTTTGAGTAGGAGAATACAACGCCACTTTTTTTGACCTCTTGTCATAAAATATATCACAATCAACTTCAAACTTTAGTCGTAAACAAACAACTAAGTAATTTTCACTTCTGTCATTCTACTTCACAATCTGATAAACAATATCCTCAAAGAACCGTTCCATCAATCTCCAGAATTTTATAATTTTTAAACATTTCATCTTTTTCTTCTATTGTTCTATCTTTCCAATTTCATCCTTCTACTTGTTTAGAATATATTAAATCAAATAATTCTCTATTCTCCAGAGTCTTAATTTCAGCTTTTTCCAAATCAATAACCATTGTTCAAGAACCAAATCATTCTAACTCTTCTCTTAATCAATCTATACTAGCAATAGTAGTTTTATGTATACCTTTTCTAAATAACTCATAAATTAATTCTAAAACCTTTTTCTCTCAAGAATTTATAACAGCTTTTTCATAATTTCAGTTCAATATACACTTCAATTTTTCTTTTGATAGAAAGGAAATGATTCCCCCCTCACCATTTTTCAATCATCCACTATCATTTAAAAATATGACATTAGAAATTTTATCATTATATTTTGATAACAAATTTTGTATAATCTCATTAAACTCTGATTCAGATGAAGAATCTTCAACTATATTTATTTTTGTATCAAGAAATAAATCATATGAGAATTTTCCTTGTTTATTTATTTGTCATAGACTAACAACATTTATCTTATCATATTGAAATAGACCTTCTATATCACATCATTTCTGACAAATTAAAACAATTGGAATTCAAATACTATTCAAATATTCCACATATTGAACAAATTCTCAGAAATTATAACTATTCAATAATTCATGATTAATATTGAAAACTAAATATTTTCAACTATTTACATATTCATGTAAATATGCACTTGTATTTCCTGGGTAATTTTTCCATGATTAAAAAAATTAAAAAATAAAAAAGAGTTAATTTCAAATGAAAGTAACTCTTTTTTGATGTATAAAAAAATTTACACAACAACAACAACCACTTTCATTTTTGAGAATGGTCTCCTCCTGATTGATAATGTAGATAATAGTTTGTTCATAAATTTTTATTTATAGAAATTTTATTCTCATAAGAATAATTCTAAATAAATGAAAGTCAAAATTTGTTTGCGAATTTTTATTGTTTATAGATTTAAAAAACTAACAACTAATCATTACTAGATGTATCTAGTGTCTTCTCAATCCTCTAAGTAAGTCTTGTAGTGTAGTTTTCCTAAAAGATTTAAAAATTCATAGTCTTTCATTTCCTTTTATAACATTTAGTATTATTGTATAATCAAATTTTTCTATAACATCAAATAAATCCTTTTTATCTTCAAATGTTTTAATTAATATTCCAAACTCAATAGCACTAGTTTTATTGTATAAATATCCCAAATCCCTAAATACAGATTCTAAGTTTCAACACTCTTTTTCACAAGAGAAGAAATTATCTTTGAAAGAAGCAAAATTAGGACACCTTTCTAATTCAATTTGATTAATAAAGGCAGATAAATAGATCATGTCATTGCTTCAAGATAGTACATTTTCAATATTACAATTAAAATCAGTATTAATTATAGAAACTAAAGTTTTTGTACGACTTTTATCTAGTAAAGATACAAAATTAGATAATTTTTTTTCATCATTCTTAATATTATTATAAAGACCTATAAAACTTCCTATCTCTATTCCGCTAAAAAAGTTTTTTAACATTAAATTTGGAATTCTATAATCTAACAATGAAACAATAAAGTCATTATTAACTCTCTTTATTATCTCAATAAATTTATCAAGTTTTTCTATCTTGTTAAATATATATATAAATTTATCATAAGCCGTATCTTTATCTACTATCTTATTATAGAAATCAATTATAATCTCTAGATCTTTATGTGCCAATCTATCTATTAATACACAACGTATCAATCCTGATAAATTACTAGCATCAATTTTTCTTAATAACATTATTGTATTCTCTGGAATTCTCTCTAGCATATTTATTATAGTTTCACCATTTCACTTTCTTATTCTTATAAAATCATATAAGTTATCTAAATTTATATGGGAATCTATATTTTTTATTAAATCTAGTAATTTTATATGTTGTTCTAGTGTGATAAAACCATCTGTTACAAGAGTCTTTAGTTTAGAAATTGAGTTAATATCTTCTTTAATTATAAAAGATAATTTTTTATCCGTAGTACTATTTTCTACTACACTAAGGTCACAAATTCTTGCAGTTCTAAAGTAGTTGATAAAACCAGGCTTATCTTTTGGAATAGATTCAACCTCATTTTCAGATATTATTCACTTAGAGACACTATATTCTATTATAGAATCTTTATTTTCAAATAAATAATCATTTAATTTTTCTTCACTTAGAACCTCAACAATAGAATTTCTATCTTTTGGCAAGAATTTTTTCACAAACCTTAAATATTCTTTTCTTGTTATATATGAAGAATATTTTTCATCTAGAAAATTAATAAAAGATTTGTAATTTTCCTCTTTTTTAAATTCATTATATAAATCCTTTTCTATCATTTCCTTTTCTTTCAAACTTTCTAGTATATCTAGTCTTTTTTCTTTTATATAAGCCTCCAAATTATCTATATCACTTAATTTTGTTTTATCATCTTTTCCATTGTCAGATGATAACACCCCTTTTATAAATAAAAATACATCTCTAGATTCTTCTGAAGTATATCTTCTGATAATATTTTTAGGTAATCTTGATTCTCATGCTTTCTTTATTCTTTCTTGTACCCTAGTACAAAAGTCAGATTTTATTAGAGTAATTTCACTTGTTTCCTCTCATCCAATTTCTCTATAAAGATTGTTTCATTCACTGATTTCATAAAGTTTTATACATAATTCTATAAAATTATCATTATTATTACAATCATTATTACTTCTTGGACTTTTACCTGAAATTAAATCATAAGCAGAAGGACAAAGTTTTATTATATTGTCTAATATGATATCCTTATTTCTAATTAAAACTCTGTTCAATTCCACAATATTTGATACTTTTATCTCCTCCAAATCTTGAGGTAGGTATTTATTTAGAAAATTAATCATTTTTCTAATATCATATCTTTCTACTCATTCAGATATTTTGTAAGGACTTTTAGCTTGTAACATAAATTTATAAAATTACTATATAAAACATGATAAAACATGGTTTCAATATAGACCTTTATTGTTTTTTGTCAAATATAATTTATTTTAATGAAATTCCATATTTTCTACAAGGGATTTTCAAAATTTAGTAGTTTTCAAAAATATTTTTCTACACTTTTACTTTCCTCTTCTCCAAAATTATCATAAAAAATGAAACCATTAAAACAATAGAACCCAATATTTGCATAGTATTCATCATCTTTCAATTAAAAAAATAATCAAAAAATATAGCAGACAAAGGCCACATAAGTTCAAAAATTGTAGCAGAAGAAGCACTTACTTTTTTTAGTCAAAAATAATACAAAAACAAAGCTCCAGCTCAACTACTAACAACAATAACCCCCAAAAGTTGCCAATGAATAGGAAAGAAATTTCAAAAGTCAGCAAAGTCCCCAAATAGAAAAAGAGCAACTAAGGCAAGTAGGGAAGTAAGGGTAAACCTCAAAGATGTAGTAAGTTTAAAACCTAAATCATTAACCAATGTTTTTCAAAATACAGTAGAAGAACCAAAGGCAAAAGCCGCAAGTATTGCAAAAAAAGCAGGAAGATTTAGTATATTTACATTGAAAATATCCTTTCATAAACTACCAAATGCTATAAAGTAAGCACTTACAATAGAAACAAACGCCCAGAAATAAAATCTTTTACTCAACTTTTCCCTAAGTAAAATAGCCGCCATAGATAAAGCAAATACAGGTTGAAGCTTCTGTAAAATTATGATAGTTGATAAAGTAGCTTCTCATCTATATGCTGAAAAAAAGGCTTCTGTTATAGTCAAAGTTCAAATAAGTCCTCAGAAAAAACAAACCCAAAGAAGAGAAATAAAATCTTTTCTTTTCATCTTTACAACTTTTTTGATTCAGAAGAATAAAAAAGGACTAAGAACAATAACTCATAAAAGATGCTCTATAAAAACAACATTTATAGGAGAAAATTGATAAAATTGAGGTCTGATTAAAATTCCATCTAGACTCCAAAAAGTAGCTGCTATCATTATAGAAATAGCTCAAACCAGAAATCTTTTATCTTTCTTCATAAGTATCTTTTAGAAAATATTTTAATATTCAACTTTTGATTGTAAGGAAAAAATAGTAAAAGGCTAGTGAAAAAATGAAATAGTTTTTTAAGTATAAAAATCTAAACAAAGACGAAATTTGCTACATAAAAGTATTTATGATAATATAATGAAGAGGTATTTATAAAAATATATTATATGAGCATAAATTTATCAAAAACATTAAAAGAATCTTTTTGATTAGAAACTAATGAAATTGATGAAATTATTAATGAATTAAGAAAAAATTCAGTATCTTCAGTGGAATATATTTTATGATATAATGACATAAAAATTTTAAAAGATTGATTTGGAAAAATATTTTCTAAATGCAAAGATAGAAATAAAGAAAAATTTGAAAAAAAAGCAAAAGTATTTTGAAGCATATTTACAAGAATTGATGACTTTGCTCCACAAGTAATATTCATTTTAGAATTATGTGAAACCCCTGAAGATTTTGAAAAATTACATTGATTAATTAATGATACCAGAATATGTTTAAGTTTAAAACAATTTATAACTGATAAAAGTAATAATCAAGAAGAATTTAAAAGATGTTTTAGTTGATATGAACATATTTTAACCTTTGATGAGAAATTACAAGAAGAATTTAATCAAGCTAAGGCAGAAAAAGATATTATAAAAGTAAATTTATTACAAGAAGAGCTTTTCTGGAAATGATGAAGATGAAAAGAATTAGCTGATAAATTTTTTCTGGTATTGAAGAAAAAATTCTCAATAAGCAGTAAATAATTTTTATCAACACAACAAATTGAATTAATAAAATTAATATATATAATCCAATTTAATTTAATACTTAATAACAAAAAATGACTAGAAAAAGAAAAATACAACTATCTATAATTTTACTTTTGATAATTCTTTGAGCATTATACTTTGTTTATGCAAGATACATAATTCCAAATATAGAACAAATAACACACTACACAATCCTATCTTTATCTATTTTATGATTAATATTTGTCTTCTATATTACCTTTAGAATTAAAAAAGGATTAAAAAATAGAAAAAAGGAAAAAACAGTCTCAGAAAACTCAGAAGAAAAACTTAAAGATGAAGAAAATAAACTTTTGATAAAAAAAGAAGAAATAGTTGAAAACACTGAATCAAATATTAAAGAAGGGGTTAAAAGTGAAGAGGTATAAACTTATAATTTCAAACAAAAACAATGGATTTATTCCATTGTTTTTTGATACCAGAAAAAAGCAACAATATTCCATTGTATTGCTAAATAAAAGTTATACATTTTTTTGCAATTATTTTAAAAGATGATATAATACATAACTGAATTAACTAAGATAAAATAATAACATGAAAAAAATACTTTCATTTTTCGTATTTATTATCTTTATCACTACAGCTTTTGAAAGCAGTATAGTGACATCTTTTGCTATGCATCAAATGCCAGAGAAAGCAACGAAAGTAGAAAATCAACAACATTACAACATGAAAAAAGATATGCCATGTTGTGATGAAGAAAAAGGACATGATAGAAAATCATGTAAACACTCTTGCTGTATTGAAGCATCAGATACAAATAATCAAACATACTTAAACAATAATACTCAAATTCAAAACAGGGAAGTAAAGATTAAGCTAAAAAACAATTATTTAGCGTTAGATTTCTCTTATAAATTACCAATACAGAGAAAGTTAACCAAGAAAACATCCCCACCACCAGTAGAACGAAAACTAAAAAATTATTCATACAAAGATTTAACCAAAATCATAAAATCAAATACTTAGATCAAATTTAATTATTACCTATTACAAAAAAACATAGGTATTTTTTCGTGTCCAAATTTTCAAAAATTTTACCCTAACTTTTCTTAAAGAAAAGGAACATAAAGAATAAAATTTTTAAGCTCCCAATTTAATCCCCCTCAATTGAGGGGGAAAGCGAGGAACGAGCAGGGGGAGTTAAAAAAACGAAATAAAAAACAATATTTAATAAATTTAAAAAAATGAAAAAAATAATAAACATAAAATGAATGCATTGTGTTAGTTGTGAAATACTATTAGAAAAGCAACTACAAAAAATACACTGAGTAAAAGTATTAAAACTAAGTTACAGAAAATGAATTCTAGAAGTAGAATATAAACATAATTCTGACTATGACCAAATTGTTAAAACAATTACAAAAAATTGATACAAAGTTGTTAAAAACTCAGAGAAAAATGAAAATTCAAATAACAATTTATTATCAAATATAATAGCAGTATTATTTGTAATAATATTTATAATAATATGAAAACTATTTAATCTATATCAATACTTACCAGAAACAAATACACTCAGCTATTCATGAGCATTTTTAGTTTGAATAATCGCCTCACTATCAACCTGTTTAGCAATAGTATGATGAATAATAATCTGATTCTCGAAATACATAGACTCTTCAAATTCTAGAACTTGAAATGTAAAAGTACAACTATGATTTCAAATTTGAAGACTACTATGATTTTTCCTATTATGATGAATACTATGATTATTAGGGAAACTTATAAGTATAAGCCTTTCCTTCTCAAGCATTTTAACATTCTTCATCTGAATATTACTACTATACATGTGACTAAACATTCTTTGAATTCTACCATCACTAAGTAGATACTGAATAAACATGCCAAAAAGTTTTGCTGGTAAAATAGAAAAACTATGAAAACCACAATACTCACCTATGGTATGAGCTATGACATTTTTTTTACCTTGTTGATTTACTCAAACTATGCAATTATTAGCAGTAAGTAGTTGAAGTTTTATCTCATGATGACTAGTTATGCTATTTTTTGCATTATGAACATTTCCTGTATTATTCTCTATATGAGTATGAACTAGTTACATAAAAGATAAAAAAATTGAATTACTAAACAAAATAGTAGCTTGAATCCTTATAGTTTTTTGAATAACAACCATATCAAATTCATATAACTTATTATGAGTAAGTGCTTCATCTATAACACAAAAAGAAACTACAACTTGTAATATTCAAGATTCAGAGTCTTGTATAGATTCTCAATCTCTGAGACCGAACTCTGATACAGAGAAAAATAACACGAATTTGGTCTCAAATGTAGATTCAGCAGAAACAATAAAAGTATGACATAATGGATGGTCAATGGAACCTGAAAAAATAACTTTAAAAAAATGAAAAAACTATAAAATAGTAGTAACACCAACATCAGATTGAAAATGATGTATGGCAACACAACTTATCCCAAAGCTAAATACCAAAGTTTCAAGAATACAAAAATGAGTTCCAATAGTTTATGAAATAAACAATGCCAAACCATGAACCTATGAAATAGTATGTTGAACAATGTGAATGCTACAATGAAAAATAGTAGTGGAATAATTATCAATTACCTCCCCTCCCTTAATCCCTCCCCTTTCTGGAGAGGAATAAGTAGGAATGTAATTTTTATAATACCTAATAATTCCACCTTCCTTGCTAAGGAGAGGAAAAACAGCAGAGCGGAAAATTGTAGCCCTCCTCTCCTTGAGGAGAGGAGATTCAGAGGTGAGGTTATAGTTAAAGAATAGGGAAAACAATTTTTAAAACCTAACAAAAATATCATGCAAAAAAAATTTTTAATAGAATGAATGACTTGCTCAAGTTGTGCAATCATAAATCAAAACTCATTAGATGATTTAGACTGAGTTACAGATGCTAAAATAAATCTAGCAACAAAACAAGCAACAGTTACATTTGATGAAACAAAAGTAAGCTTTGAACAAATAAAAAAACAAATAGAAAACAATTGATATAAAGTAAATGAAAACATTGAAATAAGCCAAGAAAAGGACAAAAAAGAAAATAAAACAATACTAAAAAGATTTATATTTTCTTTAGTATTTTCTCTACCAGTATTTTCAATGATGTTTGTAAATACAATGATATGAATAAGCTATTTCTGAGTAGACCTAAGCATGTATATATTTGCAACACTATCATTCTTAGTAGTTTTTATATTTTGACAAAACTTTCATAAAAAAGCTTTCAAATCATTACTAAAACTACACTTTAACATGGATAGTCTAGTTTCACTTTGAACACTAACAGCCTTTATATATTCTGTAATAGCAATGTTTTTTAAGTGACTAGATGTATATTTTGAAGCATCAGTATCAATTATAACACTTATAAATCTATGAAAATATCTAGAACACAAAGCAAAAACAAAAGCCTGAGATGCTATAGGAAAACTACTGGAACTATGAGCTAAAAAAGCTTTTGTAAAAGTATGAAATAAAGTTGAAGAAAAAGATGTTGATGAAATCTCAGTCTGAGAAATCATCACTGTAAAAGCTTGAGAAAAAATAGCACTAGACTGAACAGTTTTAAACTGAACAGCAAACTGTGATGAAAGTATGCTAACCTGAGAAAGTATGCCAGTATTTAAACAAAAAGGAGATGAATGTTATTGATGAACAATAAACCTAGACTGAAACATAGATCTGAAAGTAACAAAAACAAATGAACAATGAACATTAGCAAACATCATAAAACTAGTAGAACAGGCACAAAGTTCAAAAGCACCAATAGAACATCTTGCAGATAAAGTAGCATGAATATTCGTTCCAACAATAATAATCATCTCAATAATAACATTTATTTGATGGTACCTTATAACTTGAGATATAAGCAAAGCAATTATAAGTTCTGTTGCATCTCTAGTTATAGCTTGTCCTTGTGCTTTATGACTTGCAACACCAACAGCAATAATGGTCTGAACCTGAGTTTGAGCTAAAAAATGAATCCTTATAAAAGATGCTCAAAGCCTAGAAAAAACTAAAGAGGTAGATGTTGTAGTATTTGATAAAACCTGAACACTAACAAATGCAAAACCAGAAGTTACAGATATAAAAATATTCTCTTGAAAAGAAAAAGAAATTATAACCCTAGCAAAATCTTTATCAGCACTATCTCATCATCCACTATCTAAATCTATTGTAAATCATTATAAAAAGATCTCAGATAAAAAAGTTGAAAACTTTGAAGAAATAAAATGAAAATGACTAGTCTGAAAAATAGATTGAAAAGAAATAAAACTATGAAATAAAAAGCTATTCTGAAAATTAAAAGACGAGATAAAAAGTCATTTAAAAGAATTATCAGAAATCTGAAAAACACCAGTTTTAATCTGAGATGATAAAGAAATATACTGAATCATATGACTTCTAGATTTACCCAAAAAATGAGTTGATAAAACTATAAAAAAACTACAAGATATGCAAATAGAAGTAGTCATGCTTACCTGAGATACTCAAGAAACAGCCAACTATATAGCAAAATGATTATGAATCTCAAAGATCTTTGCCTGAGTTATGCCAGATGATAAGTTGAACATAATAAAACAACTTCAAAGTGAATGAAAAAAAGTAGCATTCGTATGAGACTGAATAAATGATGCACCAGCCTTAGTTCAAGCAGATTTATCTTTAGCCATGTGAACATGAAGCGATATAGCTATAGAATCATCAGATATAGTTTTAGTAAAATGAAACCTAGAAAAAGTTATAGTTGCAATACAACTCTCTAGGCAAACACTAAGAGTTATAAAACAAAATCTATTTTGGGCTTTTATTTACAACACTATATGAATTCCACTAGCAGCTTTCTGAGTACTAAATCCTATATTTGCAAGTTTTGCTATGAGTATGAGTAGTGTGAGTGTGGTTAGTAATAGTTTGAGATTGAAGAAGTTTTAAGATTTTATTAGCATAAATTTTATAAGTATGATATTATGTTTTAAGATAATATTTATTTATATTTATGACATTAAAAGAAGAGTTAAAAGAAGGAAGAGATATTCATAATCAATGAACTAAACAACAAAATTCGTGAGAAATTTCTTCAGACATTTCTGCTAGAACTTCAAGTATAGTAGCTAAAAACGATGACTTTATTCCTAATTTTAGGGAAAAATTTCCTGAAAAAGATAAAAAATATATGGAACTATTAATTAAGGCTCATATTCTTCATCCTAAACAGGTAGAAGAAGCTTATAAAATAGATTGAGAGATAACATATTCTTGATTAAAAGCATTACAAAAATTCTTGATTCTATATTATTCAGATTTTAGCTCACTTATTTTAGTAGCTAAAAAAAATAAAGAGAAAATCACTGAATTATTATATAAAAAACATATTGGTAATGTATTAAAAGAAATTGATAATTTACCAGAAAACAAACTATTTTGTAGAAAAGTACATAAAAAGATACTTCCAAATAAAACACCTCATGAACAACTTTGATATGAAGAGGATTGAATAAAGGTAAAGAAATATAAAAATTCTGGAATTTACGGATATATTTATAATAGAGATTTTCCAGATTTATTTGATAAAAATACAGAAAAAAAATATTTAGATTTAAGATGAAAAGAAAGATGGAAATATATATATACTGTGTTATGAACTATACCAGATAAGATAAAAGAGGCTCTTTTAGATTTAAATATAAATAAAAATTCAGATGATATAAATCTCATGAAGGATATTGTTAAAGTTGAACAAGTAAAAGAATCTTTACTAGAATTACCAATACCTCTTTTAGATAATGTTTTAAGTTATTTAGAGGACTATATAATTAAATTAAAATCAGTTGAAGAGTATTTTAAAGATTATATAAATGCTCCTAAAGAATTATTTTCAAAAGTAACTTGAATATCACAAGATACAGTCAATGGAGAAATCTCAATGGAAAAAAATTTAGCAAATATAACTTTTTATATATGAGATGAAAAAGACTATGTTTACTTATATGAAAAACTATCATGAAAGAAACCATTGAATTTATGATGATTTTTTCCTACGCATTATATAGAAATATGGGATTTAACATGATGTTTTAATTTTATTTATGGTATTAAGTGAAAAAAATTACCTACAGAAAAAGCAATAGAACATGAAAATACTCACTCTGAAGATTATAAAATAATGCCAGATTATCGTTCCTTAGATATTTTAAGTAAAACAAAAGATGAATTATTAGCTCATTTAATTGAGTGAAAAAAGAAATCAGAGACTTTAGGTAATTTACATTGGTACTATGATTATTATGCAAAGTATAAAGAACCTGAATCTTCACCCACTTATCCTTGAGATAAATATTTAAAATTAAGAAAATTATATGAACAAGAATTAGCTTATATAATAGAGGTTGCATATGCTATGAAAAAATTAAATATACCAAATTACTTTGAAATATTAAGACTTACTCCTGTAAGAGAATGGAAATTTCTAAAAAAAGTTTTTCTTGAATAAGAAAAACTTTTTTTGTCTCAAAACTATTTATAATTATAATATTATTAACCTTATACTATAAAATTTAAACATGATAAAAAAAATTCTAATACTAACAACTCTATTATTATTCTCAATCCCAACCATAACAAATGCAACCTACACACTAACAGAAGATGATAAAAATATAGCTCAAAAAATAGAGATAAAGCTAACCGAGATTATTAATAAAAATCAGAAGTTTTCCTATGACTGAGTCATCACCTTTTTAGAGAGTTATAAAGACAAAAAAACAGACGAAAGAATAAAGTCAATATTTGAAGAAATTATTAAAGGACTAAATATTAGTAAAAACAGAGTAACAATCTTAGAATGACGGAATATCTTTGATATAGACAATTATTTATACTCAAGAAAACTAATACAAAAATGAGAGTACATAAACTATGTACAAAACCAAGAAAAAATAATAGCATTATCAGAATTCTTTCCATTTCTTTACACACAAAAAACATTAGAATGATATCTTTACCCAGATACATATGAAATCTATTCAGACAACTTTAAAATAAACGAGTTTGTAATCAAACAACTAGAAGCATTTGAAACAAAAGTTTATCAGAAACTATTTATAGACGAAAACTGAAATTCAAAGTATATGAACGAGATAATAGAAAGTATAGTTAACCTATCATCCATAGTAGAAAAAGAAGAGAAAAATCCTTTAGAAAAACCAACAATAGCAGGGATCTTAAAAAAGAGAGTAAAAGAATACTGGAATATATGAGCAGACATAACAGTATGTTATCCATACAAACTAACAGAAAATCAATGTAAATCATATATCACTCAGTACATAAATACAGAATCAGAGTACAACACTAGATTTATCATATGATTACCACCGACACCAATTTGTAATCCTAGCTATGAAACTATAAATGCTACACTAAACCACAAAGAAACAGAGTATTACTATTATTTACATGATACAACCACATGAGAAGTGTATTATGCTAAAACATTAGAAGAACACAATGAAAATAAACAATTATATTTGAAATAAAACCCAAAAAAACTACTTCAATTTAGAAGTAGTTTTTTGGGTATTAAGTAGATCTTTCTGGTATAAAATAACCTAATATTTAAGTTCCTATAAATCTGAGTGTTCAAGAGAATATGGATAATCTTTAAATCTAAAAGGTACAGTTACTAATCATTCCGTTCTAGTCCAATAAGAATATTGAAAATGTAAATGGGGCTTTGGTCCTATCCATCAGCTTTTTCATGTGTGTGCTAATGGATCACCAGCTTTTATTATATCGCCTATTTTTACTTTAATGCTATTTTGGGCTAAATGTATGTAATCTATATCAAATCCACATTCCGTTTTTATTCTTATTAGATTAGCTTTTCAACCATACTTCATTCCTATGTCTGGATTATCTCACTCATAGCTTTCATTTGATAAATCCATACATAATGCAACCACTCAATCTTTTACTGCTAATATCTTTGTTCATACAGGTAGAGCAAAATCAACTGCATATTCTAAACATAAACGTAAGTTTGGAAAGGTATAATGACTCCAAGGTCAATTAAAGCCTTGTGATATATTCACAGGATTTTCATTTATATCAAATGGAAGACTACTAAATACTTCTATATCTCACATATAAATAAGTTATTTTATAAATATTACTATATATTATCTAAATTAGAAATACTTTGTCAATAGAGTTAATTAGAAAATTAGCTAAATATTAAAAAATTCTTTTTGCCTTATTTAGATTTTTCGCTACAATAAGGCTCGTATTTTTATTTTTTAACAAAAAAATTATGTTTAAAAGAATGCTGGTATTCCTTTGCCTGCTACTATTTGCAAATATATATATAGCAAATGCAGACTACACCTTAACACTTGAAGATAAAGTTCTAACACAAAAGATAGAAGCTAAGTTAGTAACTATAATAGAAAGTAACTCTAAATATACTTATGAAGCTATTATAAGTTTTTTAGAAAAATCTATAAATAATGCAACAAATGAAAGAACAAAAAAAATGTTTGAAATGATAGTTTCAGACTTCAATAAAAAAATAAACACAACAACAACCGCTACTACGACACCCCCAACAACTACTACTAATACAAATACTGGAACAACAACAAGTACAACATCAAACAATACAGAAACAAACAAAGTGACAATATTAGCATGATGGAATATATTTGAAATAGATAATTATCTAGTTTCTAGATGATTAATAGCAAAATGAGATTATGTATCATATGTAGAAAGTGCAGAAAATATATCTAAATTATCAGAATCATTTTCATTTATATACACACAAAAGACATTAGAATGATACCTTTATCCAGATACATATGAAATAAATTCATGAGATTTTAAAATAAGTGATTTAGTAAAAAAACAATTAGAAAACTTTGATGCCAAAATATATAAAAAATTATTCGTATATGAAGATTGAACACCAAAATATATGAATGAGATAATAGAAAGTGTTATTAACTTAGCATCTATTGTAGAAAAAGAAGAAAAAAATCTTCAAGAAAAACCTGTAGTGGCTTGGATTCTAAAAAGAGCAGTAAGAAACTATCAAAAACTATGAGTAGATATAACAGTTTGTTATCCTCATAGATTAACAGAAGCAGAGTGTAAAGCAAAGGTCTCAGAATATCTAAACTCAGAATCAGAGTATAACACTCACTTCATCACTAGGTTACCACCAACACCAATTTCTAATCCTAGTTATGAAACTGTAAATGCAACATTAAATCATAAAGAGACAGACTATTATTATTATTTACACGATGCAAGTTGAAAAGTGTATTATGCAAAGACTCTTGAAGAACATGAAAAAAATAAAGAATTGTACTTAAAATAAGAGAATAAAAAAATAAAGACTATGTTTTCACATAGTCTTTATTTTTTTGACTTATATGATTAAAATACTATAATACTAGGTACCTTTCAATTTACTTTTTATTTTAGTTATTATGTTACAAGAGTTAGTTTTAATAGGTTCAAGAAAAGATGCTGTAAGAATATGAAATGATTTAAGAGATAAAAATATAAGTTTGGATTCATTAAAGTTGGTAGTTTTGGAGCAGGTTCTGAAAATCCTTGAAGCGGAACAGTGATGGGATGAACAACTTATTTTACTTATCAGAGAAAAATTAGCAATCAGAAGAATAATTGATATATGATATGCTTTAAAAGATGAAAAACTTAGACTGTGAAATGTCTCTGAAGAGACTTTAATATCTATATCTGATAAATTAAAACAAGAAAACTGGAGCGATATAGAACTAATAAGTTTTATTGAATCAAAAATGCAAGAAAAAAAACAAAGAGAAAAGGAGGTTCAAGAATTCCAAAGAAGGTGTAAAAATATTCCAGCTAGAAATAGAATATAGTTTCTGAATGTTTATTAATCTAATAATTACTTTACAAAAAATTAGTACATATTACAATTCAATCATCACTTTTGTTTTTTATTAACATAGAAATAAGTAGGATTTCTATCTAATTTTTCAAAATGTCTAGTTAACTTATCAACTATATCTGTTAAAAATAAATCAAATCTACTATCTGAATGTTTTTCTGATAATTCATCTTGGCATTCTTTAAAGCAATTTAGCATTGTTCTTATAGTACTTTTATCCAATTTTTTATCTGTAAAAAGAGAAATATCAATCATATTATAATCTCCCTGTCTCATTGCTTTTAATAAAAATTCTTCTAGTAGATAATACCATTCTTCAAAACGGAACTTTGTAACATCCTTAGGATCTTGTTTTCATAATTCCACGTCTCTATGAGTTACTCATTGAAATGCTAATTCTAATCTAGGAAATACCATCATTTTTATTATTTCAAGAACCTCTTTTCATTCTTTGTCAGTAATACTTTTAGCTATATCTTCAACTAGATTAATATCAATTCAATCTAAAATAATAATTGACCTATCTGTATTTTCTTTATTTACAACTCTTAAAGCTGATAAGGCTGCTTCTGCTGTTTTCTCTCCAGGACCTCTGGTATATACTTTTTCATCAAATTCAAAATCTTTATATGTGCTCAAATATTTTTCAATGAATCTAAGAGCTTTAGGATTATCAGAAAATCTTCTAATAAAATCATTAACAGACCTAAGCATTTCAGTTCTTCTTTTTTTTCCTATAAAGTCAAAAAATATATCTAATCAAACATATGCTACATGAGTATTCGTATCTTCATGAATACTTCATATTTCCATTACAAGTTTTTCTTTAATTTCATGTTCTAGTTTTACTCACATATAATTAGCCCAGTGATAAGAAACACATCATTTTCATGATCAAGGAGTTCATGTAAAAACTGCGATTTTTTTCTTAATTTCTCACCAATCATCATCTAGGGCAATTAGTTTTGATACTTCGTCTATTACCTCTCACATATTTTTTCATGATATAACATTATTCTGAGGATAGTTATAATTTAACCTATCTATTTTAGTAATTACAGAATCTCAGTTAGAAGAAATCTCATCTATAAGTTTTACTAATCATTTATTCTGAGGATGTTTTTTTAATTGAAGTCATGCTTCGGTTAAAATCTGGACTTTTTCACTATATACAAAATAACTTAAATCAGGAACCTTTCAAGAAGTTACTGCTACATCAACAATTTCTTTAGGATTAAAGTTATTATTTGGAGTATTAATCAACATATTTACACAATTTATAAAAATAAACCCATATTTTATACTTAATATTTTGGTAATTGCAAACTTATTGTATAATAAAAAAGAGTTAATTTGAATTAACTCTTTTTTATACCTAAAACTTTATATAAATTATCAACATACTCAATTTCCTCCAGAAGTTTCGAAATTCTCTTTTTTCTCTTTTTTTCTAAATACTTCTCCATATCTTTTAACTTCTCTTTACTTCAAGAATCCTTTACATACTTTATTGAAACCTCAGTATCTTGTATTTTTCATAATTTCTTTTGAAAAGCCCTCATTTCTTCTACTTCTTTTTCAGATAATCATAATAAATCTAACATAAGCTCACAAGTATATCTAAATTTTTTAAAAGCAACTCTAACCTTATGTATACTTTTAGGTTTATTCTCATCTATCTTTTTTCTCAGTTCAACAAGCTTAACATAAGATTTCTCTAAACTTTTTATTATATTTTTTCTATTTACATTCTCTAAATTATTTTCTATAACCTTTTTAAAGTTTTTTATTCAATTCTTAATACTCTTAAAATCTACTTCATTTAATGATTTTGTAGCCTCTTTATTTAAAATAGAGTTTTTTTCTGACAGTTCTTTTGTTAAAGACTTTGAACTCTTATATTTATCTTCCAGACTAGTAAAATACTTTATTTGTACATCAGTATCTCTTGTTTGATTAAGTCATTTCAATATTTTCTTTATCTCTTTTGAAAAGTTCAAAAGGTTTTCATCTTCAATTATATCATTTACCACAGATATAGTTGAAATCAACTTTCTAATAGAAATTCTGAAATTATGAATATTGTCTTGAGAATAAGACTTCATGGCTAATTCCAATTCCTCTAAGAAAATATCAGCATTTTTATATGCAGAATCTATGAATTTTTTTATTTCTTTTTCTTTTGCCATAGGTAATAATTATAAATGTAAGAGAATTATCTATACTATATAATCACTAAGTTAAAAATCAAGATTAATTATATTTTTAATGTTGTTTTTTGAATTAATATTTTAGTTTTCATAACAAGTAATTTATTTTTATAAGAATCATTTTTTTCTAATCTATAAACAATTTCTTTTTCTAATAAATCCAATTCATAACGATCTAAGGCACTAAGCTCTAGGTTGTCTATAGGTAATAATAGTAATGAATTAAGTAGTTTTTTTATATGTTCTATAATAACATTATCTTCTCTCATTAATGCATATATTTTTCTAGAGCATTTATGTGGGGGAATATTTATCTCTAAATTTATACTTCTTAGTTTTTCCTCTAAATGCTTTTTTATTTCTCTGAGAAACATAATTTTTATTTCAAATTTATTAAGGGACTTTTTTAGTCAATCTAGAGTATCTATTCTAATTTTTGGAGAGGGGGCTTCATTATTTTTTGAGAGTGATAAATTACTATTTACTGCTAATGCTGTATCTATTCTGATTTTTAGGTTTAATACATTCCATAGTTCTGAATCTAAATAATTCCATAATTGTAATAGTTGAGATTTTAAGTTATCCTGATTTGTCATAGAATTAATTATATTCTTTATTATTTCTAAATTTTTTTCTAATTCTTCTGGATATTTTTCAGCAATAGAAATTAAATTAGAGACTATTTCTAAATATTTATTATTAAAAGTAGAAATCTTTTTTTGGGGTAACAACTCTTCTGATATCATATAAATATTATGTATAAAAAAATAAGTCTCTTTTTTTATATAAAAAAATAAAAATATGTCAAAAAATAAAAGATAAAAATATCAAGCCAAAAGATTATCTATTACTTGTCTAATCATATTTTTTTAGTAAACTGAAAACTAATTATCAAAGGTTCTCTATTTATTCTCAAATTTAGAATATGAAAAACCATCAAAAAGCCTTTACTTTAACTGAGTTGATAATAGCTATAGTTATAGTATCCATACTTGGAACTATAGCCTTTATTTCTATAAAATGATACAGTAAAAATGCTAGAAATTCAGTAAGAAAAGAGGATATATGAAAGATAAAACAATCTTTAGAAATATATGGTATTCATACTTGATTTTATCCTCCACCAACAGATGGAGTTCAAGTTACTTATAATTGAGCAGAAATTTGGACTCAATGAGTTATTTGAAAAAGAGTTATTGATGTGATTGACTTATTACCAAAAGAAATATTTGATCCATTAACATCGTTACCTTATACATATTCAAGGCTAAATACCAAGACAGAATATGAATTAGCAGCAATACTAGAAGATGAATTAGTATTTAATGGTTGAATAAATTTGATAAACAAAGCATATGCTTGAGGTCAAGAAGGAGTGGCATATGTTAAGTGAGATTATAATTGAGTGGTTGCAAATGTAAGTTCATGATCAAATACTTACATATTAGCAATTCCAACAATCATATCATCAGATTTAGAAATTACAGATATATTGGAACTTCAGAGTTTTAATAAACTAGTTTATCATGAAAAGAATAATTTACCATACAATTATAAAAATTCTCAATTTAACATAAATTGATGATGATTTATTTATAACCCAGGTACTATACTTGCCTATGAATGAAAGGTAGAGAGCTTAAATGATACAAACAATCAAATAACACTATTAGGTAATTTGAAAAGAATTTATACTTGAACAGAATTAGAACACTTAAACAAAACTATAGAAAATATAATAAAATCAGTGATGAATCCAACGTGTACATCTGAGGAATCAAAAAGACTAGCAAGCCTGATTGTTAAAAATGGGATAAATAACCAATTAAAAGTATATGAAACAAGTTGAGCTTGAGGACCTTGTTCTGTAAATACATTCATATCAGATTGGAAAACAGATAATTCTGGGGTAACTAACAGTAATCAAATAAAATTACCTCTTCAAAATGATTGAAACTATAACTTTACCGTAGAACGGTGAGATTGAACCTCTAATATAATAACAGCATATAATCAATCAGAAGTAACTCATACTTATTCTGTTGCATGAACCTATCAAGTTACAATAAGCTGAGAAATAGATTGATTTGCATTTAATAAATGAAGTACATGAAGTGATGATTTAGATGATTGAGATAAATTAATTGATATAAAGCAGTGGTGAAATTTAAAGCTTTCAGATTGATGAGGACAATTCTCACATGCTGAAAATTTCATTATTTCTGCTATGGATACTCCAGATTTAAGTAATGTTACAGATATGAGTTATATATTTCGTAATGCAACTTCATTTGATGGTAATATCTGATGATGGGATTTAAGTAATGTTTCTAACCTAGAATCAGCATTTAGATGAGCAACATCATTTAACCAGAATATATGAGCTTGGGATATTTCAAATGTTATTGATATGGATAATTTATTTTTATGAGCGACTTCATTTGATAAATATATCTGATGATGGAATGTTTCAAAGGTTACTTCAATGATTTCAATGTTTTCAAATGCAACTTCATTTAATCAAAATATAAGTAACTGGAATGTTGGCAATGTAAAAAGTATGAATACTATGTTTGACTGAGCATCATCATTTGATCAAAATATATCTTGATGGGATGTAGATAAAGTAGTTAATCACTCTGGTTTTGATAATAACACATCACCAAGTTGGACCGCAGAAGAAAAACCTAACTTTTAAGTGATGAACCTTAAATGAAAATAGAAAGTAAGAAATTAGAAAAATAATAATAAAATGAACTGTTAGAAAATTTATACTAAGATTAATTGTAAAAAATCTTCTCCTGTGAATGTATTATTATTTTTCTAATTTCTGGATATATTTAAAATATTATAATAAAAAAATATAAAAACTTATGAAAAAATATTTATTAGAGTTAACCGTATTTATTTGTTGAGCGGTAGTTATGATCTTTGAGGTAGTTGGTTCTAGAGTAATCTGACCATATCTCTGAACCAGTATAATAGTTTGGACAAGTATAATCTGAGTAATACTTTGAAGCCTTAGTTTGTGATATTATCTATGAGGAAAAATAGCAGATAAAAAAGCAACTAAAAAATGACTATCTATGATAATATTTTATGGAGTTATATTTATGTTTATAACATATGTATTAAAAGATTTTTTGCTTATATTTCTACAAAACAGTATAAGAGATTTAAGAATAAATTCAGTTATTTCATCAATTATACTATTTGCCCCAGTAAGCATTTATTTATGAATAGTTTCTCCCTATGCAGTAAAATTAAAAATAAAAAATCTAGAGACCTCATGAGAATCAGTATGAAACCTTTATGCAATTTCAACACTATGAAGTATATTTTGAACATTTATCTCAGGGTTTTATTTAATCCCAATAATGTGAACAAACAATATACTAGTTTTATTAATGTTATTACTTCTTATAGTTTCTTTTTTCTTATCAATCAAATGACTTTTATACTTTAGACTATTTTTTTTATTAATTATCACTTCTAGCTTTTTTTTTAACCACACTATAAAAGAATTAAATGCAAAAAATAATTTTTTTGATATAGATACTTCATATAATAGAGTTTGGATAGGGGAATATACATTAAACTGAGAAAAGATAAAAAAAATGTGAATAAATAACGAATGGAGCTCCGCAATGAGTTTAACTTGAACATGATTAGTTTTTGATTACACAAGATTTTATGATTTGCTTTCATATTTCAATCCAGATTTTCAAAAAACTCTGATGATATGATGAGCAGGATATTCTTACCCAAAACATTATCTAGAAAAATATAAATGAAAAAAAATAGATGTAGTAGAAATAGACCCAGAATTAACAGAAATAGCAAAACAACATTTCAATCTCAAAGAAAATGAAAATTTAAAAATAATTCATGAAGATGGTAGAGCTTACCTAAATACAACAAAAGAGAAATATGATATTATACTCTGAGACGCCTTTAAATCACATTATTCTCTTCCTTACCAACTAACAACAAAGGAAGCAATAGAAAAGATGTATAACATACTAGATTCAGACTGAACAGTTATTGTAAATGTCATATCGGCCATAGAATGAGACTCATGAGAATTTCTAAGAGCAGAGTATAAAACATATAAAGAGATATTTCCACAGGTTTTTTTATTTACGGTACAAAAAAAAGATTCTCCGAATCTCCAAAATCTAGTACTCGTAGCAACTAAATCAAACAAAAATTTTGACTTTAAATCAGAAAATAAAAAAATACAAAGCTACTTAGATAACCTGCGGACAAAAAAAATAGATGATGACATAGCAATTTTAACTGATGATTATGCACCTGTAGATTATTATATATCTAAAACAATAGGGGATTAGCTTTTTACTTTATAATTCTTCCAAACATGCCATTATTATTTTTATTTATATATTTAGTTTTATCTCATATAATTTATTTACAAAAAAAAGATGATATATTTACCATTTCACAAACGGTTAGGATAACATGATTTGTTGCTTTTATTTTATTATTTCTTTTTTGTATATACTATGGGTTAAAATTCCCAACTAGTAACAGATTTTTTTATATGCTTTATACCTTATTTATTTGTTATTTTTTAGTTTTTACATTTTATGTAATAAGATATAGAAAGTCATTGAAAATTAATTTGGAAACTATTAAAAATGTATCTGGTAATAGTAATTGAGTAACAATAAAATATATTAGTAAAAAATATTCAATAATTTTGCTTGTTTTAACTTTTATTTGTTTTGTTTATTATTGGCCCTATTCTCATATTCCTAAATGAGACGGTATAATATTACTTTTGCATTTATTTCTTATATCCTCAAGTATTTATATGTTTTTTGAAGAAAAATTATTATCAGTGAAGGAATAGTTATTAAAAAAAATTAAAAAGAAAAACCGCTCCCCAAAGGGGAACGGTTTTTAGTTTTGCAGTACCCAGAGACTTGTTTAGTCCTAGGTACTTACAGAAGGTCGCTGGAGAGCTACAGGAATCAGACTTTGTTCATAACGTAAATGATTCCTTGGGTAATCAAAATTGCACCAGCAATTCCGATAATGGTATATAGGGCGACCTTGATGATCGGCAGCAATAACGCTGCTACTACTACCACAATAGACATTGCAACGGCAAGACGTCTATTGGAATCAGGGCGACGCTGATGGAACAAAACGAAATTTTCGACGCTCAGCAGCTTATTCCCTTCTTCGATTCCCATAAACGAACGTAACCATGCAACCAAGGAAGCCAACATAATTTTCACACGACTCATAATTTCACCTTACCTTTCTGTTTTTATGGATGCCTATATTATTACTTCCTGAAAATACTATAATTAAAAAAAAACAAAAGTAAAGTTTTTTTGTAAAAATCTTTTTTGTTATGATTTTTTAGTGTTCTTACACCATTCTTACATACCATAAATATAATACATAGCTAATTAATCCTTTAGCTATTTTTTATGAAAAAAATATTATTAATTATATTCGTTTTTATCGTTTCATTGAAGCAAACCTTTGCAGTTCCTCCACCAGAATTTATAATGCAAGTTGTTTCAAACCTATGAATCTACTTTGCTATAGCCTTTACATTTCTATGAAGTATCTTCTTAGCTTTCTACAATTTTATAAAAGTAAAATTTTTTAGCTCAAAAAAGAAATTTATCTTTACATCTATCTTAATGATTTTAGTAATATCTTTTTGATGAGCATACTTTTATGATGAATACCAAAAATCAAAACAAATAGAAGCATTTGAAAACAGCAACCTATTTCAAGCAAACCTTTCAGAAACAGATTTAGAAAACCAGAGAATAGCAAATATAAAGAAAATGCAAGAGCAAGAAAAATTTCTAGAAAAAGAAAATGAACTTTTAATAAAAAAAGAAAAAATAATTGAAAGTACTTGAGCAAATATCGAAGAGAAAACAAATGAAGAAAATATTGAAAAAAAATGAACTGGTAATGTAGAAAAAACAGAAAAGCAACCCAAAGTTTCAGAAAAATCAAAAATAGATACAGAAATTGAATTCCTAGAATGATACTATAACGATATATGAGAAAAAAACTTAAAGCAAGCTTATGAAAAATCTTCAAAAAAAGTTTCATTTTCAACCTACTACAGTCGGTACAAAGATGTAGAAAATGCAAAAATCAATGGAATAAAAAAAGTTGAATGAACTGAAAATAAATATCTTGTAGATGTTAACTTAACTGAAAAATGAGAAACAACAAACTATAAAGTTACAAAAAGTATCTGATGACATGAAGAAGGAAGTTTAAAAATATTAGCATCAGAAACTTTATCTAGCTTCAATTTATCTAAATGATACGATTACATAACTAATGCACAACTAAAACAAGAAATAGATTCATGAAAAAACGATTATATAATTTTAGATGCTAGGGAAGACCTAGAAGTAGAAGTTGGTCGTATGCCTTGAAGTACACATATAAGATTTGCAGATTTAAAAAATTGAGAATATCAAACCTTAGATAAAAGTAAAATAGTTTATGTTTATTGTCGGTCTTGAATCAGATGAAAAAAAGTTACAAGTTTTTTAAAAGAAAAATGATTAAAATCAAAATATATAGAAAATTGAGCGAGTTCATGGTATGCTTTTTGAGGTTATTGGGAATGAAAAATTAAAGTTTCAAGTGTTTATACTCAAGACTACTATTGGAAAGTTTTCATGAAACAAGAATTAGATGAAAAATTAAAAGAAGGAGCTTTCCTAATAGACTCTAGATGAATAGAAGAAAATAAAAAATGACATCCTACTTGAGCAATAAATGTACCTTTAGTTGATTTGCCAAGATGAGATTGGGACTGATATATACAAAAGATTCCTGAAAAATCAGAGATTATAACGATATGCGATGGTTATGTAAACTGCTTTTATGCAAAAATAGTTTGAATAGAGTTAGAAAAAAGAGGTTACAAATACATATGAGTGCACTCCTTAACTTATAATTAAAAAAACTTAAAAACAAATTTGTATTTTTTATACTTTTGATTATCTTTAGTTTATCCTTTATCAAAGCTTATTATCATAAAGAAAAAATAGCTAAAAATAAAATAAATTAATTTTACAGTTGAAAAAATTAAGGAAACTTAGATGATTAAAGTTAAAAAAATTAAGCCAAAGGATATCAGAGTAAAAAAACTAGAGAGAGAAATTGGTGTGCTTTTGAAATAGAAAAACAGAAACGTAAATAAATTAAAAAGATAAAAAATTATCTAAAAAAACAACTTTTAGATAAATAAAATAACAAAATTTTAGAAATCTTACTAAACATACTTATAGACAAAAACATTATATAATTCATATTGGTAATTATCTATGTGTGACATAATTTATCCCGTTTCTAGATAGGTAAATTAGATTCTTTATCAAAATATATTAACCAAAAATATCAAAAATCAGATAGTTTTTTTATGAGATAACTCAAAATTAACTCATAAAAATAGAAAAGATATGTGAAACAAAGGAAAAAATTTGAAAATTCTAAAAGAAAATGGTTTTCTAATACCAGACTTCTTAATACTTTGAATGGATGACAATTTCAAAGAAAAATTAGAAAAATTAGATCAAACAAAAAAATATGTAGTTAGATCTAATATGCTTGTAGAAGATTCAAAAAACAGCTCTTTTGCAGGACAATTTAAAACCCATATAGATTTAGATTTTAATGAGATAATATCTTCAATAGAGGATATCATTTCTGATGCAAAGAATAAATGACTATCAGACAAACAAATATATGTAATTGTTCAAGAATATATAGATTTTAATTATTCATGAATAGTGTTCTCTAGAAATCCAAATGGAAACTCAGAGATGCTTATAGAGTATCATAAGTGAATTTGAGAAGATGTGGTATCTTGAAAAGTTATTCCAGAAGAGGTATGAGTTTACCACTTTGAAAAAAATTATTCTAGTAAATTCTGAAAATTAAAGAACTCATTATGAAAAAAAGGAATAATAAAATTTGTTAAGTCAATCAAACAAATAGAAAAGATATTTAATTTCCCACAAGATATAGAATGGTGAATTAAATGAAATAAACTATATTTTTTACAATCAAGAGACATAACAACTATAACAGAAAAAAACTTTAGAGAAGTACTATTTTTAGATAACTATATAAAAAAAGAAAACGAACAAAGTTTTTTATATGAAAAGACAGAAGTTTCAGAAATTATTCCAAAGGTGTCAGAATTTTCTTTTTCACTACTAAAAATGATTTATGGTTTTAACTGACCTATATCAAAGTTTTACAAAAGTAAAGGTATTGAAATTACTCATGGTAAGATTCTAAAAATAATATGAAGAGATTTGTTTATAGATAAAGAGGAGGAACTAAATAATATATTTCCAAGTATTACATATTTTAAGGAAAAATATAAGACTAAGACTGTTTTTTGAAGAAATATTATTAGAACACTAAAAAATATTTATAGAATAAATTCTATAAAATTTGATAGCTACAAGGCTTTAACAGATATAACAAATATAATTAAGTCTTTAAAAAATACAGATATAAATAAGTTAAATTTTGAAAAAATATTAAGTATCTTTATAAAAAATTATCAAACAATCTTTTATATAAACTACTTTACCCAAAAAAGTATGGCTCAAAATGATATTTATAAAAGAAAATTTTGAGTAAACCTTTTTGATTTTTTGGATACCTCACTAGTAAAAGATAATAGTCTATTAGAAATTAAAAATTTACTAAAAAATATAGACCTATCTCAAACTAAATGAAATTCTTTAGATATACTTGATAGCACAGATTTTCAAACCAATTTCTTAAATAAAGAAACTAAAAATTTACCAGAAAAATACAGAAATATAAAATTCTGGAAAAAAAGATTTATATCAAAAAATATTGATTCCTTTCAGTTTTTTAATGACCTAAGAGAAATCTGAAGAATATTAACAGTTCTTGGTATGAATCTGATTAGGAAAAAGTTAGAGATATTGTTTACAGAAAATTCTTTGAATACAGAATTGATTCCTTTTATAAAAATTTCTGAAATCTTTGAAAATGATTTTGACAAACAAATTTTAATAAAAAGAAGAGATGATTTTTATGTTTATAGTAGATACACTTTTCAGAATAAGATATCTGACACTTATATAAAAGAAAAAGATTTAGGAATTAATGTTTTATCAAGCTGAAAAGCAATTTGAAAACTAGTAGATTTAGAATATTTAAATAATTCCTATAAAGAATCTGAGAAATATATACTTTATACTAGAACATTAAACCCAAATCTAGTTGATTATTTTGATAAAATAGAATGAATTATTTCAGAAAAGTGAGGTAACTTATCTCATCTTGCTATTATGTGTAGGGAATACCAAATTCCTTTAGTAGTAACTGATATAAAAAAATACTGAATAAAAAATGGAGATTCCATAGAAATAAATGAAGAAGATATTGTTTTATTATAAATATTTTGTATAATAAATTTGTTTTTAAATGAATCTAAAAAGTAATTAAGCTGTAAAAAATAAAAATTAAACGAGGTGTTATAATGATTTTATACTAAAAATAATTTGTAGAAAAATCTTATCTTCCGAGTGTATTATTATTTTTTATTGCGGTACATCTATTTCAAAATATTTTTTACCTATTTATGTTATGCAAGATAAAATAAAAACTCATTTTTCAAAAACTGTAGCAGACTATGATACGGTCGCAGATGATGTTGTTTTTAAAAATAATGAATTACATAGAGAACTTGTTAATGCAGTTCCTTTTGAAAAGAATAGGGAACTAGAGATTTTAGACTTAGGTTGCTGAACAGGGCATGGTATGGAAGTAATATTAGAAGAGTATCCAAAAGCTAAAATTACAGGAGTTGATTTTTCTGCAACAATGATACAAAGAACTAAGGAAAATTTATCTTACCTTTCAAACAGGATAGATTTATGGGAATCAGATTTTATGGAATTTGAATTTGAAAAGAGGTATGACGTGGTAATATCTGCTGTAGCAATACATAACATAACACATGAGGAGAAAAAAGTATTATTTGAAAAAATATATGATTGTTTAAATGATTGAGGAGTATTTATAAATGCCGACTTTTATGAACATGAGTCAGATTCTGTAAATGAAAAATTAAAAAAAGTTTATAGAAAATATCTAGAACAAAATTTAAATTGAGAAGAACTTGAAGTATGGTTAAGACATGCCTTTGAGGAAGATATGCCAATGTCTTTAAGTAAACAAGAATCTATCTTAAAAAAAGTATGATTTAAAGAATTCAATTTATGTTGGCTTTTCAACAATGAAGCAGTTTATATTGCTAAGAAATAAAAAAAAACTATTTCCAAAAATTTGGAAATAGTTTTTTTTACCCCTTCCTCAAGTACTCAACCTCTAAACTATCTCAAACAAACTCAAATATATCAGAAGGAACAACATGAGGTAATACCAATCTATTATCAGCAAGTATTTCAACCTGGTTGCTCTTAATATAGTAATCAAATCTTTCTTTTACCTCTTTAGTAGAATATAATTCTTTCTCTCAAGAAAAATTAGCACTAGTTAAAAAAATAGGTCATGTTTTTTTTATTAAATCTCTTTGAGTGTCACTATGAGCAACTCTAAAGGCAATTTTTTTGTACAAATCCTTATTTCTAAATCAGATTTCTTCTTCTGATTCATAATTAAGCCATAAAGAAACACTATCACAATCAGTTAAAACCGTAAAAGGTCTCTCATACTCCTTTAAAAAAGTTATCTGTTCAGATGTTAAAGTTGTATGTTTCTTTAACCAATTAAAATCTCTGACCATTATTGCCAAAGGTTTATCAAAACCTCTCTTTTTTATCTTATAAATCTTTTCATATCATTCAACATCATCAATTGAACATCAAAGTCAAAAACAAGTATCAGTTGGAATCAGGTATAACATAATTTATTTTTAGTAATTAAAAATTTCTAAGATGAACACATAGATTCCCCCCTACAATAGAAACAACCTGTAGTGGCAGACCTATGTATCTGCCCCAAAAACATAACTTTCTCCCCCCTCCTTAGCAAGGAGGGGGTTAGGGGGGGGGGTAATTTTACTTTATCGGATTCTTCAAAGGCTCTCAAACTTTTCTAGGATAATTTTTATGAGTCTGAAACTTTTTCTCTATGAAAATCAAAGTTCTTTTTTGCTCTCAAACCCTATAGTTTTTAACTTTCAATATCTTTGCTCACAATCTTGATAAAGCTTTTTTAGCAGACTTAAGTTCCTCTTTATCATCAAGCTTATAAGCTACAAATATTCATCAAATCTTTAGTAAAGGAACAGCATACTCAAGCAATGTAGGTAAAAATGAAACTGCTCTACTCACAACAAAGTCAAATTTTTCTCTATATTCCATATCTTGTCAGATATCTTCGGCTCTTCAATTCAAAGTCTTCACATTATTTAAATCAAGTTCTTCTGTAAATCATTCTACAGCCTTCAACTTTTTTCAAACAGAATCCATAAGGATAAAATCAACATCAGGATTTATTATAGCCAAAGGAACTCAAGGAAATCATCAACCAGTTCATAAATCAGCAACTTTTATTCTATCATTAGAATTAGTTAAACAACCCTCCTTAAAATCTAGAAAAACATTCAAGATAATAGAATCAATAAAATGTTTTTCTATTATAGCTTCATCTTCTCTTATCGCAGATAAATTTATTTGACTATTCTTTTCCTTAAAAATTTCTAAAAATCTTTTAAACTTATCTATCTCATTATCAGATAACTCAATATTATATTTTTCAAATATCTCTTTCATTTTTATTAGTTTATTTATATAGTTCTAATTCCTCTCCATTCATTATATTTCTTTTGCTCACTTTTCGCTTTTCCCCTTATTAAGAGGGAATTAAAGGGGGGGGACAAATTCTTCTAAAAACCTAACTTCGTCAGAGTCTTCCTCAATAACTCACTAACCAAAGTTTTTTCATTTCATAGCAAATTATTTATCTCTAAAAGCATAGACAATGTATCTAATCTTATCTTTTTTAAAGTAATGTTATAATCTTCTACTTGTTTTTTTAAATCGTCATTTTGAAACTTTATAAGTCTTATATTTTTTACAAACTTTATATTTTTTGATATAGGATTAGATTTATTGAAAAACTCTTTTATAAAATTATTTTTACCTCCTCATAAAAGAACAAAATCAGAAGGACAAATCTTATTTTTTACAATCTCCTTTATTCAAATACTAAGCATATTTCACCATACATCAATAAATTCTTCCTTTTCCTTAAGATAAATATTATTATTTAAATTATTAATTATATTCACACTTGTATCTTTTATATTTCGTCCAATCATCTCAATTAAATCATTTATTCACAACAAAATTTTTGAGATTCACATTACCTCATCATCTTTCTTTATTGTTATATAAGTCATTGAAGCTCATATATTTATTATAACTAAATCTTTTTGTAGGAAAACCCTAGTTATAGAATATTCAGTTGGGATTATTTTTACTATCTTCTTATTTAAAACATTTCAAACATAATTTATGAAATTATACTTATTTAGAGGAATGAAAACATTATGAAATGAGATACTTATATCTTTTCATACTTTTCACAATATATGTTTTTTCTTTTTTTTATCTAAATCTATTTGTAAAATATTTCAAATTATTAATTTCAGTTCTTCTTTCTGGAATCATGATATCTTTTTTATATTATCGGTTGTTCTTCTTAATACAATATCTTCAGAATTTTCTAAAATTTCTTCTAACTCTTTTCTTATAATAGGCTCATTTTTTTCTTTTCTCTTATAACTTATTTTTTTTGATGAAAAAAACATATCAGTAAAAGGGAAACTTATAACAACTTTTTTGATTTTTTTTCAAGCATTTAATTCAGCCTTTTCTAGTGCTATTCTTACATTATCAGTTAACACTTCTATATCTTCACATTCTCAATTTAAAAAACAAGAATTTCACTGTCTCTTTTCTCAGTATCATAAAAGAGTAATTTTATTATTTTTAAAACTACAAACACAAGCTCTGACCTTGTAGCTTCATATATCTACAACAGCCATAGTTTTTCAGAGTATATCTTTTTTTATAAATACCATTAAGTGAAAAGATTAGTTTTTATTTTTTTATTTTCTTTCATATTTTTTTTAGCAACATATTTCATTCATGAACTTCTCAGGCTCATATTAATGCCATTGCTAAATCTTCGGTTATAAGAATATCTCAAGGAGAAATATTCAAAGCTCTTTTTAGAATGCTAATTCATTTTTCAACTTCTCAAGACATATTATATGCCCATCATAAGTTTCTTAATACCTCTGAATTATTTCACATTAAACTATTTGATTTTAGAAGAAATTTTATAGCCTCTTTAGGTTTATTTCTTGATAATAAAATGAACCCTTTTAAATAATTTCATGTAGGAGATTCTTCATTTAAACTTAAAGCAAAGTTTACAGATTTTGTAGCTTTAGGAAGTTTTCATTGATATAAGTAAATATCAGCTAATTCTTCATATAATCTGTGATCATCATGATATTTTGAGATACTCTCTTCTAACATTTTTGTTGCTTCTCAGAATTTTTGCTCTTGTTTTAGCCTTTCAATTTCTTCAATCAATTCTTTTATCTTATCCATCTGTTTTCAAAAAAATACTAAATAAATACAAAGGATATTTTAAATAAAAGTTTAAAATATCAAAATTTTAATTAAATATTTTTTTTAACCTCACCCTAATACACTTTTAAAAACTTCACCTAACCTCTCCTTAGAGGAGAGGAACAAGTAGAAATAACCCATCCCTAACCCTTCCCTTATATAAAGGAAGGGAAAATAAAAAAATCCTCTTCAGTTGAGGGGAAGCGAGGAACGAGCAGGGGGAGTTGAGAACTTGTAGCTTCCCTCTCCTGTAGGAGAGGGAATTCAAGGGTGAGGTTAAAAAACTATAAAAACTTCTTTACATTATCAATTTCACTTTTACTTCAAAAGTAACAAGGAATTGTATCGTGAATTGAATTATATCAGTTTTCTAGAATCCTTTTTCATGTATGTTCAATGGCTTCTCAAGATAATTTCTCAAAAATAAAAGCAAAAGGAAAAACCTCAAAAAGTTTTCTAAGTTTTCATTTTCATCAAACCTCAGGATAAGTAAAGATTCATCCTCATTTTAAAATAATCTGATGTAAATCCAAAACCATACATCCAGAATATCTTATTTTATATCACTTTTTCCAAAAGTCACCTATTATATTTCTATGATAATCCTCCCAATCAATATTTTTTCATCAAGGGGCAATTATACTTCATTTATCTTTTAAATTATTTATTTCTAATTCTTTGAAATTTCATCAAATAAATCTAAAAAATCTAACTCAATTCTTATCAGCAAACACTACCTCTAATCTAGGACCATAGCTAATATAAGCAGCTCCAACCAAATCTTTTCAATTAAAATCATTCTTATAAATTCCAAAAATACTTCATACACTTAAATTTACATCTATTAAGCTACTTCAATCTAAAGGATCATAAGCAACTAAATATTCTCAAGAATTATTTAACTCTATAATTTCTTTTTTTTCCTCAGAAACTATTGATTTAATTTCATTTAGCTCCATAAATTTTTTTTCAACAAGTATATCACTAAGTACATCAACTTTTGCTTGTTCATCTCAACTTGAATTTTTTGAATCACCAACCTTTCCTGTAGATTCATTTTTTATTAACAAGTCTACTCATTCAGCAATTTCAAATATTTTATTTAATATATTTTGCATAACTTTAATATTTACTCTTAAAATTAAGTATCAAAGAATCTTAAGTAAAAAAAAGGAAAATACAAATTTTTAGGGGTAAAAATGTTAAGTAGATAACTAATTTTTCCTCCTCACTATTGACTTTTGATATTCTGAGAGTATACTTAATTTACTTTAGTAATTGCACTTCGTTTTTTACTTTAGTGTTTAATATTAATATATGGAAAAACATAGAGAGGAAAATATTGATGGTTTTGTTATTATCACTCCAGATATTGAAGGTAGAGTTTTTTATTCATATAGTGAAGCACTTTTAGGTAAAATAGAAGAGATTCTTGTACGTAATGTAGGAAATGGAAATGTTACTATATGTAATACTTGTGATTCTAATTTTCATCAAATTAGAAGACTAAGAAATGATTGAACAGATTGAGAAGTTATTACTTATGAAAAGGCAAAGGAAATAATTGAAAATAAAGAAGAATCTGTATTTTAATGCTCTTGATTTTAATAAAGGTACAAGATGGGAAGTTTTATATTACACCTGTTATATAAATGTTAAATCTAATAACTATTTTCTAGGCTTTTGAAAGATATTCAAATTTGAATATCTTTTTTATGTTTTATTCATAAAACCTCTTTACAATAATTAAATTTTTTTTATCCTAATAAACAGATTTTACAATTTTTAATCTTGAGTTTTTATTTTTGTAAAGTCTAACAGTTTATTTTACTAAATTTTTAGTTATGGAAACGAGTACATATAGAGGTTTATGGACAGCTCTTGTTACCCCTTTCAAAAAGGGAAATGGTATAGATAATGATATAGATTATAAAGCATTAGAAGCTTTACTTGATATGCAGGTTAAATGATGAGTTACTTGAATACTACTTTTAGGAACTACCGCAGAAAATCCAACTTTAACTAGTAAAGAATCAAAAAAAATAGTAAAATTTGCAATAAAAAAACTCAAATGAAAATGCAAAGTTATGGTAAATATATGAACCTATTCAACTTTGAAAAGTTTAGAAAATGTGAAAAAATTTGATAAAATAAAATGAATAGATGCATATTTAGTAGTAAATCCATATTATAATAAACCTACTCAAACAGGATTATATGAGCATTTCACAACTATTGCTAACAAAACAGAAAGATTAGTCGTGTTATATAATATAAAAGGAAGGACAGGAGTAAACCTAGAAACCGAGACTCTAGTGAAAATAGCAGAAAAATGTTCTAATGTTATTTGAGTGAAAGAAGCAAGTTGAGACTTAAAACAAATGGAAAAAGTTATAAAAAGTACAAAGGAAGACTTTTTAGTTTTATCATGAGATGATTGACTAACTTATGATTTATCACAAATATGATGAGACTGAGTTATATCAGTAGCATCTAACTGTATACCAAAGAAAATGACAAAATTTGTAAAAGAATGCCTTGAAAAAACAGAAAAAGCAAAAGAATTAAAAAAATATTATGAGGAATTCTTCTCAAAACTATTTATTCAAACTAACCCATTACCAGCTAAGACATTTTTAGCAGAAAAATGAATCATAAAAGAAGCCTTTAGATTACCAATGTGTAAAATGGATAAAACAGAAAAAGATAAATTTTTAGGAGTTGTAGGGAAGTATGAGTTTTAGATAAACCTTATCCTAGTTTTCTATTTAACCACCCCTAGCCCCTCCTTGCTAAGGAGGGGGAAAATCCAAAGGAAAACCATAAAAAATAATCCCCTTCAAATGAGGGGGAAGCGAGGAACGAGCAGGGGGGGTAAAATAGTGAAATAAAAAATGTGGCTTCCCTCTCCAGAAAGGGGAGAGATTTAAGGGAGGGGTATAAAAAATAACTTATAAAATTAAAAACACATGAAAAAATTACCATTTACAAAAATGCATGGAATCTGAAATGATTTTATCATTTTAAATCAAAGTGACTTAGATAACCTTTCTATTGAATTAACAGAAAAATTTGTACAAAAAATATGTAATAGAAACTTCTGAATCGGATCAGACGGATTACTTATTGTAGATAAATGAAAAAAACAAAATTTAAATACATAATGTACAATCCAGATTGAAGCCAAGCTGAAATGTGTGGGAATTGAATAAGGTGTTATATGAAATACCTACTTGATAATAATCTAACTGATAAAACAAATGTAGATGTAGAAACTTGAGTTGGAATTTTGAACTTAGATATAGATTGAGATACTGTAACAGTAGATATGTGAACACCAAAACTAATCTTTGAATTAGCATTATGACATCAAAAAATATGAGATACATTTAGAATAGAAGCAGAAGATAGAAAATTTGAATTTATTCCAGTTAGTATGTGAAACCCTCATGCAGTTATATTTTTAGATGAAAATATTAATGATTTTGATTTAAATAGATACTGAAAATCTATAGAATCAAATACAGAAATATTTCCTAAAAAAGTAAATGCAGAATTTGTGAATAAAGTTTCAGATAAAGAAATAAATATGAGAGTATTTGAAAGATGAGCATGAGAAACCCTAGCCTGTTGAACATGAGCATGTGCTTGTATTGTTGCCTGAATTGCCTCTTGAAAACTTCTAAAAAATGAATTCATTAGAGTAAATCTAAAATGATGAATTTTAGATATAAAATGGAGCTGAGATATGAATGATTCTGTTACCATGAAATGAAAAGCAGAAACAGTCTTCATTTGAGAATATACTTTAAACTAAACTAATTATTAATATTTTTTTACTCCTTAATTTAAAGCATTATGCATCAACTAAATTTCCTTACAGAAGAACTTGTTAAACAAATAGAAAAAGACTATAAACTGCCAGTTTATGTTTATAGTGAAAAAAGATTACTAGAAGCAATAGAAAAGTTTAAAAACTTCCCTTCAGCTTTTGGTGTGACAACAAGATTTGCAATGAAAGCAAACAGCAATAAAAATATTTTAAAAATATTTAATAAAAACGGTGTTAAAATAGACGCAAGTAGTGAATATGAAGTCTATAGAGCAATAAATGCAGGATATAAATGAGAAGATATACAACTATCATGACAAGAATTAAGTAAAAACCTAGATAAACTACTTGATTTATGAATATTTTTTGTAGCAACAAGCTTAGAACAAATAAAAGCAGTATGAAATATCAGACCATGAACAGAAATAGGACTTAGAATAAATCCCTGAGTATGAAGCTGAGCATTTAAAGCAATCTCTACAGGAGGTACAACATCTTCTTTTGGAATCTGGCATGAATACATACCAGAAATTCAAAAGCTAGTTAGTGAACATGGTCTAAAAGTGAGCAAAATTCATATTCACATAGGATCAGAAAATACACCAGAAAGTTGGGTAAGTACAGCAAATATCTGACTTAACTTTGTAAAAGAATTTGAATCTGTAACTTGTTTAAATATGGGATGAGGTTTCAAAAAGGCAATTATGCCATATGAAAGTGATGCTGATTTACAAGCAATCTGAAAAGCAGTAGCAGAAAAAGTAAGAGACTTTTACAATGAAACAAATAGGGAAATAAAACTAGAAGTTGAACCAGGGAAATATATGGTTATAAACAGTGGTAGTGTCATAGCAAGAGTTGTAGATATAGTAGATACATGAGATATGTGATATAAATTTCTTAGAACGAATTCAGGTATGACAGAAATGCCAAGAGTAGCTATGTACTGAGTACAACAACCTATAATTATATTAAATAATAGTGAAACAACAAAAGAATATGTAGTAGTATGACACTGTTGTGAAAGTTGAGATATTCTTACTTCTAAACTATATGATCAAGAGACAATAGAACCAGTAACTTTAAAAGAAGCAAATATCTGAGACTTAATAGTATTTGAATGAACATGAGCTTACAACTCTTCTATGAGTATGAAGAATTACAACTCTTTCCCAGAAGCTGGAGAATTGCTTCTTAGAACTGACTGAAGTATAGTGCAGATTAGAAAAAGAGCAGAAATTGAGGAAGTTTGGAGGAATGAAGTTGATGTGGAGGTGTAAGGGAGTTTTATATTTTATATGAAAAATATGTCAGAAATAATATCATTTTTCTTATGATTATTTACATCTTTGTTTGTTTTTTACATTACTGAAAGAATAAATTATATAAAAGAAAATAAAATTATATTTCAAAAGTTGTTAATAAAATTAAACCAAAATCTAAATAATTTAATTAGATTTAAAAGTTCATGTCAACAATATATAAAATTAATAGAGAACTATCGTCTAGATGAGTTAGGAAGTATATGATTTCCAATATATAATTTTTTTAATTTAGAGGATTATTTTCCAAATTTATTTTATGAAAAGAAATATGAAAAAGTTTTAAAAGAGTTAAGAAAGTTAGATTGAATAGTATTTAGTTTAAATAATTTTAATAATGATTTATGTATTAATGAAATAAAACATGATTTTCTTAATTGATTAGTACGAAAAGAAGAATCAGAAATAAGATATAAACAAGAGTTGGTTGTTGTTAAAGAGTATTATAAAGAATTAGATAAATATATAGAATTCATTATTTACTTTATTTCTCAGATTTCATTAATAAATAAATTTAATACAAGAAAATTTTTACTAAATATGAAAATAATTTTTTCAGAAACTGATATTAGTAATGAGATAAAAGAAATAAATAAAGATTTTTATACATGAGTTAAACAAATTGAAGAATTTAAAGTTTAAAAAATAAAGTCATATTAATATAAAAACTTTATCTTAAAAATATGTTTATGTAATGAAAAGTTATCATGATGTTATTTTTATGGAAATATTTTGAGAAGACTTTAAAAACTAATAGAAAAAATTATGCAAAGAATAATTGTCATGAAATCAGAAAAAGTCAGTCTTGTTATCCCAGAAAAGCAAGATATAGATTTATGGTATAAAGGGATGAATAATCTTGAAACAAATATATTTTTATGAAACAAAAAAGATAATTACTACAAAGAAGATATTGAAGAGCTGTATGATAAAATTGTGAAAGAAGAGAATTCAATGTATTTTTCAATATTTAATGAAAAAAGCAAATCTGTTATATGAATATGTTCAATAAAAAATATAAAAAAACTATCAAGACAATGAGAAATATATTTATTTATATTTGATAAAAATAATCAAAATAAATGATTCTGAACAGAAACTCTTAATCTACTTATTCAATACTGATTTGAAATACTATGATTAAATAAAATAACCCTATCTTATCTTGATTGAAATGAAAATGCTTGAAGATTATACAAAAAAGTATGATTTAGAGAAGTGTGAAAATTTAGAGAAGATGTTTTTATTAGATGAGAACTAAAAGACCAGATATTTATGGAAATATTTAGAAAAAATTTTAAAGGTTAAAATGAATTTTATCACTTAATTTCAAATAAATAGAATGCTAAAAAAAACAATAATATTAATACTTTCTATCCTAGCATTATCTAGCTGTGGATGATTAATAGACAAATATCAAGAAAAGCAAGATAATACAAATTCAGAAATAGAAACAAAAAATGGAAATATTTTTGCTCCATGAGATTATAAATACACGATAAAACAATGAAATTTAGAAAGATATTATTTATTATATGTTCCAAAATCATATAATTGAGAAAATACAGAATTAATACTAGCTTTTCATGGAGGAATGTGAACAGCTGAAATAATGGCTGATAATTATGGATGGATTCCAAAATCAGATAAAGAATGATTTATTGTAGCATTTCCAAATTGAGCAAGCAGGTTTGATTCATGAAAAATAGGAACTTGGAATGCCTGAAACTGTTGTGCTTATGCTGTAGAAAGTAAAAGTAATGATGTAGGATTTGTAAAACTAATAATTGATGATATTAAATCAAAAGCAAATATAGATAAAATATTTGCTACAGGTATGTCAAATGGATGAATGTTCTCTCATCGCCTTGCTTGTGAAATGTCAGATACATTTACAGCAATAGCAGCAGTTGCATGAACAAATAACTACGACTCTTGTAGTCCTGAAAACCCTATATCAGTTATGCATATTCATTGAAAGAAAGATGACCATGTTTTATTTGATTGATGATGTGGTCCTAAATGTGTTGTGGATGCTGAGACCGAATTTACATCCGTTGCTGATACTATAGAAGATTGGGTAGAAAGAAATAATTGTGAAGATAATCCAGAAAGAGTTTTTGAAAATGAAAATGGATATTGTGATTTATATTCAAAATGTGATGATGATGTTGAAGTTAAACTTTGTGTAGCTAAAGATTGATGACATTCTTGGCCTGGAATAGGGAAGTCTCCTAAACCTGATATTTTAGAAACAACCACACCTTCTCAAGCGTTTTCTGCAACTGATGAGATTTGGGACTTTTTTAAAACAAAATAATATTTTAAAATTTTTATAAATAAGAAAAATAATTTATATGAAGAAAACACTACTTACAATAGTTTTAGTACTTATACTTTTAACTATATCTATAGCCGTTATAGATAGTTTATCAATACACAGAGCACTTAGAATCATGCAATTTATGTTAAGGCGGGACAAGAATATTTCAGGATATTCTATAGATTTTTTTACAATAAGATACCTTATAAGCATAATTGTAGCAATCGTAATATCTTTACCTTTTTTACTTGCTCCTAAAAAATATATTTATAATAAATGGTTTTCAATCACATTTTTTGTTTTTTCATTACTTTTATTGATTTTATGAACCTTTCGCTATATATCATCTTATAATAATGTTAATTGGATTAGTATTTGAATAATAACTATTCAACCTATATATTTCTATATAATTTGATCTATATTTTTACTTGTTAATTTTCTAGTAAATTGAAAGAAATCAAGTGATAAGATTAAATTAAAGACAAAAAATAAATTCCTAAAATTAGATTTTACTCTAAATAAGCCTAAATTTTTTAGCAAAATTCCTGTTTGGTGAAAATATACAATTATTCAAATTATTATATCTATACCAGTATTTCTTATAAAAGATTTATCTAACTTATTTTTATTATGGTGTATATGAATACTGGTATTCTTATTCTCAATGCATAAAGGAAAACTTAAATATTTTATAATTATTGCCTTAATATCTCTAATTTGAATACTTGGAGTATTTTCATCTGATAGATACAACTACCTAACTGATAGATATTTTAAATGTAATACATTTGTTGAAATCCAAGATAAGGAGTTATGTTATGTTGAATACGAAATAAAATCAGCAATAGAAAGATGATGATTATTTGGAGTTTGATATAAAAACTGAAAATGAATAGGAGCTTGAGAGATTATTAGTGATAATATCTTTGCTTGAATCTGAGAGGAGTTTTGAAAAATGGGATTATTATTTTTGGTTTGAATTTATATTATGCTTTTCTGGAGTATACATAGATATACCAAGCAGTGACTAAAGGAAAATTATTTTTGAGAATTGATTATAATTTGATTATCAAGCTATATATTTCTAAATATCGCTTTTCACATACTTTCAAATTTAGGAATTCTTCCAAATGTTAGTTTTAATTTACCTTTTATTTGATATTGATCAAGTGCCTTAATGAGCTATTTTTTAGCTATGAGCTTTATTGTTAGGTTTAGAGAATCATAAATTGCTTACAAATACGGTCTTTATCCTTAGAATAAGAAATATTTATTACTTCACTAAAACGAATATGAGAAAAAAGCTATTTTTAATAACATTAACATTAAATTTGATTATTCTCTCTTTATGAGGAGGAATTTCTATACTTTTTATTTATGAACTATTAAAAACACCTTGGTGAAGACTAGATCAAGTATCAATATTTATCTTTTTTATTTTTTTATACTTATTCCTAGCTTTGTTTTATTATAGGTTTTCAATGAAAAATCTACATAATATATCAAACAATAAAATTATATTAAATATATTAATAACAATATTTGCTTCTATTTTTGATTTTTTTATATTTTTTCTATGAATGGCAATGTTTATGAAGTAGTCTATAAGAAGACTTACCTATAAATTTTCAATAAAAAGTTCTGTATAGATTAATAATTTAGGTCAATGATATTTACTAAAGACATATAATTAAACTATGTACACACCAAAAAAAATAAAAGAAAAAATAATAGCTTTTGATAAATATAGAAAAATATTAAGAAAATATTTTCTAGAAGAAAATTGAGAAGTTAGTGAATTTTTTATCTATGCACACAACAATAAACAAAGCATTTGAACATTTGTACTACCTATTACAGAAAATTGAGAAATAATCTACACAAAAGAATACAGAGCCTGACCAGAAGAAATAGTAACTTGAATTCCAGTATGAGCATTAGAAGACAATGTTTCAGAAATAGAGAACTGTAAAAATGAACTAGAAGAAGAAGCCTGATATACATCAGATGAATATCATTTTCTATGAGAAAGTATTATAGAATGAAACTTTGAGTGAAAAGCAAAGTATTATTTAGCAAAAAATTGTAAACCATTAGAAAAACAAAATCTAGATATTTGAGAAAATATCACAGTTCATAAAACAACCATTAAAAATTTTAGAGAAATGATTTTAACCTGAGAAATAAACTTTCCCAAAGTTGCTTATTGTTTTTTCTTAGCTTGGGAAAAATGATATTTAGATGAATTCAAATAAAAATTTGTAAAATATATTTTCTGTATATACTTTAAGTGTTATAAAAATTTCAGGTTATATATTTAAGTACTCTAATAAATGAAACAAGAAAAAAACTATGCTTATATAGACTGACAAAACCTTTATCTATGAACCACTACAGAATGATGGAGTGTTGACTTGTTTAAATTCAGGACCTATCTAAGAGACAAGTATAAAATAGTTAGAGCATACTATTTTTTATGATATGTAAACGATGAAAATAATTCCCTTTATACAATGCTACAAGAAGCTTGATTTATTGTAGTTTTCAAGAAACAAATGATAGAAATGGACAGTAATAAAAAGGGAAATATCGATAGTGACTTGATTTTTAATGTTATGGAAAAGCTTATAGAAGAACCAGAAAAATTTCATAAAATTGTTTTAGTTTCATGAGATTGAGATTTTAAAATACTTGTAGACTATCTAATTAAAAAAGAAAGATTGAAGAAAATACTTTTTCCAAATAAAAGCTTTACTTCAAGTTTATATAAGAAAACAGAAATTATTTACAAAGATTATTTATCAAATTCTAAATCAAAAATTAAACACAGAAAGAATAAAAATAAGCACAAAAAAAGAGAAGCTTCCTAAAGCACCAGCACTTTTCGGGACACTTCTCGTCTTGATGTATAACCATTATATAAAAATATATAATAAAAGTCAAAAAAGTTTTTTTAAAAAGAAAAATAAAATAAATTACTCCCTTTTCCAGAGGTAAGGTGAATTGCGAAGCAAGAGAGTATCCCCTGGGGAGAATACCTGAAACGAAGTGTAAGGGGAGGGATTCGGAAAAGTATCCTGTGATAATACCTTTAAGAATAGAGAGAAATAGATTATAAAAACTAAACCCATGCAAGACATACATAAAATACTAAAACAAACCTTTGGTTTTGACTCATTTAGAGAATGACAAGAAAAAATCATCACAAGTATTATAGAAAAAAATGATACTCTTGTTTTTATGCCTACAGGATGATGAAAAAGTCTAACATACCAATTACCAGCAATTGCTCTAGACGGATTAGCAATCGTTATATCACCACTAATCTCTCTCATGAAAGATCAACTAGATTCATTAAATAACTTGTGAGTAAGAGCAGAAGTTATAAACTCAACTATAAGTTATCTAGACCAACAAAACATACTAAACGAAATATCAAGACCAGATAGTAAAATAAAGTTTCTTTATATAGCTCCAGAAAGACTAAATAGTGAAAATTTTTTGAGAGTTATTAAACAAGTTAAAATCTCTCTAATAGCAATAGACGAAGCACATTGTGTCAGCCAATGGTGACATGATTTTAGACCAAGCTATATGAAAATAAAAGGGTTTATAAAAGAGCTAAAAGAAGAACAAAAAATCCCAATCATAGCACTTACAGCAACAGCAACTAAAAAAGTAAAAGAGGATATAATCCTTAGATTATGATTAGAAAATCCAAACATATTTACAACATGATTTGATAGAAAAAACATAACCATAGTAGTTAGAGAAATAAGTAAAGCAGATGAAAAAAGACAAAAAATAATAGAAGTACTAAACAGTATTCCATGATCTGGAATAGTCTATTGTTCAAGTAGAAAGAAAACACAAGAAGTTTATGACTTTTTAGTAGAACAAAAAGTATCAGTTTGAATCTACATGTGATCAATGAATCCTGATGAAAGAAAACTACAGCAGGATAATTTTATGGAATGAAAATACAGAGTAATAGTAGCAACAAATGCCTTTGGTATGTGAATAGATAAAAAAGACATCAGATTTGTTATTCATTATAACCTACCCTGAAGTATTGAAAACTACTATCAAGAAGTTTGAAGAGCATGAAGAGATTGAAAACACAGTTTTTGAGTTGTTTTAGCTTCATACTGAGATACAAAGATACAAGAATTCTTCATAGAAAATACTTATCCAGAAAAACAAGAAGTCCTAGACTTCTATGATTACCTCTACAAGAATATCAAACTATGAGAATGAATTTGAACAGAAATTCTAAAAACTTATTTTCTTATGTCTCAAGAATCAAATTTATGAAGTGATATGAAAGTATCAAGCATAGTAAAAATACTTGAAAAGTATTGAGTTATAAAAAGATGATACAATAGTGATAATGATTCAGATTTTAGGGGAAGGGGAATAACTCTAGCACAAGAAAAAAGAAATCATAACCATTTACTAATTGATCGGAATCATCAAAAACTCTTAGAAAATGAAGCTTATTACAAACTAGAACAAATAAAACAACTTTTATTTTACCCAAGTTGTAGGAAAAAATTTATACTTGATTATTTTTGAGATGAAGAAGACTTGAAAAAATTATGAGATAACTGTAAAACATGTGATTTTTGTATTGAAATGTGAAAAAAAGCGTCTTGAAAAAGTGAAAAATTGGTACAGTTAAGCGTTTTCTCTATAGTTTTAGATGTAGTAGATTTATTTGATAAAAGATTCTGAATTAAACTAATAACAGCTTTTTTACGGGGAAGTAAGGAAAAAAGAATTTTAGAATGGGGATTAAATAAAAAATCTGAATATGGGATTCTCTCAGAATACAATAGTGATTTAATAGAAGCACTTGTAGAAGCATTAATAAGGCAATGATTTATAGAAAAAACAACAGGGCAATATCCAACTATATGACTAACAGATAAGTGAAGAGTAGCTCTTTCAAGAGAATATTTACTGAAAGATGAAGAAAATGAATTACAAAGTTATTTAAGTATGAGAGTAAAAAGTTCAAGTTATAAAAAAATATGAAAAGAAAAAACACCTAAAAAATCAGGAAATACAAATTCTGCTAAATGAAGTACACAAGAAGAAACATTAAAATTATTCAAATCTTGAAAAACTATATTAGAAATAGCAGAAGAAAGATGAATTAAAGACAGAACAGTAGAAGAACACATATTATCACTTTATAGTTACTCTAAACTATGATTAAATGATATTTTAAAATTAGTAAATTTCTTTGACATAGAATTTATAAAAAAACTTCTAGATAATGAATTCAAAAATTGAGTAGAAAAGCTTAGAGAAGTAAAAGATAGACTAGAAGAATTATGAAAAAAAGACATTAGTTATTTTGAAATAAAAGCGTGTATAGCCATGATTGAGAATAGAGATATATAGTTATTTAATGAGATAAATTATTGCTTATGAGGAATTTGCTTAATTATAAAAAATATTTTATAATTAAGTTATGATTTTGTCACTTTTTCAAAATTATATCGTTATCTTGTTTGTATTTTATTTTTTTAAACTATATAAATATGAAGAAAAACATTTTTTCTATTGTTTTAGTTTTTGTTTCCTGTTGTTTTTTTAGTTTATGAGGTGTAGCAAATTGAGATGATACAATAGGAACTATATGTCCTGCAGATGCTAAAATATGTGAGGATTGAACAACTCTTTCAAGGAGTTGAGATAATTGTGAATTTCCTGCTTGTCCTGAAGAAGAATCTTGTGATGATATATATGTTCCAGTATGTGGAAAAATGATTACTGATTGTTATGATTGTCCTTCTGAAATAAAAACATTTTCTAATAAATGTGTATTAGAGCAATCTAATGCTACATTTTTATATGAATGAGAATGTAAAGAAGATCCTGTAACTTGTACAGAAGAATATGCTCCTGTATGTTGAATAAGATATCCTGATGGAGATGAAACTGGATGAGTTCAATATAAAACATTTTCTAATAGATGTTATTTAGATAACTATAATATTGAAGGGTATAAATACAGTTATAATGGAGAATGTAAATTGACTGATATAAAAAGTAACTGTGTAAAATATTATGATTGATGTAATACTTGTAGTGTTGATGAAAATTGAGAACTTACAGTTTGTACTGAAATGTATTGTATTAGACACGATACACCTAGATGTTTAGAATATAAAAATGATGATGTGTGTGTTTCTGTATGAGGAAGATGACCTAATGCTAGCCTAGGACCAAATGATCCTAATGCTTGAAAACAATGTTGTGCTGGTTTGACACTAGTGGCTCCTAAGGAAGCTTATGATAGTGATTGAACTATGTGAGTATGATATTGAACTATTTGTGCTAACATAAGAGATTGAGTTTGTGATACTAGATATGAAAACATATTTAATTCTCCTAATGATTGTAAGGAAGAGCCTACAGTATGTACTGCAGAATATTCTCCTGTTTGTTGAGAGGTTGGTGAATGTTATTATGATGACTGATGTGCTTCATCTAAAAAAACATTTTCCAATAAATGTTACTTGGAAAAGGCTAATGCTAGTTTTTTATATGAATGAGAATGTAAAGAATCTTCAGAAATGATAATAAAAGATGCTAATTTAAGTTCTAATGTCTCTTATGCATATAATGGAAGTGAGGTAATTGTATGAGTTAAAGCAAAAATTACTTTTACCTGAGATTTTGATTCATCAGCTGTATTCTATATAGATACTAATATAAACTCAAGCTCTTGTAAATCAGGACTAAAATTAGTATCACCTTGAGTTGCTGTTTGAAGTTGTTCTTTAAGAATGAGTATGGATTATATAAAACCTTGAACATATAATTTGAATGCAAAAGTGTTATGATATAAATGATGGACTACAACTATTACAATAAAGTGAGATCAATGTGGTGATATATATGCTCCAGTTTGTGGGTCTATAGAGAACTGTAATTATGAGAATACTGATGGATGTGTTTATAATCAAAAGACTTTCGCAAATAAATGTATGTTAGAAAAAGCATGAGCTAAATATTTATATGCTTGAGAATGTAAAGAAGAACCTAGAATATGTGATGATACATATGCTCCAGTTTGCTGACAACCTAAAGCTATATGAGAACCATGTGAAGAATGAATGGTTTGTGCTCATGATGCTGAAATGGTTTCAGAACCAAAAACATATCAAAATAAATGTATGTTAGAAAAGGAGTGAGCAAGTTTCTTGTATACTGGATCATGTATAAATATATCGGATAGATTAAAAGCGAGATTAGATATTATTGTAGATAATTTTCAAGAGAAACTGGATGAAGAGATAGATAATACAGAAGAAAAAGTTTCTATTCTTGAAGATGTAATAGATAAGCTTAATAGTCTAGCTGATTCTAGACCTAGATACAGAGCTTTAGTTGGTTATATTGTTATGAGATTTAAACAAATGATTAATGAGTATAACAATTGAGGTTTAGATGATATACTTGATGTTCTTGATTTTTAATTATTAAAAATAAGAGAAAATTTAATAATTAAATTTTATGTAAAAAGTAGTCTCTGTTAATTAGCAGAGACTACTTTTTTTGAAAAGCGAAAATTTATTTACTTTTTTGAATATAACAAGAAATACAATATAATATAGGAGTTTAATTTTTAACTTCTATATTTATGACAGTAAAAGATATTACAAAGAAAGAGGATACTCAGGTTATATTAAAGGACACTAAAGCTATATCTCTATCAAAAACAGATAGAAAAGAAATAGAAGAAACATTTGCTACAGCAAAAGATTTTAGAGGTCTATGAGAAAAAATAACAGCCCCTCTAGACTCAATTATTTTAGAAACAGCAAAAATTATAGATAAAGATCCAGTTATGACAGTCTCTACTGAACTAGAAAAAATGAACTGAGAAGTTCAACAAGTATACAGAGAAATAATAGATAATGACTGAACTTTTATGAAGATTGCAAAATCTATACCACTTATAAAAAATTTAGCTATGTCTCTAGATAAAAAATGGGATGAAGCAAGATTTAATATAAAGTGAATAGAATGACAAATTTGAGAGATTTTCTCTTGATTTGATCAGGCAACTAATTCTTTAAACACATCAATAGACTTACAAAAAAAGTTCCTAGAATGAATTGAAAACAACCTTTGAAAAGTAATAGCATATAAAGACTTTCTTCGTGAGAAATTAGATGAATTTAAAACAAGAGAAGAAAATGTCACAGATGAAAGTGAAAAGATGAAATATGATATGTTTTTAAGAAATGTAGATTATTTTTTATCAAATTTAGTTGTTTTAGTTTGAAATCTAGAAATGGCTAGAAAAAGACTTCTTATGAGATTAGATAGTGCTTCAAAATTATCTCTAGCAATGACCTCATCTCGTCCGATATTTAAAACTCTTCTTTCAACTGCTCTTATTGAGACAAGTTCTCAGAAGGCATTGGATGCTAGTATGAAAGCAATAGATGTTATGTGAAAAACTATAGATAAAATGTCTTCAGAACTTACAGACAAAACTATAGAATCTTCTAAAAAATCAGAGGAACTATCATCTAAACCAGTTTTATCAGCATCAGTTTTTGTTGAAAATGTAACCAAACTAAAAAATCATTTTGACCAAATAGATTCTTATAGAAAAGAAGTTGAATCTCAAGCAAAAGCTGAAAAAGAAGTTTTTGAAGATGCTAGAAAAAAATTAGAAGATGTAAAAGTGCTTTCGGCTAAAAATCAAGAAGAGCTAGCTGAAGAGATAAATAAGTAAATTTTAATATTCTTACATAACTCTTACATATAACTATTACAATAAATAAACTAATGATATATATAACTTAAATTAGATACCCCCTACAATTTATTTATTTTTATTCTTTGTCACTTTTATGTTATTATATCGTTATATGTTTCGTGTAAATATATTTTATTTTTTTAACACTGTTTTTTTATGAAAAAGTTTTTTTCTTTTTTACTTATATTTTTTTATATTATGGGATTCTTCCCAATAGTGAATAACATAACTAATATAAATTTTGTAAATGCAGATAGTTCGGATTCTGTATTTAGAACATACCAAATTAACTCATGATCTGATGATGCTATTGAAAGAAAAGATAATTGAGCGATTACTACATGACAAATACAAATTTCATTAGGTTATAATGAAGATACAGGAAAAAATCAGATAGCAGGGTTTCGTTTCCAAAACGTAGATATACCAACATGAGCAACAATAAAATCTGCTCATTTAAGGTTTTTCAATAGAGCTAATTATAATTCAGATTGAGATATTAACTTAACAATTACCTGAGAAGCTGTAGCAAATTCAACAGCCTTTACTAGTACAGCAAATGATATTTCAAATAGAACTAAGACTAATGCCGAAGTAACTTGGTCACCAAAAGACTGGTGAGATGATAACATAGAGGATCGGGAATCACCAGAAGAATGGTCAACTAAAGAAATTAATAAAACAACTGACATTAAATCAATTGTTGAAGAAATATTATCATCAGGTTGGACTTCTTGAAATGCAATGACTTTTTTCATTGAAGATAAAGGAAATAGTGGTAACGCAAGAGTAGTGCATGCCTATGAACACCATAACTCTTATCCAGATGTATATAGGATGGCAAAACTAAGCATTGAATATGAAACTTCAGCAGAAACATGTAATTTTACACCAAACATTATATCAAATGAAACTCCTTATTTACCAGATTATTCTTATGCTTGATATAAATGGTGAGAAGAAGAAATACCTTCTTATACGTCTTCAAGTTCTGGAATAACTTATGTTAATGTAACATCCTATTGAGCAACTCCAAATGATACAACAGATGATACAAACGCAATTAAATCAGCAATTACAGCTAACCAATCTACATCAGGTATGGTAGTATTACATTTTCCAGCAGGAAATTACATTATATCAGATGTAATAACTATAGATAGAGGAAATTTTGTAATCCAATGAGATGGTAGTTGATCTAATTGAACTAGTTTTCAGATTGATATACCTCTTTCTGATTCAAGTGTAACTATAACTTCAGATGTTCAGGATATAATGGATTGAACTTTAACAACAATATGAGGACGTTCATATTCTCCTTATACATACACATGAGGATTCTTTTATACACATTATAATGGAAATAGATACTCAAAAGTCTCTCTTACAGATGTTAGTTCAGGTAATCAAGGTGCAAAAACTTTTACAGTTGATGATGCTAGTGATTTAAATGTATGAGATGTAGTTAACTTTGAATGGGCAAATGATTCTAGTGATAATTTTGTTGATTATCTAGTTGACGGAGACTGTGATGATTTATGATATGGTTCTTGTTCTTCTAATGTAAATTTTGTATCACAACCTGTCACTATAACAGGAATTAGTTGAAATACTGTTACTATTAAAGAACCTTTAATGCACAGCACTCAGTATTGAGGAACTAGATTGAGAACATCACACTTTCTTGATAATATATGATTTACTGGATTTAGCATAAATTTTCCGGATGTAGAGCCTCAATCACACCATTTTGAAGATGGATATAATGGAATTTATATGACAGATGTAAATAATTCTTGGATAAAAGACGTATCTATAGATAATGCAGACTCAGGGATTATGGTAGATCATAGTAAAAACAGTACTGTTGAGGATATTATAACAACTTGAAGAGAAAATCACTACAATATTATGTTTGCTAATTCTTACTGAATACTAGGACAAAATTTTTATTTATATCCAGATGCTGAACATAATCCGAGTGCAAATACAGCTGCTGAATTATGTGTATTTAAAAATGGTTATGTTAAAGCTTGAGCATTAGATCAACATGCTTGATTAAATCATTTTAACTTATTTGATAATATTAAAGTATGATATTCAAATAATTTATTCCTAAATTGAGGTAGTGATTCTAATTCACCAACTTCAGGTATTTATAATACTTTTTGGAATATTGAGCTACAAGAATTATCATATAATGCTTTAGCATGAAGTATAGAAGAAGCCCCAGGAGCAAGAGTAATAGGTCTTCATAGTCCAGGTAATACATTAAGTATGGATTATAATCCTACTCCTTATATAGAATGATTGAATAAATGTTTAGCTATTTCTTCACTTTATGATTATCAATTAGAAGAAAGATTAGGGACACAACCTTGAGACACAACAGCACCAATAATAAGCCAAGTAACGGCAGTAACCACTCCAACAACAGACACAACCCCAAATTATATATTTAACACAAATGAAGCATGAACAATAACATACACATGAGATTGTTCTAGTTCTACAACAAATGCAACAGTATGAGATAATACAATAACATTTAACACATTATCAATAGAAATACACTCAAACTGTACAATAAAAGTAACAGATGCATCTTGAAACATTTCTAATACATTAAATATCCCATCATTTACCATAGAAACAACATGAGACACAACAGCACCAATAATAAGCCAAGTAACAGCAGTAACCACTCCAACAATAGACACAACCCCAAATTATACATTTAACACAAATGAAGCATGAACAATAACATACACATGAGACTGTTCTAGTTCTACAACAAATGCAACAGTATGAGATAATACAATAACATTTAACGAATTATCAGATGGAACTTATTCAGATTGTGAAATAACAGTAACAGATGCATCAGGTAATGAATCAGAAGCATTAACAGTATCAGAATTTGAAATAGATACAACATGAGACACAACATCACCAACACTAGAAGAAATTACACCAGTAGCAGATCCAACATCAGATAGTACCCCAAGTTATACATTCCATACAGATGAATCTTGAACTATTGAATACAGCTGAGACTGTTCAAGTTTTACAACAAAAGCACTAAAATGAAACAATACTATAATATTTAATAAACTCTCAAACGGAACTCATACAAATTGTAAAATAACAGTAACAGACGCAGCATGAAATGTTTGATTACTATATATATCAGACTTTGAAGTAAAAGTAGAAGAAGAACCAATCTTTAATACAGACAGAGTCTTTAAACAATTAATTTGAACCACATGTTGAAAAACCTTCTGGGACATAGTATGACACCAATTTGAGGACTCAATAAAAAAAGTAGCATGTGCAGATATAATGTCATGATACAAAGAAGATGATAGTTTTAGACCAGATCAGAATATAAGCAGACTAGAAGTAACAAAAGTACTAGCAAAGTCCTTCTGATTTACAGCAGAATATCCAAGTAGTAAACAATTCTCAGATGTGGAAAGAGATGAATGGTATTCAAAATATCTATACCCACTAAGCCAAGAATGAGCATTCTGATGATATAAAGATGGAACATTTAAACCATTCCAAAACATAAGTAGAGCCGAATTCATAAAAGCAGCACTAAAAGCAAGTGCAATAGAATCAAAAGAAGTACTAAACACACAATTTTTTGATGTACACCCAGATGAATGGTATGCGAAATACATAGTAAGAGCAAACAAGTTATGAATAATAAATGGTTATAAAGATTGAAATTTCCGTCCAAATGATCCAATAAAGAGATGAGAAGTAGCAAAAATAATGACTAGAATCTTAGAGTTACAATAAGAAAATAGACAAAAAAGAGGTAAATTTACCTCTTTTTTTGTTTTTAGGATAAAATGTATTATAATTAGTCGGCTCTTTTTTTGTATAATTAATCTCTACTATTAATAGAAATTAAAAAAAACTAAAGCAAATGATACATAGTTTTTGCAAAAATTACTTTTATTAATTTAGCTATAATTTTTATGAGAAAAATAATATCTTTTCTGCTTATATTTTTTTATTTATTATGAATATTTTTTATAAATAATATAGGTATACTTTCTGTAACAAATGCAGAAGATTCGAACTATTACATTTCCAGTTCAAGTGGAAGCGATACTACCTGAGACTGATCTTTATCATCTCCGTGGGCAACAATTAACCATGCTCTAGATTTAATGAATGGAGGAGATACTCTAAAAATTGATGCAGGAACTTATAATGAAGCAGTTACCATTCCTAGAGGGTTAAGCGGAAGCTCAGGAGCAGAAACAACAATCGAACCATGGCATGATGGAGATGAAGTAATCATTGCTTATTCTTCAGTGCTAGATCATGCTGTTACAATAAATGCCAGTTATTTAATTTTTAGAAATATTGAAATTGATGCTACAGCTGCTGGAGTAAGTCCGTCAGATGAGAAACATCAATGTTTGAGAGTTAAACCAGCAGAATCAGATCCTTATAACTTATCAAATGTTTTAATTTCTGGAGTGGAGTTGTATGGATGTAGAAGTCATGGATTGCAAATTATCGGCGATATTGTTGATGATGTTAACTATACAGCAAGTTATGTTACAGTAGAAAACTGTAGTATTCACGATACTAATATGCAAAATGAAGATATGGGAGACGGTTCCAGTTGGGGATCTGCCCTTAAAATTGGAACAGATGGTCATCATATCACATTAAGAAACAATGCTATTTATGATAACTGGGGGGAAGGAATTGACGTTGCGAAGGGATATTATGTCGATATTATAGATAATGTAAGTTATAACAATTTAGCACCAGATATCTACATAGATAATTCATATGAAGTAAATGTTGAGGGAAATTTTACATATTGTTATGATTTTGATGATCCTCGAACAATTAGAGATGGTGACAGAGTATTTACATCAATTTCAATTGCGGAAGAAGATTATGATGGATGGACAAATCAATTACATGATGTAAATGTCATAAACAATATTTCATACAACTGTAAAAAAACTTTTGGAATATATGGTCCTGAACGTGACGACAATGATGTAAATAGACAAAATATAGTGATCGCTCACAATACTTTTTATACCGATGCGAATACAAGTAGTTCTTCTATTTCAATTGAGAGACATCCTACTGACGATATAACATTTAAAAATAATATTTCAGGAAGTAATCCTGATCTGAAACCAATTTATGAGAGTGGTGATTTTTCAGGTAGTGCTGTTTATAGCAATAATATTTGGATTGGAAGTAACCCTTCAACGGCATTGCAAACAAATAATATTTTAACCACTGAATCTGAGATGAATTTTGTAATCACTCCAACTACCAATTCCAATTCATTTAAAATGCTAGCAGGATCTGTTGCTGTTGATGCTGGTATAGATGTTGGCGTTACTGATGACTTTGATGATAATTTTCGTCCTCAAGGGACTGGTTATGATATTTGAGCTTTTGAAATAGATACAACATGAGATACAACAGCACCAATACTAACAGAAATCACACCAGTAGCAGATCCAACATCAGATAGTACCCCAAGTTATACATTCCATACAGATGAATCTTGAACTATTGAATACAGCTGAGACTGTTCAAGTTTTACAACAAAAGCACTAGAATGAAACAATACAATAATATTTAATAAACTCTCAAACGGAACTCATACAAATTGTAAAATAACAGTAACAGACACAGCATGAAATGTTTGATTACTATATATATCAGACTTTGAAGTGAAAGTAGAGTCAGAACCAATCTTTAATACAGACAGAGTCTTTAAACAATTAATCTGAACCACATGTTGAAAAACATTTTGGGATATAGTATGACACCAATTTGAAGACTCGATAAAAAAAGTAGCCTGTGCAGAAATAGTATCATGATACAAAGAAGACGATAGCTTCAGACCAGATAATAACATAACAAGACTAGAAGTTACAAAGGTACTAGCAAAAGCCTTCTGATTTACAGCCGAATACCCAACAACCAAACAATTTACAGATGTAGAAAAAGACGAATGGTATTCAAAATATTTGTATCCACTAAGTCAAGAATGAGCGTTCGGATGATATAAAGATTGAAGCTTCCAACCATACAACAACATAACTAGAGCAGAATTTGTAAAAGCAGCACTAAAAGCAAGTGCGATAGAAGTTACCCCAGTCTTAAACTCACAATTCTTTGATGTACACCCAGAGCAGTGGTATGCAAAATACATAGTAAGAGCCAACAAGTTATGAATAATAAATGGTTATAAAGATTGAAACTTCCGTCCGTTACAACCAATAACAAGATGAGAAGTAGCAAAAATAATGACTAGAATCTTAGAGTTACAATAAAAAATAAACAAAAAAAGAGAGGAAATAATTACCTCTCTTTTGTTTATTTAAAGGGGAATAACAAAATAATACTTTGTTTTTTAACAAGAAAATAAAAAAAAATTTTTATTTTCTTACATTTTCCTTACATTAAATACATATAATCCTGAAAGACAAGTTAATATTTTTGTTTCAATGTCTTAATTTTGACAACTATTTTAAACAAAATATATTGCTTTTAGAAATATATAGTTCTTATTTTAATATGTAATTTAGTAAAAAATTTAACATATTCTTAATTCGTGAAAAGTTTATTTATGAAAAAAACAAAAAAGGGCAAAGTTTTTTGAATAGATAGGAAAAAACAAAAATGGATGGTAATACTAATTTTATTTATGTTTTTTTGTGTAAATTCAACATCAATAAAACTTTGATGATGTTCAGATAATGGATGTTATACAAAGCTAGATCGTTCTCAAGAATGATATACAGACATATTTATAGAATCATATACAAATGTTTATTTAGCACCAACAGCATTATTATTACCCAAAGTGTTTGATAATGGTGATTTCATTGTGGAAGATAAAAATATCTGATGAGGAGATATTTGAGAATTAATAGATTCTAAATCACTAAATAACTTCTCTACAGAAGCTAATAATTCTTGACCTCTGTATTATTTTTGAACAAATCATAAAAAAGAACCTAAGCAAAAAGTATTTAGAATATGAAGCATAATTCCTACTGATTCAACAAACTTTACAATGATTTTTCTAATAATAAAGCTTATAATTTCTTTAAGTTTACCATTGTGGATTATCATTTTGTATGGCTTATATCAACTTTTCAAATTTAATAGAATTCTATGAATAGTAACTTGAGAAATTATATTGATGTTTCTGTTATTTTATAAATCTATAACGATATTTTTTTTATATGTTCAAGCAAATACGAATATTACACTTAGTCATATATTCACTAGAAACATATACTTTTGGGTAATAGTATTTTTTATATATATATTCTGAAAACTATATATGCAAGGAAGAAATTATAGGAAATTACTAAAAGAAGTTAGAGGAAAATAATCTTTCTTAAAATTTCATTTGTAAAATATAAAAAAGCAGATACACTGTATATAACAGATATATCTCTTTTTTTTATAAAAAATTATGAAAACAGAACTACCAAATCTTCCAGAATCTCAAAAGTCTGAGATAAAACTGATAGCCAAAGAAATCTCAAAGATAAAATGAGTATGAAAAATTATACTATTTTGAAGTTTTGCTAGATGAGATTATGTTATAAAAGATGTTACAGAAGAATATAACAGCAAAAGAGTTTATGAAAGTGATTATGACATATTAGTTATAGTTAAGTACTATAAAAAGGACTACAATATAAAAATAAATGAAACCATAGAAAAATTAAGAAAAGAGAAAAATATACAAAGAAGTATAGATGTTATAGTAGAAAGTGTATTCCATGTAAATAAGATGCTAAAAGAAAATAGATATTTCTTTTCAGACATAGTGAAAGAGGGGATTTTACTATATGATAATCAAAAAGACCTTCTAGCAAAAGCCGAAATTCTTAGTCTAGAAGAAAAAAGAAAGATACAAAAGCAGGATTTCAAGCTATGGTTTGAAGGATGAGATGAATTCTTAATATGATATAAATTTTTCTTAAAAGAGAACTTACTAAATAAATCAGCATTTATTCTTCATCAAACTATAGAATCATATATAACTTGATATTTGCTTGTGAAAACTTGATATAGACCTAAAACTCATGATTTGGAAAAACTATATGGTTTTCTTATAAAAAATAATTCACATTTTGAAAAATGGTTTGATTTGACAGACTCTGATGAAAAAACTAAATTTGAATTACTTAGAAAAGCTTACGTAGATGCAAGATATTCTTATGATTACAAGATAACAAAACAAGAACTAAAATTTTTAGAAAAAAAAGTTGTATATTTGAGAAATATTATTGAGACACTATGTAAGATAGAGATGGGAGAAGAGATAACTAAAAAAACTCAGAAATAGCATTTTTGAGTTTTTTTGATTTGTAATGAATAATGTTTATTTCGTATTTTGAGGGAGTGTGCATTAAAGTGTGTA
>DJMN01000058.1 GCA_002435385.1 Patescibacteria group bacterium UBA6489
CACACTTTAATGCACACTCCCACTAAAATTTTCTAAAATTCCTTCCTTACATTTACTCATCAAATAAGAAAAGCTAAAAGGAACTAAAAAAGTAATATTTCCAACTTTATCTTCCCCCTCCTTAGCAAGGAGGGGCTAAGGGGTGGTTAAAATCACATAGAAATTTTTCTATGTGATTTTTTTATTTTTTCACTATAATCCCTGATATTTTCAAAATATAATTTTTCTTAATTTCTCTTAACTACTTCTTAATTTGGAGTATTATATTTGATATATTATATATTTTTATACATTAATATTATGAAAGAAAAAATCATATCATTTGTAGCCTGACTACTAATTTGAGGTATCATAGTATATTGATACTGATATTTTACAACATCTGAGCAACCTACAAGCAACCTCGGAAACAGATGAAACTTTACTAGATGAAATTTTGATCCAGCAAATATGACTGATGAACAACTAGAAAGAATGGCTGAAAGAGCTTGAATAACAAAAGAAGAATTAAAAGAAAAAATAGATTCTTGAGAAGATATAAGAAGTCTTATGTGAGGTGCATGATGAGGAATGAGATGAAACAGAACAAACATGTGAACATGAACAACAAACTGATGACCTACTTCACCAACTAACTAAAAAAATAATCAAAATTCATACTTTTAAAAGTATTTTCTTACTGTCCCCTCTCTTCTAAAGAGAGGGCTAGGGTGAGGTTAATACAATACCACTAATTATTTATATATGAAAATGAAATTTAAATTCTATTTCAAGTACTTCTTACTATGACTACTTATACTACCTTGAATAAACTATAAAACTTTTATCAACATCTGAAGTAGTAATACCCAAGAAGCTAATGCAACAACAACATACACTGTAGAAAAATGAGATATAAAAAACTCTATAGAGATAGTATGAGATACCTCACTAGTTGATGAACAAAGCCTACAATTCAATAAAGCATGAACTATAACACAAGTAAATTTCAAAGCCTGAGACTCTGTAAAAAAATGAGATACAATTGCAGAAATAGACAGTTCTGAAGCTCAAGTATCCATTGAAGACGCCAAAATAAATCTAGAAAATGCTAAAATCAATCTAGAACAATTATATGAATGACCAGAAGAAAGTAATATACTACAACAAAAAAACTCCATAGCCAATGCCGAAAACTCATTAAAAATGGCAAAACAAGAACTAGAAAACCTAAAAATATCACAACAAAACGACATAACAAAATTAAACACAAGTATAGAAACTTCTAAAAAAGAACTAGAAAGTAGCAAAGCTAGTCTTGAACTAGCAAAAAAAGAACTAGAACTTTTAGTAAAAGAGATAGCAGATTCTACAGAAGATACAGAAACAAAACAAAACTCAACTATCACAAATATAGAAGATGACTTCAGAAGCTATAACATAGACATAGAAAAAATAATTCAAGAATGTGACTATATAATGTGAGTAACAAAAGAGAATCAAAATAAAAATGATAGTTATGAAATGTTTTTAGGAGCCAAGGACAGCGGAACCAAAATCTTAGCAAAGAATTCTCTACTAGAATCTATAAGTATGTATGATGAGTTAAAACAAGAATTTGATTCATATAATTATAATTGAGATAAAGAAACAATAGAAGAATTATTAAACAATTATTTAGATATGTTTTATCAACTTTATGATACAACAGATTTAATCTATAAAACAGTAGACAATAGTGTTGAAAGTTCTTCTGTTTTAACTAGCTCAGATATAAGTTCAATGAAAAGTAAAATAGACTCTTATAGGAGTTCAACTCTTTCAAAAACAAGCTCTATTAAATCTTCAATAGAAGATTTAAATGATTTAACCGATGATGAACTTACAGCCGAAACTAATCAAAATAAAATAGATTCTAAAGAAGAATCTATAAAATCTCAAGAACTGAGTATAGAAAAAAAAGAAATAGACATAGCAAACTCTATAAGAAATTTACAAGAAACTATAGCAAGTCAAAAACTATCTCTAGAATCAAAAGAAAATGACATAGAATCAAAAGAAAAGAACCTAGAACTAGCAAAAAAGAATTTAGAAGAACTTTATGAATGACCAACTGATGAAAATGTAAGAAAAGCAAAAAACTCTATAAAACAAGCTGAATTAAAACTACAAAGCGCAAATGAAAACCTAGACGACTATAAATTAATAGCACCATTTGACTGAGTAATAAGAAAAAATGAATACATGGTTTGAGACAAATTATCAAATGATACAAACAAATATGTATACATAGAAAATCCTAATTTAGTTCAAATAACAGTTATGCTTGACCAAATAGATATAGTAAAAATAAAAGCCGAAGATAAAGCTATTGTTACTTTTGATGCGTACAAAGAAACTCCTGTGAATGCAAAAATCAGTCTAATTGATACAACTCCAACTCAAAGCTCATGAGTAGTGTACTATGAGGTAAAAATAGTTTTAGATGATTCCGATTTTAGTGAAAAAATATTATCAGGAATGACGGCAAATGTTGAGATTGTCACAGAATCTAGAGAAGAAGTATTACTTGTAAAAACATCTGCAATACAAGACACAAATTGAAAAAAATCTGCAATTTTATTAAAAGACTGAAAACAAGAAACAGTTGAAATAGAAACATGAATGTCTTCTTGATGAATGACTGAAATAATATCTTGACTAAATCTTGGAGATAAAATAGTAGAAAAAGAGTTCAAAATAGAAACAGTAGATAATTCAGAATGAAGTTCATGACTATTCAATATGCCAGGTTGAAACAGAGCAGCCTGAGCAACATCTGGAAACAGAACCTTCCGTCAATAAATAAAAAATACAATTCAATTAGAAAAATATGATAAAACTAGAGCAAATAAGAAAACAATATAAACTATGAGATAACATAGTAAATGCACTAGACTGAGTAGACTTAGAAATCAACTTTTGAGATTTTGTTTCAATTATGTGACCCAGTTGAAGCTGAAAATCAACACTAATGAACATAATATGAATGCTTGATGTAGCAACAAGCTGAATATACAAATTCTGAGATATTGAAGTGACTTGAAAAAAAGAATCAGACCTATCATGAATAAGGTGAAAAAATATAGGATTCGTATTCCAAAGCTATAATCTAATACCAAGAATAAGTATTTTAAAACAAGTAATGCTCCCTCTAGCATATGCCAAAATACCTAAAAAACATAGAATAGATATGGCAATGGAAGCACTAAAAAAAGTCTGACTTGATAACAAAAGTCACCATAAACCAAACGAACTATCATGATGACAACAACAAAGAGTAAGTATAGCCAGAGCACTAGCAATAAACCCACCTATGATACTTGCAGATGAACCAACATGAGCACTAGATACCAGAACATGACAAGAAATAATGGAACTACTATGTGAACTAAATAAAGAATGAAAAACAATCGTACTGATAACACACGAATCATTAATTGATCAATATGCAAAAAAACATATCCTAATAAAAGACTGACTAATACACTACTAATTTTACAAAAATTTAAGAAAATATGCTAGCAATAATATTTGAAAATATAATAAATTCTCTAGAATCAATAATGAGTAATAAACTCAGATCTGGATTAAGTATGCTCTGAATAATAATATGAGTATCATCAGTTATAATATTAACAGCATTATGAAATGGTAGTACAAAAGCCATCACAGATCAAATAGAGGAAATGTGAACCAATATACTTACCCTACAAACTGGTCGTGGTTTTTGATCAAGCAAAGATAGAGGATGATCAAGCAACATATTAAATGACAAATTGGTTAAGAGCATAAAAGAAAATATAAGTGACTTAAAATGAGTACTACCATTAATAACATGAAACTGACAGATTATATATTCATGAAATGACTTACAAGCACAAGTATATTGAATTGATAGTAACTATTTAGAAGCAAGAGACCTAGAAATAATATATTGAACAAACATACAAGAAGAACACTTAAATAAATTAGAAAAGGTAGCTATACTTGGACAAGGAGTTGTAACAGAACTCTTTGAATGAAAAAATCCAATATGAGAAAAAATAAAGATGTGAAGCAATGTATTTGAAGTAATATGAGTACTATGAGAAAACTCAACAGTTGATTCAACAATATTCATTCCAATAACAACAGCAAGTATCAGAGTAATGTGACAAAAATACTACTCTCAAATAGTAATAGTAGTATCAGACGCTAACAAAGTAGAACAAAAACAAGAAGAAATAGATAAACACCTACAAAGTTTTCTTAAAGTAGATGATCCTGAAAATTTACCATACAACATAAGAAACCAATCGGAGATGTTATCTAGATTTACAGATATAACATGAACTTTAACAATGCTCCTAGCCTGAATAGCATGAATATCACTACTAGTTTGAGGTATATGAGTTATGAATATAATGCTCGTATCAATCACAGAAAGAACCAAAGAAATCGGTATAAGAAAAGCAATATGAGCAAGTAGGTTTGATATACTTTTACAATTCTTAACAGAAGCTCTAACTCTAAGTGTACTATGATGAACCATATGAATACTACTAAGTTACTGAGTCGTTGGGATATTAAACTACTTCAAAATCACAGCAATTATAGAAAGAGATTCCATACTACTTAGCTTCTTCTTCTCATTATGAATATGATTAATATTTGGTATTTTACCAGCCTACAAAGCCGCAAAACTAAGACCAATAGAAGCCCTAAGATTTGAGTAAGAAACAAAAGAAATCAGANNTCTGATTTCTTTTGTTTCTTACTCCCCCTATTCATTACTCGTTTCCACCTCAATTCAATTAAGGTAGATTAATAGAAGCTTGGAATTTATATTAGAACCTATCCCTCTATTTAGAGAGATGAATAGATAAAATTATCCCTCAATTTTCAATCCCAAATTAACAAATTCAGTATTATTTAAATCAAACTCTCATTGAACTTTATAAATATCTAACTCCTCTTTGTGTTGTCAAAGAGCATTTAAAAATAAATCCTTTCACTCTCAATATGGAATAACAACTTTTGCTTCAATATTTTCAAAAACTTTTACAGACTCTTTTGATCAAACAATTATAAGTACATCAATATCACCAAAAAATGACAAAATCTCTTCCTTTATCTCAAAAGAATCAGCAGTTACAATAGCAATACGCTTAGAACCAATTATAAAATTATAAAATAATTCACCATCATACTCTTTAACCTCAAGCAATATACCCGCTTTTTCATATTCACCAGGATGAGAAACCACATAGTCATTTATACGAACTTTACCAGAATCATATGAAAAAACAATTCTTTTATCTGCATCAGAATGAATAATTAAATGATTACCCTCATAAAAAATTTCCATAACAAAGCACTTAAAAACTAAAATATTCAATACAACTATTGTATTGAATTAACCTAAAAATCAAATTTTTAGATTCAATCAAATAAAAACAATGCTTTTCAGCTTTTAGACAAAGTTTTTTTATCTCTTTTGAACCTTCATTTATTCCCCCTCTCCTGCAGGAGAGGGGGTTAGGGGGTGAGGTTATTTTTCGCTATATAAAATAAGGCTTATTCTTAGCAATAATTGAGATAATATCAGGTCTAAGCTTTAACTTATCCAAATTACTTATATCTGCCCATTTATAATCAACAAATCTCTCCTCCTCTCTAACACTTGGATATTCTCATCAAGTATACTTAACCAAAAACAAATAAACATCCTTATTAACTATAGGATTTTCCTTTAAATATCAAGCTGTAAAAGTATAACTAATTTTCGTAATAAATTTTATAATCTCTAAATACTCAGAAGATAAGCCAGTTTCCTCACTTATTTCCCTAATTGCTGTATCCTTAGCAACTTCACCATCTTCTATCTTTCATTTAGGAAGAACAAATTCCTCTTTATTTTTTGAGTTTATCCATTTGAGTAATAGTATCTCTATCTTATCTCCTTTTCTACGATATACGATACCTCAAGAACTCTTTTCATATTTTTTTACCATAATTATATATATTTTTCCTATTAAAATTTCTATAAATAGGTTAATCCTTTTATAAAGAAAAACTAACCTAATTCCAGATATTACTAGTAATTGATTAATTTTAAATTTGACAAAAACAACCTATAGTTTCACAAGTAAAATCAAATCCTTAAAGAAATTTTAATATATTAAAATTAACTTAAACATTATTTTAAATAAAAAGAGAAATAAATCAAATGTTTATAATTGCATTAGAAAAAATAATGTGATAAAATTTATTTATAAAGCTAAATATAGCTTATAAAAAACAAAAATAAAAAATAAAACCAAAAAAAATGGAAAACGATACAATACAAAGTAATGATTTATTAGAAGAAATTATTATATTAGAAGAAATTTCTACAGAAAATAAAAAAGAAACAAAAACAAGTTTTTTGAAAAAGTTTGAAAAGTTAAAAAAATTGAAACCTATATTAAATAATATACTATTCATTATAAAATATAGTATAACATCTATCTTTATATTTTTTGTATTATTACTAACAACAAACTACAGTGCATATTTAAACATAGCAAAATGATATTTATATGAAGATGAACTTGAAATAGAAGCACAATCTATGGTAACATCAGTAGAAGCATGAAGTAATGTTGAAGAGAAAAAAGAAGAAAAAGAGGAAATTGAAAAAGAAGAAAAACAAGATAAAAAAACTCAAGCTTTTAAAGAAGAAGAAATAAAAGAAGAAAATGATCAAAGAGTTTTTCACTCAATAAACAAGTTAATAGCAAAATCAAATGAAAATAATATAAATCTAAACATTGATATAACTCCTTATGAAAATAGAGTAATAATTCCAAAAATTTGAAAGAATATCCCCCTAATAGAAGTAGAAAACAGAGAAGTAAACGGATTAAAAGAACTAAATAATATTTTTATGAAAGAACTATCAAATGGTATAATCAGATACCCAAGTAGTTGAATTCCTGGAGAAAAATGAAACTCATTTATTTTCTGACACTCATCTAATTTTCCTTGGATAAAATGAGAATATAATGATGTATTTGCTCTACTAGACAAAGTAGAACTTAACGATGAAGTAATCGTATATTATGATCAAAAAAAATTTAAATATAAAATAAGAGAGAAAAAAGTAGTAAAGCCATCGAATGTACAAGTTTTAAAAGATACTGAAGACAAATCAGAAATAACAATTATGACCTGTTGGCCTGTTTGAACAACTCTAAATAGACTAATTGTTGTTTGAGATTTAGTAGAAGAAGAAAAATAATTTTAAAAATTATAAAAAATATCATGAATTGATTTGAATATAGATATAAAACCCTAGAAGATGTTATAAAAAGCTCTACTATTATTGTAGACTTACAATTTACTGAACAAATATTATTATTAGTTGTAATCATAGCCACAATACTAACTATTAACTACTTAATTCCCTTCTTTATACTAGCTTGAGATTATAAAAAAGAGCTAAAAGAAAAAAGAAAAAAGAAACAATTACTAAAACAAATAATATTACAAAAAGAAATTGAAAATGAGATTGAAAACGAAATAAAAGAGGAAGAAAGTAAAATAATATAAAAATACTTTGAAAAAAACAATTTATTAGTTATATTTATACAGGTCTTTAACTCATTAATAATAACAAAACTATGAAAAAAAAAGTATTAATAATTGAAGACAATCTAGATTTACAAGAAATTTATAAAATAAATTTTGAACTAGAATGATTTACTGTAGATTTAGCAGAGGAATGATTAAAGTGAATTATAAAATTACTAGAAAATAAACCTGATATAATTTTACTTGATATCATGATGCCTAATACAGACTGATTTGAGGTTTTAAAAATCATAAAAAAACAATCATCTATCAGAATTCCTATAATTGTTTGTAGCAATTTATCATCTGAAGAAGACAAGGAAAAAGCCTTGTCTTTAGGTGCAGTCTCTTACATAAGAAAAGCTGATTATGAATGAGATGAGATAGTTCAGAAAACAATAGATGTATTAAAAAATTTTAAATTCTGAAAAAAGCGAAAAAATTAATTTTTTCGCTTTTTTTAATTAAAATTACTTCATTTTTTATAAGGTAAAATAAATGAGAAAATACTTCATTCATTTATAACACTATCAACGAAAATACTTCCGCCCATTTCTTCAACAATTTGCTTACATAGAGATAGTCACAATCATGTTCATTTCTCTCATTTATTTAAATAAGATCCAATTTGAGAGAACTTTTTAAACAACTTATTCATATTTCTTTTCGCTATTCAAACTCAATTATCTTTGACGAAAAATTTGATAAAATTATCATCCTTATTCAATCCAACCTTTACCTTTCACCCCTCATTTGTAAACTTATATGCATTTGATAACAAATTCATTAAAACCTGTTTTATTTTTCATTCATCAGAAACAGAAATTAAATCAGAAAATAAATCAATTTCTAAAGATATTCCTTTTTGTTCAAATAGTCATTTCATATCATCAACACAATTTTCAACTAGTTTAGTAATATTTACTATATCATAAGAAAATTCCATCTTTCATGCTTCAAGTTTATTTATATCAAGCATATCGTTTACCATATCAATTAGTCTAACGGTATTCATAAAAATTTTTTCTAAATATTCTTTTTGATTATCTGTTATATCTCACAATTTTCCTTTTATAAACAGAGATACATATCATCTAATAACAGTCATAGGTGTCCTAAGCTCATGTGAAGCAATTGACAAAAATTCATTCTTCAAATTTTCAAGCCTTTTTTCTTCAGTTATATCTTTAAATACAATAATACAAGCAGTCCCTTTGGATGTAAATTTCTTCAAAGGTTTTACGAAGAAAAAAATTGGCATTTCACGATTTTCAAGCTTTAAATAAACTCATCTAGAACTAGAATACTCTCTCATTGACCTAATAGTTCTCATAACAAAATCATCCAATTTCCTTCACTTCTCATCAACGAATCTTATTATATCCCTATAATCCTTATGTAAAAGATATGTTTTAGAATACCCTGTTATCTTAGACGCTGAAGAATTCGATATGATTATCTTTCAATCATTATCTATAACAATAATTCATTCTAAAAGATTATTAACTATCAACTCAAGATTTTTCTTTCATTCTTCTAATCTCTCATTTATTTGTATATTTTTTTCCAATACTTCTGAAAGCTGCTCTGTTTTTATTTTTAGTTCTTCATTTTTTTCGTTTAATTCTTCAGTACTAACATCAAGTGCATTGTTACAAAACAATAACCTTTCCTTATCATACTCATACTCATCATTAACAGCCATTAAAAAATCCCTAAATTTTTCATAGTCCTCATCTCTTAAAAAACTTAGGTATTTTTCAACTTGTTTACCTAAAAGTTTAGATTTAGTTTCATTTTTCGGTAAATTCATAAAATTTACTCTTCAGATAATAAAATTACAGTCATTGTCTGATTATGTAAAAAATAGCTTGAGTTATCTCTTTTGCAAGACTTTTTTCAAATTTCTCAATAAGAATAGAATCAAATCATCTTACAATCTTTTCAGACCACATCAGATACTGCTTCTAATTCTTCTTCTATCCTTTGCTTCAAAACAAGTTTTCTTGATGTACAACTTATAAGTAAAGCAAACTGAGGATTAGGATTTGATTTAAGAGCATATTCAGCTGAATTTTTAGCTCATTCTATCAAATCATCATAATTAGATTTCATAAAATAGGCATAATATCACTGTGGAACATCTCAAGCAAATGTTATACTTTTATCTACTTCATTCATTGTTAGTAAAGTCCTTATTCTTGCATCTTCCTCTTTATCTTCCTTAGAAAAAATCCCTATAGGAATAGGATAAAACACTCATGATCTATCTCATAAATATCTCTTATAAACATCTGCTGCTGGTTCTCAATCTAACTCATACAAGATATTTCATTCTGATTTAGTTATTGTTCTTTTCATTCAAAATTTAGTCCATCATGACAAAGAACAATCTCAAATCTTTACTGAAGGAGTATTACCTCAAACCTTAACCTTATTGCCATACAGTCAAATCATAACTATATTATTCTTCTCAATTGAGAAAGAATTAAGTCAAACATATGTGTTTTGAAAACTCAAATTATCTCAAGCTAATCATCCTGTTACTCAAACATCCTTAGAAAAAACCTTTTTCATTCAAAAAATTGATTCTCTGGCACTAACTGATAAACCATCTGAAAACATTAAAACATGTTTTAAATCTTCTCAATTTAATTGCTGTGCTAACTCTTGTGCGACTTTTGAGCTATCCTCTCTTTTAGAAACTTCTCATGAAATAACTTTAATAGGAGTATTTTCAAAATTAAGTGCTACGATAGAGATAGTTTCACTAAGAACACTAGTATCATATATTTCTGAATAGGATGAAACGAATACAATATCAGCATTAGGATAGAATCACCTTAATACTTTATATAAATCAAAATCTGTCATCAACACTGGAGAAAGATAAAACCAAGAGAAAAAAACTATAACAAGTTGTGAATCTTTATTAACATCTCTAGAAGACCATTCCCCTTCCTTATACAATCTCTGCTCAACTTTCATATTTAATAAATAATTATGCATTAAAATATACTACATAAATCTTATCATACTATTAAAAATATTACAAATAATCAAAAACAAAAAAAAATTGTATATTATAATACTTTTAAAATTTTTTACAACATTTTTTATTGACAACAATTTACTTTTTACTATCATAATAAAAATCTTGCGTATTATATTTATTTGTTTTTAATTTGTTAACAACAAAAATGGTAAGAGAATTTAAATTAAAAAATATTATTCCTTCTATACTTGAAAAAATAATAACAGTAGTCGTCAAGTAAAGATTTGAATATTATTTAATTATTTAAATTATTTTACTCTTAAATACAAAAAATATGGGGCAAACAAGGACAAATACACTAACTATAAAAGCAAACTGAGAATCACCAGTCAGAATAGAAATTAATCCAGTAGAAGTAGTTGAACAAGTTACCAGAGAGTTTGTATTTCAAACTGAACATTTATTAGAAAAAGAAGATTGTGAAAGACTAAGAAATAATACTATCTATCTAACATGAGCAACTAGCTGAATATGAGCAAAAATTGTAGACTTTTTAATAGAGAATAGTATAGATTTTATCCCTATTTGAAGTAGACAAAAAAATAAACTAGAAGAGATAGTTGAAAGAAAAAAACAAATAAGAAGTAAACAAGAAACTCCAACTGTTCCCTATAGTCATGGAGATCTTTTTGATAAAGACTCTGAAGCATACAAACATTTCATGGAAGAAGTACCTAAATGAGGTATAGCATTTTGTAATGCTGCTATAGATATGGATCCTATACCTACTTATAATCTAGAGATAGATCCTAGAACTTGAGAAAAATGGTGAAATAATATCTCAGAAGAAGAAAAAAAATACTATTTGAAATACACAGAAGATAGTACAATAGATCCTAGAACCTGAGAAAAGTGGGAAAAAGATATCTCAGAAAAAGAACAAAAATCAATACAAAATAAACTTATAATCAAAGATACCATAAATCCTGAGACCTGAAAACCCTGGGAAGAATGAATAAGTGATAAGGAAAAAAAAGAAATCAGAAGAAACTTGGCACAAAAACAAATAGATTTTTATACAGAACTGTTTGAAAGACTTTTAGAAAGAGAATCTACTGAGCCTCTTACTATAGTATTTACAAATTCTATTATATCAAAATTTTATGAACATAGCACTTTTTATTCAGAAAAAAGTCGTTCTGAGTATGGTAGATCAAAAAATGAGATAACAAAATTAATCTGAAAATATAGTGAAAAATTAGAGGAAAAATGAGTTTATATAAAAAATGTATTTTTATGAGTATCTGATACTCCTATGTTTAGAGATAGATGAACGAAAAGTGCAGAAAATACAGCAAGAATAGTTGAGTGATTAGGTTGTAAACTTGAATTAGGTTGAGATGCTATAGTTGTATGAGAAAAACCTCTTTCAGCAGAAAAAGTAGCTGAATGCCTACTAAAAATAGCTAATGATAATCCTAAGAAACTTCCAAGAAATATTAACTTATTTTTAAAAAAACATACATATAAAATACTAAATGATGAAATAATAAGAGAATATTCTATATCTAAAAACTCAGTAAAAGAAGTTATTATAGAAAATATTATTAGTTGAGAACTAGACTGAGATAATGAAACAGTTAAGATAAATAAAAAAACAATTAACTTTTTGAGAGATTTAAGAGAACTTTCTTTATCAAATTATGTAAAAGATAACTCAGAATTTAAGGAAAAACTAAAAAGAATGATGAAGGAAATTGTTCAAAGATGAATAGATAATAAGAAAAGAGGATTAGAAGAACTTAGAGATGACAGTTTAGATAAATTTCTTGAATATAATCCTAGAATAAAAAGTATGATTTTAGATTTTAAACAAAAATTAAGTGAAATTTTAGGAGATATTACAGAAGTAACAAAAGAAATTGATGAATGAATTGAAACAATAATAGACACTTGGATAAATAAAATTGCTCAAAGCAAATGAAGAATAGAGTGAAGAAAGAAATGAAATAGAATCTGTGATAAAGAAAAAACACAAACAATAGACTTTAATATAAATTCTATAAAATGAATACTAGAGTCTTTATGAATAGATTCAGAAAATCCTTCTTGAGAAATGTCTATGAATGAATTTATACAATTAGCATTAAGGATAAAAGAAAATTATCCTTAGTCTCTATTATGAAACTCGGCAAAAGTAATCCCTTCATCTTTCAAATATAATGCTAATTCTGCTCAAAGATATCTCCAATGCCAAGGCTCTATTTCATATCAATCAACATCCAGTCACTTTTGATAAGTATTATGAAAACCATACTTATAAGCATTTTCATTTAACCAATCAAAATACATAGATAAAGTCTTATCACTCTTCCATTCTTGATTTGTTGAAGCCTCCCATATATCTACAGCCAGTCAGCTTTGATGTTCACTAAATCAAGCTTTAGCACAAAGATTATCAGGACATCCTCTATCTTTGATTCCTTTTTGATAACTATAACTTCTATAAGCACTAACTATTTTTAGTTTTGTTCAAAACTTTCTATAGAAATCTTTGGCTAGTCTTTGTAAATTTTCGTTGGCAACAGATCTAACTGTTTGTCATCATTTTGTATCATCTATATATTCTGAATCAATTTCTTCTAAATCATTAGGAACATATCAAAGTTTATTAAAACTAACTTTAGAATTTACAAATTTAGTTATAGAAGAATCTGTTTTCATATCATAAGATTTAATAGAATCCTTATTTAATAAATTCTTTATAAGTTTTTCTTTTTCTTCACTATCTATAAAATAATATGTTTTATTATTATCAATATTTTCTCATTCATCAGTTGAATAATTACCTTCATCTAGTTTTTCATCTACTTCCACTTCTATTTCTTTATCCTCTTTTTCATTTCATAAGAAGTCTAAGATTCGACTTTTTAAGACTTCTCAGTAAGCATGAATAATATAATTATGTCCAAAATTGTCTAATTCTATAAAATATTTTTCTTCTGCAATAGAATTACTAAAGACTTTTTTTCATTGTTCAAAAGAAATAACCTTATCATTGTTTCAATGAATAATCAATGTAGGAACATCTATAAATCTAACTTTTTCAAAAGAAGTAAAAGAATTTCTTAAAAGTAAAAATTTTTGTACAACAAATCAAAAAACTTTTTCGCTCATATCATAGCGAGATGCTAAAGGAGCAACTAAAACTAATCTAGAAACACTAGGATTTTTAAAAACAAAATCTGTAGCTACAGCAGTTCATATACTATATCACCAAACAATTACATTTTCATCTTTTAACTCTTTTTCTTTTTTCATATACTCATAAAAAGTCTCTGAAAATTTATAAACTACATCTTCATAAGGATAACCAGTACTCTTACCATATCAAGGAAAATCATATGAAATTACATTATATCACAAATCTCTCAGATAAATTATTTCAGAATAAAAAAATGGTAGAGAACCTCAGTTACCATGAAAATAATAAATAGTTTTATCGCTTTTTCAATCAACATATAGACCATTTATATTTTCTCAATCCTCAGTTTTTATATTAATTTCTTCAAAATCCAGTTCATTCTTTATATATCAACTATTTTCTAAAGTATTGTAACTCACTCATGGAAATGTAAAGTGAGTTTCTATTCTCTTAGCAAAAATAATTAAAATTAAATAAATAAATAAAAGAAATCAAATCCTATAAAGAATTTTCTTTTTTCTAGAACCTTTTATGGGACTATAAGTAAGTACTTTTTTTATTTTCTTCCAATTAATATTTTTTCAAATATTTTTTAACTTCATATTTATTCTTAATAAAAATAATTTATCCCTTTTCTTTTATCTTAGAAAAGGGATTATAAGAAAAATCTTTTTATTTCAAAATTCTCTCTAAAAAACTTTCAGTTTCTCAGGTATATTTTCATTTATCAGTTATTTCATCAACTTCATTTCATATATGCTTATAAAGTTCATAATAATACCTAATAAAATTAGCGAGACTAGTATCTTTAGGTAGATAATAGCCATCTTCATGTTTATAAATATATTCAAATAGAAATTCTCAAGCATCTAATTTATTTAAATAAGTATAAATTAGTTTTGTATAAATTTCCATATATTCTTTTTTTAAATTATTATAATTTTTATCATTTAAATACATAGAAATTTTATCTCTTTTTATTGAAACAATGCCTGATTTAAAAAGTACAATAAGATGAAGTAAACTCTCACAATAATAAGGAATAATATCAGTTATATTTCTATATTTTAGTAATCAAATACATCTAATTATATGAGTCATAATAAGCTCTTTTCTAACAGATCAATCTCAATGTAAAAAATAGGCAATAAGTCATGAAGTGGTAGCTTTAAATTCCTCTAAATTTTTAAACATACCTGTCTTTTTATTCATCTCAACTTCAGTGTCTAAATCTCCCCAAAGCATATGTCCAAGTTCATGTCATATAGTTTCAATTTCATAAACTGTGTAAAAAATCTTATCTTCTCAAAACAAAAATTTTCTATATTTATGTAACAATGTACTTTCCATAGTTTCCTTTTGCAATCTCATAAAAGGCTCTTCCCTCTTAGACTTCAAAACATAATCAGGAAAAGCAAATATTTTTTTCCCATATTTTTCACTAATAATCTCATCATTTGGAACAACTTGAGCTGAATATATACCAGTAAAAAAACAACCATAATAAAAAATAGGAGAACTAATATTCAATTGAACTCTATTTAAATTTTTTATAGTAAAATCATAAATTTCATTATAACTATCTCTTCAAATATCTTCATAAAAACCATTAAACATTCATAATATATTATCAAAGATTTCTGTATTTAGTACATCTCTATTTCTTAACCTAAAATCCCATTCAGGAGATACTGCTTTTCTATATTTATCAGCATAATATTCTAAAGGATGAGCAATTTGAAAAGGAGAAGTTATCTTCATCCAATTTTCATCAACTTTTCTCCATTTTACAATTAGATTATCTTTTGCATCAAAAGCTTCTTTTATAGATGTTAAATAATTTACATAAGCTTCTTTTTGAGCATAAACTTCATCCTCAAGTTTTGATAAATTCTTTATAAATTTATCAAATCTCAATACTATTTCTCAAACTTCTTTTTTAAAAGCTTCACTATATGTTTTCACTTTGTAATTTTTATCTTTTCAAACTAAAACACTATAACTTCTATCTGCAGGATTTCACTTCTCATCTAATTCAAATAGATTATTTTCTCCTAAAAAATTCATTATAGCTTCCATATCTCAGTTAAAATCTTTTTCTAAATTTTTATTTACACTATTAACTATATGATCATTCCAAACTTTATAAAAATCTCCAAAAGCACTTCATACCAAATGAACACCTTTAATAATTTGAAGATAAAAAGGTGTTAAAAGGTTTTCTTTTTCAACTTGATTAATTATTTCTTCATGTATTCTTAAATGATAATCTTGAACAAAATCATAAGACTTCTCCAAAATATCATTAGACTCCTTTTCACTAAATTCATTCTTTTCTAAAAATATTTTCAAAGAAGTTTCTCTAAAATCTACGATCCTAGAAAAAGCAATGAATCTAGTTTCTTTAGTATTTTCTAGACCAATATGTTTTAGGAAATAACTTAAGATATCTTTGGCCTCTCAATCTCAGTCAATTCATTTAGATAAGTCATTTAGTCCCTTTTGTTTTCTATTATATATAGTAATAATTTTTTTTATATTTTTTTCCATTTCTTTTTTATTCATGATAACAGTTATTTATTAATAATTATTTAATTTTTTCTACATAATATACCCCCATCAACTCATTTTTCAGTATTTCTATTGCAAAGGGAAGAAATTTTTATTAGACATTATTATCTATATTTATTCTCTTTCCATAAATAAATTATATTTACTATTTTAATTTAACAAATTTTTAGTAAAATAAAAATGTATTTTTAATAAATAACTACATTTATTATGATAAACAAATCTCTCTTTGAAGAAATAAGAAATTCAAAATCAAAAGTTTTAGTTGTTACAAAATATTGGGACTCAAAAATAACAGATAAAATAGTAAAAAAACTAACACATAAATATGGTGATATAATTTACTGATTCTGAGAAAATAGGATAGAAGACTTGATTCTAAAAAACATAAATAGAGAAAATATGCATTTTATCTGAAATATCCAATCAAAAAAAATAGAAAAAATAGTTACATTTTGCTGAACTATCCATTCATTAGAAAAATTAAAACATGCAAAACTAATAGATGAACATTCTAAAAAATTCCAAGTAAAAACAAAAGTATTTCTTCAAATAAATCTAGATCCAACAAAACCATCTGGATTAACAGAGATTGAACTTTCAACACTTATAAAAGATATGGAAAATCTAGAAAATGTAGAGATTTTATGAATTTCTTGAATCTGAGCATGAATTTTTACACAAAAGGAAAAACAAGAAGAATTTGATTTTTTAAAAAGACTTAGAGATACTTATTTGCCTTGAAAACTAATTTCAGCTTGAACAAGTAGAGACTATAAATTTGCTTTAAAAAATGAGATAGAAGTCTTAAGAATTGGAAGAAAGATTTTAGAAGATTAAAAAATTTTTCTTCACTACTCAATCACCCCACTAATCACCAATTCATCACCTAAATAAATGGCACAAATCTGACCACTAGCTATAGCTCTCTGCTTATCTTTAAACTTAACTAAAAATTTATCCTCTCAATACTTCTCTACAACTACATCCTGATCTCTCTGCCTATATCTAATCTTAGCTTTGACTTTCAAGGGAAAGTGAAAATCATTTCTTCATAAAAAATGTAAATAACTCATTACAAGCCTATCATCATACAAATTCATATCATCTTTAGTCCCAACAACTATTTCATTTTTCTCTATATCCTTCCTTACCACAAAAACAGGCTCTTTTTGACCTCACAAATCAAGCCCCTTCCTCTGACCAATAGTATAATAATAAACTCATTTATGCTTTCACAAAACCTTACCTGACGTATCAACTATATTTCATTCCTTAGGCTCTATTTTCTTTTCTAAAAATTTATCAAAATCAACTTTTCATACAAAACAAATTCCCTGACTATCTTTCCTATCTGCATTCGGTAATCAAGCTTCTCTAGCAATTTTTCTAACTTCACTTTTTTTTAAATTTCAAATAGGAAATAAAGCTTTAGATAATTGTCTCTGATTTAAGCCAGCAAGGAAATAAGACTGATCCTTATTTTCATCTACTCATTTTAGTAAATGATATGTTTTATCTCAACCTCACCCCCTAACCCCCTCTCCTGCAGGAGAGGGGGGAGTTGATTCTTCTATCCTAGCATAATGACCAGTAGCAACTTTATCATAACCAAAGTCCAAAGCTTCTTCTAAAAATACTTTAAATTTTATTTCACTATTACACATTATATCAGGATTTGGAGTAATTCCCTTTTTATATCACTCATACATATAATCAAGTACTTTTTCCTCATATTCATCTCTATAATCAAAAATCAAAAAAGGTATATCTAGATATTTTGCGACCTCTTTAGCGACTTTTATATCTTGTCTAGTTGTACATGTATCAGAACTCTCATCCATATAATTTATCATAAAACCAGCAGTAACATCATGTCACTGCTTTTTTAGTAAATAAGCAGAAACTGCACTATCTACTCATCCAGATAATCAAACTAGTATTTTTTGCATTGTATTTTTATTTAAAATTTTATATATTAAAGTTCTCTAACATATCAAAATGATATTTTAAAAGCTTTTTTCTTCATTCATATGATGTATCATATCAATACCTATTATAATATTTAACAGATATTTCAGGTGATAATTCTTCATCATAAATAAAATCTATTTCTTCATTAAGCTTTTTATCATCAGAGATATTACTTAAATCTAAAAATTCTAATAAATCTTCTTTTTTTGATTTTCACTCTCTCATAACTCTGTAAAGATTATTATCAAAGCACTTTATAAAGATAATAATTAAAACTGTTTTTATAAAATATAATCTCTCTCATTTTATCTTCCGAAAAATAATCAAATCATTAAATATTTTCTCTATCTGCCTTAGTGTTAAAGAATATTTCTCCGAAATAAACAATAATAGATTTCCTAAAAATTCTATTCAAATAGAATCTTTTTTTTTATTAAAAATACCATCATTTTTAACAAACAAATAATCTATATATTTTTTCATATCTCAACCTATTTCATTAATTTCCTTAGGTAATATAGTTTCTATATCAATAAACTTTTGTAAATAGACCGTAGAATCAATATTTCAATAAATTTTTTCTATATATTTTTCTATCTGCTCCTTATTTATACCAAGAACAAAGTAAAGACCTTTTATGTCAAAAAAATGCTTAATCCTTTCAAGTAACCTTAATGCAAAGTCAGGTCTACATCTATCTAATTCATCAATTATAAAAACAAGTTGTTTTCTTTCAGCCTCTATTACTTCTTCCAAAGTTTTCCTAAAATCTAATATTTCACTCTCTTTATTTGAGTAACTCTCTAACTTCTTTCAAACCTCATTTGCAATATCTCATTCCAACAAGTTTTCCCAATCATTACTAATTTGTTCACTATCTCACTTCATAATCCATCTAACTCAAACCTTTCAAGCTAACGGTAAAATTCATTTCAATATATTTTTTCACTTCTCTTTTATTTTTTCTTTAATACCTTTATCACTAAATACATTTGATACCTCCCCTAAAAGAGCAATAAAAGGGTCTTCTATATAATCATTCTTGAAAGAGTTAAAATAAATTGTATTCAACTCCCTATCATTTTTTAAATAGTTATTCCATCTCTTTAAAAAATCAGTTTTTCACTCTCCCCATTTCGCATTTATTGAAATAACCAATGATTCATTCTCAGAATTTATTATCAAATTAGCTAATCACTCTCAAAAAGATTTTCTCTTCAAAATATCTGTATCATCATCAAAACTTATACAATCATCCACCTCTCTTGCTTGACTTATCTTCACCATAATTAATATACAAATTATAAATAATCATTTATCCCCTTAAATTTATTTACATTTAAAAATAAATCAATAAAATCTTATCTAGTGTATAAAGAAACAGCTTGTTAACAGAGGGGTTTAACCCTTTGAAAAATAATTTTATATGATAAAAACAAAAAAATGAGTAAATTAAAATGAACAAAAACAGAACAAAACCTTCTAAAATCATTTGCATGAGAATCTCAAGCAAGAATGAGATATGACTACTTTGCTAAAGTTGCAAAAAAAGAAGGACTAGAACAAATTTCAGAAATATTCACAGAAACTGCATTAAATGAGAAAGAACATGCAAAAAGATTTTTCAAGTTCTTAGAATGAAGAGACGTGGAAATAACTGCAACATATCCAGCATGAAAAATATTAACAACTCTAGAAAATCTAAAATCATCATACAAATGAGAAAATGAAGAATGGACAGAACTGTACCCCGAATTTGCGAAAATTGCAAAAAAAGAATGATTTAAAGAAATAGCAATAGCATTTGAAAAAATAGCAGAAGTAGAAGAAGCACATGAAAAAAGATTTAAAAAACTATATAAAAATCTTGAAGACTGAAAAGTATTTGAAAGAAAATGAGAAATCACTTGGAAATGTAGAAATTGTTGATATCTACACAGTTGAAAAAAAGCACCTAAAAAATGCCCAGCTTGCCTACATTCACAATCATATTTCCAAATCAAAGAAGATAATTACTAAAAGTAACTTAAAATAAAAAATATGAAAAACCTAAAATTTATACTTCTCCTTCTCTTCGTAATTCCCTTAACACAGACACATGCCGAAGAAGAAGAAAACATCTGTGAAACAAAAAAATGATTTGAAATATATGAATGTAGAGTAAAAGCTATATGTGACGATGAAGAAACAGGATACAAAGTAGAAAAGATAACATACAATCCAGAAGATGAATATGAAGAACCAGAAGGATTTGAGTCATTCAAAGAAGCCAAAGAAATATATAGAAAAAACATGTGATACATCTACAAATGCAACCTAATACAAACTCAGAAAAATACTCTAAAGTTAATGAAAAAACTTATAAAAGATGAAAAAACATGAGAACTAGATAGTCGTATATGAGAGAAAATAAAAAACAGAGAAAAAGAACTAGATAGAATGGCGTGACAAATTCCATGCAGTCTAACTGAAAAAGACAGTATACAAAATAAGTTTAATCTACTCAAAGAAACAACCTATGAGATGTGTAGATATATAAATTACTTAGAATATCTAAAACTCTATGCTAAAGACCTTGGAAATGCCAAAGAATGAGAGGATGAAGAAAAATACGAAGTCACATATCTATGAAAAAGAATAGTTAACTTTTTATATGAAATAGAAGATGAAAAAGAACACACATACAAAGTCTATCCCATAGCATACTACGCATACAGTGACTATGAAAATAACTTCCCAGTCCACTTTTTACTAGAAATAATAAAAGAAGATTTTATTATTTTAAGAAAAAATTTATATGCAACACTTATGCCAATCGCACAAGTATGATATAAAGCAGTTAATGCAATGAGTTACTAAAATTTAAAACAAAAAAAATAATACAATATTAATATTGTATTATTTTTTTTGTTTTAATAAAGATTACTCAGCGTCTTTATCATCAGCATCAACATCAACATCAGCATCAACATCAGCATCAACATCAACATCAACATCAACATCAACATCAGCATCAACATCAGCATCAACATCAGCATCCAGCATCAGCAAGTGTCATTATCAAGCAGCGCCATCGTTATCATTTCATCATTCTCATCATCATCCTCATGATCATTATCATCACCACTACTGC
>DJMN01000015.1 GCA_002435385.1 Patescibacteria group bacterium UBA6489
AATTTTTGTCGTGTACTTAGAGAATATATATTAAAAATCACAAAGAAAAAAGACATTCCAACAATAATTGTAGGAGATTTTAATCTATTACCTGAAACAGAAAGTATCAAGATGATAAATAAAAACTTTATTAATTTAATTGAAAAGTATAAAATTACTTCAACTAGACCTAATTTTGATGATGGAAGGGATATTTGAAATAATGTTGTTGATTATATTTTTGTTGATGATAAAATAAGGATAAATGATTTTCAAGTACTAAATATAGATATTTCAGACCATTTTCCATTGATTTTGGATTTTGAAATCAGTTAAAAAATTTTTTATAATAAAGTTTCACTCATCACTTTCAAGAGTTTTAAATAACTCATAATCTCTGATTACTTAATAATTAGGTGTTTATATAAGGATTATTTGATGATATCTTCTTAAAATTTTTTTTTAGCACTAAAACTAATATAACAAAATAAAGTCAATCAAAAAACTAAAAAATATTTTGAAAAATACTAAATAAAGTGTAGTATAATCTCTTGCTCTACTATATATAGTTTTGGTTTTATGGCTATGAACTCTATAGTTTATTTTTAAGGCAAGAGAAAGGTATTTAAATAAATCTTTTCCCCTCTCCTGCAGGATAAGTGAAGAAAGGAGTACTCGTTACGACTATTCTGAAGTTAAAGCTTGCAGAGGGGTTAGGGGGTGAGGTTTAAAAATAAAATTTTATTCCTAATTAATATACTCATGACAAAAATGCAAGCAAACCTTATATTTAACCCAAAAGGTAACGATAATACAGAACAAAGAACAATAATAAAATGAAACAAAACATGACTATTCCAACTAAACTCCACAAAATACAATTGGGCAAAATCTTTATATCAAGTTATGATTTGAAACTTTTGGGTACCAGAAAAAGTAAAATGACTTTGAGAAGATTCTATACAGTTTAAAAAGGAACTAAATGAAGACGAACAAAGAGCATACAAATGAATCCTATCATTTCTAATATTTCTAGACTCAATACAAACCGTAAATCTTCCAAATTTTAGTGATTACATAACAGCACCAGAAGTAAACTTGATACTCTCTATACAAACATATCAAGAAGCAATACACAGTCAAAGTTATGCCGTTATACTTGAAACGGTAGTTGATGCTATATGAAGAGACGAAATCTACTATTTTTGGAGAGACGATAAAAACCTACTAGAAAGAAATGAATTTATCTGAAATATTTATCAGAGATTTTTAGACAATCCAAATGATGAAAATTTCTTTGCTTGAATTATTTGAAACTTTTTACTTGAAAGTATCTATTTCTACAACTGATTTGCATTTTTTGATACTCTAGCAAGTCAATCAAAAATGGTAGCAACGGATAGAATGATAAACTACATCAGAAGAGATGAGCTAACTCATGTGACTATCTTTGCAAACATAATAAAAGAAATAAAAAAAGAATTTCCAAAAATATACAACAAAGATGTAATATATGAAATGATGGACACTGCAGTAAAACAAGAAATAAAATGGAGTAAACACATACTTCAAAACAAAATCATAGGTATGAATGATGAAAACGTTGAAAAATACACAAAGCGGTTAGCCAATGATAGGCTAAATCTATTATGACTAGAGCCACTATACAAAGATATGGTTTCAAATCCTTACAAACACCTAGATGCCATGCAAAACAATAACATGGAAAAATGAAATTTCTTTGAATCAACAGTAACAAACTACTCACAATCAAGTGCTATGAATTGAAGTTGGGAATTTTAAGCCCTTATTACCACCCCCTAGCCCCCTCCTTGGCAAGGAGAGGGAGAGTAGAGGATAGTTGAAGCTCCCCCTTAATCCCCCTCAATTGAGGGGGAGACGAGGAACGAGTAGGGGGAGTTAGCTAACTAAAGCAAAAAAATTGTAGCCCTCCTCTCCTTGAGGAGAGGAGATTTATCCGAAGGTGTATCCTTTAGGGCAGAGGTGAGGTTAATAAATCTAAAATGGGGCAAGGGGAAAAATGTAAAAACTATGTTAAAAAAAGATAAAAAATCGCTTTAAAAAACTAATAAAAAAATTCCTCAAAAACCAGAAAAAATATTACAAAAAAAAGTCAATTAGAAATTGAAAAAAAATTTGAAAAGTACCAAATATTGTATAAGTTATTATACGTCTATACTACATATGGATATAGTTTATTTCTTAATAATTACTCTGTTATGCCTATTTATAAGGTCAAAAAAAGAAATTGAAGTTTTGTTACATTTGATAAAACAAAAATAGAAAAAGCAATAGAAAATGCTATAAAATCAGTTTGAGGAGAAGACTTTAGTGAAGTAAAAGATATAGCCAGTCATGCAGTAAAAATAGCTGAAAAAAAGGTTTGAAAAAAGATACCAAGTGTTGAAGATATACAAGATGCAGTAGAAGAAGCTATAATAAAAGCAGGGCACGACACAGTAGCAAAAAAATACATTATATATAGAGAAAAGAGAAGAACAGCAAGAAGTGATAGAAATGTAGTAGTAGAAGTTTGAGAAAGTATGGATGAATACTTAAATAGGTCAGATTGGAGAGTAAATGCTAACGCAAATTCAGGATATTCACTATGAGGACTTATACTAAATGTTGCAGGTAAAGTTACAGCTAACTATTGGTTAAGTCATGTTTATCCAGCAGAAGTAGGGGATTTACACAGAAACGGTGATGTACATATACATGATTTAGATATGTTTTCTGGATACTGTGCAGGTTGGAGTTTAAGACAACTTTTAGAAGAAGGATTCAACGGATTACACGCTAGAACAGATTCATCTCCAGCTAAAAACCTACAAGCAGCAGTAAACCAGATGATAAATTTCTTATGAACACTACAAAATGAATGGGCTTGAGCACAAGCATTCTCATCTTTTGATACTTATCTAGCACCATTTGTTCATAAACATAAAGAAAGTGTTATAAGAGACTTAGAAAGTATAAATGCAAATTTTAAATCAGAAGAAGAAAAAGAAAAATATATAGAAAATAAAGTATACAATTACGTATACCAACAAATGCAAAATTTTGTATTTGGATTAAATGTACCTAGTAGATGGTGAACACAAACTCCATTTACAAATATAACTCTTGATTGGACTTGTCCAGAAGACTTAAAAGAAAAAGCATTATTCTTAGGATGAATTGAAAACGGAGCCTATAAAAAGAAGTATGGAGAACTAGAAGATGAAATGAGAATTATAAACAGAGCACTTATTGCAGTATATGTAAAATGAGACAGTAAATGAAGAGTATTTACTTTCCCGATTCCTACATACAACATAACAGAAGATTTCCCTTGGAATGATCCAGATATAGACGCACTGTTTGAAATGACAGCAAAATATGGACTTCCATACTTCCAAAACTTTGTATGAAGCCAATTCAAAAGAATACAAAAAGAAGATTGAACATATGAAACAGTAGAAAACAAAGATGCATATAAACCAGGAGCAGTTAGAAGTATGTGTTGTAGATTGCAACTAGACCTAACACAACTAGAAAAAAGATGAAACGGACTTTTCGGTTCAGCAGAGATGACATGAAGTATCTGAGTAGTTACAATAAACCTTGCTCGTATCGGTTACCACAGTGCCTGAAATAAAGAAGAATTCAAAGAAAGAATAGCATACCTTATGGATCAAGCAAAAACATCTTTAGAACTAAAGAGAAAAACAATATCTAGATGGTTAGATGCTTGATTATACCCATACACTTACAGATATTTAAGAAGTTTTAGAAACCACTTTTCAACTATTTGATTAAATGGTATGAACGAAGCGATTCTAAACTTTACTAATTGAAAAGAAGATATAGCTACTAAGTGGGGAGAGGAATTTGCAACTGAAATTCTAGACTTTATGAGAGAAAAGTTAAAAGCATATCAAGAAGAAACAGGAAATCTATACAATCTAGAAGCTACCCCAGCAGAGGGAACTACATATAGATTTGCAAAAGAAGATAGAAAACAAATGCAAGACATTATACAATCTGGTACAGATGAAGCACCATACTATACAAACTCTACTCAACTACCAGTTTGATTTACAGATGACGCATTTGAAGCACTAGATAAACAAAATGATCTTCAATGTAAATATACATGAGGTACAGTATTACATTTATACATGTGAGAAAGACTACAAGGAGCAGATGCTTGTAAAAACTTTGTAAGGAAAGTTATTTCTACATACCAACTGCCATACATAACAATAAGTCCAACTTTCTCTATCTGTCCTAAACATGGATATGTACAATGAGAACATGATTTCTGTCCTCTATGTGATGAAGAATTAGGATACACTTGAAACAAATATGATATGGAAACTAGAAAAACTTATACAGATGATAAAAACAAAATGGATGAATTAGACTCATCTAAAATCTAATTAATAAATATTTATAATATTTTTTACTTTTTTAACCTAATTAATTATGTCAGCATATTTTATAAAAGATTGAAAGAAAATAGAAAGAACTAGATGTGAAATTTATACAAGAGTTATGGGATATCACAGACCAGTAGCAAGTTTCAATATTTGAAAAAAATCAGAATTTTATTCTAGAAAATATTTTAGAACAAACAATGTATGTGATTGTTCATGTGCATAATATCTGTTTATATCCTCTATGAAAATATTTTTTAGAGAGGATGTTCTAATTAAATATTTTTTTATTATATATGAGAATTAGTTGAATAAATAAGTTTTCTCTCATAGATTTCCCTAAGCATGTTTCATGTATAATCTTCACTCCTTGATGTAACTTCCGTTGTAGTTATTGTCACAATCCAGATTTTGTATTACCAGAACTATTAAAACAAAAAAAAGATAGTATTATACCAGAAAAGTGATTTTTTGAATTTTTAGAAAAAAGGAAAGGACTTTTAGATTGAGTATCAATTTGTTGATGAGAACCAACACTTCAAAAAGATTTAGTAAAATTCTGTGAAAAGGTAAAAGGTATGGGATTTCTTGTGAAACTTGATACCAATTGAACTAACCCAGAAATTCTAAAAGAATTGATAGATCAGAAACTAGTAGACTACATAGCAATGGATTTAAAACATTCCACAGCAAAAGTAAAAGATGTTATAGCAGTAGACTTTGATTCAAAAACCTTGAAAAATAGTATTGAACTTGTTTTAAATTCTTGATTAGATTACGAGTTTAGGACTACAGTAGTTAAAGGACTACACAATGAAGAAGATATAGAAAATATCTCAAAATCTATAAAAGGAGCGAAAAATTATTATATACAAAACTATAGGAGTTGAAATACACTTGTGAAAGATTTTAGTTGAAGGAGTTTTACTACTAGTGAACTAAAGAAATTCAGAGATATTTCAAATGAATATGTGGAAAATGTTGAGATAAGGAATTAAGTAAGCTCTCCATAACTCCCTCACCCCCTAACCCCCTCTCCTTTGGAGGAGTATGGGGAAAGAGAAAACTAGAATAATCCCCCTTAATTGAGGGGAAAGTGAGGAACGAGCAGGTAGAGTGTTAAAAAGGGTAAGGAATGAAGCGATGAGTTCGGACCATAGAAAAAATGAAATATTTTACTACAAGTGTTGAGTATTAAATTAACCCAATAAAACTATGTACTGTAAAAAATGCAAAAATTTAGACACAAAAGTTATTGATTCGAGGCTTGTAGAAGATTGAACTTCAATAAGAAGAAGAAGAGAATGTGAAAAATGTGGACACAGGTTCACAACTTATGAAAAAATGGAATTTGTGAAATTTATAGTGATAAAGAGTGATTGAAGAAAAGAAATTTATGATAAAGAGAAGCTAGAGAATAGTATATTGAATGCCTGTAACAAGAGAAATATAGATTTTTGAAAGCTTGAGAGTATGATCTCAAGTTTGGAAAATTCATGGGGGTCAAATAAGACTTGAATTACAAGTAAGAGGATAGGGAAGGATATATTGAATGCTTTAGCTAAATTCGATGAAGTGGCTTATATCAGATATGCTTCGGTCTATCACAACTTTGAGACAGCAAAAGATTTTGTGGATTTCATAAATGGAGAAGAGGATTAGAAAAATGCAGAGACTTTGGTCTCTGTGTTTTTTGTTGTGGTTTTATTTTAGTAAATAATAAAGGGGGATATGTTTATTGAAAAATTTAAAAAGATATCAAGAAATAGTGAATGGCTATACAAAGAAGAGAAAGAAATTTTATATAATTTATACATTTTAGATGAAGAAAATAACAAGAATTTTTTAGTAAATAACTACCAAAAAATCTTAGCAAAATACTCTAAAGAAAATGAGTGAAAATTTTATATGTTTTCAGAGTTTATAGATTATTTATGAAAGAAAAGTAAATTTTCGGATGAAAATATAGTTTTGTTAGTTAAAAACAAGTTAAAAAATATTGTTAAGGATGAAAGTTTTAAAGAATACTCATATCTTTTAAGAGTTTTATTTTCTATAAATCCGAAAGATAAAGAGTATTATATGGAACAATACGATTTATTGGGCAGAAAAAACAGTTTATATCATGATATAAATTCTACTTTTTTGGAAATATTTATTAGAACAAAAAATAATAAGTATTTCATTCAATCTTTTGAAAAGAATATAGTTGATAATGCTAAAGAGGCTTACTTCTTTAGTGTAAAAAAGTGATTTGAATATTTATTTTCTTTTAAAAGTAATATATTTAAAGAATATTTTATAGAATTAATTGAGTTTTTTTCAATTAAGGAAAATAAGCAAAAATTAGTTCATCATCATTCATATAGTTCATTGGTTAGAAGTCATAATATGGAAAAATTTATAGAATTATTCAAAAATTTTCATGAAATACTTGATAATGCCAAATTCTCTTCAAAGGAAAAACAAAAGATAAAAGATTTCTTGGTTTCAGAAGTAGACTTTGCTTTTGATAATTATGAAAGAAATATTGTTGATAATTTCTTTATTAATGAACTCTTTAAGTATTTCTATAAAAAAGATAATTGATTTTTGATTGAGTTATTAAAATGATTAAATTCAAAATATGTAATATCATGATGAGATGATTTAGCCGTTACATATTTAACGAAAGAATATGTAGAGGATTTTATAAGTATTTATAAGGATAAAAAAAACTCAAACCTAATATACTTTACATATGATAGGTTGAAAAATGCTTGAAAGATTGATATTGTAAAAGCTTTTGAAAATTGAATATTAAGCAAGGAAATAAAAAATAGAAATAAGAATTTAAAAGAAAGGGATAAAAAATTTGAGAAGGAGAAAAGAAAGGAGTTAGAAAAAGAAAAAGAAGCATTTTTACTTATGACAAAGACAAAAAAATGAGAATATTATCCTAAAATATTCCAGGATTATTCTAATTATATTAGAGATAGTAAAAGACTAAAAGAGCTTTTTTCTAGTAATGAAATTAAAGAAATAAATAGGTCTGTAATCAAGCAAATAAAGACATTGTTTAGAATAATTCAAATAGACGATTATAGAGATGAAAAAATATCAAAAATATTAACATATGAGAAAACTTTGGGAAATTGATATAGGCATACTCGGTATTCTTCTTATTTATCACGGATTATAGATATATCAAAGTATATAAAATTTGATTTATCTAAATATTATAAGTCATATGTTCTTTTTTATCCTTTGTTATGGTGAGATGAAAGGAATAAGGATATTTTAACCATAATTAGCAAAAATTTAAATCAAGATGATATAGATTATATTCTAAGAGTTTACAGTGAAGATTTACACGAAAATGCGGTAGAATTAAGATATTGTCATATTAACAATTTATCTTATTTTTATGAAAAATTTAAAGATAAATTTAATTATAAACAACAAAAAAAGCTAGAAAAAATTTGCCTAGAAGTTATAAATTGAGATGAGGAGAATAATATATATTATAAGGAAAACTTTTTAAAAATTTACTCTGAAATTTGATGAGAAAAGAAATTAGTAAAATTGTGGAATAGTTGGAAAAAAAGATTTCCTGATTTCAATTATTTTAAAGATGTGTTAGATAGTTCAATTGATAATGAAGAAAGAGATAAGAGGAAGTTTTTAGTTTTCATCGTTATAGAATTAGCTAAAAGATACTGACATAACAAAGCTATAGCTTGGAGCTTAGAACAATTAAAAAAATGAAATATTGAGGCTATAGATAGTCATGGAATAACTTATCCGAGGACCTCATATGTTTTTTCATGAGTAAGTGAAAAAGAGTCTGAATTATGACACTGGTGAGGAAGAAAATATAATTTCTGATATATATTTCTTTCTATTCCAAATGTTGATATATTAAAAGAATTTTTAGATATATTAAAGTTTTCATTTAATATATTATCTGATTTAGAGTCTTGAAAATTAAAATGAAATTATGAAATGTATGCATATTATTTGAGAAGATTATTTTATGATTATATTAAAAATCTGGATGAAAAAGTAATCTATAAGGATTACTATTATGAGGTTAAAAATCTACTAAAAAAATATAATTCAAGTATTACATATAACTTTGATTTAGCAACTATAAGGAAAAAGTGTTGAATAGATGATTTAGAAGAGGACGCAAAAGAAATTATTGAGGAAAAATGAATTGAAGAGATAAAGAAATTACTTGAGGAGAAAGAAAAACTACAAGATAAGGTTATAGAATATAAATTGAGTAGTTCAGTAAAGTATGAGAGTTTTGATAAAGAATTTATTTTATTTGTTGAATGAAAAAGTGATGTTATTATTTTGGAAAATGCATGGGAAAAGTTGAGGTGAAGTTTAGATATGCCATTTAAGATAGAGAATTGATACGATTGTCACCATATATGAAGGTGATTTAAAGAAGAAAATCACTGATTTTTAGATTCTGATCCAGAAAAAACATTCATTTGAATGTTAGATTATGATAGTGCATATAATAAATTTAGTGATTTAATAAAAGTAAATGGCTGAAAAAATTGGGAAATAAAAAAAGATGATGATTTAAAATGAAAAGTAGTAAAACATTTAACAAAAAAAGGATTTGTTTTTTTGTTACCAGTTCCTATTTGAAGGTTAATTTATGCTAAAACAGAATATGAAGATAAATCTCTACTATCAATAGAATTATTATTTGAAGATAAGTTATTAAGTTGATTTGTTGATGAAATTGAATTTCCATGATGAACGAAATTATTAAAAATGAAAGATAGTAAGAAAGTTAAATTTGCTAACCAAACCAAACATTTTTTAAAAGAGGATTTTGTTAATTTTGAGGCTATATTTGAACTAATAGATAATATAATTTCTTGAAAAATATAAGAAAAAAACTATCCCTCTTTCTCCTGATAAGCTTTAGGGGAAGAGAGGGGGCAAAACCTAAAAACAATTTCTCCCTTTTCCAAAGGGAGTACCCGAGGAACGAGGGGGGAGGGATTATAAAACATCAGACTTTCCCCAAAAAACTTTTGCCTTTATCTAAAAAGCTACTAATATTCAAATCATATTATATTCTAACTAAAAAAATCAATGAGTAAATTGATGAAAATTTTCTCATCAACACTGTTAGTTTTGATGACTTTAAATATTTCTAATGTGACAATATTTTGAATAGTAAATGCTCAAGAAAATAGTAAAGTAACCATATGTCATAAGGGAAAAAATTTAGAAATTTCAGAAAAAGCCCTACAAAGTCATCTAGATTTAGGTGATACTTTAGGCGAATGTGATAGCTCAAATTCAAACTGACAAGTATGAGAAGATGAAAAAGGAAAATATGTCTGGGTTGATCAAGAATGAAGAGAAAGAAAATATCGGCATCAAGATGCTATTTCTGGGAAAAATATAACTTTGTACAAAAAATATATAGATATAAAATACGACTTAAACAATGTTCATGAATGATGTGTTAAAATTGAAGAGATCTATAACAAAAAACTTTCTAAAAAGAAAGAAGTACTAGAAAAAGGTTTCCTAAAAAAGCTTGAAAATTGTAGGAAATATTTTGTACCATATAATCCTAAAAATAGCCAAGAAACAGGACTCAGTAGTAATTGAACCTTTCAAATAAATAATTGAGATCAGTACACAGAAAGTCAATCAGTCTCTATAAATTTTTTCATAGACTGAAATTTACCAGATTTCATAAGATATAGTGAAGATGGTCAAAATTTTTGAGAGTGGTTAAAATATGAAGGAAGCACCAGAGATTATTTATTTAAAGACAATAGTGCTTGAAATAAAAAATTATATATAGAGTACAAAAACTGAAATACAATTTCTACAGATTTTTCAGAAATAAAATTACTCCCAAAATATGGGGCAGAGTATCAAATAATATCAAATTGAGTTGCTAAAGGTCAAAATTACGAATCTGGTAAAAGTTATAATTTTTTTATTTTAGCTAAAAATAAAGGATTTTTAAATTGGGAAAAGGATGGAAATACTCCAGTTCAATTAACTTACAAATTATTAAAGGAAGATGGAGAAGTAATTAAAGAGTCTAAAAATCGTTGAGTTTTGCCATGAGATATAGATTATTGAAGAAGTGTTAATATCTCTACCTTGGTTCGAATCCCTGATAATATAGATTGAAAAATAAAAGTTGTTTTTGATTTAGAGTATGGAAATACAAAATTTTCAGAAGTATGAGTAGATCCAATTTCTACAGAAATAATAGTAAACAATATAAAACCTCTTCCTAGAGAAGTATTAAAAAATGACAATAATCTGCCATTTTGAGTATGAGAATATGCTCCATTATGAGAGGAAAAACTCCCTTCAAATCTCTCAGTTTGTGAAACTAGTGCTAATATTTATGAATTATCAGAATGATGAGATATTTTCTCAATTCGTTACATCGCCCCTTATACAACAGTTATAGATAGAATCTATGATTTATGGCTTGATAAAGCTGATAATACCGCTTTTTATGAAATTTCGTATACTCCTGATGACTGAAATTTGTACATATACAAGGATGCAGTGAACTTATCAAGTACATGTCCTGAAAATGAAAATGATTTTAGTAATAGGCGTTGTGAGGAATACTACACAGATATGTGACAGGTAAATAATGAAGATTGTTGGACAATTTTCACGACAAGCTCTAAAAATATCTTTACATGATATAAGGATTGAACATTTTGATGAGATGGTTATATAAATAAATCTGAACTTAGCAAAACTCTAATTTGAGCTTCATCAACCCCTATAATGCCATATAGGAACGAAATCCCTGATGTTTCACCTGAAAGCTGGTATGCCGAATACGCTCAGGCTACATTAGATGCAGGAATTTTTAGTTTAGATAGCGATGGGAATTTCAACCCATTACAAAATATGACATTTAAACAGGCATTACAAAGCTTGATGGATATTTTTAAATTTAGTACAAATAATACTTGTAATTATGATGTAATTTTTCCAGATGATAAATACATCTGATGAGCTTTGTTTTATTGAATAATCAAATCAAAAGATGAAATCCCTGAAAATCCAGAGACTAATTTAGTGACAAGATTAGAGGTTGCAAAAATGATTTTAAGGGCTTATTATCAACAAAACAACCTCAAAACAGCGGGACAAATCTGTCCAAATGCTGTTGACGAAAGATTTACAAAAAAAATCAAAGAAATTTGTTGAATAGAAGAAAAAGTAGTTTTATCAACTACAGAAGATTTGAACAAAGACGGCGATGAATTAGAAAATGGTATAGAAGCCGAAATAATAGACGATTCATCAGATACAGTAAAAATTAGATTGATAGAAAGTTGAGAAATAGGGTATTTGAAAAGTTCAGAAATATCAGATATTTGTAATGTAGACACACCAACAGAAGAGCTAAAAACTCCAGAAGATGATGAGGTTGTTGTAGCAAGTTTAGAATGAATCTATGCACATGAAAAACCAAATGCAACAAGTAATTACTTTGATTATAACAATGATTGAATTTGAAATAATGCTGATATTGTGCCATATAATGAAGTATTGAAAGTGCTTGATACAGAATGAAACTGGTTTAAAGTACAATTTGAAGACCAAAGAACTGCATGGATCTTTAACTGATTTGTAAGTATTTGAGCAGGAGTACAGTTACCAGAAATAAAAGAAACAGAAATGTGAACTATTTCGTGGAGTCATGGTGTAACGGTAGATTTAAGAGCAAATGAAAACACAGAATCAAGAGAAAATATAATTTGGGAAACATATGAAAACACTAGAGTTCAAGTGTTGGAAAAAGATGAGGAGAGAGACATGTATTATGTAAGAATTGATAGTACTGAAAAAGATCTTTCAGAAGAGGTTTATAATACTCATTATGCTAGACTTTATCCAAATCTGACCTTATGAGAAATGAAGTTTATACAAAATGGGATCTCAGGTTGGGTACACAAGGATTTTGTAGAATTGGATTGAGTAGATTATGAGAGTGAAAAAAATCTTGATTATCCATTTGATTATGAGGCTTTTTCGGCTAGTGGTAGAACTACTGATGTTTTAGTTAACCAGATCTTTTTAGAGGAATTTAATTGAAGTGTTCATAAGGGGATTGATTTTAATATGTTAGGTTGAGAGAAGGTTAAGGCTGTGGCGAATGGTGTCGTTGAGAGTGTTGAAAGTAATACTGTTACTGTTAAACAGGATGATGGTAGGTATAGTCGTTATCATCATATTGTTCCGAGCACAAGTGTTTGAGTTAGGGTTGATAGTAATAGTGTTGTTTGAGAGGTTGCAGAAGGTACAGAAGAATTTAAAGCTCATTTGCATTTAGAATTATTTGAAAAAGTTGGGAATTTTAATATGTTTTTAAATCCTGCGAAATATTTTAAAATATACGATTCACAAGATAGTCATAAATGTATGAGAGAGTTGATTATTGATGAGGGGATTTATGATGGTGAGGAAGTTTATGAGAGGTGTAATATTGGAATTTGAGGGCTTTGTAGATGATATAATGAAAAAACTTCTTCCTATTGGTCATATAGTGATGTATATAATGGTACGTCTCTTTGTGAAGCTGTAACAAAATGAGCAAATAGAAATTGGATAGATATTTGAGATCCTTTAGCTTTTAGACCAACTGATACTATTTCTAGAAGAGAGGCAATAAAGCTTGTTTTTCAGGTGTCTGGTGCAAAGTTTACAGAGTGAGATACTTCATGTTTAGGAAAATGAAATTTTGTAGATATGAGTCGTAATGATTGGGGGACTAAGTATGTTTGTGCTTGAGTTAAATTAGGTTGGATTGCTAAAAATAAAGAGTTTAGACCTGATGACAGTATTTCTTATCAAGAGTATATTAAGTGGTTATTTTGGGCTAGTGATATAGGAAGTTGTTTGACAACAGAGATAGATAGCCCCAATTTTAGTTGGGGGTATAAGTATTTAGCTGTGGCTAATTATTTTGAATTGCCTAGAAGGTGATTAGATAATATTGTTGATAGAAGTTCTGTAATGATTTTTTTGTATAAATTTAGTGAAAAAGTTTTAGATGATGTTGGGAATAAAAATATCTTTACTGATTCTGAGTGTGTTGATAGTGATACAGTTAAGGCAAAGAAAGATATAAAGAAATATCTAAATGATTTGTATCTTAAAATATACTGAGAAACAGAAGATGTTTTACTAGAAATATTTAAAGAATCTAAGGTGGATATGATGAGATGGTACTCTTTGTCTCCCCATGATAAATTTAATAAATGGAAGGATTTAGAAACTTGATATTATGATTTAGTTTATACAACATGAGACTGATTTCATGAAACAGCCTTAACTGGTTATGAACATTTGATTTCTCCAGAAAAAACAATAGAAATAGATTGAAAAATATATAGTTTATGAGAGGTCTCAAACATATTAGTTTGATATAATGCTTATTATATTTGATATAATGCTTTAGTTTTAGATTTATGAGCTATGGCTTTCACTTTTTATGATACAGCACATCCTATTGATTGAAAGCATATGTCAAATGGAATAGAATGAGAGTTTAGAGATAGCAAATTATATGAGGCTTGATATAAATTAGCTAAAGATGTAGAAGAAAATTGAGGAATTTTGACAGAAGAAATGTTAGTAGAGGCTATAGAAACTTGAACATATAATAGAAAAGTTATGACTACTAATGATGCAGAAATTCTAAACATACTGAAGAAAACTTATTATTTTTATGATAATGTTTGGTTAAGGGTATTTGATACTTATGGTGATCCAATAGTTCCTATTACTTATTAATTTATTTTTTTATGAAAAGATTTATTTTTTGGACAGTATTTTTAATAGTTTCGTTATGAGTTGCTTTTGAATTGTTTATGGGTTATATCAGGATAGATATAATGAAAAATAAGTATGAAAATAATTATGAAAGACCTAGTTATTGAATATTTATTCAAAATAAGAATGACTTTAACAAAATTATAGATTTTGTTGTTTTGAATAATATTGTGTATGTAAATCGACCTAATTTTTGAGAACATATAGATATTAAAATTGAGTGATGAGTAGTTTTTGATTGTCAGAATAATGAATGTGATTCATTTGAAAAATTATTTAATAAGCTTGTACTTAGCAATATTGAAAAGTTAAAGAATCTAGGTTTTCTTAGTAATTTTACGGAATCAAATTCTGAAATATATTCTATTGATCCATCTTCTTTATCTAATGTGACTTATATAGATACATATCTATATAGTTCAAATGGATGGAATTTTGAAGATAAAGATTCTTGAAAAATAGCTTTTGAAGATGGTGACTATACAATAATAATTTTGGATGAAAATTGGATTTTAACTAGATTGCTTAGAAAATTAAAATAAGTTTATGAAAAAAATAATTATTGAAGTCCTTCTGGCAATAAAGAAGATATTAATTTGGATGTTTGTGTTATAAATAAAAAAATGAAAAAATTATATACTACAAAACTAAAATATTTGTTAATAATAATATTTAGCATTCTTTTATTTTGTATCTCATTCTTAGCAATATGATACATTTTCTTTTATCTTTTGTTTTTTGTTGTTAAACCAAATGATCCTATTGTTATATTATTACCATTTATGATACCAGCGATATCTTACATTTTAGCTAAAACTTTATCAAAAATATATATATCTAGATTTTGGAAATATCTTTTTAAAGAAGAAATAAGGAATAAAGAAATAAACCAAAATATAAAAAATAGTAATTTTTATGAATTTGTGAAAAAATTTACTGTTATTATTTGTTTCTTAATAATAATCTGAATTATTTTTGAATTTAAAACTTATAATAGGGAAATATTGAGAGAATTTTGGAGAACATCCATGATACCATGAATAATATTTATGTTTTGTTTTATATCATTCCCAATAATATGAATTGCTCATTTTGCATCCAAAATTTCAAAATACTTACAAAAAACTATGAGAAATAATAGACAAAATAAGGACTGAACAGTGATAGTTTCGGATAAAAATTAGATTTTATAGTGGTTTAATTTACATTTAATCCCTCATCTTTTGAATTCTCTTCTCCTTTGAGAGGAGAAAAGAGGTTATAATATTGAAATAATCAAATTTAAACACCATGCAACAGTAATACTTAATAAAAAAAGAGGTTAAACCTTCAACCTAAAAACGATTTTTCCCTTTCCCAAAGGTAAAGCGAATTGCGAAGCAAGAGAGAATCCCTAGGGGGAGAGTACCCGAGGAACGAGGGGGAGGGATTAAAAAAACGTTACAGATTTCCTAAAAATATTTGATTTAAAACAAACTTAATTACTATTAAGTAATAGTATATACTTTCAACTTTATTTAAATATATTTAAGTAGAAATAAGAATTAGCAAACATAAAAACTGCCCCTTCCTTATAGGAAAGGGGAGTTTTTTTTACTATCTAATCTCTATAAATCTCAATATCAGTCACATCCTCCAAAGAATTCTTATTCACAAATTCCAATATCAACTTAACAGTATAAGTTCCAACCTTTTCATAAGTATGAGTAGGATTAGCCTCAGTAGAAGTAGAACCATCTCAGAAATCCCAGAAATATCAAACTATTTGACCACTAGACTCATCAGAATAAAAATCAATTCATTGTAATACAGGAGCTTTTTTCATACTAACTCAGATCTTAGCTTTTTGAGGTTCAGGTTTTAATACCAACTTCTTAGTTATAGAATAACTCTTACCAGTCTTCCCAACAACAGTTAATTTTACTTCATAATCTCAAGCAGATGTATACTTATGTCAAGGATTTATAGCATCTCTTTCCTCCTTTACTCCATCACCATAGTCATAAATAAACTTAACAATATCATCATCCTTTATGAAACTCTTTGATGCATCAAACCTAACATTCATAGGAACATAATCACTCTCTTGCTCTATCTTTAAATCTAGGATAGCCTCTTTCTTAATAGCCTCTATATAAATCGTTTCAGACAAATTCACGACATCAGTTTCCTGTTTTCTATGAACAAATTTATAGTTCACAGTTATAGTATGATTTCATTCAAGAACAATTTCATGCTCTATAACCTTTCACTCCTTATCAATTCAAGGTTTACCATCTAAGTCCCAAGTAACTTTATCTAAAGTATAAACATCATCTTCAGGTTTTACATACCTAGCATCAAATTCAAGAGTAGTAGGAACATCCAATTCATCTATAAAATACTCATTTTCTTTTTTCACATACCTGACATCTCTCATTTCTTCTCATCAGTTATTTATAACTAGAATATCTCTTAGTTTAATTCTCTTAGGAATATTAACAGTCGTACTTATCTTCCTATACTGACCAGCAGAATCTTTTAATTTAACAAATATTTCATTATCCCCATAATTATTAAACTTTATTGTAACTTTTGAAGATTCCTCCAAATCAACTGGATCAGCGTTCTTGATAACAGTTTTTTCTCAATACACCCACTCAAATTCACTTATAAATCATTCTCAAAAGTTTGTTTCAGGATTTACGACTCTAAGTTCATACTCTAAATCATTATCTATAGATTGTTCATATTTTATCTCTCATTCTATGGTAGTAGAAACATCTCACTTTATGATAAAAGCCTTATCAAATCATTCTTCTTCTTTTCCACTCCTAAGAATCTTAATTAAGACTACAGACTCTTTGAAAAATACTTTATTTGGAGCAAATATATATGAATCCTTCCAAGCAGGATTATCTAAATCATCCTGGGTATACCATTCAATTTTTCCTAATGTTTTTAAATCCTCAGCATCAAATCTAACGATTTTTCATCAATTTGAAGTTTCTCTTTCTTCTATCTCAACAATATTTGTTATACTAACAGGGGAAATGTTCTCAACCTCCTTTTCTATTACTTTTCAATCTAGTCATGTTTCTTCAACTATAAGAGATACATCAAAAGTTCATTTTTTAGTAAATTCCCTTATTAGAGTAGGTGTTAGCTCAACAATCTCTTTTCAATCAATATTCCATTTATATTTTGTAATTTCTAATCATTTTCTAGTTTCCTTTTTTTCAAATGTACTCAAATCATATTTTATAGTGATAGGTCAAATTAATTCAGTAGTATCTGTAATTAGAGCTCATTCTTCTTCAAAGAAAGTACTAACAAGTCTATCATTATCATAAATTTGTACATCTCAACGAGCTAATTCTTGCCATTGGGGTAGAGATCTAATCTTCTTATCTACAACCATCCATATACTACCAGTTATAAATGTTATGATAAGTGCAACTAAAGCAATCATAGCATAGAACACTTTCTTCTTTTTAAATTTTTTCTTAGTTAATATAAATTTAAATAAATACACAGAAGTAAATATCATCTCTAAGAAAAGAAGTATACTGAATATAACAAATACTAATTGTCATATAAATGAATTGATATCATTTAAACTAATTCATAGAGATAAAAAGAAATTTACATCTTCCAGATCTGTTGCATTCATTACAACAAAAGTAATAAATGCTCAACCAAGTATAAGGGTTACAAATGTAGCAGCTCACAAAACTCAAAGGATTTTTCATAAAGACGCTTTTCTTTTCAACTCTCAAGTTTTTTCTTTAAGCATTTTTGAAGCTTTTAAAAAGACTTTTTCTCAGAAGTTAGATGGAACTGTTTTTGAAATTATAGAAAATTTATCCGTTTTAGAATCATAGATTCATTTTCATTCTTGTTCTTTGTCTATATCCTCAATTTCTAGATTTGTAAGTTGTTTTACATTTATAAGAATTTTTGAGTAGATATGGTATTTGATATATCTTTCATCTACTATTCTTGAATCCTTTTGACAAGAAATTTTTACATAGTTCTCAGATGGTTCCATTGTTAAAAAATCGTACTTATTATCTATAAGTAGATTTATAAGTCATTCAATAGAAGTGATGTTTATATCCATAATCATCTCTTTTTTCTCATCTTTTTTGTTATTTTCTTCTCCATCCTCTTCATTATCTTTTTTTTCTAGTTCTTCTTCTTCAGAATTTTCTTCTTCCTCTTCCTCAATTTTTTCCTCGATTTCCTTTTCTTTTTTCTCATCTATAGTTTCTTTTTTTTCTTCATCATTTTTAATAATCTCTTCATCAGTCTCTTTTATATCACTTTCCTGTCATTTTAAACTTGTATCAGAAGCATCTTCTATCGGTCATTCAGTATTTTTTTCCTTTTCTTCTTCTAGATTTTCATTTTTACTACCATCTTCTCATTCTAGAGCTGCATCAGAGTCTTTTTCTTCGTCATTCTTGCTATTATCTTTATCATCTTTTTCCTCCTCTTCAGCTTTATTTTGAATATCTTTTCTATCATCTGCTCATTCTAATTTTTCATCAGAATTTTTCTTAGAATCATCTTCTTTTATTTCAACACCTCAAAGAATATCTGTAGGTGTTTTATCGTCTATCTCCAGATTATTTATAGATTTTTCTTCCTTTTTACTTTGATTTTGATTACTTGTATCTTTTTTATCATCCTTTTTTGAATTATCACTTTTTCATATATTAGAAAAGTCAATATTTAACTCTGAAGGATCAAATACTTTGTTATCTGACATAAAATTTTTGTTAAAATAAATACAAATTACTTTTTACATAAAAGTTTCTATTATATATAATAACACAATTTCATTTTATAAGCCAAATTATGAGGAATATTTTTATTGACCGTTAAAAAATAATAGAGATAAATAAATTTTCTTACAAAATTAGAAAAAATACTTGCTCAATTATATTAGAATATATAATAAGATTATTATTAATTATTTTATAAAAATATGTTTTTATTCTCACACTTTTTGAAAAATACTTTTAGTTTAATTTTTCTATTATTATCTATTTATTTTCTCTTATCAGTATTACGGTTTTTTAACACATATTCATCAGAAATAGATAGGGAATTTGAGACATATATTTTTAATAACTCTAACATGAAAATAGAAATTATAGACGAATGATTTCAAAAGATACTAAACCCATGAGAAAATACAACTATAAAATGAACGGATTATTTAAAAAACGAATTTAAAATTATAAAAGATGATAAAGTATTATACACATGAACCCAAATACATAAAAATGAGGAATACAGCACGATAATTGAAAAAAAATATACTCTTTTTGATGAAGAAAATAAAAGAGAAATAAATATTACAGAAAATTTCCAAGTTTTTTCTAATTGAACAAATCTATTTAAAGACAATGATTATAATATAACCTTTGAAAAAAAATATTGGCTTTTACCGATGCTTTGATGAAAACAAAAAACTATAATTCAAAAAAAAGTAGAGATTAAGTAACAAAATTTTAACAAGGTAAAAAATTTAAAAATAATAATAAAATGAACTGTTAGAAGATTTATACTAAGATTAATTGTAAAAAATCTTCTCCTGTGAATGTGTTATTATTTTAATTTTCTGGTTTTATTTAGATTTGGTTTTTAAATAATTATCTACAAAATTTTCCAAAAGTAATTGTGTAAATTTCTATGGAAGTCAGCTAAAGGCTTATTTTTCAAAACAATAGCATAAAGAGGATCAAAAGAAATCATGACTATAGAGTTTCAAAGCACTATAACATCTATATCCAATTCAAAATCTTTTGGCAGAAGCTTTATTTGAGTAAAAGGATTATTCTCTATATGCTCTTTAGAAAAGCCATCATTCTTTATTAGAGTTTTTGTTAATCATCAAGCTTTTCTTTCCAAATCTCAAAGGGAACTGTCAAACTCCTTTGGAAAATACTTATAAAATTCACCAGGAGAGAAAAATGTATATACAGCAAGTCCAGATGACCATATCTTTCTGTACAAGTTCATCAATGCACTCTTTTCCTCATAAAATTCTAGATTTGGCTCTGGAGAATTTTCTTTATAGAGTCATTCTAAAATAGGTAACTTTTTTAAAAAGGACTTTTTTTTCTTCTCTAAATTATCTATTATATTCTTAGGATTTTCTGTTGTAAAAGAAGTTCTTTTTCATTTTATAGTTCTCTTTATCAAATTCTTTTGAAGAAGAGAATTAATATATGGGTATATAGTTGTTCTTTTAACTCATGATTTTCTAGAAATTTCAGTAATTCAAGCCTTTCATAACTTTAATAAAGTCATATATATTTTTGATTCACTTTCAGAAAGACCAACTCACTCTAATATATTTTCTATATTATTATCCATAATAAGGATTTAGTAATTATTATTATTATATTGATGATAATATATTATTTCTTTATAAAAATGTCAAAAAAATAGACACTTTTCGAAAGCGTTATATATAAAAACACTTATAAATTGGATGAATCATATTTTAGTACACTAAAAAAGATATGAAAATATTATATTTTCATATCTTTTTAAAAACTATAATTCCTAAACCCTTATCTTTCTTTTATTCTCTCCACTCTTTGCTCTATTATTCATTGCCCCCATCGCAGGATTCGCAAAAAGAGGATTTTGATTATTTTGAGGAGATTCTCCTCACTGCTTTTCAGCCTCACTAAAGTTTTCAAGCATTTTTTCTAAATCTTCTTCATTTATTTCTAAGTCTTCAGTATCTATATTCATTTGCTCAACATTAGCATTAACATTTACTCAGAAAATTGCTTTTACAACTTTATACTCTATATCATTTATTAAATCATTAAACATTCAGAAAGCTTTTTCCTTGTATACAACCAAAGGATTCTTTTGAGCATATCATTCAAAAGCAACTTCTTCTCTCAAGTGACTCATGGCATCTATATGTCTCATCCATAAATCATCAATAGATTGAAGAACAATTCTTCTTTCTAAATCATAAAAATCTTCTATATTAGGAACCTTTTCTTTTGTTCTTCAAAGTTCTTCAATAGCCATCTTTCATACGTATTCTGAAAGATGTTGTTCTCATTTTGTTCAAATTACATCATCAATCTCTATTTTATCATCTATAAGTTCTATTCATAAGAAATCATTTACAGCTTCTATAATATCCTTTTTCTCTAGTTCAGATCATTTCTTTCCAGAAATAGCATAAATAAGTTGTCTTAATTGAGATTGTATCATTTCCTCAACATCACTATCAATATTCTCAGAATCAAGAATTTTGGCTCTTCTAGTATAAATAACATCTCTATGTTTATTCATCACGTCATCATATTCAAGAACATGTTTTCTTGAATCAAAGTTATGTCATTCAACTTGTTTTTGAACAGAAGTAACTTTTCTAGTTAGCATACCACTTTGTAACAAAGGTTCATCATCAGGTAAATCTTTAAACATAGGAGAATTAAACACTGAAAAAATCTTATCTCATCAGAAAATTCTCATTATATCATCATTTGGACTTACTAAAAATTGAGTTGTACCAGGATCTCATTGTCTTCAAGCTCTTCATCTAAGCTGATTATCAATTCTTCTAGTTTCATGTTTCTCAGTTCAAATAATCATAAGTCCGCCAAGGTCTTGAACTCATTCTCATAGCTTAATATCAGTTCATCTTCAAGCCATATTGGTAGCTATTGTTATAGATCATCTTTCTCAAGCTCATGCAATAATTTCAGCTTCTTGCTCATGATATTTTGCATTTAAAACATTGTGTTTAATCCCTTCAACTCTCAATCTTTCACTTAAATATTCAGATTTTTCAACAGAAACAGTTCAGACAAGTATAGGTTGCTCTTTTTCATGTAACTCTTTTATCATTTTTACAACGTAATCAAATTTACCTTTTTCATTTTTGAAAAGTAAGTCTTTTTTATCTTCTCTAGCTATTGGTTTATTTGTAGGAATCACTAATGTTTCTAGTGCATAAACTTTATAAAACTCCTCTTCTTCTGTCTTCGCTGTACCTGTCATACCAGAAAGTTTCCGATACATTCTAAAAAAGTTTTGAAATGTAATAGACGCAAGAGTTCTACTTTCTTGTTTTATCTCTACTTTTTCCTTAGCCTCAAGAGCTTGGTGTAATCAATCACTATACCTTCTACCAGATAAAACTCTTCAAGTATGTTCATCAACAATCATAACTTCATCATTAGCCACGATATAATCTCTATCTCTTTTATAAACACCTCTAGCTTTTAGAGCATTTTCGATATGATGTAAATCATTATAATGAGAAGAAATATAAATATTTTCTACTCATAGTATCTCTTGAATTTTTTCTATTCAATCTTCTGTAAGGGTTGTAGTTTTTTGCTTTTCATCTATTTTATAATCAATTCATTTTTCTAATTTTTCTGCCAAAACTGCAAATTTCATATATTTACTAGTTGGTTCATTATCTGGCATAGATATGATAAGAGGAGTTCTAGCCTCATCAATCAAAATAGAGTCAACCTCATCTATTATAGCAAAGAAAAGAGGTCATTGAGCTTGTTGTTCCTTTCTAACAACCATATTGTCTCTAAGATAATCAAAACCTAGTTCATTATTAGTAGCATAAACTATATCACTATTATAAGCATTAACCTTTTCCACTCTTGATTGATCATGAGAAACAACTCAGACAGTAAGTCATAAAATATTGTACAAAGGAGACATTTCTTCTGCATCTCTCTTTGCCAAATAATCATTTACAGTAACAATATG
>DJMN01000022.1 GCA_002435385.1 Patescibacteria group bacterium UBA6489
GATAGAAAATGTGATAAATGCTGAGTTGATATGAAAACAACATATTCACCAGATAGACCTGAAATAGTTTATTGTGAGAAGTGTTATAACGAGGTAGTTTATTAACCTCACCCTAGCCCTCTCCTCAAGGAGAGGGAACAAGTAAGTTTTATAATTTAATAAAAATCCTTATACCTCCTCTCCTTTAAGGAGAGGACTGAGGTGAGGTTATTAAGCATATGCAAGAAAAAACAATACAAACCCAAACCTGTAAACACTGTAATTTAAACTTTGAAATTACAGATAGAGATTTGGAATTTTATGACAAAATTTCTCCAATTTTTAATTGAAAAAAATATCAGATTCCCACACCAACTTTATGCCCAGATTGCAGAACACAGAGAAGAATGACTTTTAGAAACGAAAGAAGTCTTTATAAAAGAAAATGCGATGCTACAGGGAAAAATATTATTTCAATGTATAGCCCTGATAAGAAAATAAAAGTATATGATCAAAGTTTTTGGTGGAGTGATAAGTGGGATGCATTAGATTATTGAATTGACTTTGACTTCAATAAATCATTTTTTGAACAATTTTCTAATTTATTAAAAGAAGTTCCACAACCAAATGTATTTACAGAAAAAAATCAAAATTCGGATTACACTCAATACGAATGATCAAGCAAGGATTGTTATTTAATATGTTGATGATCAGGTAACGAAAAATGTTTTTATTGAACCTACTACATGGATTCTAATACATGCTTTGATTGCTATTGGACTTGGAATTCTGAGAAATGTTATGAATTAGTTGAGTGTAAAAATTGTTATAATTGTTTTTGGTCGGAGCATCTAGAATCTTGTTCTAATTGTTATTTCTCATATAACTTAAAATGATGTAAAAATTGTTTTATGTCAGGAAACCTAACCAATAAAGAATATTATATTAATAATAGAAAGTATCAAAAAGAAGAATATCAAAATATTGTGAATGAAATTTTAAAGACTAAAAAAGTCAGTGAAATAAAAGAACAATATTGAAACTTTAAGGAAAATCTTATAAGAAAAAATGTTTTGATACTAAACTCAGAGAAATGTATTTGAGATAATATTGATAACTCAAAAAAATGTTTTAATTGTTATCTTGTTGAAGAGTGAGATAATTGTAAATATTGTCATATTATTGCACGTTCCAAGGATTGTTACGATGTATATGTAGCAGGAATGATAGAGAAGTGTTATGAAATAAGTAGTTCATGAACTTATAACGTGAATGAATCAGAGGTAGAAGTTTTATTCTGAAATAGAGTAATATCATGTTATAAAACATTATACTCATCAGTTTGTTTTCATTCCTCACACTTATTCTGATGTGTCTGACTCCGCAATAAACAATACTGTATCCTAAACAAACAATACACAAAACAAGAGTACAATGAATTAGTTCCCAAAATCATAAAACACATGCAAAGCTCGTCAGAATGGTGAGAATTTTTCCCATCCTCAATCTCTCCTTTTTGATACAATGAAACAGTAGCACAAGAATATTTTCCACTAACCCCTCCCTCAGTCCCTCCCCTTTCTGGAGAGGGAAGTAAGATGTTTCAATTTTCTCTTTCTCCTGGAAGGGGAAAGATGTCCGAAGGACAGATAGGGGTATCCAACTGGTCAGACTATGAACCACCAAAACCAAATGTAGAAAAAATAATACCAGCAGAAAAATTACCAGAAAATATAAAAGACATTCCAGACGATATGCTAAATTGGGCAATTATGTGTGAAACTACTCAAAAACCATTCAGGATAATCAAACAAGAACTAGATTTTTACAGAAAGCATAATCTCCCAATCCCAAGAAAACATCCAGACCAAAGACACCTAGAAAGAATGCAACTAAGAAATCCAAGAAAACTGTTTGATAGAAAATGTGATAAATGCTGAATAGATATAAAAACAACTTATTCACCAGATAGACCAGAAATAGTTTATTGTGAGAAGTGTTATGAAAAAGAGGTGTATTAACCTCACCCTAGCCCTCTCCTTAGAGGAGAGGGAACAAGTAAGTTTTATAATTTAATAAAAATCCTTATGCCTCCTCTCCTCTAAGGAGAGGACTGAGGTGAGGTTAATGAAGATATGCAAGAAGAAACAATACAAACTAAAACCTGCAAACACTGTAACTCAAATTTTGAAGTTACAGACAAAGATTTGGAATTTTATGACAAAATTTCTCCAGTTTTTAATTGAAAAAAGTATCAGATTCCAACTCCTACATTATGTCCAAACTGTAGACAACAAAGAAGACTAAGCTTTAGAAATGAAAGAAATCTATACAAAAGAAAATGTGATGCCACTGGGAAAAATATTATTTCAATTTACTCTCCTGATAAAGAATTAAAAGTATATGATCAAGATTTCTGGTGGAGTGATAATTGGAATTCTTTAGACTATTGAGTTGACTTTGATTTTGATAAACCATTTTTTGAACAATTTAAAGAATTAATGAAAAAAGTACCAAGATGTTGAATTCTAAACTGATATAACGAAAATTCTCAATATACAAACCATTGATGGAAATCAAAAAATTGTTATTTATGTGTATGATTTTGACACCTAGAAGACTGTTTTTATTCATCAAATCTTGAATATTGTAAAAATGTATCTGAATCGGATAACATATTCAATTCAGAAAATTGCTATGAATGTTTTTATGTTGAGAAAACATTCTGATCTAAATATGTTTATTATTCAAAAAATATTATAAATTCATTTTGAATCTATAACTGTGATGGCTGTGAATACTGTATTTGATGTGTTAATTTGTCAAATAAAAAATATTATATATTCAATAAAAAATCAACTCCAGAAGAATATAAAAATTTTATAGATTGATTGAATAATTATTCTCAAATACAAAAGTTTTTAGAAGAATTTTTTAGATTTAAAAATACTTTACCACATAAGAACTTATTTAATCATAACACTACAGATAGCATATGAGATTGACTAACAAATACTAAAAATTGTTATTATTGTTTTGATGGAAGTGACCTAGAAAATATAAAATACTGATATGAAGTTCGTTGAAACAAGAATTGTTACGATGTATCTATATGGTGAGAAAATCCAGAACGGATTTATGAATGACACTGTATAACATGAACAAAAATTTTATTCTGAACAGTAAACTGGTGATGAAATAATTTAATTTATTGTGATAATTCTCTATGAAACTCAAAAGACTGTTTCTGATGTATTAGCTTAAAAAATAATCAATACTGCATTCTAAATAAACAATATACAAAACAAGAATACAATGAACTCGTTTCCAAAATAATAGAACACATGCAACAAACTTGAGAATGGTGAGAGTTTTTCCCATCCTCAATCTCACCATTTTGATATAATGAAACAGTAGCTCAAGAATATTTTCCATTAACCCCTCCCTCAGTCCCTCCCCTTTCTGGAGAGGGAAGTAAGATGTTTCAATTTTCTCTTTCTCCTGGAAGGGGAAAGATGTCCGAAGGACAGATAGGGGTATTCAACTGGTCAGACCACGAACCACCAAAACCAAATGTAGAAAAAATAATACCAGCAAATAAATTACCAGAAAATATAAAAGACATTCCAGATGATATACTAAATTGGGCAATTATGTGTGAAACTACTCAAAAACCATTCAGAATAATCAAACAAGAACTAGATTTCTACAGAAAACATAATCTACCAATCCCAAGAAAACATCCAGACCAAAGACATCTTGAAAGAATGCAACTAAGAAATCCAAGAAAATTATTTGATAGAAAATGTGACAAATGTGAAATTGAAATAAAAACTACATATTCTCCAGATAGACCTGAAATAGTTTATTGTGAAAAATGTTATGAGAAAGAGGTATGTTAACCTCACCCTAGCTCTCTCCTCAAGGAGAGGGAACAAGTAAGTTTTATAATTTAATAAAAATCCTTATGCCTCCTCTCCTCTAAGGAGAGGACTGAGGTGAGGTTATTAAGCATATGCAAGAAAAAATAATACAAACTAAAACCTGCAAACACTGTAACTCAAACTTTGAAATTACAGACAGAGACTTGTTATTTTATGACAAAATTTCTCCAGTTTTTAATTGAAAAAAATATCAAATTCCATCACCAAATCTATGTCCAGATTGTAGACAACAAAGCAGACTATTATGGAAAAATGATAGCCATCTATACAAAAGAAAATGTGATGCAACAGGCAAAAATATACTTTCAATTTATTCTCCAGATAAAGATTTTAAAGTCTATAGTAACGAAATTTGGATGTGAGACACTTGGAATTCTCTAGACTATTGAAGAGACTTTGATTTTAATGGACCATTTTTTGAACAATTCAATGAATTACTAAAAGTTGTTCCCAGACAAAATATTTTTTTAGATAACTCTTGTGAAAATAGCAATTACTCAAACTCTGTTTATTGATGCAAAGATTGTTATTTACTATTCTCTTCTGGATCATCTAAAAAATGTTGTTTCTGAACAAGAATAAATTATTCAGAAAACTGCTTTGATTCCTTACTTTTAAAAAATTGTAATGACTGTTATGAATGCATAGAAGTTTTTTCTTCAAACAAATGTCAATTTTCAAGAAGATTATCAAATTGTAATAATTGTATTTTCTGTTTTGATTGCGATTGATGTGATAGCTGTTTTATGTCAGCGAACTTGAAAAATAAAAAATACTGTATTTACAATAAACAATACACAAAACAAGAGTACGAGGATAAAATAAAAGAATTAAATTTATGACACTACAATTTTTTACAAGATAGAAAAAATGATTTTAAAGACTATTTAGAAAAACAAATTCACAGAAATCAAAATGTGACATCCTCAGAAAATACAATAGGAGACAATATAAAAAATTCAAAAGACTCTTATTGTGTATTTGATTGAAGCGATTTAGAAGATGTAAAATATTCATATTTTGTAGATGATGTAAAAGACTCTGCTGATGTTAATTATTGAATTGATAATACCACTTTAAATTATTACACAATATTAACCTGAATAAATGCTCATAACATATTATTTTGCATTGATGTATGGCCAAATGTCTCAAACCTAATCTATTGTGAAAACTGTAATCATTGAGTTAGCAACTGTTTTTGATGTACTGGATTAAAATGAAAAGAATATTGTATTTTAAATAAACAATATACAAAACAAGAATATGAAGAGCTAGTATCCAAAATTATAGAACATATGCAAAAAACTTGAGAATGGTGAGAATTCTTTCCAAGTTATATAAGTCCATTTGGATACAATGAAACAATAGCACAAGAATATTTTCCATTAACCCCTCCCTCAGTCCCTCCCCTTTCTGGAGATGAAAGTAAGATGTTTCGATTTTCTCTTTCTCCTGGAAGGGAAAAGATGTCCGAAGGACAGATAGGGGTATTCAACTGGTCCACCTACGAACCACCAAAACCAAATGTAGAAAAGATAATTCCTGCAAATAAACTACCTGATGAAATAAAAGACATTCCAGACGATATTTTAAACTGGGCAATAAAATGTGAAGTTACAGATAAGCCATTTAGAATAACTAAACAAGAACTAGATTTTTACAGAAAACACAATCTCCCAATCCCAAGAAAACACCCAGACCAAAGACATATAGAAAAAATGCAACAAAGAAATCCTAGAAAATTATTTGATAGAAAATGTGATAAATGCTGAATAGATATGAAGACAACTTATGCTTCTGATAGACCAGAAGTCGTTTATTGTGAGAAGTGTTATGAGAAAGAGGTTTATTAGAATTGAAAATGCAAAATGTAAAATGGAAAGTAAGATTAAAAGTAAGTACAGACACTCAACAAAGAACTTTAGTAAAGAAAAAATTGTAGCCTCTTTCTCCTGAGAAGGAGAAAGAATTTATCCGAAGGTGTATCCTTTAGGACAAGATAGAGGTTTAACTAGAGGGAACAAGTAAGTTTTATAATTTAATAAAAATCCTTATGCATCCTCTCTTTTAGGAGAATATTGAAGTGAGGTTATAAAAATCTCCATTAAAATTGAATAAATCCAAAAACTAGATATTCTCTTTTTATAAGAAAATATTTAGTTTTTTATTTTTTTGATTATGAACAATCTAAACCATCGGCAAGATAAGATTAAAGAAAGAAGAAAAAAGACTGAATTTAGAGACTTTTTAAAAGAAATAGCAAGTTGGGATTCTTTCGTTTTTCACCGTAACAATTGACTAATCTCAAGATACCCAGATACAGGTAGAATCAAAGTCTGTTCAATAGAAAAGTTTAATGAAGAAATAGATAATTTATTAAAAAACTGAATAGACTACGATTTCTCAGAAAATTTTTTTTCTAATTTCAAGAAACTAGATAGAAGTATAGAACAACCTTGTTTACATCATCTATGAAAGAATGAAAATTCAGATTTTGCAAACGTAGTACATAATTCTAAAAATGTATATTTAAGTAATATAGTTACATTTTGATCAGAAAATATTTTTTATAGTATCCTAGTTAGAATAAACTCAAAAAATATTTTTAACAGCCTATTTGTTTTTGATAACTCCGAAATAATCTATTTCTCTAGATGAATACTAAACTCATATAAAATATTTTATTCTTCATTTATAAGAAACTGTTCAAATATACGGTTTTCCTCAAATCTAACATGATGTTCAGAATGTATATTTTGTGATGACTTACAAAACTCAAAATACTACATTAACAATAAAAAATACTCAAAAGAAGAATATTTTGAAGAAAAAGAAAAAATTCTAAATCAAAAAGAAAAATTCCCAGAGTTTCTTAGCAAATCAAGAAAACCATGACTAAATTACAATAGCACAAATGTCTCAGGTTGAGGAATTATAGAGTCTGAAAATATAGAAAATGGATATTTCATATCAAACATAAAAAATTGAAAAAACTTAATGTTTTTATGATCTACAGTTTGAGCTGAAAACTTATTTGATAGTTTTCTATGATGAGAAGCTAATAAGGAAGTTTATTGACTATGTTCAGGATGATGAGACGAAAATGTATACAACTGAGTAAATATCTGATTTTGTTCAAATATCTATTATTGTAAAACCATGGAAAGGTGTTCTCATTGCATCTGATGTATCTGACTAAAAAACAAATCATACTGCATCCTAAACAAACAATACACAAAAGAAGAATGGGAACACTTAGCAGATAAAATATTTGCTCAAATGGAAAAAGACTGAATTCTCTGAGAATTCTTTCCATGAGAACTAAATCCCCTTTATTTCAATGATACATTAGCTTGAATGATTTGAGATTTTACAAAACAAGAAGTAGAAGAACAAGGTTATTTACGGAGAGATGAAGAGATAAAAGTAGATATACCAGAATGAGCCCAGATTATTGAAACTAAAGATTTACAAGATTTTCAGTGATTTGATAATGATTGAAATTGGCAAATAAATCCAGAAATATTAAAAAAAGTAATAAAAGATAAAAAGTGAAATTACTACAAAATAGTGAAAATGGAATATGATTTTTTAGTAAAATACTCTTTACCACTACCAGAAATTCACTGGATAGATAGAATGAAGTTAAATTTTGGAATATAAAATAAATTATGAAATACACAAAGCCTATTTTTACACTAATTCTAATTACCCCCTTTCTCACAGAACTTTTGACATACAACATGCCAATAAATGTTTTTTTTAGTCCAATCCCATTTTTATGTCTAATTATAATTTATTGATTAGCAGTGTTGATTTTAAGAGAGTTTTCAATTATATTAAATACATGAGTTATAGGAATTTTCATATCAGGAATAGCCTATGGAATCTATAATGAATGAGTCATAGCAAAAACTTTATTTATGACAAATACTGTACCTATCGCAGAATCCTATGGAAATTATCACCTGATTTTATGAATCAACTTTGCCTTTTCTATATTTATTCTTAGCTGGCATGCCCTCCATTCTGTACTATTTCCAATAGTTATAGTTGATAGCTTATACCCCAATTTTAAAAATAAGAGATTTTTATCTAATAAAAAATTAATCATTATATCAGCAATAGTTTTATGATTAGGAATCTTTTCGTTTTTTACAAATTGAACTTCTCAACCTTGAATTTATTTAATAATCTTCATCTTAATAATCACATCTCTCATTGGAATTTCCAAATATACAAATAAACCTAAACTAAATTTAGAGAAAAAAAGAAACTGGATTTTTCCAGTTCTATTATGAATACTTTTTATAATTATTTATTCTTTACTTTTACATAATCTGGGAAAAAATTGAGTTCAAATTTATGTCTTATTTTTATCTGCAATAATTATCTTATTTGGGTTCTATAAAATACTAAAAACTAAATGATGATTATCATCAGAAAATTTAGCTTTATTTGGAATTGGAAGTTATAGCTTCCACTCAATTTTTAATATTATCAAAGGAACAATAGAAGTAAAATATGATTTATTAATTACTGAAATAATTCTACTAATATTTCTTTTGTTTTTAATTTTTCGTATAAGAAAGCAAAAAACATTAAATTAGACAAAAAATTGAATAAAACTGAAAACTAGATATTCTCTTTTTATGAGAAAAAATTTAGTTTTTTATTTTTATAAATATGACCAACCTAAAAAACTGGCAAAATAAAATCAAAGAAAAAAGACAAAATACACCATTTAGAGATTTTTTAAAAGAAATAGTAAGTTGGCATCCAATTGTTTTACAGAAAAACTCATGAATGGTTTCAAAATATCCTCAAACCCAAAGAGTAAAAAAAGTTATAAACTTTGAAAAATTCCATGAAAACAGAGATAATCTACTAGAAAAATGAATAGATTATAACTTTTGAGTAAAATTTTTTGAAAACTATAAATCCTTATGGGACTCTATAGAATTATTTAACTTAGTAAACTATTGATGAACAGAAAATAGCCAATTCTCAGACATGGCACTTAATTCAAAAAATGTTTATATGAGCTCTGCAGTCATTGGAAATTGTGAAAATATACTTTATAGCCTTTCAGTAAAACAAAACTGTTCAGATGTTTATGACTCTATGGCAACTCGGGAAGATTCAAACAATATTTATTTTTGTAGCTGAGTTCAGAAATCATATAAAATATTTTATTCTAGATTTATAAATAATTCAAACAACATTCGGTTTTCTTCAAACTTAAATTGATGTACAGAATGTATTATGTGCAACGATTTAGATAATTGTAGCTATTATATAAAGAATAAAAAATACAAAAAAGAACAATATTTAGAAGAAAAACAAAAAATATTAAAATCAAAAACAGAATTTTTAAATTTTCATAAAGAAATAGATAAAATATGAAAAAATATAAATTCTCAAAATACCACCTGAAGTTCAGTATTTAACTCCGAAAATGTAAAAAGCAGTTACTACTCATACAATGCAAAAGATTCTAATAATATTATGTTTGCTTGAGGAGTCGATTGAGTGGAAAATTTATTTGATACCTTTTTAGCATGAACACCTTCTTGAAGAGAATTCTATTGAACCATAGCAGTAAATGGGGATGGTATATATTCTTCAATAAGCATAATAGCAGGAATGAATATTTATTATTCACTCTTCCTTAATGATTGCTCGCACTGCATCTGATGTATCTGACTACAAAATAAATCATACTGCATCCTAAACAAACAATACTCAAAAGAACAGTGGGAACACTTAGCAAATAAAATATTTGCTCAAATGGAAGAAGATTGAATTCTTTGAGACTTCTTTCCATGAGAACTAAATCCATTCTATTTTAATGATACAATGGCTTGATTGTTATGAAACTTCTCAAAACAAGAAGTAGAAAAGGAAGGATATATGTGGAGAGATGAAGAAATAAAAGTAGATATTCCAGAATGATTAGAAATAATAGAAAGCAAAGATTTACAAAATTTTCAATGATTTGATAAAAACTGAAACTGGCAAATAAATCCAGAGATACTAAAAAAGGTAATAAAAGACGAAAGGTGAAATTATTACAGAATAGTAAAAATGGAATATGACTTTTTAGTAAAACATTGATTACCATTACCAGAAATTCACTGGATGGATAGAATGAAGTTGAATTTTGGGATTTAAAAAGAATACAAAATAGAAAGTGGAAAATACAAAGTTAGAGTTATCCATTTATGTATCAAGTAATAGATATTTTTTATTTTTCGGCAGAAATTAACATATATACATTATCATCAAAAAACTTTCTTTTGATATTTTTAAATCAAGCATTTTGTAGTAATTCTTGTTGTTCTTCCCAATTAATATGCTCAGTTCCCCATGTCATTTCAAAATATTGATCTAAAATTCACATTAAATATTGAGGATTATTAAAATCCTGTTGGCTAGATGGATACGGAAACTCCATGATTAGAAGTACTCAATTTTTGTTGAGTTTTTTATAGCATTCATTAATAACTTTTTGTCTTTGTTCAGGTAGTATTTCATGTAAACATAAAACCATTATTATACAATCAAATGGAGTCTCAAAACTAGTATCTATAAAATTTCATTTATTAAAATTTATATTTGGAAATTTATTTTTACTATTTGCAATTTTAATTGATTTTTCGTCAGTATCTATTCCAAAATATTCTGGTTTGTTATATTTTTCATTTAGAGTAAATATAAAACCTCAAGAACCACATCATATATCACATATATTTGATTTTTTGGAGAAAATTAGTTTTTCATAATCTTTTCAGATATTATTTATGAATGTTTTAGCACGTTGAATTCATCTTTTATAAAGTAAATCTATAAATTCCTTATTGTGTTCTCAAAATGTATATTTTTCTCAGTTTTTCATATACTTAGGTTGGGTTGTCATATCTTTTGATAAGTGTTCAACAAACAAACAAATCAGTTCTCATTGATATGCTGGACTTTCCTTATTTAGAAGTTGATTTTCATATTCTTTCTTTAAAAAGTATTTTCAATCTCTTATCTCAAAGTATCACAAAGAATATGCTGTATTTAACCATATTTGAACATATTTTGGAGCTAATGGAATATCTTTCGCTGTTATTCAAGTGTTTTTATTTTCTCAAATATAATCAAATATTCAAGATTTTATTCCAACATATAAACAGTTATAGATTACATATCATTTCATAGATTCTGCTATGTTCATATTTAATATTGTTACAAAATAAAAAACTACTATTATTTTCAATTTATATAATACTAGTTAGGTAGTAGAAATCAAAACTTTTTAGGAAAGAGAATAAAGTATAAAACCTATACTCCCCTTACCATTTCTCCAAAAAATCATAACATACTCCAAACAATAAAAATAACTAACTCAAAATGAATCAATACTTCAAACTCCTTACAAAAAACACAGACATAAAAATAGACGAAATAAAAACTTGTAAATACTGCTCTGATAAATTTGCTCTAACCTCTCTAGAAAAACAACTACTAGATAAACACAAATTCAAATACCCAGAAAACTGTCCAATGTGTACATTTAAAATTCTTTACTCGCATATAAATAGCAGCCATCTATACCATAGAAAAGACACAGAAGATTGAAAAAAGTTAATCTCAACATTTTCAGAAGATTACAAATGAGAAGTTTTAGAAGCTAATAAATATAAAAAATATCTACTAGACGATTTTTGATTAAAATACACAAAAGAAATATCAGAAAACATATTCCCTGATTTTAAAAAATTATACAAAGATTTTCCCAAAGCCTCAAGACTGATTTTTGCAAATGTAGAAAATGGTGATTATTCTCATTATTTATGAATTTCAAAAAATGTTTATCTTAGTTATCTTGTATTTTGAGGTGAAAATGTCTACTGTTCCTTTCATGTATTATATAGTAAAAATATATTTAGATCTTCGGTAATATCTGAAAGCCAATATATATATAATTCTTGAATCATCACAAACTCTTATGGCGTCTCATACAGTTACAACATAATAGATTCTTCAAGACTAATCTTCTGTACAAATATTCAAAATTCTCAAGATTGTATATTTTGCTGTAACCAAGTAAACACCTCATATAAAATATTTAATAAACAATACTCAAAAGAAGAATACGAGAAAGCCAAAAAAGATATTTTAGATAGACTAAAAGATTCAAAAGAGTTTAAAAAACTACAAAAACTATATAATGACTTTTTAGAAAAAAATCTAGTAGAACAATCAACCGATATTCAAACATCAGAAAAAGTAGTCTGAGATACACTATATAATTCAAAAAATTGTTCAAATGTCTTTTGATGAATGGGATTAGAAAATACTGTAAATATAATGTTTATATGAGATTATAAAGATGATACAAATTATAATCTGATAAATTCAATGTCAGCATGAACAAGGACAAATAATATGATATGAGCATGTTGTGCTTGAATTGATGTATCAGGAACTTACTTTAGTTATGCATTAAACAACTCAAAAGATATCTACTATTCAATAGATATTGAAAATTGTGAAAATTGTATGTTCTGTGTCTGACTAAAAAATACCACATACTAAACAAACCATACGAAAAAGAAGAATATTTTAAACTAAAAGAAGAAATAACATCAAAACTAATAAAAAGCTGAGAATGGTGAGAATACTTATGATTTGAAATCTCTCAATTTCCTTACAACGATACAATGACATATGATTTTTTCTGAGTGAATAAAATAATAAATCCAGACTGAACAGAAGAAATAATAAACAAAAATGCAAAATGAACAGTAATCTTAAAAACAAATGATTTCATAACAGATGCTATTCTTGACCTATGATGAAAAGAGAAAATAAATATAAAATGGAGAACCAGAGATAAAGAGATAAATATTCCAGACTTAATGGAAACAATAAAAGCAGGGGATTTACCAAGCATTGATGAAGTAGATGAAAGCATTCTGGATAAAGCAGTAATCTGTGAAAAAACAGAGAGACCATTTAGGATAATAAAACAAGAACTAGAGTATTTAAAAGAAAAGTGATTTCCTTTACCAACTCAGCACCATGAATTTCAAATAGATGAGTTGTTATCAAGAAAACCATGGGGGCAATTGTTTTTAGAAACTTGTGATAAATGCTGATGAGAGATATTGAGTTGAGTGATTTGTAAGGATGGTGTGAAGGTTTATTGTGGGGAGTGTTATAGGGAGTTTATGTTTGGGGAGGGAATTAAGATATTGTTAACTTTCTTACCATATCAGAGACTCCTGGAAATCATGATTCTGTTATTGTTTCTGTTGAACCAGTGATAGATTTATCATTATTTTTTAATTCTTCTGCTCTCTCAATGATTTCTTTAGGTAATCACATTCTTTCAGCAGTTTTTAAAGAATATGATGTAAAGTCTCATTCAGGATCAACACTTCTTCAATCTACAAGTTCATATGTAGGTATAATATTAGTTCCATTATCTCTTATCTCAGGATGACGAACAACATATGCTTCTGGATTACTCTCTAAAATTTTAGAAACAAAATCTGGATGATGGATTGATATTTGTCATCTGTGTCATAGTGAAGTTAATTCTTCTACCAAAGCTAAGGCAATTCATTTTTGAAATCTAGCAGGTATGCTTGATAAGATTTCATCAATTGAAAACCAATATCTTCATGTTTTTGGTATATTTTTTATTGACTCACGAAAATTTTTTATAATCTTTGCCCAAGTTCTGATATCATTTTGTCATGCACTCAATCACTTTTTTTCATCTTCTAAAATTCTATCAATATAAATTAGTCAATCAAAAACTGGTATGTTAGCATAATCAGCAGGAACATATCAAACACTGTGAGCTAATCTAATTAACCAATACATAGATTGGATATTAAATGTTTTTCATCACATTGTAGCTCATTCTAGGATTTCAAAAGATTGATTAGGTCATAAATATATATCATTTTTTCTTTGTTTTTCTCTAGTTTTACTTACTCAAGGATGACTAATTCATTTTATATCAATTTCTCAGGTATTATTATACTGAGCCTTTGTCCATCATAATTTTTTTATTTGATTTGCTATATCAATTATTCATAATAATTCCATCAAAGCTACCATACCACTACTATGGTTAACATAAATAGGATAATCATATCTATAAAAGTTTTCATCATCACGATTTTTTCTTAGTAGATCAATAAAATCTTCAACAGTTGGCATTACAACAAAGTACTCTAAATAATTAGCTATTTGATGACTGTGTACACTATCAAAAGATTTTAGTTTATCTAATAAGGGGGTTAATAAACTTCAATTTCATTTTAAAGTTCATATAATTTGGACCATTCAAAGAAATCATTTTTCAATTGACCTATATGAACTACTATCATCTTTCTCAAAGATTTTACTATCATCTAAAAAAGAAATTACATTATTACGATCTTCAGACGATAAGGTTAGAACATCTATAGCTGAGCTTTCTGTATCAATCTGAGAATGTAGAGTTTTAATTATTTCTATTGATGATTTTGTTTCTGTTGATCATATATCTTTAAGTATCTCATTTATTCTATCAGCAATACTCATTACTAAATCAAGATTCGTATGTCATTTTCAAATTCTCCTATTTGTTCTTTTCCATAGTCCATTATATCTTTTTTTTAACCTTGCCCCCCAAATAGATTCTTTTTTTATTTTTGATAAAAAGTCTTTATTGATTTCTTTAAATCATTCAGGTAAATTTCCTAGTTTTTCTTCCATATCAACTAGTATAAGAAACCATTCATACACTTTCCAAAGTCATTTTTCTTTAATATGCTTTTCTAAATTATCAATGAAATATTCCCAATAAGCCTTATTAAAATTTGATAAATCATAATAATAGTAATATTTTTCTTGATCTTCCATAGATCTTTCATCTTGAAAATTTTTTATAATTTTTACTAAAAAGTCTATATATTCAAAAATTTCATTTGCTGACTCATAGGACCAATTTCAAATCTCTTCAAAAAAAACTTGTCTTTCTTTTAGTTCTTTAATATTACTTGTTAGTCACCATGTTGTAAGTGAATCTAAAGTGCCATTAGAATAATTACTGGATATAAGATGTATTGAAGAACGGATAGGATCATTATCTGGAGCTTTTCAAAGTCTTTTGAATGTGAAATCAGGATCTGGAGGGGGAATTTCTTCTAAATAATCAGGCGAATATCTCTCAAAAAATATATCTACTCCAGAAGAAAAATCATAATATGGATTATCTGGATTCTCTTCTTCTTGGAAATTTTGATATTTTTTTCCTATTTTTATTCTTCATCAAGACATACCAAGTTTAAGTACTTCATTTATTCTTGTTAATCATATATATCATTTTATTTCTTTATTCATTTTTTCCCTTTCTTCTGTAGAATGAGGACTAAGATTCTTAGCTTCAAAGCTCATTCTTTCTTGTTCTGGTTGTGGTATTCATAATATCCATTTTTTAGCTCTTTTAAGTATATCATTTGGTAATCATTCTTTTTTAAACACGTCAAAGAAAGCTTCGAGATTATTAAAATCTTTTTCTTTTAATTTCTTTAACTTATATTTATTAGGGAGGTGATATATAGAAGTTCAAGTAGGGGTATTGTTTAACACATGACTTATGTACCTTTCATTGTGAGTTGCCAGGTTAATTTTAATATTAAAATTACTTAAATAATCAAGAAAGGCTTGTATTAAATAATATGCTTCTTTTTCTGGAATGGTAGATCAAAATTCATCTAGAAAAATAATAGCTCATTCTTTCAACTTTCAAATAAAAGACATAACCCTATTAACATCGTTTCAAAAAGCACTTAAATCTTCTCAATAACCACTTCATCATCTATTTAAAAATATTATTTGAGGTCTTAGTTTTAGTTTAGGATTTTTAGCTGGAGCTTTTCAATATGTCTGAAAAAACATTTGTAACATTAATCTTGTTTTTAGCCAAGTGCTTTTTCCACTACCATTTAGTCAACTATAAATCTCTACATTGCCTTGATTAGGTAAATTATTAGGAGTATGAGATTTAAATTTTAATTCATTTCCTATTAGTAAATATCTTATATCTCTAACTTCTGAGGCAGATTCATTATTTTCATCTGTAATTTCTACTGTTTCTATATATCATTTTCTTGCCCAATCAGAAACGATTAATATTCAATCCCAACAAGAATAAGCATTACAAAAGGCTTTAACATTTGATCTTAATCTATCAAATTCTTCACGATTTTTTGTTTTATATATTCTTTTTAGATCATCAATAGAAAAGTTATTTGCCTTTTCAAATAATTCAGTTAGTTCATCAACTACTTCAGAAAAAAAGTCTCATTCTATATTTTTTATAAATAAAAGATATTCAGGAATTAATTCTCTTATTTCTTCAAGTCAAGTATAAGATGGCACATCTACACCTAAAAGTATACTAGCTAAAGTATCATAGCTACCTCAATTTCAATCTTCCAGCTCTTTTATTATAGATTCTAAATCATGAAAATTATCAAATTTAGATCAAAAATGATTTAGTTCAAATATTCTATCTCTATACTTGTATAAATTCTTTCTATCTTTTTTTGGTAACTTATTAATTTTATCTAGTATTGCTTCTCTTTTTCTTATTAATTTTTCTCAATTTAAAGGAGATAATAATAGTTGATAAATATTAGAGTGTCAATCTAACCATAATAAATCAGGGTCTATCAAAACTAGATCATCCATACTATCCGTCTGAAAATGAACATTGTTTGATGTATTATTATGATTCGGTCTAAAAAGATTTAATCATTTTGGTTTAAATTCTTCTAATCATTCAGGATTTTCTAGGGTATCTTCTTGCGAATGATCTCCAAGTCTTATGCAAAAACTCATATATTATACTATTTAGTTTTAAAAATATTTTTATATTCTAGTGTTAATACTTTAAAAGTCAAGATACACAAAAATACTAAAAACTTTTTACACTAATTACTAATTTAACTCCTTACTATAATATTTGCCATTTCCCCAAAAATTCATAACATACTCCAAACAATAAAAATAACTAAATCAAAATGAATCAATACTTCAAACTTCTTACAAAAAACACAGACATAAAAATAGAAGAAATAAAAACCTGTAAATACTGCTGAGACGAGTTTGCCTTTACCTCTCTAGAAAAACAACTACTAGATAAACACAAATTCAAATACCCAGAGAACTGTTCAACTTGTACTTTTAGAATGCACTATAGCTACATAAACGACAAACATTTATACCACAGAAAAGACACAGAAGATTGAAAAAATCTAATCTCCATATTTTCAGAAGACTACAAATGAGAAGTTTTAGAAGCAAACAAATACAAAAAATATCTACTAGATGATTTTTGATTAAAACACTCAAAAGAAATATCAAAAAATATATTTTCAGAATTAAAAGATTTATACAAAAACTTTCCAAGAGCCTCAAGACTACTTTTTACAAACATAGAAAATGTTGATTATGCAAGTCACTTATGATATGCGAAAAATGTTTATTTAAGTTATTGTGTATTTTTATCCGAGGATATTTATTACAGTTTCCAAGTAGTATGAGGTTGTAAAGATTTATTTAGCTCATATTGAATCTCAAACAGTCAATATATAGATAATTCTTGAATAATAGTAGACTCTTTTGATATCTCATATAGTTACAATGTTACAAACTCTTCTAGATTAATCTTCTGTACAAATATGCAAGATTCAAAAGACTGTATTTTTTGTTGTAACCAAGTAAATTCTTCATATAAAATATTTAATAAACAATACTCAAAAGAGGATTATCAGAAAGCTAAAGAAGATATTTTAAGTAAAATAAAAGACAACAAAGAATTTAAAAACTTACAAAAACTATATAACGACTTTTTAGATAAAAATCTAATAGAACAATCAACAAACATACAACTTTCCGAAAAAGTAGTATGAGACAATTCCTATTATTCAAAAAACTGTTTAAATATATTTTGATGAATATCTCTAGAAAATGCAGTAAATATAATGGCTATGTGAGATGACTGAAACGATGTTTTACATAATATCATTAACACAGTAGAATGATGAACAAGATTAGATAATGTTATATGATCTTGTAGTATTTGAGATCATGTATCTTGAGCTTATTTTAGTCATGCAATAGTGGCAAATTCCCAAAATATTTACTACTCAATAGATCTGGAAACCTGTGAAGAATGCATGTTCTGTATCTGACTAAGAAAGAAAAAATATCACATATTAAATAAACCATACGAAAAACAGGAGTATTTTAAACTAAAAGAGCAAATAATCTCAGAACTAACAAAAACCTGAAAATGGTGAGAATTCTTATGATTTGATATTTCATCATTTCCTTACAATGATACAGTAGCATATGATTTTTTCAAAGTAAACAAAGTAATATCACCAGACTGAACAGAAGAGATAATAGACGAAAGTGCAAAGTGAGAAGTAATACTAAAAACAAATGATTTCATAACAGATGCAATTCTAGACCTATGATGAAAAGAAAAGATAAACATAAAATGGAGAACTAAAGATAAAGAGATAAATATTCCAGCATGAATGGAAACAATAAAAGCAGAAGACTTACCAAATATAGATGAAGTAGATGAAAGTATTCTAAAAAAAGCAATAATCTGTGAAGAGACAGGAAGACCATTCAGAATAATAAAACAAGAATTAGAATACCTAAAGAAAAAATGACTTCCACTACCAACAATACACCATGAACTTAGAATGGATAAATTAGTATCAAGAAAACCATGGGGACAGTTATTTTTGGAAAAATGTGATAAATGCTGATGAGAGATGTTGAGTTGAGTGACTCGTAAGGATGGTGTGAAGATTTATTGTGGGGAGTGTTATAGGGAAAAGATGTTTAAATAATAATGCAGAATAGAAAATGGAAAATAAAAAGTAAAATCAGTTGGTCAACAAGTTATCTTTTGTCCATTGTAAAAAACTATATCATTTCCCTTCACATTTGCCATTTCCCTAAAAATTCATAACATACTTCAAGCAATAAAAACAACTTTATCATTCTAAAAAATATCACATGAAAAAGACAATAAAATCAATAAATCCATATACTCTAGAAGTAAACTGAGAATTTGAATTGTTAACACATAAACAAATAGATGAAAAAATAGAATTAGCACAAAAAGCATTTTTAGAATGGAAAGATCTTCCAAAAACCGAGAAAAAAAATCTATTTTTAAATTTAGCAAAAATTATAGAAGAAGAAACAGAAGAACTAGCAAAAATGCAGACAATAGAAATGTGAATGCTTTATAAATCTTCTTTAGCAGGTATAAAATCAGCATCAATATCTCCAATAAAATGGTTTGCAAATAACTTTGAAAAAGTTTTAGAAGATAAAGAATTTAATACAGAAGGAGTAAAAGGAAAAATAACTCATGATCCATTATGAGTTATTTTTTGAGTAGCACCTTGGAACTATCCATTTTCTCAAGTCCTAAGAGCAGCAGTCCCAAATCTATTAGCCTGAAATACAACAGTTTATAAACATGCTTCAAATGTACCAATATGTGCAGCAAAAATAGAAGAATTATTTCTAAAAGCAGGATTCAAACCTTGAGTTTATCAAAATCTATGTGTATCAAGTAATGATAGTGAATACATTATCTCAAAAAAAGAAATAAAGTGAGTAAATCTAACCTGATGAGAACAAGCATGAAGAGCTTTATGAGGTTTAGCAGGAAAATATATAAAACCCTCTGTTATGGAGTTAGGCGGAAATGATGCCTTTATCGTATGTGATAATAATAATTTAGATGAAATTGTTAGAGAATGAGTAAAAGCAAGAATTCCAAATTGATGACAAAAATGTAACTCTTCAAAAAGATTTATAGTACTTGAAAAGTATTATGATGAATTTTGTGAAAAGTTTAAAAATGAAATGGAAAAGCTAAAACTATGAGACCCTATGGATGAAAATACAGACATTCAACCACTAGCCAGAGAAGAACTTTTAGATAAAGTTATGAAACAAATTGACGACACTGTAGCCCAATGAGCGAAACTTATAACTTGATGAAAAAGACTTGATAAAAAAGGTTTCTTTATAACTCCTGCTGTACTAAAAGATGTTACAAAATGAATGATTTCTTTTGAAGAGGAAGTATTTTGACCTGTTGCATCTATCATAAAAGCTTCCGATTTAGATGATGCAGTTAAAATAGCAAATGACTGCAACCTATGACTCTGTGCTTGTGTTTATGGAGACGATGAAAAACAAGTAAAAGAAGTTGCAAATAAAATAGAATCTGGAATGGTTTTTATAAATAAACAAGCAGCATCTAAACCATTTTTGCCATTCTGATGAGTAAAAAATAGTTGATATGGAAAAGAAAATTGAGAAGATGGATTAAAAGCTTTTTGTAATAAAAAGGTTATAGTTTATTAGTTTGTAAAGTTTGTGGTGTTTTAAGGAGAACTATAAAACCTAATTTTTTCAATGAATAAACTATAATCGGCTTTAGTTATTTTAACTGTTAAGTTTTCTACAATATGTAAATTACAATAGAAAAGAGCCAAAACTCTCATTAAATTTCCTTTCCTTGCCATTTCCCCAAAAATTCATAGCATACTCCAAACAATAAAAGTAAAATAAAATCAATCTAACTTTATAATCATGCAAGAAAAAATAATACAAACTAAAAACTGTGAATACTGTAATTCAGAATTCAATATCACAGACAAAGATCTAGAATTCTACGATAAAGTCTCTCCAAAATTTGGGGATAGAAAATATTCTATTCCTAAACCAACACTATGTCCTAACTGTAGACTCATAAACAGACTATCATCCAGAAACAGAAGAAAACTATACAAAAGAAAATGTGACAAAACCTGAAAACCAATAATAAGCATGTACAGAGAAAATGCACCTTTCCCAGTTTACAAAACAGAACTATGGTACGATGAAAGTATTTTCAACGGCTTAGACTACTGAATAGATTTTGATTTCAATAAAACATTTCTTGAAAATTTCATAAAACTAAGAAATACAGTTCCTCATCCACACTCAGCACTAGCATGAAAAAACATAAACTCAGATTTCTGTAATTGATGAGCTGACTGAAAAGATTCATACCTTTGTTCTAATTTTTATAGAATAGAAGATTGTTATTATTGAGAGTGACTAAACTATACAGTAAACTGTTGTGATTGCTTAAATGTAGATAATTCAGAAAATATATATGAATCAGTAGAAATAGACAATTGTTATAATTCCAAATATTTATTGAACTGTAAAGATTGTAGGGATTCCATATTTTTAAGAGACTGTGTTTGATGTGAAAACTGTATTTGCTGTACAAATCTTGTAAATAAACAATATTACATATTTAACAAACAATACACGAAAGATGAATATTTTAAAAAATCTAGAGAGTACAATTTATGAAATTATAGAAAATTAGAGGAACTAAAACAAAATTTTTATGACTTTGATAAAAAACAAATTCATAAAAACTTGCAATACCTAAATTGTGAAAATGTAGAATGAGATTATGTATTAAATAGTAAAAATAGTAAAGACTGTTTTTATTCATCAGATATAGAAGATTGTAAACATTGATTTTATATAAAAGAAAATACTAAAACCGTTCAAGATATAAGTTACTTTGGGATAAATATGGAACTTTGTTATTATGTTGCTACATCTGGATTATCAGCTCAGAGATTAATTTTCTGTGAGGAATGTTTTAATAATGTCTCAAATTTATTATATTGCTCATATTGTGTTAATTGAACTCAAAATTGTTTTGGCTGTGTTGGACTTATAAACAAGCAATATTGCATCCTAAATAAACAATACACAAAAGAAGAATACGAAAAGCTTGTTCCACAAATCATTGAACACATGCAAAGCTCGTGAGAATGGTGAGAATTTTTCCCAAGTTCAATTTCTCCTTTTGGATACAATGAAACAGTAGCTCAGGAATATTTCCCTTTAGATAAAAATGAAGCAAAAAATAAATGATTTAACTGGTCAAATTACGAATCACCAACACCAGAAGTAGAAAAAATAATTCCAGCAGAGAAGTTACCAGATGATATAAAACAGATCCCAGATGATATATTAAATTGGGCGATTAAATGTGAAATTACTCAAAAACCATTCAGAATAATCAAACAAGAANNTCCTGATAGAGAAGAAATAGTTTATTGTGAGAAGTGTTATAATGAGGATGTTTATTAGAATGGAAAATGCAAAATAGAAAATGAAAAGTTAAATAGTTGAAGGGTTAAAAAATGTAAATACAGCTGGTCAACAGAGGGCTTTAGCCCTTTGGAAAAGTAAAGATAGCCAATTAAAGCCTTAGCCCTTTGCAAAAAATAGAAGGGAGAATTCAAAATGAGAAATAAAAACGACGAAAAAACAGACACTAAAATTATTTTAGTGTCTGTTTTTTCTTTTCTAAAAACCATTACATAATTCAAAATTTTATAAATAATAGCAAAAATACAAATAATTTCATATTATTAAATAATAATTTAAGTTCTCTTCCTTTAGTAGTAAAGGAAGAGATTTAGCGAAGTGTATCATCTGGACAGAGATAGATTATTATTTTATAAACAAAAATACTATGTCACTAACAAAAATATGCAAATTATCAGGAAAAGAATTTACAATAACAGACGAAGACTTGAAATTCTACAAAAAACTATGAGTACCAACCCCAACACTTTGTCCAGAAGAAAGAGCAAGAAGAAGATACTCTTGGAGAAATGAAAGAAAACTATACTGGAGAAAATGTGATGCAACAGGAAGAAGAATTCTATCAATATTCTCACCAGATAAACCATTCACCGTTTATGAAAAATCATATTGGTATTCAGATAATTGGAATCCTCTAGACTATGGAATAGACTTTGATTTCACAAAACCATTTTTTGAGCAGTTCAGAGAACTTATGGAAAAAGTTCCTATGGTGCCATTATCAAATTGATGATATTCTGAAAATTCAGACTATTGTAATCAATGAGGTAATTTAAAAGACTGTTACTTAGTATTTGAAGGAAATAATAATGAATCCTGTTACTACTGCTGAGAAATATCAAACTCACGTTTATGTGTAGATAGCTCAGCCATTCAAAAATCAGAAAAACTATATGAATGTTTTAATTGTGAAAATTGCTTTGACTCTAAATATTTACAAAATTCCAAAAACTGCAACAAATCATGGTTTTTAAAAAACTGCATAAATTGTGAAGAATGTTTTTGATCAGCAAATTTACAAGGAAAAAAATATTATTTCTTCAACGAAAAATATTCAAAAGAAGAATATTATAAAAAAATAGAATCATTAGAATTATGAAAATATTATTCTATAGAAAAAATAAAGAAAAAAGTATCAGCATTTTTCATGAAATTTCCAAACAAATATATAAATTGAAATAACAACGAAAATTCAACATGAGATTATCTAAACAACACTCAAAATTGTGAGAATTGCTACAATGTACAAGATTCACAAAACTGTAAAAATATTTTTTATGGATACTGATTAAGCAATGTTCATGATATGACAGTTTATTGAGACTGATGAGTAGAATTTTGTTATGAAAATCACGAAATAGGTCAAGATATTAGAAAAATCTGTTTTTCAGATCAAGTTTGGGAATGATGTTATAACATCTTCTATTCAAAAATGTGTATAAAAAATTCTCACGATTTATTTTGATGCATCTGACTCAGAAATAAAAAATACTGTATTTTAAACAAACAATACACAAAAGAAGAATACTTTAAATTAAGAGAAAAAATAGTGGCTCATATGGAAAAAACTTGAGAATGGTGAGAATTCTTTCCATCTTCAATATCTCCATTTTGATATAATGAAACAATAGCTCAAGAATATTTTCCATTAAACCAAGGAGATGTTTTAACAAAACATCTCTACAATGATAAACAAATATTTAACTGGTCAACTTATGAACAACAAATTCCAGAAGTGGAAAAAATAATATCAGCAAAAAAATTACCAGAAAATATAGATGAAATTCCTGATGATATATTGAATTGGGCAATAATGCCTGATAATTCTGACACCGTAGGGAATGAATATCTTTGTTCCGATACCATTATCAGTAGGGATGAAAACATTAATCCCTTACAAACAATTCATAAACCCTTCAAAATCACCAAACAAGAACTAGAATTCTACAGAAAACATAACCTCCCAATCCCAAGGAAGCATCCAGACCAAAGACATTCTGAAAGAATGAAATTAAAAAATCCTAGAAAACTATTTGATAGAAAATGTGAGAAGTGTTGAATAAATATGAAAACTACTTATAGTCCTTATAGAGAAGAAATAGTTTATTGTGAGAAGTGTTATAACGAGATAATCTCTTAAATATTCAAACTATCAAAAAGACAGTGCATAGAATTAGCTAAATCATCAGACTCAATCTTGATACCAAAAGGAGAATTTTTTAAAAGAATCATATAAAAAACCTTTCAAACTATAAAAATATTTATTCAAGAATTTGAAGCAGGTAAATCTGATAAAAATTCAATATTTGTAGACCTAGAAATCTTTTCCATAATCATTATTCAATTTCATAAAAAAGCATCAACCGAAATTCTCTTATCCTTCAAATTTATAAAAAACTCTTCTGAAATTTTATTAAGTTTTTTATTGCTATTATTTTGATTATCAACAACATTAGAGCTAAAAAATTTTATAGAAATATATTTTTTTTCTTCAATTATCTTAGATATATCAGAGAAAATATTTTCTACTCACTTCAATCAATCATACAAATGAATCTTTGGAATGTTATTATTTTGTTCATATTTTAACTGATTTAATTCAGCTTCAATATTTGAGAAGCTATCTGATAAATTTTTATATTTATCTAGCCTTTTCTGTACTAAGTTTTTTATAACATTAGGATTCTCTATGAAAAAAGTCTTTATATTTCACTTCTGACTAATTGAAACTAAATTATAACTAGATAATTTTAACAAGATTTTATATACAGCAGTTCTCTCGTATCAGGTATTTTTTGATATTACAGAAGCAGGCTGATTTCATAGTTTATACAAACTAATAAAAACCTCGGTTTCTCTATCACTAAATCAAAGTTGTTTAAAATAGTTATAAAAATTATTAATCATTTTTAATCTTTAAAATTAATGTTGTGAAAAAGTTTTCACACTTTTATTTCTCTTATTATAAGCATATATAAAACTCTTGCAAAAAAGAATGTATACTTTTTGTGAATACTGAATAATATGAAGAAAATTTATTTAATAATGTTATTAAATATGGAAAAGGTTGTAGAGATAAAAACTTGTAGAAAATGTAATTCAAACTTTGGAATTACAGACAAAGATTTAGAATTCTATAACAAAGTCTCACCCATTTTTGATTGAAAAAAATATCAAATCCCAACACCTACTTTATGCCCAAACTGTAGACAACAAAGAAGACTAAGCTTTAGAAATGAAAGAAATTTATATAAAAGAGATTGTGAGGCTACAGGGAAAAATATTATTTCTATGTATTCTTTAGATAAGAATCTAAAGATATATTCTCAGGAAGAATGGTGGTCAGATAATTGGAATGCACTAGATTATTGAATTGATTTTGATTTTAGTAAAACATTTTTTGAACAGTTTAGTCTATTATTAAAGCAAGTACCCTTAGTAAATTTGTGGGTTGTAAACCACGAGAATTCATTATATAATAATAATTGTTATTCTCTTAAAAACTGTTATATGAGCTTTAATACAGACTATTGAGATGATAATTATTATTCGTATGTATGAGAGTATTGTTCTAATATATTTGATTGTTCTCATATATATAAGTCTGTGAATTGCTATAGTTGTATTGATTTAGAAAATTCCTCCAACTGTTTTTTTTGTAGTCTGGTAAAAGATTCATCATATTGTTACTATTCTTCTGATTTAATTAATTGTAAATATTGTTATGGATCTCATTGACTAAGAAATTCTAGTTATAATTGGTTTTGAAAACAAAAAACAGAAAAAGAGTGGAAAAAACTTTTTGAAAAAGAAAGTAAATCATACCTTTCTGAAAAAAATATTTTTTATTCTAATCAAGAATATGTTAAAGTTCCTAAAAAAAATCTTAATATTTTTAACTCCGAGTATTGTTTATGAGAGTATATAAAAAATAGTAAAAAAGTTTATAACTCTTTTGATATAAATGATGCAAATAATTGTAAATATATATACTATTCACCATTTGAAACAAGAGATGTTTATGATTCAACTGCAATATGATGAATAAACTTATGATATGAGTGTAATGAATGATGAATAAATATTAGTAAGTGTTGTTTTATAAAAAATCCTGTTGATGGATTATATAAATCTTTTTATTGTGTTTTATGTTGAAAGTGATCATCAAATTTATTTGGTTGTATATGACTTAGAAATAAACAATACTGTATCTTAAACAAACAATACACCAAGGAAAAATATGAAAAACTTGTTTCCAAAATAATAGAATATATGCAAAAAACTTGAGAGTGGTGAGAATTCTTTCCAAGCTCAATTTCTCCATTTTGATATAACGAAACAGTAGCTCAAGAATATTTTTCACTAACAAAAAAGGAAGCAAAAGATAAATGATTCAATTGGTCAGACTACGAACCTCCAAAACCAAATGTAGAAAAGATAATTCCAGCAGAAAAGTTACCAGAAGACATAAAAGATATACCAGATGATATTTTAAATTGGGCAATAAAATGCGAAGTTACAGAAAAACCTTTTAGAATAATCAAACAAGAACTAGATTTCTATAGAAAACATAATTTGCCAATCCCCAAAAGACACCCAGACCAAAGACACTTAGAAAGAATGCAACTAAGGAGTCCAAGAAAATTATTTGATAGAAANNTAGAAAATGTGATAAATGCTGAGTAGAAATGAAAACTACTTATTCACCAAATAGAAAAGAAATCGTTTATTGTGAGAAATGTTATGAAAAAGAGGTGTATTAGACCTCACCCTAATCCCTCTCCTCTAAGGAGAGGGAATAAATAGGTTTTATAATTTAATAAAAATCCTTATACCTCCTCTCCTTAAGGAGAGGATTTAGGTGAGGTTATTAAGCATATGCAAGAAAAAACCAAACAAACTAAAACCTGCAAGCATTGCAATTCAAATTTTGAAATTACAGACAAAGATTTAGAATTCTACGACAAAATCTCTCCAATCTTTGAAGATAAAAAATATTCTATTCCAACACCTACCCTATGTCCAAACTGTAGACAACAAAGAAGATTAAGTTTTAGAAATGAGAGAAATTTATACAAAAGAGATTGTGATGCTTCTGGAAAATCAATTATTTCTATATATTCTCCAGACAAAGATTTAAAGGTTTATAACCAAGAAGAATGGTGGTCTGATTCTTGGAATTCCTTAAATTATTGAATGAACTTTGACTATTCTAAAACTTTTTTTAGCCAATATAAAGAATTATTAGAAAGAATTCCGAAAGTATCTATAATAAACAAAAATTCTATAAATTCTCCATATACTAATCTTTGTGCTAATAATAATAATTGCTACCTTCTAATTGAAAGTAGTGATAATGAAAATTGTTCTTACTCTTATTGGCTTCAGGAATCCAGAGATTGTATAGATTGTAGTTTCTCATCAAAATGTGAACTTTGTTATAACATAGATAATTGTTTCTCCTGTTATAAATTATTTAATTCAAGAAATTGTATAAATTGTGATTCTAGTGAGTATTTAGAAAATTGTACTAATTGTAGTTACTGTTACAATTCAAAAAATCTTAATTGAAAAAAATATTTCATAGAAAATAAAAGATATAGCAAAGAAGATTACTTTAGTAAATTAGAAAAAAAATTATTAATAAAAAGGATAATTTTACCAAATAAAAATCTTAATATAAAAGCTTCTGAAAATTGTACTTGAGATTATATTTTGAATTCAAGAAACTGTTTTGAGTGTTACCATGCTCAAGACACAGAAGATAGTAAATATTCGGTTCATATTTTAAGAAATGCAAAAAATATATATGATTCTGACACAATATGATTGAATACAGAGTTGATCTATGAATCAATTAATACCGCAATATATAGTTTTAATGCTTTATTTTGTAACAGGTGCTGGACAGTTAATAACTGTATATATTGTGATAATTGTGATAATTCTTCAAATTTGTTTTGATGTGTATGACTTAAAAATAAACAATACTGCATTCTAAATCAACAATATACAAAAGAAGAGTATAATAAACTAGTACCTCAGATTATAGAATATATGAAAAAAACATGAGAATGGTGAGAATTTTTTCCAAGTTCAATTTCGTCTTTTTGATACAATGAAACAGTAGCTCAAGAATATTTTTCAATAAACAAAGAAGAAGCTAAAAATAAATGATTTAAATGGTCAGATTATGAATCACCAAAACCAAATGTAGAAAAAATAATCCCTGCAGAAAAATTGCCAGATAATATAGAAGACATTCCAGATGATATTTTAAATTGGGCAATAAAGTGTGAAGTTACACAAAAACCATTCAGGATAATTAAACAAGAACTAGAATTTTATAGAAAACATAATTTACCAATTCCCAAAAAGCATCCAGATCAAAGGCATTTAGAAAGAATACAACTTAGAAACCCAAGAAAATTATTCAATAGAAAATGTGATAAATGTTGAATAGAAATGAAAACTACTTATGCTTCAGATAGAAAAGAAATTGTTTATTGTGAAAAGTGTTATGAAAAAGAGGTGTATTAACCTCACCCTAGCCCTCTCCTCAAGGAGAAGGAACAAGTAAGTTTTATAATTTAATAAAAATCCTTATACCTCCTCTCCTTAAGGAGAGGATTGAGGTGAGGTTAAAAAAAATATGCAAGAAAAAACAATACAAACCAAAAATTGCAAGCATTGCAACTCAAACTTTGAAATTACAAACAAAGACATGGAATTCTACAATAAAGTTTCACCAGTTTCTGAGTGAAAAAAATACCAAATTCCAACACCTACTTTATGTCCAGATTGTAGAAATCAAAGAAGACTATGTTGGAGAAATGAGAGAAATTTATACAGAAGAGATTGTGATGCTACAGGAAAAGAAATAATTTCAATATATTCTCCTGATAAAGAAGTAAAAGTATATTCTCAGGAAGAATGGTGGTCAGATAACTGGGATGCACTAGATTACTGAATAGACTTTGATTTTAATAAAAGCTTTTTTGAACAGTTTTGAGAATTGATAAGTAAAGTCCCAGTGTATGCTATTATGAACTCAAATACACAAAAATCAGAATATTGTAATTATATATATTGAGCTAAAGATTCATATCTAAGCTTTGTAGTTTATTGAGACTCTGAAAGGATATTCTATTGAAATTGGATCTTTTGATCTACAAATTTATTTGATTGTGATAACTGTCAGTACTGTGAGCAAAATTATTATTGTGTAGATAATTTAAAATCATACAATTGTTTCTATTCACACTATTTATCAAATTCAGATAATTGTTATTACTCAAGAAACTTAACTTGATGTTCTTTTTGTATAGGCTGTGCAAATCTATCTAACAAACAGTACTATGTTTTTAATAAAAAGGTTTCTAAAGATGAATTTGAAAAATATATTGAAAATATTCACGATAAAGAATTTTCAAAAAGATGTTATGAATTTATAAAAAAACAATTTCATAAATCAGATAATAATGTAAATTCAGAAAATGTTTTAGGTAATAATATAAAAGATAGTAGAAATTGTTTCTATTGTTTTGATATAATTGATAGTGAAGATAGTAAATATGTAGTAGGAGAAGAATTTGATAATTGTTGGGATTGAATATGATGAGGTAATTCTGTTTCATATGAATTTACAAGAGTGTGACGGAGTCAAAATGTTATTTTTTCAGATGATTGTATTGAATCTTATAATATTATCCTTTCTAAACAAGTTTATAATTCAAACAATTGTTTCTGATGTTCTTGACTGAAAAATAAACAATATTGTATTCTAAACAAACAATACACAAAGCAAGAATATGAAAAACTTGTACCCAAAATAATAGAACATATGCAAAAAACATGAGAATGGTGAGAGTTTTTTCCAAGCTCAATTTCTCCATTTTGATATAATGAAACTGTTTCACAAGAATTTTTCCCATTAAATAAAGAAGAATGAATAGATAAATGATTCAACTGGTCAGACTATGAACCACCAAAACCAAATGTAGAAAAAATAATTCCAGCAGAAAAACTACCAGAAAATATAGAAGATATTCCAGATGATATATTGAATTGGGCAATAAAGTGTGAAATTACCTGAAAACCATTTAGAATAATCAAACAAGAATTAGAATTTTATAGAAAACATAAAATCTCAATTCCAAGAAAACATCCAGATCAAAGACATTTAGAAAGAGTAAAATCAAGAAATCCTCAAAAATTATTTGATAGAAAATGTGATAAATGCTGAATTGAGATGAAAACTACATATTCACCAGATAGGGGGGAAATCGTTTATTGTGAAAAGTGTTATGAAAAAGAGGTATATTAACCTTACCTCAATCCTCTCCTCAAGGAGAGGGAACAAGTAGGTTTTATAATTTAATAAAAATCCTTATACCTCCTCTCCTTGAGGAGAGGATTGAGGTAAGGTTATTAAGTATATGCAAGAAAAAACAATACAAACAAAAACCTGCAAACACTGTAACTCAAACTTTGAAATTACAGACAAAGATTTGGAATTCTACAATAAAGTTTCACCTGTTTTTGGATGAAAAAAATATCAAATCCCAACACCAAATTTATGTCCTGATTGTAGACAGCAAAGAAGGCTAAGCTTTAGAAATGAAAGAAATTTATACAAAAGAGATTGTAATGCTTCAGGAAGGGAAATAATATCAATGTACAGTCCAGATAAAAAGTATAAAATCTATTCTCAAGAAGAATGGTGGTCAGATAATTGGAATGCTTTTGATTATTGAGTAGATTTTGATTTTAATAAAAACTTTTTTGAACAATTAGACGATATTTTTTGTACTATTCCACTATTGAATCTTTTTTTAGTAAATTCAGAGAATTCAAATTATTGTAATTATTCAAATGATTTAGGAAACTGTTATTTGTGTTATGGATGTTGATATTCAAATGAGTCATATTACATGGACATTTCTAGAAAATCAGAAAACTGTATTGATTGTTCATATTGTGCATCTTCTATCAACTCTTACGAATGTATAGATTCAACAAACATCACGTCATCATATTATTCAGTATGATGTGTTAATTGTCATGATATATTTTATTGTTATTCTTGTATATGATGCGAAAATTGTTTTTTTTCTACAAATCTAGTAAATAAAAAATACCATATATTTAATAAAGAATATTCAAAAGAAAAATATTTCTTAAAGTTAAAAGAGATACAAAAAAATAAAGATAAATATATTATTAAATACAATAATTTATTAGCAAATACAGTTCGTAGTAATCTTGTAATAATTTGAAGTGACAATTGTTTTTGAAATGTTTTATTTAGTTCTAAAAATTCATATCATTGTTATGACTCTTTAGAACTAGAAAATTGTAAGTATATTACAAATTGTGGTAGTGCCACAGAATGTTTTGATGGATACTGAGTTTATTATTGATCAGAGTTATCTTACAATTTAGTAAATACAGGTTGATACAAATCTTTATTTTGTATATCTTGTTCAAAAATTACTAATTGTTTGTATTGTATTGATTGCCATTGATGTACTGATTGTTTTTGATGTATATGACTTAGAAATAAACAATATTGTATTTTTAACAAACAATACACCAAAGAAGAATATGAAAAACTTGTTCCAAAAATCATAGAACACATGCAAAAAATATGAGAATGGTGAGAGTTTTTTCCAAGTTCAATCTCTCCTTTCTGATACAACGAAACAGTAGCACAAGAATATTTTCTACTAACCAAAGAAGATGCTAAGAATAAGTGATTCAACTGGTCTGACTATGAATCACCAAAACCAAATGTAGAAAAAATAATTCCAGCAGAAAAATTACCAGAAAATATAAAAGACATTCCAGATGATATACTAAATTGGGCAATAAAATGTGAAGTTACATGAAAACCTTTTAGAATAATAAAACAAGAGTTAGATTTCTACAGAAAACATAACCTCCCAATTCCAAGAAAACACCCAGATCAAAGACACCTAAAAAGAATGCAACTAAGAAATCCAAGAAAACTATTTAATAGAAAATGTGATAAATGTTGAATAGAAATGAAAACAACTTATTCTCCAGATAGAAAAGAAATTGTTTATTGTGAGAAGTGTTATAGGGAAGAAATATATTAGACCAAAAATAAAAATAATTTTAAACAAACTAGGTATTTCAACTTTGTAAAAAGATATCTAGTTTTTTTATTTGGATATTTTGCTTTATAACATATTATTTAAACCAATAAAATTATAAATATAGAATAAAAATATGATTCAAGAAACAATCCTAACACTCTGGAAAAAAGAATTTTCAAAAAATAAAAACGAAAAATTTCTATGGGACAATATGCTATGAATGCAAAGCAAAAAAGACTTTATGATAAAAGCCTATTTAATAGCAAATTACATAGAAAAAATAGAATGAGAATATATTTGAATCATGCTCCCAGCAGTTTGAAGTGCTTCATTATTAATTATTGCCACATACTTAGCTAGAAAAACACCAGTTATGTTTAACTGGACCTTATGAAAAGAAGCATTTAATCACTGTGTAGAATTTTCAAAGGTAAACAAAGTACTTACATCAAGCAATTTTTTTGATAGAGTAAAAAATGATTTTTTAGAAGAATACAATTCTAAATGAAATTTTATTTTTGTAGAAGAAATGCTAAAAAATGTTAGTATCTGAGATAAGCTAAAGGCATTACTAAAGAGTTTCTATATGCCAATTCCTTGAACTATCCCAGAACAAAATGCTGTTATCTTATTTACCTCTGGTTCAGAAGCTCTTCCTAAGGCTGTACCTCTAAGTCATAAAAACCTAGTAGAAAACATAATCGGAGCATTAAAAATCTTTGAAATAAAAAATGATGACAGACTTATTTGATTTCTTCCTCCATTTCACAGTTTTTGATTTACAGTAAATACAATAATGCCATTGATAACAGGTTTACAAGTCATTTACACACCAGACCCAAATGATGCAAAAACTATCTTAGAAATAATAAAACATACAAAAGTAACATCAATCACAGCAACACCAACATTCTTAAAGATGATTATGGCTTTAGCATCTGGAGATGATTTCAAAAATATTAAGTATGCTGTAGTCTGAGCTGAAAAATGTCCAGAAGAAGTATTTAAAAAATTTAAAGAACTTTCTCCTGAATGAACGATATTAGAATGATATGGTATAACAGAATGTAGTCCAGTAGTTAGTATAAATCCTATTTCTTGATCAAAACCATGAACAGTCTGAAAAATAATACCAAATTTAGAATGCAAAATATTAGATATTGATACAAAAAAAGAAGTAGAAGTATGAGAACAAGGAATGATTTATGTATCTTGAACCTCTATATTTGAATGATATCTTGATAAAGAATTAGAAAGTCCGTTTGAGGTGTTACCACCTCTTAATCCCCTCCTTAGCAAGGAGGGGAAAGCTCAGAATGAGCAAGGGGAGGTAAAATGGTACAAGACCGGAGACTTATGAAAATTAGATAAAGAAGGTTTTTTGACCATCACTTGAAGGCTAAAGAGATTTATTAAAATAGCCTGAGAAATGATAAGTTTACCTTTTATAGAATGAATTTTACTTGAAAAGTATGGCTCAGACGACGAAGTAAAAATAGCAATTGAAGCGGTTGAAAATGATTGAGTAGCTAAAATCGTATTATTTAGTTTAGAACATTTAGATCTAGAAGAGGTAAATGACTATATGAGGAAAAGAGGAGTATCAAATTTAGTAAAAATAGCAGAAGTTATGAAAATTGAAAAAATCCCAGTCCTTTGAACAGGTAAGACTGACTATAAAGAGCTTAAAAAGTTGATAAAAATTTAATTTATGCACTTGCTAATAACAGAAATAAATGATATTCTATTTAAAGAAGCAATAGAATATTTTGAAGAGGATAATAATTATTTGATTAACATAGAAAATAAGCCAACTTTTATACAGTCTATTATTTCTAGATACTTAATTAGTAAGCACATAGAAGAAAATTTCTGAATAAAAAAATATTATCCAAAGACAAATGAGAATTGAACTCCTATATTTGAAAAAAATATCTATTGGTCAATTTCTCACAAATGAGATTATATTTTTATCTGAATATGAAAAGAAAAAATATGAATAGATATTGAAATATTTAAAGAAAGAGATATTAGTTTGCTTGATAAAATCACAGAAAAAGAATATGAAATTTTATGATGAAAAAACTGGCAAACCTTTTACACATTATGGACAGGAAAAGAATCTATAATAAAAAGAAAACAACTAAAATTAGACGATATTTATAAAATAAAACTAAAAGAAAATACAGAAGAAAAAAACACAAAATCAGGAATAATTTTCTCTAAAAAATTAATTTTTGATTTTAACTGAGAAAAACTTAAGGTACTCTCATGAATGGATAATTATTTATATTATTCAGTTTGTAGTTGATTAATTTTAATACATAATTATGAATAGAGAACTTTTTATACAGGTAAGTGTTATTGTGGTATTTTTTTTAAGTTTTATATTTATTAAAAAAAATACTAGGTGGAATCTTTTAAAAAGTGAAATTGATAATGAATGAAATGATATATATTATTTACCAGCAATTTTACAAGTGTCTGCAAAGTCACTGTTTTTTGGAATATTTACTTTAGTATTAATCTTCCAATTAGTAATTATCTGTTACGATTCCGTTATCACAAACAAGGAATTAAGTATATTGTCTTCAGTAATACTAATATTTGTTATCTTATATAATATATATGTTAGAAATAACAAAAAATTATATTGTATTTGAAGTAAAAATAAAAGAAAACGGATTATTTTTCATAAAGAATATTTTGAATATATAGACTATATTAATCAAATAAAATATAAAATGTATTATAATGAGATATATAAATTGAGGCTTATTAAACATTTTTATTCTCCTATTTCTAGGAGGGGACCAAGACATTTCTACAATATATCAAGGGTTTTTGTAAAAAATGAAAACAGAGAAGTAGAAAAGTTATCTATATTTAATTTATGACTAAAAAACAAAAGAAATTTTTTTAATTTTTATGGATGAGAAGAATTACAAAATAAATTTAAATCACTAATATCTAAAAAGACGATTATTGAAAATATAAAATATGAAGAATTATGAAAGCCTAATTCTGTTATAGAAAATTAATATAATCCTTATTAATATTTATTTAATAAAAAAATACCCATGAAAAAATACAGAACTCTTATATTCTTTCTGATACTTACAGCCATATGGTCGGCATTCTTTTCCATATTTAAATTTTTCTTATGGGGAGATCTAAGTACAAGTATAAAACCAGATTTGCAAACAATATCGTGATATCTAAGCCTATGATCAGCAATATCATTTTTAGTTTGATGAGCATTAGCATACACATTTCTAAAAAAATGGTTTTTATTTTTTATATCACTATTTGCACTTTTTTTTACAGCACTAGGATTTTTTGTTTGAATGGACAATAAAATCATTTTATGATTAATAGTGACTTTAGTAGGAGTGTTTTATGGACTTCGGTCAGTCGTGAAAAATATACTTATTGCGATAGAAATTAAAAAAACAGGACTTCAAGATACTATGATAAATGCACTTGTTTCAATAGTATTTATTATAGCTCTAATCTCATGAACAGTTATATGAGGACTACTTACTGAAAAAATGTGACACAACGGATTATATATAATAATCGCACTGCTAGTAGCTTCCTCTATAGTATCACTATTTCTTAATTATGATAAAACGACCTTTAAATCATTATTATCAAATTGATTAGGAGCTTATTATCTAGATAGAAAACACAAGATTTATTCTTCAATGAAAGACTATTTCCCAGATATGAAATACATAGCTAAAAAGTACTTTCCAGTAATTATCGTTTCTTCTCTCTTGTGGGCAATATCAACTATAGTATCTCAAAAATGAGTTGAATATAGTGTAGAACATTTTGATAAAAAGAATTCAGAAGCAGCACTTATTCTTTTGTACTCAGCAGTATGAGTTATTATCTGAAATGTTGTTTCAATGAAAATGGAAGCTAAAAGATGGATGTATTTCCTTGTTTTCAATATAGTATTTTGAGTACTTGTAATCTCTTTCCCATTTTTAAGTGTATCTTTCCTATGGATTAGAATAATGGCATTTATTATATGAGTATTCTTCTGATGATCATCAAATCTTATAGATGCTTACTTCTTTAGAAAAATATGAGAAGACAATAAAAAAGAATATGGATCAGCTACATATTGATTAGTCCTAAGTTTTACTATATTTGTTATGATGTTTATAAGTAGCACAATAGATAAATACTTTGGATACAATATCTTACTTATGTTTTTATGAATAATTATCTTGTTCACAAATGTATTTTTTGTAAATAAAGAGGATTAAACAAAATTATTATTTTAATAAAAAATTAACATATGAAATTAGTATTGTTCGTAGTCAGATTAGTTTTATCACTTCGTTATAAAATTAAAATAAAATGAACTGAAAATTTACAACATAATTGACCCATTTTAATTTTACCTAATCATGTAGCACTAGTTGATCCAAGAATAATGATTTCATTTTTATGAAAATATTTAAAAGTATCACCAGTAGCATCAGAAAAATATTACAGTAAACCAGTATTAAAGCAAGTTATGGACTTAGTTTGAACAGTACCAATATGAGAAATGGAGAACTGAGCTAGTAGTGAAGAAGTGAAAAAAGTTTTTTGAGCCATAACAAATGCATTAAAAAACTGAAAAAATATACTTATCTATCCATCAGGACAAATCTATAGACAATGATACGAAAGTATAAAATGAAAACAATCAGTATACAACATAGTAAATCAGATGCCAGAAAGCACAAAAGTAGTATGAGTTAGAATTAGATGACTTTGGGGAAGTATATGGTCTAAGGCTTGGGATAATTGAGAAACTACATTCTGACAAGCTTATCTAAAATGTATTTGGTATGTTATGGCTAATTTCACTTTTTTTGTTCCTAAAAGAAAAGTAAATATTGAAATCCAAGATTTAACAGAAGTTATTAATTCACACAAAGAAAAAAATTTAAATGAATTCAACTCATTCTTAGAAAGATTTTACAACAGTGATAAAGATGTTAATGAAATAAATGAAAATGAAGAAAAAATTATAGAACCAATAAACTATATAAAACATTATTTTTATTACGATGATGTAAAAGATAGATTAGAACCTGAAATTATAACAGGTTCAGAAAAGGAATTAGGGGAGGTAAAAAATTATGATTTATCAGAAATAGATGATGATATAAAAAATAAAATTAAAGAAAAAATATGAGTTATCAAAGAAATAAGCATAGATAAAATTGAGGATAATTCTAAATTAATTCTAGAATTATTCTTTGATAGCCTAGACTTAGCTGAGATAAAATCTTATGTACAAGCTAATTTTACTTGAGCATCAAATCCACCTATTACAGATTTAAAAACAGTAGCAGATGTATATGTGATGGCAGTTTGAAAAAGTGAAAATGAGGAAAAAATGAAAGAATGTAATTGGGAAAAAGATGAAAGGGGAAAGGGGTTATTAGTTGAGAAGCTAGTTGGTTAGAATAAAGTAAAAAAAAGGTCCTAAACTTAGTTTAGGACCTTTTTGCTATTTTAGGTTTCATACTTTATATTCAATTAATATATCATCTTTTCAATAAGCATGTTGATTAGAATAAGCTTTATCAAATTCTTCCATAGTTCAACAGAATTTATCTAAAGGAGCTTTATGTTTACTTAAAAATTCTGTTATATCATATACAACTCATCTAGAAGTAACCCAACAATCCTCTTTAGTATTATGTTTTGCTAATTCCTCTTCTACAATTTCTGTCATTTCTTGAATAGGATTTTCAGGTAAAACCTCTCAAGTAGACGAATTATTATCTTCTTCTATTTTTGCTGTATCTTCACCAGTATTTTCATTAGAACAACTAGTTAGAGAAGAAGTAAATAAAACTACAAGTAGGACTAACAATGCATTAAAAATTTTTAATTTTTTCATAATAAAAAAGTTAAAAAATAAGAATTAATATTATTTAATTTTTACTAATTATCAATAATTTCTTGTTTTATATTTCAATTAATTTTATATTCTATTATGTTATCAGTAACCCATCTAATAAACTCTACATCATATGTTCTTACATCTAGAGTATCAAAATTATTAATACTTTTTTTTGTATAAAGACTAGAGGATTCAATTACATATATTCAACACATTCACTCAAAACAATCTGATTTATACGCAAAATAATTTCAATTTTTAGAAAAACCAAGAGATTTATTTCCTAAATAATAGCTAGTTAGAATAGAAAAATATCAGTTCTCTAAATTTAAAACTCCAATAGCTTTATCAGGAGTAAGTACATCTGTCTCTATAGTAAAGAGTATCATATCTTTATTCGGAGAAATCATTATAGAAGAAAAATTAGCTTGTGACTTAAAAGAATCTTTATTTTCACAAAATGGCTTTCCATATGCAACATTTCAATCACCACATAACTGACTACTTGTTTTAAACCGATTAAAAATCCTATCATCATCAATAGAAAGAGTAGCCTCTCATTCTGAAATTATACTTTTTCCATCTTCTGAAAGATAAATTGTACTAGTTCATAAATTTAAACCTTTTTTTGAAACAATAGCTTTCTTAGCAATATTAAATATCCATCATCTTTTAGCTGATGTATCATAATCATTAAAGAGAGAATCTATTAGTCATTCATATAGAGCCTTATTTACATATCATTCCCTCCAATCGATGGCATCGTCCCTTTCTAAATCAATAGGTTTAAATATCATTTTTAATGATTCTATTTTAGATATATTATCATCAGGTCTAAAGCTATCATTAGCAGCTAACATTCAATTATCTAAAGCAATCTCAGCATATTTACATCACCACCCTGAAATATCAGAAAACTTTCATTCGCATTTTTCAACTATATCAAGTCATGACATTCTCATCATAACTTTTAACATCTCTTGTCTTGATATATTTTGATCTAACTTATATTCATTTTCATTTTCTTGATTAACTATAATTCCAGCATATGATAAAAAGTTTGCAGAATCCAGTTCTTCTTGAGAATAAGCATAGATACTTCCTATAAACAATAATAAGATAAAAGAGGTAAGTAATATATATTTTTTCATGATGAGTAAGTTAAAAACTAAAATACAAACCACTATTATATGAATTTAGTGTAATCAGAGGAGAAGATGATAATCATTTTTACACTAATTCCATGTATATATGTTATTTTTTTTAGAAAAAATGCAAAGAAATAATACACCAATTTTAAATCAGAAAAAATTTACATTTTCTAAAAAAATACTTAATATATTAAGTGTATAAAATATATTTCATATAACAATGAAAATGCAAACAGATCAAATGTAAACTTGTAAAAAATCCTTACAAGTTCAAAAAGAGTAAGACAGAGAAGTATAATGTTAAATTAAAAAGACTTTTTAAATTTTATCGTTGCTTGTATTGAGGATTGAAAAATAGTTGAATTTTTTGAAAGAGAATTTTGGCAGAATTAATAAAATAGGTAATTATTTCTCATTTTCTCAATAGCTTTCTTCAAAATACTAGTCTTTAGAACTACTTCATCATCTAAATTTATCAAAAGTAATCAATTAGCATCTCATCCGTTTTCAATATAACTAAGATTGAGATTTTCTTTCGTAATTTTTACTAGATAGATTATAGCAATAATATGTTCATCTTTTTCTACTCATTTCCATGTATGTTTTACAAAATCCTCTTCAGCGGTTAATAGTTTTTCTATTTGAAAGTCTTCTTTTTTTAGTCATGTTTCTTCTTTTAATTCTCTTTCTAGTGCTTGCAAGTTAGTTTCTCTGTGTTCTATTTTTCATCATGGTAAATCATATAGACCAGTAAAAGGTCATCTTCACTTTTTTATGACAAGTATTTTGTTTTTGTATTTTAAGACTGAGTAAACTCAGGTGCGGATTGTTTTTTGCATTTTTTTATAAATTAAGCCTCACCATTTATATAAAAATCAAAGATTTTTTTAGTATTTAAATTTATTTTTGCCTGAAAGAAACAACTCCCACCATCATTTACGTAAAGAGCTTTTTCTTTCCGGTCTCTAGGTTCATTACAAAAATAATGTGCAGAAATAATTTTTTCTCATTTCCAATTTATAGAATTTCAAATTATTTGTACTCTATAACGTTCAAGAGGGAATATTGTTTTTCTATATATTTGTTTATTTTCAGGAGTCTGTTTGTCCTCTAAAAAGTTCTTAAGTAATTCTAAAGCTTTTTTAGTTTCGCTATCAGTTGGCTTAAATTTATCTCAAATTATAGCAATCTTGTCATCATCATTTATTCTTTCACATTTTGAAATATCAACTATTTTTCAATAAGAGAAACAATTATCTTTGTCTCTAAAGTATTCTCCAAAGACTAGTTTAAAGGTTTCTGGATTCGCTTTTTCAACTTTATCAGTCTTATAATATATATGATTTTTATCTTTTGAATATCAGTTATATTTCAGGAGCTTAAAAGTTTCTACATCGGCTCAATTAATTTCTTCATTATCAAAAAATACAGAATTATTATCCTTTGAATAATTTATATATCCCTCACTTAAGAGTACAAATGTTTTAGAATCTGCTCATTCTAATTTTTTTCCTCTATAGTATACATAGTTTTTATCTTTAATAAACAGGCTACTATCTCAAACAACTTCAACACTACTTGAATCTAATCATTCTAAGATTTGTATTTTATCACTAATATCTAAATAATAAACATTATATTTATCTTTATATGTTCCATATGAATTTTCTAAAGTCTCAAATGTTTCAGAATCAGATCAATTTATTTTTCATCCTTTAAAATAAGCAGAATTTTTATCTTTAGCTATATTATAATCTAGAACTTCAAAACTTTCAGTATCAGCTCACAAGATCTCATGTTTCAAATAGTAAACATTGTTTTTATCCTTTGAATATAGTCACTTTAAATTTTCAAGGGGGTCAGAATTAGAATATTTTTCTTTTTCTTCACTTCCTGTATTAGCTTCTTGAGCAGTACCTTCTGCTGCATTTTCTGTATTAGTTTCTTTATTCTCTGAGCAAGAGGCTAAAAATAAAGTAAGGATTAAAATTATAATTTTTAAGTTTTTCATAGTTTTTTGTTAGTGTTAAGGTTTATTTTTTACCTAGGAATAAAAATTTAGTAAGATAAATCTTACTTTTTATTCTTTATTTTTTTATATGTTAATACTAGAGCTATAGTTAAAGAAATAATAAAAATAATTCCTAAGAAAATATTAAAATATATATCATACATTCAAAAACAAGGGAAAGAGTTCATAGGATTTTGTTCACAAGGAAAGAAGTGATTAATTGTTCTTCAGAAGAAAAATCTTAAACTATCAATGATGAATAAGATTCATGTGAATACACATATTGATATGTAAATTATTATTTTTTTCAAGGGGATTTCTTTATGAAATATTTTATGATGGGATTATATTTAGAAAAAGAAAAAATGGAATTTTTGATTTTTATAAGAATATTTATATATTGCTATAAATTTAAAAAGTATAATTAAAAATGATTTTATTTATGAAAATTTTTATAACAACATTATTAATATTATTCATACTAGGTCTTTCTCTTGTACAAGCTAGTTTCTATCCATTTAAAAACACTTTGTATTTTCAGAATAAACAGACAAAAGAGATAAAATATTTTGAAACTAGAAACTATAGTATAACGAAATTAAAAGATAAATATTTGCTAAATTCTCAAAACTCCCCAGTTTTTCAAAAATAAACATCTAAAACAAAGATAACTGAGGCAAAACTCGGTTATTTTTATTGGCATTATTTTTAGGTAATTTGTATATTCTCTGTAAACAATAAGAAATAAATTTAACAATTGAATTTGAATT
>DJMN01000013.1 GCA_002435385.1 Patescibacteria group bacterium UBA6489
TTGGATTTTTTGGACAGCCTCTTACGGATCCAATTTTTTTGTTTAATCCAGAAAAGTTTCCAAACAGGGAAGAGTTGATATCGTGAAAACTAGATTTAAGATACCCAGAAATAGATAAACTTAGAGAAAAACTAGTAGAAATAAAAAAAGATTTCTATTCATTATTAAAAGAAGTAGAGAAATATAATTTTGGGACAAACTATATAAAAATACAATATTTAGAAAGATTTAAAGATTTCTATAAAGTTATTAGAATTATAGAGTGTTTTTATGATGAAGAAGAGTATGAAAAATATAACCTTATAAATGAATATTTTTGAATTAATTTTGAGTTATTAGATAGAGTATTTGAAGACAAAGAATTTTTTACAAACGAATTAGATAAATTTAAATGAATATTAACAGAAAAACAAAAGAAATATTTTGAAAATACATATATAAAGGCAGACAAAATAAAATATTATTTTGAAGAAGCACTAAAATACTTAAAACTTGAAAATAAATGGAAAGTTGAAATATGAGATGCCATTTCTATATGACACAGAGATTTTAATGAATGATGATGAAAAATATTAATTCCCAAAGAGAAAGAAATAACATTAAAGAGACTTTTTTCTTTGATAGCACATGAAATAGATGGGCACTCTGTACAATTCTCAAGTTGTGAATGATTATTTTCTTGAAGTATAAGGTTCTCAAAGAGTGAAAGTTTAGTTGAATGATTTGCACTATATTTAGAATACATGATAGAGTCTTACTTATTTTGAAAAACGACTTTCTTATATAGGACTTATATTTTAAATTATACTAGATTTAGTTTATTAAAAAGAACATTATCTATAGAAGAATTTCTAAATAAGTATAAGAGTTTTGAATTTAGAAATTTTAGATGATTTAAAGATATAGAAAGGTATTTAAATCTAAAAGACTTTGTATATATTCAAGGACTATATGAGGTAATAAAATACCAAAACATTTATTCAAACTTTTGGGATATGATAAAATGTTGAGCAGTAAATGAAAATCATATTAAAAAATATTGAGTAATTTGCTGAAGAAAAAATAGGATAAAAATAAAGGAAAGTTCAGCTTATTTTATTTTAAAAAATTATTTTTAGATTATGTTAAAAAATATGATGGAAGCTTTTGTTATATCTTCAAAATTAATAATTGAAGAAGCAAAGAAAATGTGAATTGATTATGAAATATTATTAGAAAATAAAAACATATTTATTTTAAAAAAATGAACTAAAGAGATATTATTTAAGGCTATTGATTGTTGATTAAATTCTTCTTTTTCATATAAGATTGCTAAAGATAAGGAATTGACCTATTTATTATGAGAAAGATATTGATTTAGTGTTCCCAAAAGCCTTTATGTATCAAAGAAAAATATGAATAATATTGATTATAATAATCTTAAGTTTCCCTTAGTATCAAAGCCAGTTGACTGAGCACATGGGAGCTGAGTAGCAATGAATCTAAGCAACAAAATAGATATAGAAGAATGAATTAAGTACTCCTTTGAAAGCGGAAAAGTTCGTAAAGTTATATTACAAGAACAAATCTTTTGAGATGATTACAGAATACTTGTTGTATGAGATAAAATAATAGCCTGAGCTAAAAGAATACCTCCTTATATAATATGAGATTGAAAGAGTAGTATATTAGATCTAATAAATATTGAAAATGAGAACCCTTTCAGATGAAAATGAGGTAATCATGATGCTCCGATGAGTAAAATAAAAATAGATGAAGACTCAAAAAAAACATTGAAAAAAGAATGATTAACCTTAGATTCAATATTGGAAAAGAATAGAAAAGTGTTTGTTAGAAGCAACTGTAATTTATCTACATGATGACTAGCTATAGATATAACAGACTTTATTAGTAATGATATTAAAGAATCTTGCGTAAAATTTTGCAAAATTCTAGGATTAAAAGTAGCAGGAGTAGATGTTTTAACAAGTGATATATCAAAAACTCTAGAAGAAACCAATTGAGCTATAATAGAAATAAATGCTACTCCTTCAATCAGAATGCATCATTTTCCTAGTGAATGAAAACCAAGAAACGTAGCAAAAGAAATTATAAAATTAGCATTTAATATGTAAATATATGAAAAATATTTTATTGATGTTAAATTTTATAGATTATAGATATGACGATTATTACAAGAAATTGATTATATTATGAAAGGAAAAATGAATAAATATAATTCGTAGTTCTGTTTATGAATATGCTGTAGAAAATAATAGTTTTGTAGAATGAGAAATCTTTAATTGAAAAGAGTGGTCAAAAATAGAAAATATAAAAGCAGATTTGGTATGGTATAAATCAAATACCGTAAATTATCTAACTAGGATAATAGAAGAAAACAATAATTTTATAAACAATACTAAATTTGTAGAACTAGTTAATGATAAGTATATTACATCATTGTTATATAATGAATTTTCTCCTAAATCAGACATCATTGATAACATTAAAAATAATCTATCTTTGCTAGATAATTTTTCAACAGAAGAATTAATTCTAAAACCAAATTGATGAAGCTGATGAGAATGAATAACAAAAATAACTAAAAAAGAAATAGAAAACTATATTAATGATAGTACATATAATTGATATTTAGTTCAAGAATTTATAGATTTTTCATGATGAATAAATTGAATTGTTGAATGAATGCACGATATAAGATTTGTTATATTTTGAGATAAGATAGATTTCCCTATAATTAGAATCCCTAAATGATGAGATATATGTTGTAACATAAGTAGATGAGGAAGTATTATCTATCCTGAAATAGAGAAAATACCTAAAAAAATATTAGATACTTCTCATAAAATACAAAGAAAAATATTTCAAGACTTCTGATACGTATTCGGAACAATTGATTTATGACTTTGAAAAAACTGAAAAGTATATTTAATGGAACTAAATTCTTCTCCCTGAATAAGAATATGATCTGGTAGCGAAAGGCTAGAGAAAGAATATTATGAAAAGATAATTGAAACATTAATAAATTATAAATGATTTACTAATCAAAAAAAGTAGAGTAATAAATTACTCTACTTTTTTTAAAATTTGATAATTATTTTCTATTTCAACACCTTTATCTCCCAATCCCCCAAAGGTAAACTATTTCCCAAAATCCAAGGATTTAAAACTTTTACACTTTTATAATTATAACCATTCTCATTACACCAATAAACTAAATTTGCTATACTCTTAGCATTAATTATTTTTGTCTCAGGATTTTCATATACTCATCAAATTATAGAATCAATAAGAGACTTCTTATTAAAATAATCTAAAATTAAATACTTTATAGATACGATTCTGAAAACATATCTACTAGTCTCTTCATTTAAATATAAATCATAATAATTATCAACTCATTGTGTTTCTAAAGCTTTACTAATTCCCCCTTCTCATCTATTATAAGCAGCAGCAGCTAATGTCCGATCTCAAAATTCTTCATATAAGAATTTTAGATATTTTAGTGCTGCATCTGTAGATTTTTCAAAATTAAACCTTTCATCTACTTCGTCATTTACTATTAGTCAAAATCTTTCAGCGGTTTCAGGCATAAATTGCCAAATTCCTCAAGCTCATGCAGAAGAAACTATATCTTCCCTAAGTGCACTCTCCGCTATAGGAAGATATTTAAAATCTTTAGGAATGCCTTCTTCTGATAATCTTTCTTCTATATAAGGAATGTACAAAGGATATCTTTTGATATAAAGATAAAATTGATACAAACTATTTCAAGAAACTAAAAACTCTTTATCAAATCTTTGCTTATTGATATAATCATCTCATGACATAGGAATTTTTTTTCAGGCAAAAACGATATCATCTTCAGGATATGAGAAAATTAGATTATTATCTTCCTTATCATCTCATAAAAAATAATAACCTCAAAAAAGAACCGTTAAAATTATTAGTACATAGATTATGTATTTTTTATTAACCATATTCATATAAATTATATTATAATTTAGTACACATATTTTATTTATTTACATAACTATTGCAAAAATATTATTTATTTGTGTTTAAAAAAATGTTAAAAAATAGTGACTCAAGAAAGATATTTTTAGATATAGAGCATTTAAGTTACTAAAATACATAAAATAAAAGAAATGTTTTTATTAAAAACACTACATTGACTAAAAATACCTTAGAAAGGGGAAGTTGAATCTATGTGTATAAAAATCTTATACAGATTTATTCGTCAACAAAAAAGATATTTTTGACTTCTTCCTTATAATTATTAAATTCTTAATTATAAGAAATGTAAATAACTTATTTTTTAAATTTGAAATTAAAAAAAATATCTGTAAAATCTAAAGTAATAAATAAAGATATCTAAAACAATTTCAAATTTAAAAACTCAAAATAAAAAAATAAAAATAAAAACAAATTCAAAAAAATCATTAAGATAATTTATTTTCAAAATAAAAGTAAGCAAACTATGGAAAAGCACTATAGATTAAAAAATATATTAATAAATATTATAGAAGATATAAAAAAACAAGATTTCTTAGTATATTTTAGAAAGATATCTATCCTAGAAATAAAAAAAGACTCAGTTACATTTTGAACAGTCTCTGGATTTATGAAAGATAATTTAGAAGCAAAATTTACAGATGTTATAAAACAAGCTACAATAAAAGAACTTTGAGAAAATATAAAAACAATTTCATTCTTAGTTGATAATAATATAGATACTCCTTCAAATCAAGATGTCATAGATTGTACAAAATTTTATAAAGAACATATAAAATGATCTAAAAAAACTCAGAAAAATTCTCAGTCAGACGATATAGAAATTTCAGTTCAAGATAACAACACGATAAGCAATAGATATACTCTAAAAAACTTTGTAGTATGAGCAGATAACCAACTAGCTTACTCAGCATGTGAAGCAGTAGCTCGTAACCCTGGTAGATCATATAATCCTCTTTACATATATTGAGATGTATGACTATGAAAAACGCACTTACTTCAAGCAACATGAAATGCAATATCAGCAAAATTCAAATGAAAAAAAGTAGTATATACAACAGCAGATAAATTTATTACAGAATATGTGGCAGCAGTAAAAAAGAGAAATATAGAGAGACTTAGAGAAAAATATAGAGAGATAGATGTAGTTGTTATAGATGATGTACAATTCCTTGCAAACAAAGAACAAACACAAAATGAATTATATAACATATTTAACTTACTATACGATTCAAATAAACAAATAGTCATAAGCTGAGATAGAGCACCAAAAGAATTAACAAATCTAGAACCAAGACTTAGAAGCAGATTTGAGTGGGGAATAACAGTAGATATCTGAAAACCAGACTTTGAGACAAGACTTGCAATTATCCAAGAAAAAGCTAGGGAAAAAGAGTTTTTAATTCCTCAAGATGTAGCAGAATTCATAGCAGCAAATGTAACCGAAAATGTTAGAGAACTAGAATGAGTACTAAACCAAATGATAGCAGAGTATGAACTTACAGGAACAACACCAAGTCTAAATAAAATAGCAGACAAACTTCGTAAATTAAGTTTTACTACTGATATGCTTTGAGAACCTAAAAAGGTTACACAAAGAACAAATATTAGATCATATGAGGATATAATAGAAGTAGTATCAAAACACTTTTGAATTGAAAAGGAATGAATCCTATGAGAAAATAGAAAGAAAGAATTTATGATACCTAGGCAAATCTCTATGTATCTATTGAAAACAAAGATGAATTACACATACGAAAGAATAGGGAATATCTTCTCAGGAAGAAACCATGCATCAGTACTATACAGTTGTAAGAAACTTGATAAAATGTTACAAAAGGACAAAAAAATGCTTTACGAAGTAAATATAATCAAAGAGGGAATAGGTATGTAGTATAAATCAAAAAAAACTAGTATGAATTCATACTAGTTTTTTTTTATCTTTCTTGATTATTAAAAAAAAATTACTATAATGGCTTCAACGCTAACATTTCATGTAAAAGGAGGTGATTTTATGCGTAACACTTTCAGTTACGATCCCACTGAACCCTACTGAGAATAACTGAAAATCTTTTCCGAGCCCTTTAATGGGCTCGTTTTTTTACCCCAAAGATTTCCTTATTTCAGCAGCCTTCAATATATCTTCTGCAAAATCCATATCTATACTCTTCTTATAAAAAATATTTGAAGTAAAATTTCTATGAATCATATGGTGAACCTTATCTGGTCCGAGATGAACTCAAAGAACATTTTCTACCAATTCTATATCTTCTTTTAAATCTTTCCAAGCCTTATTCTCTTTTGATAATAATTCTAAATTCTCTTTATTAAGATAATGTCAGGCATGAACTAAATCAGACTCTAAGTTTCTATAACACCTTTTTACAAGAGGTAAAATTCATCTTTTTTCAGCTTCTCTCAAAGTTCTTCAAGCTCCGATGAATTCAGGAGGAACTCCAATAGAATACATAGCTCAAGAAAATTTAATAGCTCTTGGAAGTTTTAATTTTCAAACTTCACGACTATAACCAAATAAACCAACATGTTGAACTCTTTCACGATGAGATGGCATTTTTGAAGCAACAAAATTTATTGTTTCTCATATTTGTTCAACAGTATTTTGAAAGAATTTCATGGCACAAGAATTAAAATCTTTTAAAATATTTAATTCTTCATCAGTAAAAATTTCAGCTTTCTCCCAATTTTTCGGAATCTCAGAGTTTAGTTTTTTTATTCACTTCTTTACTAAATCTATATCATAATCACTTCTAAAAGCTGATTGAATAGTTAACGAATAAATTCATCTATATTCATTTATAACATTATCTATATTTTCTGGATTAACTCCTCATCTAAAAGGTAAACTACCTCATCAGATCCAAGGATAAACCTTTATTCAAGTCTCTTTCATAAAAGTAGAGCAGTTATGAAGAGCCACTTTACATGAAATCATTGCAGGTATAAGTCATAAGTTCATTGCTGGATCACTTCTTGCCAAGAAAACTCTTAGATACTCAGGTTTAAACTTTTTCTTTTCCTTTAAATAATTAGTATACTCTCTAAGAATATCTTTTATAGAAAACATTGATTCAAAAGTCTCAAATAAAGGAATAACCTCTATATTTCTTATATCTGACTTTGTTTCAAATATTTCTTTTGTTGACTTAAGTACATCTGAAAACTTCTTTTGTATATAAATAAGCTGTTTTGCAGAAGTTGTCATAGGAAGTATAAGTTCAAAAATTGGAGGAGAATAAAACTTGTAGTTTTTAGCCGCATTTTCTGCTGCAATTACATTCATAAATGCTCTAGGAAGTTTATGTGAAACCTCTTCCCAAATATTAGGAATTCTAAAAGTTAGAAATTTATCTTTTCAAATCTCCTCTTTTCTAAAAAAGTCAGTATAGTTATGATAAAGTCTATCAATTACTGCTTCATCAACAAACTTTCATTCCCAATCCCACATATATTCATCAACTCCTAATTCTTTAAAACATTTATAACACTCATCTATTTCATCTTTAGTTGATACAAATCTCTTTCATGTAAAAGGAGATGGATAAGCATTATCGGGATGCTGTGTAGCCATTGTAACAGGTATTTTTCTCATAATAGATAAAGTTAGAAGAGTAAAATAATCACTTTTTAAAACTATTCTGTATACTTTTCTAAATCCCTCCCCTTCGTTCCTCAGATACTCCCTTTGCAAGAGAAGTGCCGAAGAATGAGGCGATGGGTTCAAGCTATATAACACTTAAAACAAAAATCTCTCCTTTCTCCTTATTTAGAAGAGAGGAGAGATTTTTTATAAGGTCTTTTTATAAACTTTTTTCTCTTATCTCTTCAAGTATTCTATCTTTAAATTTATTTAAATCCTCAGTTGATTGATCTTTCGTTTTATAATTTCTAACAGAAACAGTTCCATCCTGTTCCTCTTTTTCTCAAACTACAAGTATATAATTATTATGCATTTTTTCTGCATTTCTAACTTTTTTATTTAATCAATCACTACTATAATCCCCAGAAACTCTTATTCCAGCACTTTTTAATTCCTTTTCTACTTTTTGAGCATAATCAAAAAACTTATCTGCAACAGGAACTACTTTCACTTGTCTAGGAGCTAACCAAAGAGGGAAAACTCAAGCAAAATGCTCTATTAAAAAACCTATCAATCTTTCATGAGTTGATAAAGGAGCTCTATGAATACATATAGGAGTCTCATCCTCTCAGTTCTGATTTTTATAAGTTAAGTTAAATCTTCCAGGAACAGCAAAGTCAAGTTGGTTTGTAGCCAAGGTAAACTCTCTTCCTATAGCAGACCATATTTGTACATCTATCTTTGGACCATAGAAAGCTCATTCTCAATCAGCCTCAACAAAAGGCATTCAACTTTTTATTAAAGCCCTCCTAACTTGCTCTTCAGTTTTTATCCATAGTTTTTCGTTATCAACATACTTTTTTCATAGTCATTCTTTATCATGCTTTGATAATCTCATTTCATATTTTTCTATTCAAAATAATTCAAAGTAATATTTATACATCTCAATAACTTTCATAAATTCATCTTCAAACTGATCTTCAGTACAATAAATATGAGCATCATTCATACAAAGACTTCTAACTCTCATTAATCAGAATAAACTACCAGAATCTTCATACCTATAACAGTGTCCATATTCAGCAAATCTAACAGGTAAATCTCTATATGATTTAGGAATAGCATCATATAATTTATGGTGGTGAGGACAATTCATCGCCTTTAAATAATATTTTTCATTATCAAGATTCATTGATGGAAACATACTATCTTCATAATAAGGAAGATGTCCCGATTTTAAATAAAGTTTATCCTTCGCAAGATGAGGAGTTCTAACTCTATCATAACCATATTCTTCTTCTTTCTGTTTTGCTAATTTTTCAAGTTCTTCAGCTATAATTGATCAAGCAGGTAACCATAAAGGAAGACCAGGTCATACCTCATCATCAAAAGTAAATAGCTCTAATTTTTTTCCTAACATTCTATGATCTCTTTTTTTTGCCTCCTCAAGCATTTTTAAATGAGAATCTAACTCTTCTTTATTTTCAAAAGCAAGACCATAAATTCTAGTTAATTGTTTATTTTTTTCATCTCATAACCAATAAGCTCAAGCAATTCTAGTAAGTGTGAAACTATTAGCGTCAAGCTCTGAAGTTTGTTCTACATGAGGACCTTTACACATATCTAGAAACATCTCTTTTCCCTGTTGAGAAATATTTTTATAGAAACCTAGTTTAATTTCTCATTGAGCTTTTAATTTCTCAGCTAACTCAACTTTATAATCTTCTTTCATTTCCTTTAACATAGATATAGCTTCATCTATATCTATTTCAGATCTTTCAAATTTTTGATTTTGAGAAATAAGCTTTTTCATCTTTTTCTCAACTGACTTTAAATCTTTATCAGAGAATTCTACATCTCAAAAATCAAAATCATAATAAAAACCATCATCAGTAGCTGGTCAGATAGCTATTTTAACACTATCACCATATAAATCTTTTACGGCTTGTGCAAACACATGAGCCAAAGAATGTCTTTTTACATTTAAATCCATAAATTAATCATTTATAAAATAAAATTATTTTCTATTTTCTGAAAATAAAGTTTTTCCTTTCCATTCTCCGTAGTACTACGAAGGATGAATTACAAAGGAGGTATCATGCTCCACTACAATTCACAACTAAAAAAACTTCTGCTTTTAATCAAAGCAGAAGTTTTTGAGCTTTTAATTTTTTCTAGCACTAAACAACCTCCACTTTAAACAGAGTGTTATTAGTTGTTATCGTATCAAGTTGTGCTAGTCTCATATGTACTTATTAAGAAGTAACTGTTTCACAGAGTAATACTTTTATAAAAAAAGTCAAAATTTTTAATTCACTTTTATTAAAGATTTCATCACATTCACACAGCAAACATGATTATAAACATAACTATATAAAAAGGAATTAGTATAATAAAAGCTGCAACCATACTATAACCATATATAGCAAAAGCTCTTTTCAAGAAACTATCCGAGTTTAACCATCATTTATAACTATGCGTATCTCCTCATGAACTTACTTTTTTCTCCTCAACAATTTCTGAACCTATTTTTTCATTTTCCATAGAAATTTTTATTAAAATATAATATCTATAAAATATAAGAATCTTTTTAAATGTCAAAAAAATTATTTAGATTTTAAATTATGATTATATATGTGAATATCTCTTTGAGGATAAGGTATATGCAATCATTCTTTATCAAATGCTTTTTTAACAGCCTCTAAAGTATCACGATAAACACTCCAATAATCACCACTTTTAACAATAAACCTAAAATCAATATTTACACTATCGGCTCAAAGTTCTCATACTCACAAAGTAATTCATTCATCATAAATTATTCTCTCATCAGATTTAGCTATATTATCAAGCACTTTTTTAGCCTTATCTATGTCATCATCATAACTTATTCAAACAATCAAATCAACTCTTCTCTTTGGTTCACTGCTATAATTTATCATAGGAGAAGAAATTATATCAGAGTTAGGAATAATGATTCTTTTCTTATCCCCAGTAAGAAGTCTGGTGTTAAATATATGAATATCCTTAACTTCACCAGAATAAGAAGCTATTTCTACCCAGTTTCATATTTTAAATGGCTTAAAAAGAAGAATAATAACACCTCCAGCGAAATTTTGTAAAGTTCATTTTAGAGACAATCAAATAGCCAAACCAGCAGCAGCTATCATTGCTACAAACGAACTAGTTTGTATTCACAAAACTCAAGCAGCACTTACTATAACTAAGATCTTTAATATTCAGTTTAATAAACTAGATAGAAATCATTTTAACATAGGATCAATCCTTTGTTTAGACATAAGTTTTTCAATTCAACTCTGTATAATATCTACAAGTTTAAATCATACCCAAACGATAATTATTGCTCAAATTATTTTTGGAAAATAAGAAATAATACCAGATACAATTAAGTCTATATATTTTGAAAAATCTATAGACATAACACTATTTATATTCATATTACTAACATCTTTTAGGGTCATATTTCAAACAGCACTTGTTGCTTCTATGACTCATGATCATGTTGCCATAATAAAACTTTTTAAAAATTAAATATTATTATCTGCATATGATACATAAAATTTTATAAATTGAAAGAATATTTTAAATATCATAATATTTAAAGAAGTAAAAAACTTAATTATTACTTATTATTTTTCTTTGCTAAATTCCACAATTCAAATAAAATATTTCTACTTTATCAAATAATTAATTCATCATGAAAAAGTTATCAGTCTTTATTTTATTGTTATTATTTTCACTAAACACAACATTTGCTTGTAAAATTGTAGAGAAATCAAAAGATTTACCAGAAGATTTTAAAGAAAGCTGTTATGAAAAAGTTTCATATACACAACCAGACTTTAAACAATATAGCTGTTGACGGTTTACCTATAAAATAGTTTCTCCTGAAAAAATAGATACTTTTATTTATGACTCATATAGTAAAAGAGTCCTTCCTTACAAACTATATAAAAATGCTTGAGAAAATATAGATTATTCTATAAATCTTACCTGAGATAAAAATTATTTACAAGATAACAATTATAAGACTTATTTGGAACTTGATACTTCTAAAAATTCTGAAGTAATAATTAATTTTGATGAAATACAAAAAGCAGGAACTTTATTCTTGAACCTAAAATATGAATCTGACAGCTTTTCCCCAAATTTTATGATTTCTGAAGATTGAATAAATTATATTTCTGTTACAAGAGAAAACCTTACAGACTATGACTTTAAATATATCAAAATAATATTTATATACAACATAAAATGAACTATAAAACATGAAAAAATAAAAATTTCAGAACTTAGTTTCAAATCTAAAAATTACGAATATTTAATACAATTTCCATATTCAAATCCTGTATCAGAAGATAAAATTTGAAATATTGTAGCATATTCAAATAATATGTGTAATTGAAACTATCCAAATCTATCAAACACACCTTCCGAATTTGATTTAAGCAAAGACACAGAAACGATAAATATAACATTTGAAAGAAATCCAAAATTTGATGCACTAAAAGACTACGATAAAGATTCCGATGGTATAATAGATTCAGAAGATAACTGTCCTGATATAGCAAACCCAATGCAAAGAGATACAAATTGAGATGGTAGGGGAGACTTATGTAGTGACGATGATAAAGATTGAATAATCTGAAACGAAGACAACTGTGTAAATGTTTACAACCCAGACCAAAAAGACGTAAATATAAATAAAGTTTGAGATAAATGTGAATTTGATAAAGACGAAGATGGAATTTATGATGAATTAGACAATTGTGTAACAGATAGAAACCCAGACCAAAAAGATGAAGACTGAGACTGAATCGGAGATGCCTGTGATAATTGTTATTTATTTAATCCTACTCAAACAGATAAAAACGAAAATGGATTATGAGATGTATGTGAAGAGAACAAAAAAAGATTAGAAGAAAATGATAAAGACGAAGATTGAATTATAGATTTTGATGACAATTGTAAAGAAATAGCAAACAAAGATCAAAAAGATACAGATAAAGATGGAATCTGAGATGCTTGTGATAATTGTCTGAATATTCAAAATACTAATCAAAAAGATGAAAATGAAAATGGTATAGGAGATATGTGTGAAGATTCTGATAAAGATTGAATAGATTGATATCAAGACAACTGTATAAATGTTGCTAATCCAGATCAAAAGGATTCTGACAATGATTGAATCTGAGATATGTGTGAAGATGATGATAGGGATAATCTAATTTACTCAGAAGATAACTGTCCTTTTGACTACAATCCAGATCAAAGAGATGTTGATAACGACTGAATTTGAAATATTTGTGATGATAAGGATGATAGAATAGTAGCTTCAAATAAATGATTTTTTATAGGACTATTTGTGTTTATATGAATTTTATTTGCCTTAGGGATATATTTTATGATTAGAAAGTTAAATTCAGGAGAAAAAAGTTAAGAAATTATAGATAAATTAGCAATTTTAAAATAAAAATGATAAAATATTATTATATTAGTATTTTATCATTTTTTATATGAAAGAAAATATTTTAAAGTTTTCCTTGTACATATTAGTTAGTATTTTAGGGGCTTTATATGTATCATTTCCCCTCCTTTTTTTAGCTATGATAATTTTTTCATGATTCACCATAAAAAAATTATTTTATAATAAAAAATCTGTTTTATATATACTCCTATATATACCTTTGTATATTATCTTTTTAGGATGATTAAGAACAATATTTTCTTTTATTATTTTCTTATTATTGATTGTTATTTTATTAAGTTTATTAGATGACTTAGTTTTTTGAAAAAGTAAAGAAAGATTAAACTATTTCATTGTACTTTTTGTTATATTGATATGTTTATTCCTTTATTTTGTATCTAAGTGAGAATGTAATGACCCTGCTTGATGTTGAATTCTATTTATTTTATTTCGGTGAATAATATTTACATGAATACTATATCTAGTGTTAATAAAATATATCTTTTCTATAGTTCAAAACACAAATAAAAATAGTATTGGAAATCATAATCATAAAATAAATAAACTAATAAAAGATATTAACATAGAAAACTATAAACAGGTAAAACTAATATGTAACGATTGAAATACATATATAGTAAAATTAAAAAATTTAATGAAAATAATAAAATACATTTTAGATAAAACATGAAAAACACAATTTAAGCCTAAAGAACTAGAAAAAACATTTAGTTATGCTGTTGCTAATTATAAAACAAACTTATCAGAAGAAGGTTACAAAAAAGTATTAAAATCTTTAGAAAAATTCGTAGAATTGTGAGGAAAAGTTGAAGTAGAGTATAAAAATTAGCAATTTTAAAATTCTTATTTTACTATCTTATAAATTTTTATGTTAAATTTTCTAAGAAAAATAAAATCAAAATTTTGGTTTTTATTAATATTTCTATGACTTTCTATGTTTTTTGAAGACCATAGTAAAAATTATTTTTTTGCTAAAACTCTTTATTTCACGATTAATGATTTATCATCAACCCTTCTTTATTTAGGGATATTTAGTTTTTTAGTATTGAATTTTAGTGATATAGTAAAAGATAAGGAAAGTTCTCATAACATTTCAGAATATCTTTTACCAATTCCTTTATTTTTCCTTATTTTATTAAATGATATAACCACAATATCACTCATTTTATTTTTACTTTTTTTATTAGATAATATAATTTTTAACTCCTCAAAAAGAGAAAAATTATTATTATTATTTAATTTTATATATATCTTAGTTTTTATATTATCATTTGAGTTTTATCTTACTTATTGATGGTGTACTGGAGACTGCTGAATATGAAGTTGAATGGAAGTATTATTAGTTATTCCAACGTTAATACTAAAGTAAAAAACGAAGTG
>DJMN01000068.1 GCA_002435385.1 Patescibacteria group bacterium UBA6489
AAAAAACTGGGGAGTTTTGAGTTACAAATAAACAAAAACTTTTGACTTATAAAAAAAAAATTCTATTTTATATTCATAATAAATGTAAAAAAGTATGTATTATGCAAAAAACAGTAAAATTATTATCTTTACTATTACTCTTAGAAAAAGCCTAAGAGATTTTTGTAGTAACAAATTTTTATTTTAATTTTAACAAACTCTCTTAGAAAAATACATAAAGAGAGTTTTTTTATAACCTAATTTTATTACCATGAACTGAGTCTGAGAAGAAAAATTTTCAAATATGAAAAAAAGAATCATAAAAGTAGTTGACGTAACTCTAAGAGAATGAGACCAAGCACCACTTACCAGCTTTAATGCAAAAGAAAAAGCAATAATAGCACTTATGCTAAAAGAAATGTGAATAGACACAATAGAAGTATGATTTGGTTTCTCAAGATGAGCAAAAGAAAATATGGCAGAAGCATCTGAAATAGCAGGAAATAGTAATACTGAAATATCAAGCTTATGAAGAGCCTTAGAAACTGACACAATGGCATCACTAGATGCACTAGAAGAAGTAAAAAATCCAAGAATCCATATATTTTTGGCAATGAGCAAAGACCATATAAACTGAAAGTTTGCTAAAAAATGAAGTACATTAAAAGAAAGACAAGAGAAACTTTTAAAACAAGCAACAGACGAAATAATCAGAGCAAATAATTGGGCAAAAGAAAAATGAAAAAACTTAACAATAGAATTCTCTCCAGAAGATGCAACATGAAATGCTTTAGTTGAACATAAATGAAAAAAGTACTTTATGCTTGAATGAAATCCTGATTTTGAATTCTTAGTTAAAGTCTGTGAAGAAGCTGTAAAAGTATGAGCAACAGTTTTAAATGTACCTGACACCCTATGAAACCTATTACCAAATCAAACATACAAATTTTTTAAAACCTTAAAAGAAAGACTAAAATACCTAGAGGATAAATGATACATTTTCTGACTTTCAGCTCATGTACATAACGACTTATCCTTAGCAAGTGCAAGTGCAGTAGAAGCAATTAGAGGATGAGCTGAATACATAGAAACAACTATTCTATGAATCTGAGAAAGAGCATGAAATACAGAGACAAGTAATCTAATGTGATTAATAAAAAATAAATGACATGACATAGAAGAAGCAACAGAAGTTACACTAAATCCAAACTTTAACTACAAACTAATCTGACCAGTATCAGATTTCACCAAAAATATTTTATGACTTGATAAATACCTACAAACACCTTTTATCTGAGCACTATCAGACATTGACTGATCATGAGTACACAATGCAGCAAGTGACTTATACTGATGAAGTAAAAATAAAAGTGTTTTCTGATGAAATACAATGCCTGAGTTTTTCTCACCTAGAGGATGAGCAAACCAAATAGTATCTATGCTAGAAAAATATTGAATAAATGAAGATAAAAGATCAGAAAATATAGAAAAAACTACAATAAAGGCTTCTGGTAAATCAGAAAATTCAAAATGTTTATTTTGAAGTAACATCTATGCAACATACTTAAGAGAAATTTGAAAATTCAAAATAAACAAAATAGACTTTAAAAACAAAACACTAAATCTAGAAATATCTCTAAACTGAGAAAATATTACTTTCTCATGAGAAACAGGTGGAGAAGACTGAGTCATAAAAACATTTATGGAATCTATAAATAAATACCTATGATGAAGTGATATAGTAAAAGTAAGAGATCTAAAAATAAAGGCTAAGCCAAGTCTAAAACAAGAATGTGAAGAATTCTTAAACAGAGCTTGAAAATATGTAAGCGAAGACTTCATAAAAAAAATGAATAAAATATTAGAAGAGATAGAAGACAAAGATAACTACTCTGAACAACTAGCTACAAATCAAGTTATTTTAGAAATAAATTGAGAAGAAGTATACTCTATAGCCTCAGATAAAAATGTAACTATATGAAATATAAAATGTATTCTAGAGTGAGTACTTTATGAAATAGTTAAGAGACAAATAATTAAATAAAGACTAAGAATAAGAGAAAGTAGCTATTAGCTACTTTCTCTTATAAATCAAATTAAACTGAGGAACTCACCAGCCTCAATAATAATTAACATCCTCAAGCTTTGTTGCAAACTGAGCAGAAGGTCATCAATCAAGCATTATAACATCCTCTTTTTCAACTCAATAATCTTTTATAATTTGATTCATATCTTCTTGAGTCAAGTTTTTTGCTATGAAAAAAATCACATTTTTTGTTCACTTCAATCAAATATAAGACCTTCATATTTTGTCCTTTCATCTAGCATTTACATCTGGGTTAAAAGCAACTATTACCTCCCTGTCATCTTCATCCAATAAATCTTTTTCTAGATATCATTCTTTAATAAAAGCCTCATTATTACTATTTACAATTAAAGTCCTTTTTGTTATTTCATTATCAAGATAATCAGTAAAAATTTTTCAATCACTCTTTACTGGAAAACTAAGACCTGTCCTTTCACTCTCTACATCAAGAAAAAACTGTCAATTAACTACAGCAAACACATTTTCATTACTTAAACTTTTTAAGTAATCTACAGCTAAATATTTTTTATAAAAAATTCAATCCTCTTCTAATCATCAAAAAGAAATTCAATACTTATCTAAATCAACATCTATAATTGAAATATTCTTATCATCTGACTGAAAAAAACTTAATCACTCATCTTTATAAATTCATTTTAGTATAGTAATATTTGTTCTATAATCTATTGTCCAAAAATCCTTAAACAAAAAATAACTTCATAGAGAAATTAATAAAACTAAAGTAACATATACAAAAACTTTTTTCTTAATTTTCATAATAAAAGATCTTATAACTAATACACATAATTATAAGACCTTTTTAATTTTTCCAAAAAATATTTCACCTAAAACCTTTTTATTTAAAAACCTTAACCATAACTTCCTGTTCTGAAGTTTGATAAAAAACATAGATTTTCCCATCTAATAGTTCAAAGCTAGAATGATTATCCATGGCATTTTTATCTTGAAATAAAATAGATTCCTCAAACTCAAAAGAATTATTTCAACCTACACCAAATACAGCAATATATCATTTATCATCTCCTCTAGTTTTTGACTTATCTAAATAATTAAAATACAATTTTTTACCATCAAATTTAGCAGAAGTAACTCTTGTAAAATATTTTCAATCAGATTCTATTAACACAGAAACACCATCAACTTTTTTAAAATCATCAGATAATAAAAAAGCTTTTATTTCTGAAATTCAATTATTTACAGGTCATCAATTCTGAACCCCAGCTATCAAATAAATCTTTCAGTTAATATCAACAAAAGAATTTTGAGATATACTTTCATCTTCTTTTAAATATTCACCTAAATCAAGTTCAAACTCCTCTATAACATTTAAATCCTCATCCATTTTATACAAATATTCTATAGTTCATTTCCAACCTCTAGCCATTAAATAATAATAACCGTCATTATAAAAAGGAGTAGGATCATCTACAGCCTTAGGAGAATCAGATAAAGATATTTTTCCTTTATTTATACTTTCAATAAAAGATATACCAGTTGGACAACCAAAAGCGATTTTGAAACTAGAATCATTAAGTTCTACTCATTTATTATCTCCTAAAATACTATACTTTCCAGAATTTAAATAATTTTTTCCACATTCTAAATCCATAGAATACTCAACACTTTCTAATCAATACCATAAACTACTACCATCAGTTGATAATCTAATATCAGTTACCATCTCTTCATCAGGACCAAGCAAATCTCACATATCTAAAATATCTAAATTTTTTGTTATCCTAAAAAGCCTAAACTTTTTATCTTTATCCTTAGATCATAAAGAAGCCATAGCAAAATACAAAGCATTATCTATTTTAACAACATCTGGACGAACATATTTTCAATCCAATTCTCTAGTAGAATCTAATGACCAATTTTCTGTTGTATCATATTTACTTCAACTATATTTAATAAAAGCAAATACCAACAAAGATAAAACTAAAAACACAACTATTGAAACAATAAATTTATTACTCATAACAAAAAAATTTTAAGAATTAAAAATAAGCCTCCACCAATCTAAATAGTGGAGACTAAATTTTTAATCAAAACCTTTTAAAAACTATTCGTTAAACCACTATCATTTAGCTATTAAAAAGAATCTGTAGCACAATCTTGTATACAGCTACCTGTCTTTTTTTCAATATCATCACAAATTTGATCTCAACATTTTCATTCTATATTCTTTGCATTACTACCTTCTTCCCCCTTACAATCTTGTGGACAAAGACCTGGATTTTTTGTTTCATTCTCATCACACAAATTATCACCACATTTTTCTTGGTCACTATTTGATAGTGATTTTATAGAACCAGTTTTTGTTGATTTTTCACAATCTTGTGGACAAAGTCAAGCATTTTGAGTTTCATTCTCATCACATACACCATCTCCACAACTACCAAGACCAGTACCACAATCCTTTGGACATACATTTGGATTCTGTGTTTCATATTCATCACACACATTATCTCAACATTCTCACTCTGTATCCCTATCTTCACCTTTATCACTATCATTTAAAATTTTACAATCTTGAGGACAAATATCTAGATTTTTTGTTTCAAATTCATCACAAACATTATCACCACATTTTCATTCGACACTATTTGACTCCTCACTATTGTGAGACTCAAAGGTTTCATTAATTACAGTACCACCATCAACATCGTAAATTTCTACTATTCATTTACTGAAAACACCAACATAAAATTTATTATGCTCAAAATCAAAATAATAATTATTTGGAAATTTTAAGTAAGCAGGTAATTCCCATTTCTCAGTATACTTACCATCACTATATTTATATAAAGTTCCAATTTGATGTTCTCAATCCACACTATATTCTACTACATATAAATCATCTCAATTAAATCCAACAATTCTACTATCATTATCAAAAGAGCTCTTTTCCTCAAGAGAAAAATCTAAAATATAATTTTGTAAATAAACCTCTTTCTTTTTATCATTAACAAATAATAAATTAGGATCCATTCTATCAACACTTCAAACTTCTTTTTCTAACTCCTTTTCAAGAGTAGTTCCATCAAATGACATTAATTTTCCTTCCTCACGAAGATAAAGATACAAAGTATTAGTTTCCTCACTTACTCCTAAACTAGCATGACCAAAAGCACCTAATGTCTCTCTCTTAGAATTAAATCAATACTGATATAAATCTATTTTAGAAGCAGTACCCTTATTCAAATCAAATACACCAACAAAACCAAACTCCGCCCAAAATCCATATATAACATTTTCTTTTTTATTGTAAGCCATAGTTGAAACAGCATCAGTTCTAGCTTGTAAAGATTTATCTACATAAACCTTATCTTTTATCTCTCCCGTATCAGAATCAACAATATCAACCGCTAAATTATAATGCCCCATCACATAAAGCTCTTTTTTTTCCTCATTCAAAGCAAAACCAGATGGCCAAATATCAATTCATCATCCATCCCAATTATTATCATCCCAAATAGCCTTACCTTCAGAAAGATTATTTTCATTATCAAAAGTAAATAACTTTCCATCTTTTTGACTATATTTATAAACAGTACTACCTCAAACACGATTTCTAACATAAATATTTTCTTCTGAATCAACTATCACTTCATCTATACCAGTTCATAATTCTATATCCTTAACCCAACAACTATTACCATCACAATAATTAGTTTCCTCTAATTTATTTAAGTCAAAAATAGATATTGAAGCATCTGCAATGTTACTTCCATAAAGCATTCAAGTATCTTGATCAATAGTATAAAATAAAGCATCTGGACCATGTATTATTCTTCATAACTCTTTATTATCAGAGTCTGAAATAGCAACTATATTATAAGCACCATTTAACTCAGGAGTTGAACCTGTAGTAAAATTACCACCAACAGCTTCTGCAATACTTCTAAATGAATATTTTCCCCATGAATTAATACCAGGTGAATATTCCTTCTGATTATCACTATCCTTGCATTTATTAGAATCCATTAAACACTCACATATAGAAAAGTCAACACTCTCAAGTATTTTCTTATTTTCAATATCTAATTTACTACAACTTAGTTTTCCCTCAATATTAAAAGTATAAACAAAATCTTCTTCATCTATAACAACTCCCCATACATTTTCATCCAAATCAAATGAATCAACCAGTTCATTTTTATCCATATCTATAATTGCAATATTTCATTCTGCTCATGGAACATACAATTTTCTTCTTTTAGAATCTATTGCAAGTTTTTGTATTTTTAAAAAGTTCCCAAAATCTTGCTCAGTTGCTAATTTATTAAAATCTATAACTTCACTAGGAGTACTCAAAGTCCTAATGGTATCACTACTCTGCTCAGAATCTTCCCTTTTACAATCCTCAGGACAAATACCTGGATTCTGTGTCTCATACTCATCACACACATTATCTCAACATTTTCACTCTGATAAATCACTAGATTGTCCATTCTCATTTACATCATTATCACTTCAATTATACTTAATAAAAGCAAATACTGACAAAGATAAAACCAAAAGCACAACTATTGAAATGAAAACCTTATTCCTATTCCCCATAATAAAAGAATTAAAAAAATAAAAATTTAAAATATTAATTAATCACAATCTTGTGGACAAACTTGAGAATTCTGTGTTTCATACTCATCACAAATCCCATCACCACATTTACCTTGGTCACTATTTGATGATAAATTCACAGCCCCCATTTCAGTTGATTCTTTACAATCTTGTGGACAAAGCCCAATATTTTTAGTTTCATTTTCATCACATACATTATCACCACACTTTCCAGTATTTTCTAGGGTCTTTTCACCAAATACTAACTCACCATCACTAGATAACCCTAAACTATTTCCTATAGCTTTAATAAAAATACTATAGTTTTCTTTAGCTTCACCATAAAAAGGAATTTCAGCATATTCTGTACCAGATTTTGTAACTGAAATAATTGGCATTTTAGCATCTTCCGCTAATCCCCAAGTATAAAATCTTTCAATAATTTGTTCATCATCAAGCCCAGATAATTCTTCAATAACAGTTGTATCCTTCTCAAAGTCTTCATTAAAAACACCATTAGAACCAATTAAAATTATTTTTCCACCATCTGCTATAAATTTCTTTAATTCTTTCAGAACATCTTCTGATATCACTCTTTGATTAGCCATAACAAGAACTTTTGCTTCTGGATAACTTAGAGCAGATTTAGAAATCTGTGTTGCACTAATAAAACTATTTTGTAATTTTTTATCATTAGCATTAAATAAAGCTTCTGAAATTGCATAATATATTTCATTTGATCTCATATCATCTTTTTCTTCATAATAATGAGACATCAATCCTTTCATATCATAATAGAAAAGTAGTTCAGGATTTTTAACAGTTAAATTTTCAAATTCGTTAACTTTTGAATTTTCTACAACCTCCTTTACATTTTCCCAAGACCAATTTGGTTTATTATTATCAAATGACAAACTTACAACAAACCACATATATCCACCATTATCTCTAATATAATCCCTAACTTCAAGAGATCTCTCTAGTGGAATATCATTACCAAAACCTCTGGTAAACCAGTTTTCAAGAACCACTATAAATGGAGTATTATTTTTTCTAGAATATTCAATATAGTTCGCATAATCTGTTCCCGTACCAGGAGTGCCTTCTCCATTAAATTTCAAATTGTCACTTGGAACAATATTCCAGTTAGCCCTGTGAATCTCTGTCAAATTAGATTCAACCACATACTCAGCTGTTCCACACATATTTTCAGTTCCTGTTTGTTTCCAAGTCGGATTCCACCCTGGATCACCTAAAATAGCTTTATTAGGATCTAATTCTTTTACAACATTAACAATAAACTTCCATTCATCAAGTAACATATCATATCTAAATTGTTGCCAATCTAACATAGAAGAACGAGAGTCTCCATTTTTATCAAACGTGTCTTGGGCACTAGTCTGTATTGGCTGAGGTAAAACAACCTCGTCAAACGAAGAATAGTCCGTTTCCCAAGCATTATTTAATTTATTTATATTTCCATATTTATCTTCTAACCAAATATGAAAATTTTCTTTAGCTAATTCAGAATAATCTGTCATAGCTGTTCTAAAATCTATTTCAGGAGCATTTTGGTCAAACATAGTAGCAACATATGGTATTCCATAACCATTTTCCCCAGATGGACCTAGATTTACTCCCCAAATTGCAACTGCAGGGTGATCCTTATAACGATCAACAAGTCTTGTCATTAAAGCTTTTAATAATTCTCTATGTGAATCATTTTTAAAAGATGCTGTAGGAGTTACATAATCTTCAATTTCTCATTCAGGATCACTCTTTTCATCCAATATTTGATATCCTTCATTATTTTTTCAATATTCTTCCCACCATTGAGGTAAAGCCCAATGATCATGAATTAAAAGTTGAAAAGCCACATAAACATCTTTTTCTGCCGCATAATCAAATATTTTATCAAGATTTTCTGTGTAAAACCTATCAGCCGCTTCTTTAGCATCTTTAGGAACAGTTGTTGAATTATCATAATCTGACCGAATAATATCAAAACTAATTATAGGAATATTAGAGTCAGCAGCTTGATCTATTACATTTTTCATTTCAGATAAGAACAATTCTGTTTTAGGATCCATTCCAGTGCTATAAACAAACACTCCAAACATATTATTAATAACTTCTCCATTAATAACTATTTTAGGAACTCCATTTTCAACTTTTATACTAGAAGTATTTCATTGTGATTCTTTATTGGTATCACAATCTTTAGAACATAATCATTTCTCATCTTCATCACAAACACCATCTCAACACTTTCACTCTGACAACTCATTTTGTCCATTCCGATTCATTTTACCTTCATTTCAATTAAACTTAATAAAAGCAAATACTGACAAAGATAAAATTAAAACCACAACTACTAAAACAATAATTTTATTCTTATTACCCATAAAAATAATTTTAAAAAATAAAAATTCTAACTTAATAATAAACTATTCCTCTAAAAAAAGCAAAAAACCTCTAATTTTGATCTATTATTTTCTATAAAATAAACTAAATTTATTCTTCACAATCTTTAGAACATAAACCTGGATTATTAATTTCCTTCGTATCACATATTCAATCTCAACATTTATTCTGAACATCATTTACTTTTACATCATTATTATTTCAATTTTCTCCACAATCCTGTGGACACAAATCTAAACTCTTTTTCTCTATAGGTAAGCAAATACCATCTCAACATTTACTAACTTCTTCTATTCTTACTCTATTTTTTTCAGATTCATCATACTTAATAAAAGCAAATATTGATAAAACTATCACAAACAAAATCACTCCTCCTAAAATTAACTTATTTGTGTTTTTCATGAAGTAACAAATTAATAAATTAAAATGAAATAAATCTTAAATTACGTCAACAATAAATATATAAATTAAGAAGTATTTAAGAATAATACAAAAAAAGAAAGAAACACATTCTATGCTTCTTTCTTCATATCCTCTACCTTATCCCTCCATTCCTTCAATTCATCAAATATTTTATCATCAAAACTATCTGGTTTCAAATCTAAAATTAAGTTTGCAGTTTTTAAACAATGCCCAAATAACTGTTCCTTATTATCTTCTTGAAAGTACCACATAAAACTATCCAAAATATCAGCAACCTTTATTATAAGAGCATCTTGTCCTTCATTTATACAACGATTTATAAGCTCTTTATTCCTTTCACTCTTTTCAATAGACATATCTTTTGTACTAGCTAGAACAAGTCTAAGAATTTCTTTTCAAAATTCTTCCTCTAACATTTTTTCAGTTATATCTGAATTTTCTATAATATCATGCAACAATCCAGCTAAAACAACATTCTCTGAATATCACCTATTATATAAATAAGTTCAAACTCTTATACTATGAAACAAAATTGGCTTTCTAGTATTTTCATCAGAAACTGGAAAATACTCCACAAGCAAACGAACACCTCTCTCAAAATTTATACTTAACATTTTAGACAATATACTTATTTAAAATAATATTTACTAGTACTTCTCTACAGCCATCCAAATATTTCCTCTAGAACCTCACAACCACCTGTGAAAAGGATATTTTGGATTACCATTTTCTTCAATCTCAGATTCTATATTAAATTTTCTATGAGTAGCTCAAATTCACAAAGACACAGTTTCAACTAATCACTCATCAGTTCAGTCCAAAGACTTTTGCATATTTCAAATTCAAGCAACATTAGTGTGAACTTCTATAAAATTATGCTCATTATGCCAAAGACAATCTATATTAGCTCAGCAAAACCGTAAATTAAACTTATAATTTTCTCAATCAAATTTATGTTCAACTTGATCTCATCTATACAAATCTACTTTTTCAAATCATTCCACATCATACAATTCTCTAAGCTGTTTCCAATTACTTCTACAATACTCTCAAAATTCAGAATCAACATTAAACTTATCTAAAATAATATCATGATTTTCAATCTCAAAAACAGTTATCAAAGTCTCTTCTAAAGCCTCAAAACTTCAGCTATGATACACAGAAGATTCAAAAGTTTTTAACTCTCATTTTATTTTTTCATAGATTTTTCAAGAAATAACAGTTATTATTTCATTTTTTCAATTCACTTTATAAATATCTCATTTATTCAATTCCACCATTTTAAATTTTATTCTATTATCAATACTTAATTCTTTCATACCTTCTAAAATCTAAAAATATAAATTATAAAAATACTCCTAATAATCCAATAAGCTCAAAACACCAATCCGAGGTTCCTCATAAGGATGAACATCTCTTATAACCTCTATAATCTCTCTAACACTATCTTTTTCACATATAAATTCAATCTTAACCTCATCCACCTCAGCTATCCTATTATGCTCTCAAATAGTAGGATTCGAACCATCAAGAGGCATAAAATAACCTGTTCAATCAGAAACAAAAGCACAATGACTATAATTACCTATTTTTCCCCCACCAACATCTCAAACAGCCAAACGAACCTTATCTGCTGCTGACCTAGGACAGCAAGTCTCAACTTTTACTAATTTATCAAAATTCATAAAAATTATTTATTAATAATAACAAACTAAACACTTTATAACTTTTGGTTAAATTTTAATAAATTATTAGCAATACCACTAAAATCTTTATCATTTATAACACCACTAAGCCACCCTTCTGGAATTCATTCAATTCAATAATAAGCTCCCACTAATCATCATAAAATAGCTGCATAAGTATCAGTATCTCATCAAATACGTATACACCTCTCAATTGCCTCCTCAAAAGATTCAGAGGTCTGAAAAGCCCATAAAGCATTTTTCAATGCTGTAGGAGCTATAAAATTATCATCTAAATCATTCGAATCAATTTTTGTATAATCAGTTAATAAAATTTCAACTACGTCCTTCGGAATCTCTTTTCAATGAATTTCAACTACTTTATTTAATATTCATTCTTTATCATTTCAATCCAAAATCAAAGAGACTAATGTATTAAAACAGATACAACACCATGACGCAATTTTATTATTATGAGTTATATATCAAGATAACCTACTTTTTTCTTCAATATCAGAATATTTTCAATGATATGCCAATCAAATAGGTAGGGTTCTCATCAAACTACCATCTCACATTCAATACTCTTCTTGACCATTTAACTCATCCATAGACTTCATCTCTTTAGAAAGAACTGCTCTTGTTCATCATCATGATCACATTCTTCTAAAGTTTAAAGGCACCATATAATCATCATTAAACCAATCTTTAAATCTTTTAAAAACATCTTCAATATCTAAATCTCAATTATCAATAAGACTTTGAGCAATACAAAGCATTTGAGAAGTATCATCTGTCCAAAAACCAGCTGGAAACTCAATTAATTTTTTAAGATTATCTGGTGATTCCTTTTCTCTTAGATCCTTATCATACGGTCTAAAAAATGCTACATGTTTAAGCTTTCCTCCAATTTCAGATATCATTTCGGATACTCTTCCTGATTTTTCACATTCAAATGGAGCTCATATAGAATCTCATATAGCATGTCAAAAAATAGCTCCCTCATATCTATCCAATAAATTAGGCATATATACTTAGTTTAGTTTATAAATTTATTTAACACAAAAAACAAACTCCCTATAACAATTATAAACCTTTTCCAAATCATCTATCACAACATACTCACCTTTAGAATGCAATCAAAAATCAGTAGGCTTATGAAACAAAACAACAGATCATTTTTCAGAAAAATACCTACCATCGGAAGCTCCATGCTCATGAACTAAACACACCTCTTCTCATAGATTCCTCTTACAAATTTTTAAATACTTCTGTATATACTCATTTTCTTTGGGAGAATATAAAAGAGAACCTATAAAAAAACTCAACCTCTTTCAACCATACTTTTTAAGTAAATCATCAATCAAAGCTTCCAATTCCTCTGGTGTTATTTTTTCTGTGAATCTTATATTTAGATGTCCCTTAATAACTCAACAAACAGCATTAGTCATAGTTCATCAAGAGATTTTACTCATAACCACAGAATTTCACCATCTACCATTTTTCCCTCAATATATTATTTCATTATCCTCTAGAGTATTTTTTACCTCTCTATAAAATTGATAAGTTTTTTCAATAGCATCATCTCCCTCCCAAGGCGTAGCACTATGACAAGAAGTTCAGTATATTTCAAATTCTACATCACAAAGTCATTTTTCTTTATAAACTATTTCATTAATTGCCCCAGCATCAGGAATTAAAACTACATCTCAGGTATAACCACTTTCAACTAGTTTACTCACTCCATTTTCTCATCAAATTTCCTCATCTGTAGTAAGTAAAAGCATAACTTTTTTATCAGAAAAACCAGAATTTAATATCTCAACCATAAGTTCAGTAATTATAGCACAACCTGCTCCCATATCTCAAGTTCATCTACCATAAAGTTTTCAGTCCTCCTCATAAAAATCAAATTGATTTTCTTCACTAGGAGGAACAACATCAAGATGACCATTTAAAACTATATCAGCCTCTTTTCCATCAAAATTTTTAATAATAATAGAAGGTTTAGCTTCAAATTCTAATTTTTCTAAAAAATATTTCCCTTTAGCATTTTCCTTTACGTAATTTTCAACAAAAGATACTACCTCATTAAGTTTCTCTATATCAGAAGAAACAGAAGGAATACCAGCAAATCATTTTGTCAGATTCAATAACTTTTCTCTCATAACTAAGAAAATTAGTTAATAAAAACTATACTTTCAAAAAGTATAGTTTTTATTATATGAGATTAAGAAATTTTTCAAAAGTTATTTATCATCTCAACAAATACACATAATACCCCACAACTTCCCTAGGAATAGAATACAAATCCCTAAATTCCAAAGCCAAATCAGCACTAGCATAACCAACCTCAGAAACTCAAGCTTTTAAAAAAGCCATTCTAGCCCTCATCATATGATAGTAGTGAGAAACAATAATTATTGATTCTAAATTATTCTTTTCTAAAACTCTCTTAGTATTTATGATAGTCATCTGAGTGTTATTTCATTCATTATCTACAAATATATCACCCTCACTTACTCATAAATCTACCAAATAATCCTTCATCACACTTCATTCATAAAATCACTCTTTTCACAATCATCAACTGACAAGTATTTTTTCACTATATCATCCCCTATACAATTCCAATGCTTTATCAAGCCTAGTTTTTAGTCTATTTGAAACTTCTCAGTTCAACTCAACCTTATTTCCAAAAACTACTATCAAATCTGACTTTTTTACATTATCATGAAAACCAAAAAATAATAGAAGAATAAGATGAATAAAGATAATAAAAATGAAAAAAATAAGTATAATTTTAAAAAACTTTTTCATAAAAAATACTTTTCAAAAAACTAAATCTTAACCAAATTCCCCTCTGTATCATATACATTCTTATCAAACAACTCTCAAAAATACTTTCAAAAACTATAAGAAGACTCCCTTCACCTTACCTGATATCATTTTAAAGGAACTCATTTATCAGTTATCCTATCTTCCTTTGCTACTACAATATAAGCCTTCTCTCCAGACTTAGTTAATTCTCAAGTCTCACCAGAAACATAATCATAATCAACCTCAACCAAATTATAATACCCATCTCTAATCATATGATGTTCCAAATTCTCTTTAGGAATAGTCAACAATAAACCATTCACTACATCATTTCTATCTCAAGTAAAAACACAATTCATAGCACAAATATTATTCTTCCTCATAGTTTCAAATTCTTCACTTTCCACAACTCAATAACGAGACATATATAAATTTAAAAAATTTACAAAACTCTCATTATCCCTATCTCCAAGAAGTTGCAAGTTATAAACTCTTTTAAATCCATAGAAAACTACAGGCTTAGAATTATAATCTCACTTATGAGTATCAATATTTAACAAACCTCAATATCAAATAAGCTTTATATTATCACCAGCTTTTTTTATAACTTCATTCCAAGTTAAAGACTTTAACTTCTTAACATTATCAAAAACTCCAATTTTTCTTAATTTATTATATTTTTCATCTTCTCATCACTCAATAAATTCTTTATAAGAACTATAAATTTTCTCTAAATCATCTATAACAACACATTCTCATTTAGAATGCTCTTGAAATGATTGAGCCTTATGAATAAAAACAGCAGATCATTTATCTCAAAAATACCTTCAATCCGATGCTCCATGCCCAAGTCATAATTTAACATCTGTTCACATATTTTGCTCACAAACTTTCTTATATCTTTTTATATACTTATTCTCTTCATCCGTATACAAAAGATTTGCATTTAATGATAAAGTTCTTTTTCAACTATACTTTTTTAATAACTTGTCAGTAATCTTATCCAATTCTTTAATACTAGTTTCTTCTGTATACCTTATATCAATATGAGCTTTTACAAAATCACAAAGAGTATTCATTGATTTTCATCAACTCATCTTGGTCATAACCACAGAAGTCCCCCATCTATTATTCTTACCTCAATAAATTACATCATTACTTTCAACTATACTTTTTAATTCATCATAAAAATTTATAGTCTTTCTTATCGCATCTTCTCAAGTCCAAGGTCTAGAACTATGACAAGATTTTCAATACATCTCAAACTCAATCATATAAACTCACTTTTCTTTACATATAATCTCACAAGTACTACCTCAATCAGGAATTAAAGTTACATCTCAAACATAACCCAATTCAACCAATTTACCAACTCATTTATCTCATCAAATCTCCTCATCACTAGTAAGCATAAGAATAACTTTTTTATCATCAAAAGACTTATTTAAAAACTCTATCATCAACTCTATAATAACAGCACAACCAGATTTCATATCTCAAGATCACCTACCATAAAGTTTTCAATCTTTCTCATAGGGTGCAAATTGCCAATTTTCACTAGGTGCAACAACATCCAAATGACCACACATAACAATATCTGCCTTTCTTCAATCAAAATTTTTTACCACCATAGAAGGAGTTCATTCAAATTCAAACCTCTCTAAAAAATATTCTTTTTTAACATTCTTCTTTACATAATCCTCAACAAAATCCATAATCTCATGCTGTTTTTCTAAATCACTTGAAACAGACTCTATCTTTATCAACTCCTTAGTCAGAGTTAAAATTCTCTCCTTTACTCCCATAACAACCAATAATTAAATATTATTTTTATCATTATAACATATATTATTTCAGTAAAATAAAATCCCTATAACAATTATAAACTTTCTCTAAATCCCCCATCACTAAATATTCTCATTTCCCATGAATATTTCATCATCTAGGCTATAGATTAGTAAGTACAGCTAGTCAACAGAGGTTTTTAACCCTTTGTAATTTTCTATTTTCCGATATTATAATAAACATAAAAAGAGGAATAAACTATCCCCCTTTTACTTAATCTCTACTATATTTTACAAATCCAAAAAATGATATTCAAAACCAATATTATCAAGAAACCTTAAAACATCATTTATGTTTAGTACTATAGTATTATCATTTCTAAGAGGATGAAGTCATATTTTTTTCCCTTCCAACCTTTTTTCAAAGACTACTATTATATCCTTTTCTTTATTATTTACAAGTGCAAACGGACTAACACTTCAAGGCTTCAATCAAATCTTCTCCATCATCTGCTCCTCACTAGCAAAAGACATTTTACTATCACCAAATTTAGCCCTTACCAAATTTGTATCAAGCCTTGTACAATCACTAGCAACAACCATATAAAAATTCGTGGATTTTTTATTTCTAATAAGCAAACTCTTAACCCTCTCTCAAGGCAATTCAATTCACTTGCTCTCTCCACAAGTAAAAACAGGAACATGTTCATAGTTTGTATAATATATCTCCAAACTATCAAGTATATCAAATATTTTTTGTCTCATAATTTTTTATTTATTTAGTATTTTTTAATACTCCCCCTACTCGTACCTCGTTTCCCCCTCAATTGAGGGGGATTAAGGAGGAGCTTTTACTTATTCTCTACTTCGCTATTTCCCCCTCCTTAGCAAGGAGGGGGCTAGGGGGTGGTTAAATTCAGAAGTTAGGTGAGGTAAAAAAATTAAACCACCACAAAAGGTGCAAAAACAAACCTATTATTCTCATTATTCAAAAACTCATCTTTCACAAAATCCAAATTTAACTCACTTCTATATCAAGCATTTCCCCTCTGAATCATCTTATATCAACTAGTCCTAACCTTATAAAATACATCATATCTACTACAAGTCCTCGGACAAACATCGTCAGTAGTATACATAGCCTTAGTAGGATTATCAATTCATGCAGTATCACAAAGCCTTCAGGTAAATATTATAGCCCAAGGATAATATAAATCTATTCAAACCTCCCCAAACCTAGAATTATCATACAAATCCTCTCTTTTCTGCATATAATCCAATGCAACTCTTTCTATTCAAAATCTCTTCAAAAAATCTCTATAAACATCCAAACTAACTTCAGCACTATTATAAAACTTCATCTGCCACTTTACTATTTCATCCCTAAGTCTAAGTTTCTCTTGTTCTGGTTGATTTTTTATAAGCTCTCAAGCTGGATGAGCCTCATAACCATAAGTATCAATAAGTGGTGTTTTTAATAACTTATGTATAACCCTTCAAAAAATAGGTTTCAAATTTTTATACTTAGTAGTAACCAACCTCAAAACTCACAAATCATTTACAACCACTTCAATAGGATTCTTTATTTTTAAGTTATTTAAGTACTCTAAAGTTTCATCTAATCTCTCAAGCATCTTATTTCAAACATAAGGAGTAACCAAAGTAAAACTTCTAAGTTTATGAGGAGGATAATTTTTATTAAATTCCCTAAAACAATTTGTTGCTTTTTCTATCTCAGATTTTGTAGGAACCAAATATTCACAATTATCACTACCATAATAAATACCATCAATCTTATCAAAAACATCTCATCAAAATCTCTTCTTCATCTCTCTAATCGCCATAAAATTCATTTCGTACTGAGGACTTATAGTCTCAGCCAACTCTCAAGGAAAATTTTGCAAGAAAAAACCTGCTAAATCTCTATCTTTTTTTCATTGAGATAATAAATATCAATTATTCAATAAATCAAAATATTCTAAATTTGTTCAAATATGTATATATAAATTCATGACCTTCGGTATTAAATAAATAATTTTTCAATTTCTGTAGGGAACGAAAATTTTCATTCCATATCATGTTATTTTAAATCTTTCTCAAGAGAAATCCTATTATCTTCAATACTTGGATATGCTTCAACTTCTGTAAATTGAAAATCATACTTAACCAAATATCAAAGCATATTCCTTCTATTATTTCTAGTTTTTATCTTAATCTTATTGTATCCTTTCCTTTTAGCCCAATCATCCTCATACTCCATTAAGTTTTTCAATACTCACATCCTCCTAAAAGCTGGATTCACTCAAGCCATCCAACAATAAAAAGAACCATCTCAAAACCTATCATATCATACAATATATCCTGCTGCATTATTATCAATATAAGCAACAATTAACAACTTATCTTTTCACTCATACCTTTCTTCAAAATATTTTTTATCATATGGATCACCAAATTCAACAATACTTTTATTAACTTCGACAATTTCATCAATTCATACCTCTCTAACTATAACCTTTTTGCTTACATCTTTTTTATCTCTCAAATACCTTAAAAAAACATAAAACAAAATTCATGGGATTAAAACCAAAGGTATGATAGTTGTGAGATAACTGATAATCTCTCCTTTTACATCCATAATCTAAATCTTTATAAATTCTTATTAAAACGATTATATAAAAAAAAATCCCTTTTGCAAAATACAAAAGGGATTTTTGAATCCCTAAAAATACTTCCACTCAAAACTATCAAAGAAATAGTAATCATCTCTCTACATGATAAATACTCAAATCCTTAATTTTAGAATTCTTTAAAATTTCACTATTTTCATCAACTAAACTTCTTATTTTTACAATTAGTTTACTATTTTTATCATAAGGCAATAACTCCATCAATGAATACCAATTTCCAATAGTTTTCAAAACATCATAATCATTTTCATAAAAATCAACTAGTGAATCTACGTCTCAACTATCACTTAAAATAGTTATTATATTTTCATTATTTATCAAAATAGATAAAATTTCATCATCAAAAATTTCAATCTTTTCTAAAGTATCAGCTGGATTACTTCCTGTTTTTATTCAAGAAATAAATTTATATAAACTAAAGTAAAAAACGAAGTGC
>DJMN01000009.1 GCA_002435385.1 Patescibacteria group bacterium UBA6489
AAAGTTTTGTCGTGTACTTAGAAAGATTATACAAAGTTAAGGATAAAAAAAATAATTTTTCTTATGTTCATTATAAGGTTTATATTTTTACAAAATTTTATAGCTAAACTTACTTCTTCACTTCTTAACTTTTATCTTTGTTACCTCTATTTTTCAGATTTCAGAAATATTTTTTACATGTGTTCATCAACATCCAATTCATTCATATCCTTCAAAAATAACTCTTCTTGATAATGAATTACTGTTATCAACTTCTATATTTAATTTTTTAGAAATCAAATTTTGTAGTTCAGTATTTAGATTTTTTAATATTTCTTCTTTATAACCTTCCAAAGTTCAATTACACTCAACATAACATCAATCAGGAAAATGAAAACCCTTTTCAGGATTAACTTCTTTTAATCCAATGTTTTTAATAGCTGTACTTAATAAATGTCAAGCTGAATGATTTTTAGCATTTATTATTCTTTTTTCTTTATTTATAGAAGAAAAAACTTTTTCTCACTTTTCTAGATTTCAAACCTGAAAGGTTCAATAATGATAGATTTTTTTCTTTATTTTCATCAAATTTAACCATTTCTACATTGAAAGTTCCTTCTTCATTTACTATTATTCATATATCATTAGGTTGTCATCATCATTGAGGATAAAAAATAGTTTCGTTCAGTATTATATATTTTCAAAAATTATTTTCTCAAATTTCTGTTATCTCTGAAGTATTTTCAAAGATATAAGTATCTTCCATATATTTACAAATAGTCATAATTATAAAATTATCAAGTAATGTTAACACATTGAATGATGTATATTATATTGACTAAATAGATACAAACAATATGATTATAATACAAACTATCAATAATTATTGTCGATGAAAGAATATTTTTTAAAACTTTGATTTAACACAAAAGAGTATAAAGTATTTCTATATTTAACTGAATACTGAGTTTCTTCTTGCTCTGAAATATGAAAACATTTAGAGATTCCTAAATCAACTATAAACTTCATAGCGGATCATCTTTGGAAAAGGTGATTTATAAAAAAGTCTTTTAGGTGAAAAACTGGTTATTATGAAGTTGATATTGAGGCTTTTAAAAAATTAATAAATAGCGAAATATTAGAAAAACAAAATATACTAAGAGAGATAATTCCTATACTTGAGGAAAAAAATAAAAACATAATTTCAAGACCTAAAATCACTTTTATTGATTGACTAGATAATTGCAAAAAAGCTTATCTTGAACTTTTAAAAATAAAATGAAGTTTCTATGAGTTTTGATCTCATGAAGATTTAGAGGATGCTTTTGGAAAAGATTTTATGGATAATTTTATAAGAAATAGAGCAAAAAATAATATTTTCTGTAATGCAATATCTACAAAATGAAAGTATGAAGAGATTTTAAAAATGAATTCAAAAACTGAATATAGGAACCTTTCTATTTTTCCTAAAAATTCTGGTAAAATTTATTCTAGCATTACAATGTATGAAAATAAGGTTTTGATATTAAATTTAAATAAAATCTTTTCTGGAGTTATTATTGAAAATAGAGAATTTTATGAAACCATGAAAACAATATTTAATATTTGTAAATCTAAAGAATAGTTTGTTAAAGTTTAATAACTAAACAAATATTTTATATCATCTCCAAAAATTCATCTAAACCTAAAACTTCAACTCAAAGTTCATTAGCTTTTTTCAATTTACTTCATGCTTTTTCTCAAGCTACTAAAAAATCTGTATTTTTACTTACACTTGAAACAAAATTTCATCATTTTTCTTCTAACATTTTTATAAGGTCTGGTCTTTTGTAATTTTCAAAACTTCAGGTTATACAAACTTTTTTTTCAAAAAACTTAGAATTATTTGATATATTTTTTTCTTTGTAATACTCAATATTTAATAATTGTGTTAATTCATTTAATGCAATTTTATTATGTTCTGATTTAAAAAAATGTTCTACTGATTTTGCTATTTCTGGTCAAATATCTTTTAAGGATTCTATTTCTTCTAATGTTTTATTAAAATTTAATAAATCTTCTTTGTTCTGAAATAGTTTTGATAATTCTGAAGCTGTTTTTTTTCATACAGAGCTTATTTGTAAAGCAACTAATAAATCTTTTATATTTAGGTTTTTAGCTTTTTCTATTGAGGTTAATATATTGTTTACTGACTTTTCTTGAAATCATTCTAATTCTAATATTTTATCTTTTTTCTCTTCTAGTCTAAATATATCTATTAAGTCTTTTATTATTCATTTTTCTAAAAATAGTTCTATTTGCCTCTTTCATAGTCAGTCTATATTTAAGGCTTCTTTTGAAACAGCAAAGATTAATTTTTCTTTAGTCTTTGCTCTACATTGGTGTTTGTATTCAAGTCAGTCGTTTGGACAGTAGTATCTAACTTTTCATTCGTCTTTTTGAATTTTTGTTCAACAACTTGGGCAAAATTCTGGAACTTGTATCTTTTCTTCTGTTCAATTTCTCCCTTCTTTTATGACTGAAATAATTTTAGGAATAACTTCTCAGGCTCTTTTTATAAAAACTGTATCTCATATTCTTGCATCTAAATTTTCTACTTCTTCATAGTTGTGAAGAGTTGCTCTTTTTACTATAACTCAACCTATATTTATAGGTTCTAAATTAGCAACTGGAGTAATTGTTCAGGTTCTTCATATTTGATGGTCAACTGACAATATTTTTGTAGTTAATATTTCCGCTGGAAATTTGTATGCTATAGCATATCTTGGGTGATGTTGTGTATATCATATATCTTCCCAAAAGTTGATATTGTTAACTTTTATAACAAGTCCATCTATTTCAAAATCTAGACTCTTTTTTAAATCTCAGAAAGTTTCTATTTTATTTATAACTTCTGATATATCATCACATATCTCAAAGTAACTAGAAATATCAAATCAAAAATTTTCTAAGTCTTTTATAACATCATAATAATAATCTTTTTTTTCTTTTTCTTTGAATTCTTCAAAATTTGCTAAATCATAAGCAAAGAACTTCAATTTTCTTTTTTTTGTTATTCTGTTATCTTTCATTCTAACACTTCATGATGCTGCATTTCTTGGATTTGAAAATACTTTTTCTCAATTTATTTTTGCTTGTTTATTTAATTCTTCAAAACTTGAAATTGGCATAACAACTTCTCACCTAATTTCTATATGTTCTTTATAACTTATAGTTTTAGGAATATTATCTATTTGCATAATATTTTGAGTAATATCTTCTCATTCTATTCAATTTCATCTTGTTATTCCTCTAACTAATGTTCACTTTTTATATATTAATTCTATTCATAAACCATCAAATTTAAATTCTATGGTATATTGTTTCTTTTCTTTTTCAAATTGTTCTAAAAAAGCATAATTTTTTTCCATATGAGCATCATCCCAAAACCATAAATTTGATTTTACTCTTTCATCAAAATCTTTTAAATCTTTTTCGTTATAAGTGTTATCTAAACTTGTCATAGGTCTAGAGTGCTTAACTTTATTAAAACTTGATTCAATAAAATCCGCTCATACTCTACTAGTTACTAAATCTCATTTTAGTTTAGATCTAAATTTTCTTTCTAGATTTCTTAGCTTTTTGAACAAATCATCGTATTCTTTGTCACTAATTACTGGTGATTCTTGATTGTAGTACAAATCATTGTGAGATTTTACAATTTCTTGTAATTTTTCTACATCTTCTAATGAAAAATCATCTTCTTTTTTTTCTAAGAATATTTTTGATATTTTTAACATTTATGTAAGTTTTTATATATAATAATTTTGGAATAGATAATAATGAAAAAACAAATAATACAAGTTTTACATAGTGTGTTTTTGTATCCTCTATAGTTTTAATCCCTCCCTCCTCATTCTTCGGAGTACTCCCTTTGGAAAAGGGAGAAATTTTAAGTTATTATAATATCTTGTTTAATTATTACTTTTTGAGTACAAAAACTCTATTTAATAGAAAGTTATATCACTTTTAAACAAATATTTAATACTGAAATAGTTTTTATCATTATTGTATACAATTTTGAAACAAACACACTAAAAACACTATCTAAAAAACACCTATTTTAGGTTAAAAATTGAATATTTTCTTATAAAATCAGCCTTAAAAATTTATTTTTTTTATCCTTTAAAATAGCTAATATTTAAAATATTATATTTTTATTACAATATATATAATATGAGTCAATATTATATAATTGAGTGATATAGTAATATAAGATATAATATATTTACAAGTTATTTATATGGCTTGTCGCTCTTTAAAAAGAATTTTACTTCTCCAGAATGGAACTTATACAACCTAATAAGATCTCCTAATAACAAAAAAACTTTTTCAACTTCTGGGTTGAAACAAAAATAAAAACAAAAAGGTGATAAGTTATACTTATTTTTGAGATAATTTTATATAAATTGTTTTAAAAATAAGTATAACGCAAAATTCACCACCAACTAAAAAAAAGTAACTTCTAAGTTACATAAAAATAAAAACAAAAAGAGAATGGTGAATCTGCTCTTCAAAAAAATTACCCAAGGGAAGTTTAATTCTAGAATAATCTAACAGTTCACAGAATCTTTAGTTTATTCATAGAAAAACAGAGGTTAGTTTTTCAAACGCTGATCTTTTCTCCCCTAGACAACTAAATTTTAAAAATGTCTAGGAAGTGGGACTAGACATATAAATAAAGCTGAGTCAATATTTACCCAAATATACTCAGTTTTTTTTGTTGTCTGAAAATCTTAAAACTAACAAAATACCGCAATAAAAAATAATAATACACTCGGAGGATAAGATTTTTTTACAATTAATTTTTAGTATAAAATCTTATGACACCTCGCTTTATTATTATTTTTTACAGCTTATATCATTATTAAAAATTTTCTCTCTAGATAATATTACTCTTTTTTAGAAATTTAAATAACTATACTACCTCAAAATTCCACAAATTTTCAGACTTCTCAAACTTTTTCTACAAATTCCTTTGGATTAGCTTTTACCATAAGAAATGTATTATAGTGAATTGGAACTACTTTTTTAGGTTTTATAAAATCTTTTGCGGCAATTACAGCATCATCTATTCACATAGTGAAATTTCATCCTATTGGTAAAAATGCTAAATCTATACTATCGTAATCTCATAATAGTTTCATATCATAAGTAAGTCCTGTATCTCCTGCATGATATATGTTTTTTCATTCAGCTCTTACTATAACTCAAGCTGGTATAGTTGTATATCAGCTTTTTAGGTTTCATACTCATCATCCATGAGTTGCTGAAGTTAGTTTTATTTTATATCCTCAAAAATCAAACTCTCATCCTATATGCATAGGATGTCTATTTTGTATTCATTTTTCTACTCAGAAGTAGTTTGATAGTTCAAATGTTGATATTAGTAAACAATTTGCTTTCTTACAGATTTCTTCTGTGTCTCAAACATGGTCAGAGTGTCAATGAGTTAAAACTACAGATAGTATTTTTTTATTTAGCATCTCTTCTAGATTTATTTTTATTGTAGGATTTCAGGTAATATATGGATCAATTAAAATACTTCCTGATTCTAACTCTATTTCAACAAATGAATGACTATGGTATATTATTTTCATAAAATATTTTTAAAGAATATTTCAGTTGTCCCATATTTTTGGACAGTTTTCTTAGTTAGAATTTTAAAGCATTTTTAGCTTTCAACCATTCTTAAATAGTCTTCTAAATTAACATTTATAACATCTAGCATAAATATTTCAAAATTTTCTATACTATTAGCTGAATTTAAAGTTGATATATATTCTTGTCTTCTGATTGGTGGTATTACTATCATAGGATATCATTTCTTCATAAGTATCATATTTAATAACACTCTAATAGTTCTCCCATTTCAATCTATAAATGGATGTATTTTTACAAATTTATAATGAAATTCTGAAGCTAATATACTTGGATGCAAATTATCTTCATTATAACTATACCAAACAACTAACTCATTCATTAAGCTATCTAATTTATTTGCATCTGGAGGCAGTTTTTCATCTCAAGAAATATAACATTGTATTTTTCTATATTTTCAAGCATTTTCATCATCTATATTTCTCAAAACTAAATAATGGATTTTTTTGATAAGTTCTGTATCAAAGCTAATTTTTCAGTTTAAATATTCATATAAAAATTCTAAAATTCATTTATGGTTAGAGGCTTCATTTATCTCTCTCAGAGTTTTTCCTCATATAGTAATTCCATCTTCTAGTATTAATTTGGTTTCTCAAAGGGTTAATGTGTTTCATTCTATGGCATTTGAACTATAAGTAAACATTACTCATAGAGATTTTTTTAATTCGTTCAATTCCGTCTTTGAAAGAGGTCTTAGATTTTTTATCTTAGATAAATTATTATCTATTTTTTCAAGTAATTGTTTTTTTGTATACATCAAAAAAAGTATAATAAACTAATTTAATTCATTATACTTTTTTAGGAATTTAGAGCAAGAAGATGTTTTAAAAAATTATTCTAAAGTATTTTTTATACTTCCTAATTTATATTATTCTTTACTTTAATCTGTTATAAGCACTGCCTTTATCCTCCTAACTCCTCTACTACTTGCTTCTTCTTTTTTTATCTTGAATTTTCACATAACTTTTGTTGTTTCTACATGAGGTCATCCACAAATTTCTCTACTATAAATAGTTCCATCATCTGCTTCTATTGTATAAACCTTTATCATATCTGGATATTTTTCCCAGAATGCTCATGTTATTGATTCATCTTTTCTTGCCTCATCTTTTTGCATTTCTTTGATTGTGACCGTACAACCTTTTTCAAGGGCTTCATTTACATAAGCTTCTACTTGATCTAATATTTCTTTAGATACTTTTTCTGGATAAGTGAAGTCAAATCTTAGCCTTTGTGCTGTTATGTTGGCTCCTGCTTGAGTTACTTCATTTCATAAATATTTTTTCAATCCAGCTAGAAGCAAATGTGTAGCTGTATGAAGTGCTGTTGTTGCTTCACTTTCATCTGCTAATCATCATTTAAATTTTTGTTCTGCTCATTTTCTAGATAAGTTTTTGTGTTTTTCAAATGCTTTTTTAAATCAATCTTTGTCTACTTTTAATCCTTTTTCTTCGGCTAATTCTTCAGTAATTTCTATTGGAAATCCATAAGTATCATATAGTCTAAAAGCTTTAGGTCAAGCAATAATGTCTACTTTCTTTCAAGTTCTTTCAAAGGCTATTTCAAATCATTTTACTAATTTATCAAATTCTTTTAATCAATTTTCTAGTGTCTTTAAAAATTGTTTTTCTTCTGCTTCTATTTCTGAAATTATCATTTCTCTTTTTTCTTCTAAGTTTTTATAATGCTCTTTGTATTCTTTGATAACCTCTTTTGCAACTTCTGCTGATAGTCATCAATTTATTCATAAATCTCTAGCAAATCTTATTGCTCTTCTTATAAGTCTTCTTGTAAAATATCCTTGGTCTTTATTTGATGGTAATGCTCAATCTCATATTAAGAATGTAGCAGCTCTTAAGTGGTCCATTATAACTCTAAAAGCCTTTGTTTCTTTTTCGTCTTCTCCATATTTTTTTCATGATAGTTCTTCTATTTTTCATCTGATTCAGTCAAATAGGTCTCACATAAATACATCTGGATTATTACTAACTGCAACTGCTAGTCTTTCAAGTCATCAACCGAAGTCTATGTTTTTATTTTTTAGTTCTTCAAATCAAGATTCTGTTCTTTTGAATTGCATAAATACATTATTTCCAATTTCTAAAAATCTTCCACAGTCACAAGATGGATTACAAGGCTCGTTTTTCCATTTAGAATTCTCATGTAATTTTAAGTCTGCTCCAAAATCCCAAAACATTTCACTGTCTGGTCCTCCAGGTTCTCATACTGGCATACTTTCAGGAATTCATGCTCTACTCCACCAGTTTTCCTTTTCGTTGTAGTAAAATATTCTTCCCCCTTGCATTCAGTCTCTTTCTGCAAAATCTACATCTTTTGCGTCTATTCAAACAGATTTAAATTGCTCTTTCCAAAGATCTGCTGCTCCTGTGTCTTTTGAAATACCTAATTTTTCGTTTCATCTGTAAACTGATACATAGATATTTTCAGGATTTAGCTTAAGTTCTTTTGTAAGAAATTCAAACATCCAAGGTATTTGTTCTTCTTTAAAATAGTCTCATAGACTCCAGTTTCCAAGCATTTCAAAAAATGTTGTGTGTCTATTGTCTCCTATGTCGTCTATGTCTCATGATCTGAAACTTTTTTGGCTGTCGCAGATTCTAGTTCAAAGTGGGTGTTTTTCTCAAAGTAGGTATGGTACCATTGGTTGCATTCATGATCCTGTAAATAGGGTTGTTGGATCGTTTTCTGGAATTAGAGAAGATGAAGGGATTATTTTGTGTCCTTTTTTCTCAAAAAATTCTAGGTATTTTTGTCTTATTTGTTTGCTGTTCATAGGATATTGTTTATTTATAAATAAAAAACTCTTTATTTAAGTTTGATAAAGAGTTTAACGAAAATGTGTTTTTTTTCAAGGGGGTTTTAAATATCTTATAGTTTCCCCAAAATTTCATAAGGATTTGCGAATTGTTGGAATAAACAAAGATTTTGTAAATTAAGCTTTTTTATTTTCT
>DJMN01000001.1 GCA_002435385.1 Patescibacteria group bacterium UBA6489
AATTCAAATTCAATTGTTAAATTTATTTCTTATTGTTTACAGAGAATATACAAATTACCTAAAAATAATGCCAATAAAAATAACCGAGTTTTGCCTCAGTTATCTTTGTTTTAGATGTTTATTTTTGAAAAACTGGGGAGTTTTGAGTATAGATACATCTGTTTTTTTATCTCATTTATCACCATTTTCATATCAGTAAAATGAAAAAGATGTTTCATCTAAGTTTTTTATTCATAATTTTTTATCTGTTGTTTTTGGTAATTTTCTTAAATATGCTTTTATTAAGTTAAAGAATTTGTCCTCATCTAATTTCACTTTTTCTTTATGATTTCTTTCTCAATCTATATCTTCCTCCCACATTATCTCTGATAATAATACATCTACTAACCTTAATTTATCATAATCTAAAAAATTTTCTAGTCATCTGATAAAATTTACCCTATCAGTAAGACTTCAGCTAAAACCATTTTTTTCTGAGCTTATAATAAATGCATAAATTTCCTTAAATGACATATATTTTTGTATTTCAGAACTCATAAATTATAGAAATTAAAATATAATAACAATTTGAATCATACTTATGATAAAATCTATAATACTTTTGTCAATTTATTTTACATATTTTTATAGCTTTTGTCATTACTTTAATTAAAATGAAGAAAATATTTTTAAAATGATTATAAATTTCTATGGATTTAAAAGATAAAAAAATAGCAATAGTTTGTGACTGGATAAAAGATATGTGAGGTGCAGAACTTGTATTGAAACATATGCTAGAAGCTTTCCCTAATGCTGATATTTACACATCTGTATTTTGGCAACAAGATAACCCAATATTTAAGTGAAGAAAGATTGTCACTAGTTTCATACAAAAAATTCCTTTTCTAAATAAATCTCATAAATTAGCACTAGTTCTTAGACCTCTTGCTTTTGAGAGTTTTGATTTGAGTGAATATGATATAGTTATAAGTAGTAGTAGTGCAGAGAGTAAATGAGTTATAACAAAGCCTAGTTGCTTACATATTTGTTATTGTCATACCCCTACGAGGTACTTTTGGAGTCATTTTCATGAATATATAAATATGATGGAATTTTGAATTTTGAATCCTTTGTGAAAGTGGCTTATGCCAAAGATTGTTCATAAGCTTAGACAATGGGATTATTGTGCAGCTCAGAGACCTGATTTTTTTATAGCCAATAGTGAGAATACGAAAAAGAGAATTGAAAAGTATTATAAAAGAGATTCTGAAGTTATTTATCCTTGAATAGATAGTGATAGATTTATATTCAATGATAAAAAGAAAGATTTTTATTTGTATGTATGAAGGTGTATTCCATATAAAAAGTTTGATTTGATTGTAGATGCTTTTAATGAGAATTGAAGAAAATTAATTTTAGTTACAAATACTGATAATAAGCTTTATAGAGAGCTAAAAAATAAAAGTAAAGAAAATATAGCTTGGAAGCTCAATATAAACGGAAAGAGTGGTGATAATTATATTAGTTCAGAAGAAAAAAATAAACTTTATAGTGAGGCTAAGGCTTTTTTATTTCCACCAGAAGAGGATTTTGGTTTAGTTCCTGTTGAGGCTATGATTTCAGAAACTCCTGTAATAGCTTATGGGAAATGAGGTGCTTTAGAGACTGTTATCCCCCCTTCTGACTTCCCCTTTAATAAAGGGAGAAAACAAGCTCCAACTTGAGTGTTTTTTGAAGAGCAGACCTGTGAGAGTCTAAATGAGGCAATAAAAAAATTTGAGAATCAGGAGTTTGATCCTCAAATTATTAGAGATTGGGCTTTGGGTTTTGATAAAAGTGTGTTTAAGGGGAAGATATTAATGTTTATAGAGGGTATTTTAAAAAATTAATCTATTTTATATGGAATATTTGTCTCTGAAGGAACTCATAATCTTTCATAGAAATTTGCTAAATCAGATAATCTAATATTAAGCATCTCTACAGTAAAATTTCTACCAACTCAAGAAAAAACAATAGAATCTTTTTTTATAACATAACTTTCAACTTTTATATCACTATTATAAAATATAAAATTTTTAGCAAAATCTAAACATGTATACTCATTCATATTTTTAAAACAAATCTTTATTATTTCTTCTTTTAATTCCAATTCTTTATCAGCTTTTTCACTTAAAATTCTTAAAAATTCTGTTAATTGAGGAACCTTAAGATTTTCCATAAATCTACTTAAGTCCTCTTGTTGAAGTTCTCTTAGCAAAGAAACTCATCTTTGTCTAAGAAACTCTGAAAAAATTATTGGTTGCTCATCATAGTGACCAAAAATGTATTTTCCTTTAGACTGTGTCTCAAAATAAGCTTTTTCAATAGCTTCTCTGATTCATTTAATGTGTTCTTGAGTACTTATATCTATATCTTGTTCTTGAAGTACATTTTTTCTTCATGATATACCAAGAATTTTTAATAATCTATATTTTGATAAAAATGTTGTTTTTATCAAAATGTCTTCTTCATCAGGAAATAACTCTTGTATAATTAAATAAGGGTCATGTTCTTCTGTATTAACTCTAGTTTGTATATTTTGCATATTTAAGTAATTAATTTACATATAATATATTTATATTATCTAGATAAATGCAAATATGTCAAATTTTAAAATGAATATTATGAATATTATGAATATTATTCCCAAAAAAATACTAGTCATCAAATCTATAATTATACTAACATTTTACCTCATCCTCAATAAATACTTATCCACCACATATCTTGGCAACAAATTATTTTTCTGTATCAAATTTATATCGTCTTCTAGTTCATCTAATAAATCAACTAGTACAAAATTGTCTTTTATGTAAATTATAAGAGTTTGTAAGAAATTTATGTAATTCTCTTTTTCTAGTTTTTCTGTGAAAAAATAAGATAAAATCCTAATATCTGAATTTTTTATATATGAATCTATAAGTGAATAAAAAAATTCATCTCTTGTATTTGATATTCATGAATTTAGTTTAACTATTTGAACTCTTGAAATAATTGTATCAAGTATTCATGCCTCTGATTGGTTACTTAAAAAAAATAGATTTCATACTCATGGTTCTTCAAATACTTTTAGACAAGAATTTGCTGATTTTAAAGTAAATCTAGAAATATTTTCTATAAAAAAGACTTGGAATTTGAATCTAGGTCTTTGATTGGCATTTGAAAGAAAGTTTTTTAACTCTTCTATTTTTATATTGTTTCCATCGTCGTTTAGCCTAAAAAGACTAGAAGAATCTACTCAATACTTTTCAAATAAAGTCATTACAATATTTTCTATTTCAAAATTTAGTTTATTTTTATCTTGTCATAGAAATAAAAAAGGAGAAATTTCTTCTCCTCTTTCTATTTTATTTTCTATTTTGTATAAAATATTATTCTCCATCTGATTCAAGTAATTTAAATAGTTCATCTAATTCTTGTTCAAATTCTTTAACTATTTTTTCTTCTTCTTCAGAAGTACTAGTATCTCCAGAATCTTCAACTTTTGTTTCCTCTGTTGTTTTCTCTTCTGATGTTGTTTCTCAAGTTCAAGCTTCCTCCGTTTTATTCTCTCATGTACCTACTTTTTCACCAGTTCATGTAGATACTTCTTCTCATGTTCAAGTATCTTCAGTTGTTATAGTTCAAGTTGTTGTATTTGTAGTATTTTCAGTATCATCATTCTTTTCAGTTCCACAAGATGCTAACAAAATTGTCATAATCATTAAAACCAATATTTTTTTCATAATTTTTTGTTTATTAAATTAAACTAAAATATGTGGAATTATAAAAAGAAAAATTAATAAATCAAATTTTATTTCTCGTCTTTACTCTTTAATAAATCTATAAATGAGTTATAATAAAATTTTAATTTGATAGAGTTGTTCTAAAATCAATGTATTGCAATTAAAAATAAAAATACTCTCGGAGGATAAGATTTTCTTACAAATAATTTTTATTATAAAATCGTTATGACACCTCGTTTAATTTTTATTTTTTATAGCTTAGCTATTTTTTAAAGACTTACTTTGAAACAAGTTTAATAAAAAAACTTAAAATATTGAAAAAATAGTTTTTTGTATATAATTGTTTAGCAATTTTATTTTAATTTAGAAAGAAAATCAAAATGATAGAACAAATAATCAAATCTATATTTGGAGACCCAGATAAAAAGAAATTAAAACACTATGAAAGTTTAGTTGAAAAAATCAAACAGGCTAGTGATAAATTTAAAGATTTTAAAGAAGATGACTTTAAAAATAAGACTTTAGAATTTAAAGAATTATTTAAAGATTTGGATTTTAAAAATCCAGAGGATAGTGTAAAGATAAAATCTATTTTAGAAGATATAAAAATAGATGCTTTAGGTCTTATAAAGCAAGCTTGTGTTTATATATTTAACAAAGAGGCTTGAAAAGAAAAAAGAAGTATCTGGATTCCTCACGATGTTCAGATTATTTGAGGGTTAGCTTTGCATGATGGTAGTATCTCTGAAATGAAGACTTGAGAATGAAAGACTCTTGTTGCTACTATGCCTGCATATTTAAACGCCTTAACTTGAAATTCTGTTCATATTGTTACTGTAAATGATTATTTGGCAA
>DJMN01000031.1 GCA_002435385.1 Patescibacteria group bacterium UBA6489
AAGTTCAATTATTCAAATGGTGGGGGAATACAAACAACTTGCGAACTTTTTTTATAAAATTTCCTAACTATAATGTAGAAGTACTACTAAAAGACAGATATAAGGATTTTTGGAAATATAAGTGAAAGTAAATATAAGTTTAATAACAGTCCTCTTCAACAAATAAAGAAAATCATAGTCTATTTACACAAGAGACAATCTATAGAACTATACTATATAGTATATATAGTAATTTAGTATATTGTAAGATACAATAAAAAAGATAAAAATATACTTGTAAAGTTATGGTTTTTATTATAATTAGACCACATTTATTTTTTAATTCAATAATTTTTTACAATGAAGGGACAAATAAAAAGAATAATTTGAGCAATAGTACTTTTTACTCTGACTATAAGCTCAAACTCTACAGGTATTATATATGCATTAGAGCAAACTAATACAACAACAGTTTGTTACCAAAATAAAGAATATTCTTTGCCTAATGATAAGGTAGAAGAGTTTATATCTTTATGATGACAACTAGGCTCATGCTCTGAGGAACTAGACACATTAACAACAGAAGAAAATACATCAACATGAACAACAGAAAAAGAGAATAAGAATTGAAAGAAAAAAGAAAAACAAGAAAAAATAAACACATGAAGCTTAAACAATACTCGTATAGAAATTTGTCATAAAACATGAAATGGATGACAACACACGATAAAAGTGAATTCTAACTCGCTTTCAAGTCATCTAGCTCACTGAGACACTGAATGACCTTGTACTGAAGAAATAAAGCCTAATGAATCACAAAACCAAGGAGACGGATGTGTCTTTGTTGATAAGTATTGAAATACACGTGACATATATCATTCTTCCTTACTACAAGGTAAAGTAGATAAATTATTTAAAAAATGTTGAGAAGACTATAAAATTACTCCTCATGCTCATTGTGAGAGAGTCTTTGAGATATTCAACTCGAAAAAAGTAAGCACGAGGTTAAAAGTAGAAAAAAGAAACCTAGAAAAAGAGCTACAAAATCTAGAAGAAAAAATCAAGAAATTTCAAAAAAAGTTAGATCAACCAAAGAGACAAAAGACAGAAAAAAGACTAGAGCAAATATCAAACAAGATAGAAGAGTTAAAAGGACAAATAGAAACAAGAAAAAAGAACAATAAATATAAAATTATAGATAGAAACCTACTTTTTGAATACAACAATTGTTTGGCAACAAACACACCTTTTAGCATTCCAACCGATGAAGAACTAGCTTCTGACTGAGTACTAACAATCAATTGAGACTCTAGGATTAGTGAAGCATTATCTCTAGAGCTTAGCATAACCCCTCAAAATATAGAAGGGATAGAAATGATGGCATTCTCAGAAGACGGAGTCAACTTCTCAGAGTTTGAGTCATTCTCTATACAAAGAGATTATTTGCTACAAGACCAAAATCAAGGTACTAAAACTGTGTATACAAAATTTCAACTAAAAGATTGAACAACTAGTAAAGTATACAAGGATAGCATCCTACTTTTACCACGCTACTGAGCAAATTTTCAGTTAATCTCTGATTGATTAGAAAAGAATCAAAGCTATCAAGCAGGTAAAAGTTATTTATTCAAAATAAAAGCATACAACACAGGTTTTGAAGAATGGAAAGCAACATGAGACTATCCAACAAATCTAATTTACACAATCAAAGACTCAAACTGAAATATAATATCAGAAATCAATAACTATTGAGTTTTAAACCAAGATATAGCCTATGGAGGAAATGAAGAAATAAGTATTTTGACTAGACTCCCTGAAGATTATCAAGGTCAAGCAACAATAAGCTTCAATCTTCAACATTTTGGAAACACAACATTTGAAGAAGCAGGTGTAAAATCTCTAGAAAAAACAATAGAAATAAAAGTATCAGAAGAAACTAAAAGAATTACTTTAACTTGAAAAGAATCTTTACCTTTTGGAATAGGAGACTTGTGAGAAAACTACTACTCATCTCTAGACCAAGAGCCACTACCAAGCGATATAGTATCATGCTCAAGTAATTGAACTCCACTTTATAAACTAACATCAAGCGGAAGTGTTTTTGAAAAAGCCTATTTTATGGCATATTCTCAAAACATATCTGAACCAAGAATAAAAAATCTTTGGGTAAACTCATCTGACTTACTATCTTTTTATGAAGTGCTTTATGATAATAGAGTTGATTTCACTGATTCTCTCTATGCATACAACGAAAGTATTGAAAAATGAAAAGTTTGTAGTGCTAATATTTTAGAGTATGAAAAAAGATCTTGCCAATGAGAGTTTAGTGATGTTACTCTAAGCGACGGAGTGGATAATTATCAATGTTGGACAATATATACAGTAAGTGCAAAAGACTTCTTTTCAGGTTATAAAGATTGAAGTTTTAGACCTGAATGAACTATGAATTTATGAGAATTTTCAAAAACTCTAGTGAATGCTTCAGAGTTACCACTTACCCCATATAGAGGAGAAATCTCAGACTTAGATTGAACAGAATGGTATGCCTCATATTTGCAAACTCTTTTGGATAACAATGTACTTCAAACTAGCTCAACATGAGCAATATTTGCTGAAAGAAATATTACACTCCAAGATGCAGTAAAATGAAGCCTAGAAGCATTTTGACTAGATGTCAACGGATGTGACTATAGTGTTATAAATTCAGAGAACCCTTACTTATCAGCATCTCTATACTATTGATTAATAGGCAAGACAGATATAAAGAGTGATTATGAGACAGCTCCTACAACAAGATTAAGTGTAGCTACTATATTAATGAATAGTTATAACCAAAAAGAAAACTTCAAATCAGCAACCCAAAACTGCCCTTTAAGTAAGGAAGATAAATTTCAAACTGAAACAAAACAAATTTGTTGAACTCAGGAACAAGTAGTATTATCAAGTACTTCAAATCTGGAAAAAGATTTAGCTAAGCTGGAGAACTGAACAGAAGTTCAGATATTAGATGACTCATCAAGTAAAGTAAAAGTAAGATACAACCAAACAGAATGATATTTATTAAACTCAGAACTTACTGATTATTGTAAAGTAGCTACTCCTTGAAATGAAGTAAAAACACCAGAAGGAAATCAAGTAGTAGTAGCATCAAAAGTATGAATATATGCACATGTAAAACCAAATGCTACAAGTGAAATATTTGATTATAACAAAGATGGTCAATGAAATACACAAGATGTAATTCCATACAATACAGTACTAGAAGTAATCGCTACACAAGGAAACTGGTTTCAAGTGAAGATATGAGATGATACACCATGGATATTTAATTGATTCTTAGCAATCTGAGAAGATGTAGAAATAGATGCACCAGTTGCAATTGAAACAGGAACTATATCTTGGGCTCACAACCTAACAGTAGATTTAAGAACAAATACGGATAAAACAAGTTTAGAGAATATACTTTGGGAAACATATGAAAACACAAAAGTACACATCATAGAAAAAGATGAATTAAACAACCTATCATTAGTAAAAATAGTATCTACAGAGCAAAACATATCAGAAGAAACATTCAGTAAAAATTATGCTAGATTATATCCAAATGTATCAGCAACGGATTTACAAAGTTTACAAAAGTGAGTAGCAGGTTGGGTGCATAGTGAGTTAGTAAAAGAAGATGGAGTTGATTATTCAGTAAGTCAGACATTGGATTATCCGTTTGATTATGAGGGATTGTCTGCAAGTGGAAAGACAGTTGATATGTTGGTTACTCAGATATTTTTTGAGGAGTTTAGTGGGGAGGTTCATGAGGCTATGGATTTTAATTTGGAGGCAGGAACTGAGGTTAAGGCAGTTGCGAGTTGAAGAGTAAGTAGTGTGGATAGTGATACTGTTACAGTGTTACATGATGATTGAAGAGAGAGTGTTTATCACCATATAGTTCCAAATAGTAATATATTAAATTGAACTATTAAGACTGTTACAGCTTGAATGGTTGTTTGAGTGGTTGCAGAGGATACAACAGAATTTAAATCTCATTTACACTTTGAGTTGAGAGGGTTAGGAGAAAACTTGAATCCTAGTAAGTATTTTAAGGTGTATAATGCGGACGATAGTCATAAGTGTGTGAGGGAGTTGATTGTTTGAAGTGGTGTTTATGATGGTGAGGAGATTAAGGAGAAGTGTGATGTGGGAGTTTGATTTAATCGGTGTAGTAAGTTTGTAAATATATGAGAGAATGGAGTTGCTGTAACTATTAAAGAAGATGCTTGGATTTGTAAGTATCTAAATGAATGATTTAGAACATGAATGTTACAGACTAAATTTTTTGATAAAACAGGAGATTGAAAATATATATTTAATGGTTGAGATACAGCAACAAGGGCTGAAAATTTGAGATTATACATGAGAAGTATAAAAGCTTATCCTTCAAAAAGCGATTATATAATAAACATTAAAGATATTTCTAGAGATGCTACAGTTCGGTTTAGAGGTTATGATGATGATTTAAATTCTTATAAAAAACTTAAAAATCCACATATTTTAGAGGGAAGAACCTTTGAAGCCAGTTATGTGACAGCAGATAAGAAAAAGGTTGTATTTAGATTTGACCAAGCTTGAAAAGAATATTGGGGACGCTTATATTTAAGTGAGAAATGAATAACATGGAATCATGATTGTTTTGACGATTTAATACCTGCAAAGTTAAACGGTACATTTGGTGATATAACCTATCCTGATGATTGGAAAGTTTGATATGCTTGTAAAGCAGTAAGAAGTGATAAGCTCACTAAAAATGATGAATTTAGACCAGATGATAGTATATCTAAAGCAGAAGTACTATGAATGCTATATAAAGTATACTGATTAAAAGACTCTATAAAAGACACAAGTTGTAGTATGGATGTATTATCAGATGAGTTACACGACATAGTAAACACCAAACAAAAATGACGGTGGGCAGTGAAATATATAGCACAAGCAGTAACAACATGAGTAGTAAACTTTTCAAACTCATGGCTAACAGATTTAGATAATCCAACAGCAGAAAAAAATTGATATCTAGATACTATGAATAGATCAATGGCTTTAAAAATAGCAGTAAAAGCATGATTGATGTGAAAAGGAGAATTAGCAGACAATAAATGTTTGGATATATCAAAAACAGATTGTTGAACATCAAGAAAAGACGGAACAATAGAAATAGGTTATTTCTGAGAATGAGAATGACTATCAGTAAAAAATAGATGATATATAATACAAGATGAAAATTATACAAAATTTGAATTAGACAACAGTATAGAAAAAAACTTCTTTGAAAATTATATAAACAAAGATTCAAGCTTTGCTACATGTAGTGCTGAAAATGAATATATAAATCTAATTAGAATATTCAGAGATGATTTATATAAATCATGAATGAGTGAATCAAATACTATCATAAAAGATATCTATACATTCTGTTGAAAATACAAAGCAATAGAATATAGAGATTATGAAATATTAACAGGATGAAGTCATTACAAATACTATGTAAGTCTATACAACCCAGAAACTGAAAAAATCTACACATTTGAAAAAGATGGATGACTATATGATAGTGGATATTTATCAGACTGTCAGAAGTTTGAAGAATATGGAATGCCATTATGAGAATACAAAACAATAGACTGATGAGAATATGTAGTATTCTTAGAAAAATGAGTATACATAAACATAGACCATCGGACATCATGGTGAGACCAAGTAAGATGATTATACAAATATTCAGAGCTATGATGACTAGAAAAAGAAATAACAGAATATGCAGAAAAAACATTTGTAAGCTGATGAAGAGTAATAGAACTAGTAAATGCATTGAAGATAATCAAGTATGTAAAAATCTGAATGGAAGAATGAAGATATAAACACCTAGTAGAACTATACGATGAATTTGAAGATAATAACATAACATGTGCAACAATAGAAACAGTAGAATGAATATATGATACAGTTTGCCACATAAACGGATTAAAAGACAATTACGGAAAAGAAAAATGAGCCTTTAGTATAAGAAACTTAGTATTAGACGAAAACCATGATATACCATCAGAATACCTAGTAAAATGAAGAAATGAAGAAAATACACTATTAGACCCCACATTTTGTAAAAAGATATGGAATTGAGCTAGATCAATAGCTAAATGAGACAGTAGAAATGGAATGCTACTATCAGCCTTAGCATGTTATAACGAAGCAATCCAAAGTTTTGAAAGAGAAGCAAGATATATAAACCAAGAAGAAAATAAAAAAGATTGGAGTACATGGAGAGAAGTATGACTATCAGCTTCAATACTATCAATAACTCATGCCAGCTATCAAATGAGTAGATGAATCTACTACATGTGAAGAGCTATATGGACATGAAAAGCAATAAGCTGATTAAAAACACTATGGAATTGAATAAAAGTATTAAGCCCATCAACAGGAGTATGAATGCTGGTAGCAGCATGATTAGAAGTAGCACTAGAAACATGAAGCCAACGGTGGCAGTGTAAAGATTATGATTTCTTAACATGTGAAGAATTTATCTGATTAGCAGATAACTGATTCTGACCAGATTTCGTAGAGCCAGTATTCCAAAAAAATGTACTATCAAAATGACAAACAATAGAAGATACAGTTATTTTGATATGAATAAGTGTGGCAGAACTAGATACAGCCATAACAGCAGTACGGAAGCTATGAGGAAAAATGAAGACAGCAAGTAAGACGATGAATACTATTGATAGTGTTAGTGATTTGGATAGTAAGACAGCTGGGTATTTGGATGATATAAAAGATATAGAAGCATGAGTTTATAAAGGTTCAACACAAAGAAGAAAAGAAATAGAAAAAGCCTTTTTAAAGGAATTTACAGACAGCAAAGGAAAAAGGACATTTATAAGCTGATTAGAAACAGATGATATAATTAGATTTAAGAAGTTTGCAAATAGTTTGGAAGCAGGAGATAAACTAGAGTTTATAAACTTAATAAATCAATTTACAGCAAAAGAAAGAGATATACTTGTAAAATTCTTGAAGAAAGGTAATATAACGGATAATTGGAATATATTAAAATCTAAGACGTATAATAAGCCAAATGACCTTGCAAAAGCATATCTTGAAAAACTAAAGAAATATGATGAAGCGAATTGAACAAATGAATATGGAAAAGCACAAAAGTTTTATGATAATCAAAAGAGAATGGCTCATGCTGATATGATAGTGAACGATTTAAGAGATACTAATTGAAATTTACTTATATCTAAATCACTATATAATCCAGAATGACATCATTTGATTCCTCAGAGTTTCTTTAATAGTAGTGATGAAAATATACAAAAGTTAGTAAATGATTTATCAGAAGCATTTGATTGTCCTAATGTAATAAAATCAAATTATTGTTTAGATGGAGTATTTAATGTAAATATCTGAGAAAATGCTTTTGTATTACCTAAGGGGTTTCATTATAACAATACCGTTAAATGAGAAGAGGCTTATAATAATCAAGTTTTTATAAAAATCAGAGATGCTATTCAAAGATGATGAGATGATATTTTAGAACAACAAGCTGAAGTCTTATCTGAATTGGAGAATATAAGGACAAAGATAGCAAACATGGAATTGAAAATAAATACAGCACAGAGAGAATTTTTAAAAGATTATGTCGTAGAATCATTAGTTCTATACAAATGAGTAACGCAGTAATCTATTAATAAACTAAAAATAATATTTATTTTCTAAAAAATTAAGCTATGTTTAACCTATTTAAGAAAAAGTCAGATATGAGAGTTTTTAATCTGGGATTATACTTATGAACAGATGAAGAATTGATTGCAAAAAGGAAGATTCCAAAGAGGTTATCAGAGGTCTATTTATGGAGACTTTGAGACCATTCAATTAGTATTAATAGTGATATATTAGCAACAAACTATTTGAGATTAAAGCCAAATAGATTTGAAAATATAAATTTGGAAACTAGTAGGAAAGCAACATTAAAACTTGATGTAGATATAGAACAAACAACTTGTAACTATTGGGTATCAAGTGAAAAATTTAAAGAATTTTCAGAGAGAGAAAATTTATGATTTGAGTTTTTTCCTGTATTGGTTGAAAATAAAAGAAGGTATTTAATGTCTTGGAGAGGTCTACCTACTTTCTATGATTATGATGTGGATACAGAAAAAACAGAGTACAGTAAGACAAATTATATTAAAAATGAAGATCAAATGTATTTTAGATCAGATGTAATAGAATACTATGGTTGGAAAGCTTTTTGTAATGTTTGGCATTCATATATTTACATAACCTGAGAAATAAAAGAGAAAATGGAACAAGAAAACTTTTTGTTTACCTTTGATGAAAGAAGATGTACACAAAAAGTTTTCAACAAAAAAACTTTAGAAAAACATCTTATAGAATGAAGAAAAAAAGAAAGACAAGGTAAGGTCCCATTAAGTGAGTGAAGAAAAAAGAAATTACAGGCTACAGACGAAGCCCTAGAACAAATCCTAATAGAAGATTGAGAAACTGAAATCTTGGAAAAATTTAGAAAAGAAATGAAATGAATTTGGAAAAAAGATTTTGATAGATATGAAAAGTGAGAAATGTGACCTTTGGAGAAAATTACTTTTTGGTAGGAAAAAATATTTAAATAACAATTAATTTACTTTTTATTTTTAATTAAATATTCATGTATAATATTTTTGGTTACTATATAGAAAAAGCTCTATTTTTTTGGATTATTATATTCTTAATAGTATCAATACTTCTTTTTATTTGGGTGTATAGAAGAAAAAAAGCTAGAGATACTGTTTATAATAATTTAGAATTAAAGACGAATTCTAATTCCCTAAACTTTGAATTAACAAGAAAGGATAATATAAATTTTATGATTTATGATTTTTTTCATAAACCTCATTTGTTAGTTTCAATTTTATCTATTTATGGAGCATTTTCATTATTGGCAAAATGAATGCCAGTAAAAGAAGCTTTATGAATATTTTTTCCTATTATATATATATCATTACATTTGTTTGAATTTATACTTCATTTTTTAGCAGCATTACTAAAAAGAATAGAAGAATATAGTTTAGACATTACTCCAAAAAAAATGATACTAAGATATAAATGAGGTGAGGAATCGTATTCCTGAGAGTGAAAATCTTTTTTAAAGATAAAACACAATAAAAATTATTTTTTCTTATATACATGATTTTCAAAAGTAATTGTACTTCCTAAAAGAATATTTAAATCAGAAAAGAAAAAAGAAGATTTTAAAAAACTGTTAAAAAATATTAAAAGAGGAAATACAAAATAAAACAAAAGTGGTTTGAAATATTTAAATGTAAAATAGTAACAAAATCCCATGAAGCTAATAACTTCTTGGGATTTTATGTTTATAATGAGAGCTTCAAAATAGGTAATATCCAACTTGATTTTTCCCTATTTCTAAAGATAATAGAGTAAATATAATATAACAAATACACCATGAAAAACATGACATTTGAAAAAGCATTTAAAAGACTAAAAGAAATCTCAGAAATCCTAGAAAAAGAGGAGATTATAGATGTAGATAAACTCATAAAATACCAAGAAGAAGCAAAAGAATTACAAGACTACTGCAAGAAGAAAATAAAAACATCAGAAGAAAAATTAACAGATAAAGAAAAAAATAATGGATAATAAGAAATATCAATCTCTATGAGAAGTACTTGATATGATTAAAGATGCATTTGATGACTTTATTTCATATCAAACATTCTTAGTAGAAGCAGAAGTAAACAAAATCAATAAATACAATCAATTCTACTACATAGACTTAGTAGAAATAAAAAATTGAAAGATATTGGAAATGGCAAAATCTAATATTTTCAATCCTAATATAATGACAGACTTCCTATCTGAAACAAATATACAAACATCTCATGAGCTAGTTTGAAAAAAGATATTGCTAACTCTTAGACCAAGTTTCCATAAAAGATACTGATTCTCATTTAATATACTCAAAATTCATTCAGACTACTTTTTGTGAACACTAGAAAAATCAAAAAAAGAAAATATAGATAAACTACAGAAACTCTGAATCTTTGAAAACAACAAAGAATTATCAATCTGATACCCCAACTTCAAAATAGCAGTTATAACATGAAAACATTCAGAATGATTTAGAGACTTTGACACCATAATAAAAGAATCAGGATACAACATAAAATACGATGTATTCACTAGCCTAGTACATTGAGAAAAAGCATCAAAAGAAGTCCTAGAAACATTGAAAAATATTGATACAAGTAAATACAATCTAATAACAATAATTCGTGGTTGAGGTTGATCAGAATGAATGAACTGGACAAATGATTTTGAATTAAATAAATATATCTGTGAACTAGATAAACCAGTAATGAGTGCAGTATGACACACCATAGATAGAAATATAATAGATATGATTTCTAGATATGACTGTAAAACACCTTCTGAAGCAGCAAGTATTTTAATCTGAATTTACGAAAACTACGAAAATGATTTAATCAGATATTCAGAATCAATAAATAAAAGCATAAAAACAGTCATAAAAGAGTATTCTATAGAAATATGACATATCTATAACAACATCAAGACATCTATCAAATGAAGACTAAAAAACTACCAAATAAAGATAGATAGCTTTGATATAATATATGAGCAAATAAAAAGTCATCTAAAAAACATAAAAACTAAGCTTAACAGCTTTGAAAGTATTATTAGAAACAATAACCCCTCAAATGTTATTTCAAAGTGATATAACTTGATTTATGACACCAAATGAGAACTACAAACGGAATACAATATTTGAGAAAGCTATCTAATGAGTTCAAAAAGCTATAACTACAAAATTAATATTTTAGATAAAAAAGATAAGTAAACTTCTTTTTGACCTTTAAATAAGCTAAGATTAATAAATTTTAAATAATTTTATGACAAAGAAAATTAAATGAAAAAACTTGAAAACTCCTTTTACTCGTTATTCTAAAGAAGAAATAAAAGAAATGGAGAAGAAATATTTTTCTATGGTAAAAAATGGAGTTCCACCTTCAAACAAAAAGTTAAATAAAGAATGAATAGGTTATTATCACAAATATGTTATTGTTCCATACTGAACTGAAAAATTTTATAAGAAACACAACTTAAAGAATCCTATCATTCGTTATTCAGAAAAAGATATAAAGAAAATGGAAAAGAAATATTTTTCTATGGTAAAAAATTGAATAGCTCCTACAGAAAAAGAACTAAAAAAAGAGTGAATAGACTATTTTTACAGATATATCGGTAGAAAGTATTGAGTTGAAAACTTTTATAAAAAGTATAATCTTAAAAGTACTAGACACTATTCCAAAAGAGAAATCAAAGAAATGGAAAAGAAGTACTTTTCATTAGTAAAAAATTGAATAGCACCTTGAGTAAAAGAATTAAAAAAGGAATGAATAGATTATTATTATAGAAGAGTTATTAGTGTATACTGAATTGAAAAATTTTATAAAAAACATAACCTAAAAACTCCTTCAGGAAGATACACAAAAGAAGAAGTAAAAGAAATGGAAAAGAAATATTTTTCCATGGTAAAAGATAGAGTTCCACCAACTTTAAAGGAGTTAGAAGATGAATGAATAGACTATTTTTATAGGCATGTAATGAAGAAATACTGACTCAAAGAATTTTATAAGAAAAATAATCTAAAAAAACCTTTGTGACTTAGATTCTCTGATGAACAGAAAAAGGAAATGGAAAAGAAGTTTCTTTCTTTTGTGAAAGGTAGAGGATGAATAGCTCCTGATACAGATGAGCTAGAAGATAAATGATTAAAAACTTTCTATCAATATTTACAAAGAACATGTTGACTCAAAGAATATTATAAAAAACACAATATAAAGAAAATAAACCTTTCTTTTGAAAGACAACAAAAATATAAAGAAGAAAGAGCAGAAATGGAAAAGAAGTTTCTTTCTATGGTTAAAAATTGAGTTCCTCCAAGTCAGGTAAAATTAAGAAAACATTGATTAATGATTTTTTACAACTATTTACATAGAACAAACAAATTAGAAGATTTTTATAAAGAACATAATCTAAAACCTAGAAAGGCAATGTGTAAAAGGCTCTCTGAAAAAGAAAAGAAAGAGAGAGAAAAAAAGTATTTTTCGTTAGTTAAAAACTGAATAGCACCGTGAATGAAAGAAATAAAAGAGAATTGATTAAAAAAATTCTATAGTTATCTAAGAGACAATGGTTGAATTAAAAAATTTTATAAAAAACATAATTTAATACCACCTATAGGAGGTTGAGTAAAAATTCCAAATAAACTAAGTATAAAACGGAAGAAAAAATATCTATCTTTAGTAAAGGATTGAATACCACCAACAAAAGAAGAAATAAAGGAAAACTGATTAGAGCTTTATATATTTTATATCAAAAAACATTACTGACTTAAGAAGTTTTATAAAAAGCATGATATTAAATATATGAAAAAGAGAAAGTAAAAATAGATAGAAATTCCCCATTTTTTCTACACTCATTTCAAGCTATTTTCCCTCTAAATATCTAATTATTTCTATATTTTATATAATGGGTATTCCATTTTCCTATACTCACAAGTCAAGCAATTTTAATTTCCCACTTATCATTTTTCTTAAAAAAGTGGGAAATTTCCAAAAATATAAGAACCTTGTAGGCAATATACTTCATGATGTTAGACAAGCTTTTTCTTAAAAAAGTCTAAAAATAGGTGTTTTTTTACCCACTTTCCTACACACTTATTTCAGACTATTTTTGCTCTAAATATTCTAATTTTTCAATGATTTACATAGTAAGTATCCCATTTTCTTTTACTTATCAGTCAAGCAATTTTAATTACCCACTTTCCATTTTTCTTAAAAAAGTGGGTAATTTTCAAAAATATAAGTTTTTTTTCCAAAAAAGATAGAAAATATTCCATTTTCACTTGTATGTAAGTCAAGATATTTTTAAATTGGACACTTTTCTATTTTTCACAAAAAGTGTTCAGTCCTCTTAATTTTTTTTACAAATAAACTATATGTAATACTGACTATTAGGATAGACAAGCTTTTTTGAGAAAAACAGTAAAAAAGGGCGAAAAAATTGGACATTTCCTTTACACTTTTTGTGAAAATTTTTAATTATCCACTTTTTATTTTTTTCTAAAAAAGTGGATACCTAACTTTATTTTTTGAATATATAGTCTATATAGGATATAGTCTATCAAAACAAGCAAGTTCTTTTTGAAAAAGCCCTAAAAATACCTAATTTTTTAACCACTTTGTTATCCACTTTTGTCACTGGTTTCTCGTATGTTATTTCTTAAATAGTTATTTTTGATGATTTAGATAAGAAATATCTCATTCTCACTTGTATATAAGTCAAGTAATTTATAATGTCTCACTTTCTTGTTTTCCTCAAAAAGTGAGACATACATTTAGTTTCTCCTATACATAAGCTATATGTAATACTGGCTATTAAGACAGACAAGTTTTTTTGAAAAAAACAGTCAAAAAGGGCAAAAAAGCTTTACATTTCCTTTACACTTTTTGAGGAAATTTTTAAAGTGAAAAAATTAATTAAATCTTTCTAGAATAATCTTTAAATTTTTATTCATATTTTTAGGATAAACTTGTATACCAATTTTATGTTTGGTATGAATAGCTGGATTATGAAAATCTTTTTTAGGCTCTTCCATAAAACGTATATCAAAAAAAATCTCTAAAAATTTTTTCTTAAAACTATCTTCATCTCAATAATAAAATCTTTGAAATATTTCTGGTATATTTTTTTCATCATAAGACACTCTACCTTTTGCTTTTCCTCACCAGAAGTTATTGAATCAATATTTAGTGACATCTAGAAACCATTTATAATCAGTTAGTTTTATATAGTTTATTATGATTATATTTAAATAATCTTCATTTTTAAATATAAAAACTTTATCAAGTTCTCATACTGTATACATATTAGTAGTAAAAATAATATTCAGGTGATTTAGTAACTTTTTTAATAACCTTAAATTTACATTTTGAAATAAATTAGATAACTTTAATCCTAGAAAATCTAACAAATCTTGCTTATTAACTTTTTTATATTTATTAACCTTCTGTTTATCCTTAGCTTTTATCTTATCATTTTTAATTGAAGGAGAATTTAATATTTTTTCTTTAAATTTAATATGTCCCATTAATGCTTCCAAATAGGAAAAAACTTTTCTATTGTTATCAAATATTGACTTAGATAATTGATTAAAAGAATTTATACTTTCTATAATTGGTTTTCTTGCATTTTCCATTTCCTCTCTCTTACTAAAAATATCATTTATTATATCTGAAAATCAGTCAAAGAAGTATTTTCTTAATTTATTTTCATCATTTATAGGTAAAAATCTTTCAAAATTTATGATTTTATCTAAATAAGAAGAACTAAATCACTTTTTCCTCAAAACTCTTATAATATTTTCTTTATCATAAGAAACTAAATATATTATATTAGTTAGACTTCATAGGTTTTTAATAATATTTAATATTGTTAAAATCTCTCTAGGATCACACCTATCTAAATCATCAACAATAATAATAATTTTAGTAGAGTTCAATTTACTTAGTTCTTCATTTAATTCGTCTTTAATACTACCAAGAGAATTATTTCAAAGAATCCTATCTAAAAATTTAAATCATTTATGTAACTCTCACAAAGAAGACAAGTAACTCCTTAAAAGTTTTGAAACTTTCTTATTTCATATGATTCTATCTAAATCAGTAAAAAACTTCTCTATCAAATCTTTTTTTTCATAATTCCATGGATTAAAGTCATAAACCTTATATGATGGATAACCGTCTAAAAATTCTTCTTTTAATAGATTTATTACACTAGTTTTTCATCATCACCATTCTCATACTAAACCAATACTAAAACTTCACTTGTAACTTTTTTCAAATGAATATCAATCTATTATTTGAAAAATACTTTCTGTAAATCTTCAAACTCAAAACAAATCTTTGTCTCATAGCGAAATTGGTAAATCATCTTTTATATTTAAGTAATTTTTATTTCTATATTCATAGCTTATATACTTATTTAAGAAGATACCTAAATCACTAAAAAATTTAGAAAAACTATTACTGTTGGTATTTTTTATGACAGAAAAAGGACGAATTTTTAAACTCTTACCATAAATTTTATTATAAAGTTTTTTATATATATTATTTTTTCACTCCCAACTTATTGATATAAATTGTTTAAGTAGAATTAAAGGGAGGTATAGAATAAATAGATAAGCTGAGCTAAATAATAACATAATTGGTAGACTCACGCCTGAAGCTACTCATTTATGTTTATATATAATAGTCAATAAAGCTACTAAAAAGGTAAGGAACAAAAAAGTTGAGAGATTAAGTAATAATTTAATAGCAAATTTAAGTATTTTATCTAAGTATTTAATTAGGATTAAAGAAACTATTACAAAAATCAATATTATTAATAATTTTTCAAAGAATAAGTGATTAAATTTAGAAAAAAAGTTATCCAATAGGTACTTTGTAATTTTTTCAAAGTAAATATTGTCACTAATATTAAAAAATTTTCTATTATTAAATAAGTATATAGAAAATAAAAATAATAATGTAGGAATTAAAGCTGTTAATAGCTTAATATAGATAAAATTGAAAATATTTATAAAATATCTGATAAAAGTATAGAATTTTCTATATAAGAAGTAATATATCAAATAAACCCTCTCAATATATAGTATCAAAGATAAGAAGTATAGGAATCAGATAAGGAAAAAACTACCTTGAACTGGAAGATTTGAATAAACAATATTATAAGAAAGTTGTACATATATTACAAGAAGATATATTTTTGAAAACAATAATCAAACTTTATCATTAAATTTAGGTTTTATTTCCCATAGTGAATAAAGAAATATAGGTGTTAAAAACAAAATAAATATAAAGAAGGAAGCCCCTCATCTAATATAGTATAGAAGTATAAATATATATGGTAATAAAAATAAGTAATATATTATTTCTTTATTATCTTTATTAAAAAGGTTAATAATTCGTTTAAGCATTATTGGTAGTGTTATTTTTGTAAATTAACTTCATTATAGAAATTAATACTTAAAAGTCTAAAATTATTTTTCTCCAATTAAAGTTAGCTTAAAATAGCCAAAAAACTTTTGGAATATAAGATAAAAAAGGTATAATACTAATACCTAATTTATCTCTTAATATAGCCAAAAATGAAGACTATTTATAGCATAGGTCACAGCATAAGATCTTGGGAAGAATTTATGCAAGAAATTTTATCTGTTGATTTTGATTTCCTAATTGATGTAAGAAGTTCTCCCTACTCCAGATTTGCCCCACAATACAACAAAAATAGGATACAAGCAAAGTTGGGTGACAAGTATATTTTTATGTGAGACACTCTCGGATGAATGGATGAAAATATTTCAATAGAAAAGTTTCTATGTTGAATCAATAGGCTATCAGCTCTAGCAAAAGACTACACAGTAGTCTTTTTTTGTTCTGAGAAAGATTATAGAAAATGCCATCGTTTTTATAAATTAACCCCAGAATTAGAAATAAGATGTTTTAAAGTAGTTCATCTATAGAAAGCCTTTATTTAAAAGAGAAGTTAAAGCTTGATTTATTTAATTATATCAAGCTTTTTTCTTTACTTTTAGGTAAAAATAAATAGTATTTGAATACCACACAAATAACTTTTACATGACACCTTAAGTATAAGAAGAGGGTAATTATTCACCTCATCTATCTTAAGGGATTTATAAGGGTTATTTGTGTGGTAACAATATTTAGAATAATTACCCTCAATTATATAATCCAAGCTAAAAGGGTAATAAATTTATTTTCTTACCCTTTTATTATGAAGAAAGCAGATATCAAGGTAAATATATGGTTATCAATACTATTGTGATACTTTTGAGTAGATAGATTCTATCAAAAAAATTACATACTAGGTCTCCTAAAACTATTTACTTTTTGAGGATATTGAATCTGGTGGCTAGTTGATATATTTATATTAGTAATAAAGCATCCTGAAGAATGAAAAGAAATAATAAAAAAATTCAAAATACCAGCTTTCATACTTATCTGAATAATAGCATTTTTAGTAATATTATTAATCACATCCCCATATAAAAAGATAGATGTTGAATTTTCACCAAATATATGAACTTGAGCAACAACTTTGGATAATATAAAGATAATATGAGTAGCTCAAGACATAAAAAAAGTTAAAATAAACTGAAAAGAAGTAAATTTAGAATGAAACAAATTTTCTCACAGTTATGATTTATTGATATGAGAAAATAAAATAAACATCTATTGAGATGATTCTCTACTATACGAAAAGACCATAAAAAGAATTACAGAAGAAGAGTTAGAGAAAATTAAAGAGAAAAAGAAACAAGAAGAAGAATACCAAAAATTACAAGAAGAGATAAAAATACAAAAAGAAGAACACGATAAAAAATTAGTAGAAGAGAAAATGAAAATGGATTTCTTACAAAAAAATAGGTTAGCTGAAGTATGTACATACTCTCAAGCACAAATAAAAGAGAATTTAATCAGTCCTAAATCAGCAGAATTTCAATCTTGCTACTACTGAAAATATATGATAACAACTAAAAGCCATATATTTGAATCCTATGTTGATTCTCAAAATTCATTTTGAGTAATGATAAGAAATAAATTTAGATGTTTTGTAACTTATGAATATCCCTACAGTGAACCCAAAAAGGTAGAATGTGAAACATTATAATAAAAATACTATAAAAAATAAGCTATATTCTTAAATATATAGCTTATTTTTCTTTACAAGTAGCCAAAAAACAAAGAAAATAAAATTGTTTTTTGGCTTTAAGTAGGTATAATTTCAATATTACAAATAATAAAAAATCAAATGAAAAAAATATGAATTTATGCTAGAACTTCAACGAAAGACAAGCAAGATTTGGAAACCCAATTGCTCCCACTTAGAGAATATTCTAAAGCTAGAGGTTTTGAAATCTATAAAGAATACACTGATAAAATATCTGGAGCTAAAGAAAATAGAGATTCTCTAGATTTATTATTAGATGATGCAAAGAAAAGAAAAATAGATTGAGTTTTAGTGTTTAGATTTGATAGATTTTCAAGAAGCACAAAACAGCTTATAAACACATTAGAACTTTTTGATAATCTTTGAATAGATTTTATATCATATAGTGAAAACATTGATACAAGCTCTCCTGCTGGAAAAGTTCTATTTACTATGATCTCTGCATTTTCTGAATTTGAAAGATCAATAATACAAGAAAGAGTAAAAGCATGATTAGAGAAAGCAAGAAAGAAATGAAAGAAATTATGACGACCTTGAGTTTCTACAGATGTAAAAAAAATCGTGGAACTAAAAGAAAAGTGATTATCCTTTAGAGAAATAGCAAAAAAATTAAAACTAAAAAAATCTAATGTTTATAACAAATATAAGGAACACAAGACTAATTTGGTGTAAAGTTTTTTTGTCCAAAAAACTTTGAAAATTATTGATTTGTAAAAGCCCTTAAAATAACTAATATAATTTTGTAAAATTAGTGTTCAATTAATATTTAATTTTTGGACAGAGTATATTGAAATATAAATTAAAATAATATGGAAAATGAAATAAAATTCTCTCCTTTAGAATACAAATCAGAAAACTTTGAGGTCTTATATCTAGAAATTGAGAAAATCCTAACAAAGACAAATGATAAATGACTCACATTCAAAACAATAAAAATTACTTATGATGAGAAGTTACTAAATATAATTTCATTCTTTGACATAGAAGCATCAAAAAAAGGTGAAAAATACATAGAGATAAAAATTATAAATCTAATATTTCTCTCTATAATAACAAATCTATTAAATTTATGAATATCAAAAACTAAAACAAAAAGTTATTTAGAAAAATTAATAAATAATCAAAATTTTATAGATTATCCTTTAATTATTGATTTTTATATTTTACAGTCACTTTTAAACAGAGAAATAAACATATATATTTACCAATGAGAAGTTAATATTTTATCACAAGAAGAGTTCAACATTATGAAAAGAAAATTTAAATTATCTGATAATGTAATTTCAATAAATTTTAACAAAATACTCTACAAAATATCAAAAAATGATTGATACTTAAACATAAAAAATAATAATTTTATACTTGAAAATAGCTCTATTAAAATACTTAAGAAACTATATAACAAAGAGTATAAAAATATGAACCTAAGAAAAGATAAAAATTGAGAATTTTTCTTATTAAAATCAGAACTAAATTTTAAGGGTAATGATACCTTACATTGAGATTTAGTAAAAAAATTTAAATACTCCGAAATAACAACAAAAGTAGAAAAAAATAAAATAAAGTCATTTAAAGTAAGTGAATTCATAAAATTTGATTAAATACTAAATTCATTATAATACATCTACTCTTACAAAGTAAGAGACCATTACAAATGTAGAATAAAAACGCCTTGGAATATTAGGTAGTCCTTCTACGAAAAGTAATAAAATGTCTAAGAAAATTGAATTTTCTCAAGAAGCTATGAATAGTTTAAAAGTAGCATTGGATAGACTAAAAAGAGAAAGCAAAAGAAGACAAAAATAAACAATCTTTCGCTTTCTTTTCAGCAAAAAAAGAGTATACTATTTTTAATAAATAGAACTCTTTTTTTTTATTTACTAATATAAAAGGAAACATGGATAAAAAATTTTTTGTTTATACAAGAGTTTCTGACGGTTCTTATGAAAAAAGTATTGATAATCAAGAAGAAGTCATAATAAAGTTAGCTGAAAAAGATTGAATATCAAAAGAAAATTTAATTATAAAAAGTGAAACAAAATCTTCAAGTAAATGAAGTAAAAGAGAGGAATTTAAAGAAATTTTAAGCGAGTTAGAAAAAGACAGAAAAGAGAACTGAGAAAAAGTAGATAATAGAAAGTATTGATGAATTTATTTTTTTAAAATAGATCGTTTAGCAAGAAATGATAAAGATTTCCAAAAGGTTTTTAACTTATTAGATGCCTGATATATATTTAAATCAGCAACAGAAACAATAGAAAATACCCCAACATGAAGATTACTTTTTAGAATGTTATCATCATTCGCTATATTTGAATCTGAAAAACTATGAAACAGAGAAAGTATAGCCAATATTCACAATCTAGTTCAAAAAAGATTTAAAAGCTTATGATGAAAAACAATTTGATTCTGATACAAAACCCATTGAAAAAATGAAATCATAAAGATAGAAGATAAAGAAAGAGATATTATCTTAGATATTTACGAAATTTTTATACAAAGCAAAGAGTGAGTTATAAATAAGTTAACCTATAAAGATATTTTTGATGAAATTGATAATAAACATTGATGATACATTACAAAATATTTAAAAGAAAAATCCTCAGCATCAAATAAAGAAAAGTTCATAGAAAACATTCTAAAAAATGAGAAAATGTTTAAATACACATGATATATAGAAAGAAGCCTAAATGTAAATGATGAACTAATAAAAAATTATATTGATACTATTATTGATAAAAAAGAAGATTTTTATGATATAATTTGAGATCCTAAAGTCTGAGGAAAAGTAAAATTCAGTTTTTTCTTTGATAACTTAGTTATTGTTAGTGACATTCTAAACAATCAGGTAAAGCATCATTTAAACAAAGGTAAAAGAAAAGATAAAATAACAACAAAAAAAATATATAATTGATTATTTGAAGATATAATATTTCTTGAGAAAAACTGAAAACATTATGAGAGTAAACCTTATATTACAAACAAAGAAAGTTACCAATATAGAAGGACTGTAGATTGAAAAAAATATGAGATCCCTGAAAAGAGTAAAATTGAAGACAAGATCAAATGATGTTGAATTATTGATAAAATACAATGATTACCTGAAAAAAAGATTTTAGAAATGAAAAAGGCTTGTTATGAAGAGTACAAAAAAGAGAAAAAACCAAAACTAAAAAAATTAATAGGGACTAAAAATTTCTATAAAAGCTTTATAGATAGATATGATCTTTTAATTGAAGAAGAAAGCGAAACAAAAATAACAAATCGCTATTTAAAAGAAAAAAATAAATATGTAGAATACCTAAAAGAACTAAATTATGAGATAGAAACAATTAAATCAGAAAAAAATATTTATATAGAAAGACTTATTAAATTACTCTCAACTAAAAGTGTATTTTCTCAAGATAACTACACAAAAAGAGACTTATTTTTATCATGCTTTGAAAAAATCATCTATAACGAAAATAAAGAAATTACAATAATTCTATTAGATTACTTACATTTTTTATGACTACCAAAGAAAATAAATATATAGCTTATGTTCGTGTAAGTAGTCATGAACAGGCAGAAAGAAATATATCAATTCCATCCCAAATTGACCAAATAAGAAACTATGCAGAACAAAATGGATATAATGTCTCAAAAATATATAAAGAAGAAACTAGTGCATTTAAATGAAAAAGAAAGGTATTTCTAAGATTATTAGAAGAACTAAAGAATGATAGTAGTTTAAAATGAGTAATCGTATTTAAGTTTGACCGTCTAAGTAGAAACTTAGATGACTTCGTAAAAATTGATAAAATCATAAGAGATAAAAACATAGAACTACTATCAGTAACAGAACCAATGCTTAATAGTTACTTATGAAGATATTTGGTTCGTGACATGCAAAATAGAGCAATATTATACTCTGAAGAGTTATCTTTTAGAGTAAAGCTAGGAATTAGAAAGAAATTACAATTATGATGAAGTTCTTGATGATATACTCCCTTTTGATATAATAATATAAATAAAAAACTTATACCAAATGAAAAAGCAAAGATAATAAAAGAAATATTTACACTTTATTCTTATGGACAGTATTGAATAAAAGAACTAACGAAAATAATAAAAGAAGAATTTGATATTGAGAGAATACCAAAATTTGAAAGAATCCTATCAAATCATATATATACATGAAAAGTTGTAAAAACATGGAAATTATCAAATGAAGAATACATTTTCTGGTGATATGAAAAAGCATGAACTTACAAAGAGGAATATAACTTAAACTATGTAATACCTATTATATCTGATGAACTTTTTGAATTATGCCAAAAAGTAAAAAAAGAAAGATCATCAACCAAAAGACAAAACAATTTAACATATCCAAAAATATTTAAGTGTATTTGTTGAAGAAATCTAAGCAGAGATGATAAAAAGTGAAACATCTATTTTAGATGTCCAAGTCACATAAGTTCTATTTTCAAAACCAAATGTACAGAAAAATACATAAATATGAAAGATGTAAAAGAAGAAATAATAAGCATATTATCAAAGATATACCTAGAAAAAGAAATAAAGGATAAAATGAAGAATTATCTAAGAAAAGATTTGGATAATACTATAAAAAATAAAGCTTCTATAATTTCAGAACATGAAAAGAAATTATCAATACTAAAATCAAAACAATTAGAAATAACAAACAGCTTTATTGAAAATATTATAACAAAAGAAATATTTGAAATATCATCAAAGAAAATAAATAAAGATATTGAGGAACTAAATCAAGTATTAAACTGAGTAAAAAACACAGACAAATACATAGAAGCAACAGAAAAAACAATTTCCTTTATAAATGCCTTAAATAAACTAAAAAAAGGATTATTAAACAAAAAAAGTTCGCAAGAATACAATGGTCTATTTAACATAGTTGCGAACCTAACTTTGAACAACAAAAAGGTGCTTAACATTCAGTTTAAGCACCCCTTTGATATACTTTCAGGCTTTAATTTCTCTAAATGGTGGACTTTGTGAAAGAAAATTTGAACACTCTTTTAGAATAAATAAAAATTTTTATTCTAAATATTTATTTTTCAACAAATTTTTCTTTGATAAAGGTATAAGCCTTGTCTCTTTTCAATATTTTTATAGAAAACCTTTTTCCTGATTTCATAAAACCTTTTTACCAACTCAGAATCTGTTTCAAGGATTTTTAAACTATCAAATCTCCTTTTTCATAATCTTCTATCTACTATCATAAAGGCTCTAAAAATAGGATTATTAGATTCAATTAATTCTTCAAAAGGAATATTAGGATAATAGAATAGATTCCTAACTACATCTCAAGTATCTAGAATTCACTTATTCATCAATTCTAAAGTTTTAGAATCCTTTATTTGTACTTTGTAGGATTCTCCATAGGGAGTATTCTCTCAATTTATCAACCACATGTAGTGTCATCATCAAAATACCTTTTCTTTATTTATTGTAATAAAAGCTTCTCAGACTCAATCATGTGCTTTATGGTATCATGTCATTTGGACATCTATAACATTTTTTAACTCATCACAGATATATGTTTTTATATCTCTTCTAATTTTTGACCATTTCATAATTTATAATTGTTATTTATATATCATCTCTCAAATTCCCACATAAATCACATCCAAATATTGAACATCAATAATATTCAGCTACCAAACACTTATCAATATCTATTTTAGGCTTAACCTTAAAAGTTTTTTCAATACTTTCTTTCTCTCTTATTTCTTTTAAATAGTCTGAAATATATTCTTCTCTTTCAACTTCTGACAAATCTTTATAATCATCACTATCATTCTTTATCTCTTCTATATAGCTTTTTAATTTTCTTATATCTTCATCAATTTCCTTACGAAATAAAACCTTATCAGTCATAAGTATAGAATATCACAAACACTTCCAATCTGATAAATCTATATTAAGCCCACATCTTAATGTGTTCTCTTTAGCTTTTTCAAAATCATCATAGAGAAAATAAATACTTCAAATATCATGATTATTTATTGCATTATCAAAGTACTCAGATTCCTTCATTTGTTTTAATAGTTCATACGCTTTTTCTTTGTTTCCTAGTTTATAATTTACCAAAATTAATCAAAATAAACTTTTCAACTCTCTATCATCGTCTTTATAAGCATTTAAAAAATGTAATTTTGCAGATTCATAATCTCATAACATATATTTACAATATCATAAATTATGTTCTATATTCCAAATTTTTTCTTTTTTCTGAGCTATTTCTAAATTCTTTATAGCTTCTAAAAACATTTTCTCTCATATAAGGGTTTCTGCATAAAGAAGATATGGATAACATGATTTAGGTTTTAGTTTCACACATTCTTTTTGAATCTTTAAAGCCTTTTTACTATTTCACTCTTCATTGAATAAGTAAGAAGCAAAATTATGTGTAGATTTTACTGTTTTTTTTAATTTATATGCTTTTTCAAAAAATTTATAATCCTCATTGTCTCTACACATTTCATAATTTTGCATATATCATATTGCTATTAGATTAATCAAATCTAAGTCTTTGGGATATTTTTTACATCTTTCTAGAAGATTTATTAATTCTTCTTTTTGTACCCTGTTTTCTATTTTTTTCATGTTTTTCGTTGTAAATTATGAATAAGCTAGCTGAAATTATTACTATTATAGATATTAAAATAATATCAGATAGAAAACCTTTACTTACTCGTGTAATTTAAAATACAATGTCATTAAATTTTAATTTTTTTACTTTTTCTTCAATATATTTCTATTACATAAACATCTTCATCCACATATATATTTGAGAGATTATTTTCAGTTTGGTAAACTATTTTGTGATTTTTATAAACTAAATATCCTTCTTTATCCTTAAATATATAATATATCTCTTTTCATAATTTATCAAATGAAACATCTTTAATATTTGGAGAAGTAAAAGTAAATTCCCCATTAACATCATATACGATATCTCTTGAAAAATTCTTAAATTGAGAAGGATTTTCAGCTATAAATATATATTTTCAATTATCATAAACACGCATGAAAAAATGTTCTACATAATTGTTTATAAACTTTTTATTTTTATATAATTTAAAAGTTCATTCATGATTAAACACTAAGAAAATATCTCCATTTTTGGATTTTTTATAATCAATTAAAATTCAGTCTAGATCTCAAGTAAAATCTCTTTTGGTTGATAACGAAAAATACTCTTCTCAATCAACAAATGTAATTAATTCATTTTCTCTAAATCAATATCCAAATTGATAATTACCTCTTTCCCAAAATATTAAGTTAACATAATTTCCAACTTTCTTTCAATTTTTATACAGCATTGAATCATATTCATCATAATTATATTTCTTCTTGACAAGAACAACATAATGGTCTTTTCATAACATAAAGTCTTGTTCTATATACATAACTCTTTGTTAATATTTATTTTTTTCAAAGTATCATTCAGCATTTCATATAAGTAATAGTCTCCATCATATTTTACATCTGTTAGTATATTTTTTGTTGAATATATAACTTCAGAGTTACAAAGAATAATATAGTTATCATTTTCAGCTTTTATTTCAAAAAAATTTTCTCATTTCTTATCATAGGTAATATCTACTAATCCTTCATATTTATTAAAAATTTTTCCTTCTATGAAATAATCTCATTGTATTGAATTAAGTTCAACTACATATTTTCAATTACCATATAATTTTACCTCTCTCCTTGAAATCATTCATGAATATGATTCTGGTATTTTTCATTGAAGTTTCTTGTTAAGAAAAAATTTATAATATCAATCAACTGAGACAATTATCATAATATCATCTCAATTTACAACAATATCACTTATAAATCAATCAAACTCTTCGTTATCCTTTTCTACAAAGGTCATATATTGTTCACCATTTCTAATTAAATATAGTTTATTTCCTTCTATATAGTTAAAAAATAAGTTATTTTTGTACTCATCAACTACATCTGAACTACTTTCTCATCTATAAGTAAATTTTCAGTTTAAATAAAAAGATGAAGTATTATCTTCATTTAGTGTAATAATGTATTCATCTTTTCATACATCATATTTTTTTATATATCTTATTTTTTCCATAAATATAATTTTTCTTTTTTCCAAAATTTTAAATACTTTTAATTATCATATTCTTATAAGTTTATTTCTTTCATTATTCAATCCTTAAAATCCAAATATTTAAAATAGATTTTATCACATAAAAAATGTCCATATATACCTCCTGTAATTGATAAGTAAATTTTCTTTTTAGGTCAAAACTTTTCAAATCAAGCCTTTTCAATGTCTTCATCAGATAATCACTTTATTTTACTATCTTCTAAATAATGTTTTCATGCAGATAAATAATCTACATAAGGATTATATTTTTTTTGAAGATAAAGTAAGTCCATTCAATCAACAATTGAAACTTTGAAATCTATAGGTCAATAAGGTGTCAAAGTATTATTATCAATATAAGGTTCTTTTCATATATTAACAGATGTCAATCATATCAATTTAATAGTACTAAACATATTTTCTCATTTAGGTCCATTAAAAACCTTTAGAACAAAATCTCAAGTTAATTCTTCAATTCAAATTGAACTAAGGTCAAGATTATATTTTCAATAATTGTTAATAATATCTAATTCTTTCATAAAGATAAAATTTTATAATCTAAATCTATATCCATATTATCAAATATCAACACCTCGTTTATTAGTCCCCATTAATTTTTTCATTTCTTTATTATATTTTATATTCATATTTCATTATTTATTATGCCTCTATTACAGCATATTCAACATTAAATCTTTCATCAATTCATTTACCTCTAAAATACCAATTATATCCTTCTTCTGTAAAAAGTTTTACATAAAATCAATCCACATTCCTTTCTCATTCATCATAATCTAAACTAAATTTTCAATCATCATACTGTATAGTAAAAAAAAACTTTTTATCTTTATACATTCTTTTAGCCTCAAATAACCATACTCCTCATATCATAAATGATGCTTGCATGTATCAATTTAAAGACAAAACCTTCTTACAAAAGTGTTTATCTACTCTGTAACAAAAAACATAATCATCATTAAACTCTTCTAAATTGAAATTTTCAAAAGGAGTTAAAATTTCATTAAATAATTTAAAGTTATCAAAATCAACATTTCCATTACCAGCAAGTAGCAACTCTTTCATTTTCTTGTTATATTTTATATTCATATTTCATTATTTATATCTAAATAAGTTTTTGCTTTTTCTAAACCATTTTTTATATCTATATTATCTTTTAATTTTTGTATTGATTTTGGAGCAGGTAGTCAATAATCATCATAAAAACCTTCTCTTGCATAATTATAAAAATATTTAATCTTTCAATTTTGCATACTCTGAATGTGTACTCATCATACACCATCAAAAGACTCAAGGTCAAGTCTCCAAAGTTTATCTTTTGTATATTTTAAAACCTTATTTTCTTGTAAATCAATTTTAGATACATATCTATTCAATTTCAAAGTACGGAGAGATTTAAACTTAGCAATAAATCAATCAAGGTCTTTCAAATTAGCCTGTAATTTAGCATTATCCATAAAATTAATCCTTGCTATTATATATGGCATATTTCAATCCCCAAAAGCTTTTCTTGCTTTTTTTATAAAATTACCGAATTCAGCTAATAATCATAATGCCTTTATTCTGTTATTTAAACTCTTTATAAATCAACTTATTTTCGCTATGTATTTACTAGATTTCAATAATCCTCATGTTGGATTAGCCACAGCAAAACCAACAGTAGTTCATAAGTATCATCCTCATTTTGAATATTCATAAGGTCAGAAAGTATCTGCTATTAGATACGACTCTATCATAATATCTCATAATTCACTAGCAATACCTTTCATTCCTCATATAGGATCTTTAGTAAAGTTTTTCACTTCTGTAAATCATTCTTCTATATCACTAAACTTTAACTTAAATATTCCTGTAGCAAGATCAACCCGTTGCATTGAGTAATCTCTCGTAGCCAAAACTGCTCATTCTGTTGTTCATTTTACAACATTTTTTAGGTCCTCCTCTGTAAATCTATATGTTGTTACATCTGTAGCATTTGTATTAAGAGCCTCTTTATAATCTTCATCGTACTTAGCTTGGTAATTAATAAATTCTTCTGAGAATCTTCAAGCATATTGTTCAACTTGATTATATCTTTCTTCTTCTATATCACTCTTCCATTTAAACTCTTCATGTTCTTCACATACATAGTTTCAATCAAATGCATCATAACACTCTTCTCAGTTTGATGCTGCTAATTTAAAAGCTCTCCGATGTTGAAGTACATTTGTCCGTTCCTTTGCTTGCTGAATAGTTTTTTGATCTAATTTATTTAATGTGTCATCTATAAGAAATATTTTTCAGGCTTGTTTTATTTCTTCTTCTTCTCTTTCTGCAGAATCCAATATATTATTAAATTTTTCATCAGCAATATTTTCTCTTATTGAATTAAGCTTAGCAAGTAATCAATTTAAAAACTCTTGTTTCATTAATTCCGCATATTCAACATCACTATATTTTAATTCTATACTTTTCCATTTTTTATTTATAAGAACATTTATCTTTTCTAAGAATATATTTCTGTATTTATTAAATTTCAAGACATCATTTGCATATTTATCTACTACACAAGAGTTTATATAACATTGAAGGTCACAAGCTTTTCTTTCATCTCATTCCATTGAAGCACATCATAAATCTTGTAAACATGAACTTACAACTCATATCTGACTAGTATAAAAATCTGTGTATCAACTTTTACAAGTCCATGTCACATATTTTTGACTATCAGTACAAGTTGAATAATAAGGACGAACCCAATATTCTCATGTACTTTGTTTCTTACATCTAAATGCATCTCAAAAAGTGCTTATTTTTAGTGTATCTTCTGAATTATAACTATTTATTTCAAGGTCATCTATACTTAGTCATATTTCTCTAAATATTCTTTTTAGTTCTCTAGTTAATTCGTCATCCATTTCATTTTCTGACTCTTTTTGATATTCATCTTGAATCTTTTGTAACCCATCAAAAATATACTGAAATACCTCTAAATAAACTGGATTAGCTTCTAGTGAGTTTTTTAGTTCATTTAGTATATCTATAAGTATACCTGTTACTATTGCTTTTCCTTCTGCTGTAAGAGGTGTACCGTCTTCTAGTGTCATAACATCTATTTTTTGCTTCCGTCCTGCTATGAAGTTATCTAAAAATACTTTCATTTCTTCTGAAAGTTCTGTAGTAGATATTTGTAGTTCTGTGTTATTTTCTGGAAAAAGTATTTTTTCTAGGTCTTTTCTAAACTGTAGTGTAAAGTCTTCAAATAGTTTTTCATATTCTTCTTTTAGAATATCTTCTGTTGTTTGTTCTACTGTTACCTTTAAAGTTCTTATATTTCCATTTTCATCTGTCACTTCAACTATTGTTTCTCAAACTTTTTGAGCTTCTATTTTTAATTGCTTTCCTCCTTCTCAATTTTCTTCCAAATACACATTTATATTGTCATTACTTTTTTTAATGCTTGTAATGTCCTCATAATAACTTGGTATTTGAATTGTTTTTGTTGTTCAGATTCAAACTAGTTCTAGTTCATATGTTTCTAGTTTTAGTGTTTTTATTTCTTCTCATATTGTTATTTTTATAACAAATATTAGTTTTCAATTTTCACGAACTTGTACTTCTGTTTTTCAAGGTTTTAATGCTTCTACTACTAGTTTATTTTCTTTTAAAGATACTTTTGTAATTCCTTCTTTTTGATATTTATATGTATATTCTGATTTTTCTTTATCCCATTCAAATTCACAATTTACTCAAACTGTTGTTTCACAAAATAGTCTTTTTGATTTGCTTTCGTCTTTGCTTCAAAGTCATGGTTGTGTTATTGTGTTGGCTTGATTGTCCAGCTCTTCTTGATTTTCTACAAAAACTAAATCTGAATCTATTTCCACACCATCTTTACTCTTTAATCTTTCATCTTTTGTCTCCCCAACTTCATTTATTTCTTCTGAATTTATATATGATATTAGATTATCTAAATCTAAATTTTGTTTTAATGCTTTTTTTATCTGCTCTGTTGTTAATTCTGGCTTGTAGCTTTTTAAAATTGATACTATTCAAGATATATGAGCTACTGCCATACTTGTCCCACTTAGTTCTTTGTAGTTTCACTTTTCAACTGGATATGTTGAATAAATTCATACTCATGGTGCTTGAACATCTACTGTTGAACCATAGTTTGAAAATATTGCTTTATTTCATGTTTGGTCTGTTGCTCATACTGTTATTGAGTCTGTACATCATCATGGAATTGTATTACTAGCATCTGTATTTGAGTTTCAAGCTGAGGTTACAACAATTCATCCACTTTGTGTTAGTGATGCGATTCAGTCACATATTGAGTTATCTAGTGGGTTTGAATTTCCTGATAGGCTGATGTTTAATATATTTATATTATTTTCTTTTGCATATTCTAGAGATTTTAGAACTGCATAATTTGGGCAGAATCCGTTTTCATCACAAATTTTTAGTGGTACTAGTTGTACATATGGATTTATTCAAACTATTCAGTTATTGTTTAGGTTTGCTCAGATTATTCAAGCTATGTGTGTTCAGTGTCCTTGATTATCTTGTGTTTGAGTGTTTTCATCTATGAAATTGTATCATAGTGTTTTATCTATATTTGTTTGTAAATCGGAGTGAGTTGTGTCTATTCAAGTGTCTAGAATTCAAACTTTTAGATTTTTTAATCATTCTAAATTTTTAATTTCTTCAAATTTCTCATATGTTTTATACTGTTGTATTCACCGTGTTTTTTCTAGTTCTTCTCATTCTAGGCTTGAGATTTGTAGTAATTGTGGCTCAATAATTTTTATTCATAAAAAGTTCTGTGGGAGAATTCAATTTTCTATGTTTTCTAGAAATTCTTGAGAAAATAGGCTATCTTTAGATATTGTGATTTCAAAATAGTTTTTTTGATTTTGGGTGTACATGAAATCTACAACTAGGTTTTCATCATATTTTGATAGTTGTTTTTCAAGTTGGGTTTTATTGTTTTTTGTTCTGATAATTAATGTATAATCTCCAGTTTTATGTTTTAATGATTTTTTTAAAGTCTCTAGGGCTTTAGATTTTTTGTCTGTTTTTATTGTTGATAGGTTGTCTTCTAGATTTTTGTAGTTTGTTATTCAAGAAATGACTTTTAAGACTATTATTTTTTTAGCTTTTTTTAGTTTTTCTTTTATGTCTTCATTACTATTTTCATTTTGTATTTCTTCTTTTGTTTTTTCTAGGTATTTTTGTATTTCTTGATGTTTTTGAGATAGTTTTTTGTTATTGCTAGTTTTTTCTTCTAGTTTANNACAGTTTTTGTAGATTCATTTCACGGATTGTTAAAAAATAAGAAACAAAAAAAGTAAAAGCTTACTCTTTTGACAAAGAGTCTATTAATATTTTTCATTTTGTTAAATTATTTTTTGAAAATATTAAGAAACCTCAAAATATTTATCCTGAATTCTAACTTTATTATAAGAATAGTTGAAATTAATCTTCTCCAAAAAATTCACTTTGTACATTAATCATTTTTACAGAATTTTCTTTGATTTTTTCTAGTTTATATTTCATAAAATAAGCGATTTCATCATTATGTGTTGATATAATGAATTTATAATCCATGAAATTATGTCTCATCAATTCTATAAAAGAGTGGACATTTAAAGAATCCATTTCTTGAACAGGGTCATCAATATTTAAAAATTTTAGTTCATTAGAAACCTTATAAGACTTATTTATTGATAATGTAAATGCTACTGAAATAACTGCTAATTGTCCTGAGCTTAAGTGATGCATTGCATCATTATTAGATTTTCAATCAGTATAAAAAACAATTGTTTGATTTTTCTTTCCATCTCAATTTTTATTATTTCATTTAAAATGAATGTATATTCACATTCACTGTTGGTAATTCTGTAATATTTTAGCAGTATAAAGGAAGAAAGGTTTTTGTATTTTTTCAACCATTTTTCTTTGATATTCTCTAATTTGTTTTTCATATATTTCAATCAGATTTGTTGTCTTATCTCCCAATTTTTTTAATTTTTTTAATCTTTCGTTTAAAATATTGTATTCTGTTTCTAATCCTTTAAAAAAGTAATTTTCTAGTTCAAAGTACTTGTATTCTATATATTTTTGTTTTTCGTTTAGTTCTCGTAAGTTACTCTTATATCTTTGTACAAGTGTTAAATCCTTACCAAAAATAGTATTAAATTTTTCTTTATAGTCTCATCAAAGTTTTTCTTGATTTATATTGATAGCTTTTTCTTCCAAATCTAGAGTGTTTCCTAAATTACTCCTAATACTCATTATATTTTCATATTCATCATAATTTGATAGTATATATTTCTCAATATTTTTTATTTTATATTCTTTTAAAAGAGTTATGGAAGTTTGAAAATTAATATAATTATTATTTTGCTTTAATTCTTTTAAACTATCAAATATATATATTTTATTTTTTAATAAATTCATTAACTTTTCCTTTAGAATAAGTATTGAGTTTGGGGTGTAATCTTCATTATAATCACCTACTAGTTCTAGTTTTGGGTAATTAATTTGCTCATTAACTAATATATTTTTTAAGCTTTCTAATTCTTTCTCTATAACTAAATCATTATTTCAATATAAGTATTTTATTTTGTTAAATAAGTTAAAGGAATCTAATGTATTATCCATAACATATTCTTTTAATCTAGATTCAAAAATAGGTAATTCCTTATTAAATTCATAATCATTAATTTCTATTAAAAATTTTTCTTTGTCTTTTCACAATAAGAGATTTAACTTTTCGGTATTATTCTTGTAAATTTCTTTTTTGTTTGAATCTTTAAATTTTTTTAAGATAACATAAAATTCTCTATCAAATCAAACTAGATATTGTTTTATAGTAGTTATGATTTCATTTTTTGTCTTTTCATATTTTATTTCATCAAAACCTTTTTTTTCAATATTAAATGGTATATTTTTATTATTTAAAAACTTTTTTAGTATGTTTTTATTAAAATCTATATCTTTATCTTTCCGTTCAATCTCAGCATAAGTTAACTTTTTATTTAAATTATATCAATCTTTGTATTTTGATAATAAGTTGTCTCTTATACTTTCTGCTTTTTTTATTAGATTTTTTAAAATATCCAAATCAAAATTATCTATTTCAAATTTGTTATTATCCTCTAACAAATCATTTATTAATGTAAAATTTTCATCAAATTCTTTTTGAGTTAAATATTCGTTTATATTATCAAATAATAATATATCTTTCCTATTTTCTTCATTGTCTAGATATAGATTAATTTCTTTTTCTAATTCTAAAATATTATTTAAAATAGAATCGTTAACATCTTCTAATTCTTTTGATTTTCAAATTGATAGTTTACTTATTTTCTCTGTTTTTATATCTATAAACTTTTGTAAATCATTTATATCCTTTATTTCTTGTTTATTTACTTCTTTTGTACCACATAATATACAAGTATTATCAAAATCATTAACATTACTTTTGAAATAATTTAATAAGCCTTTTCTTGTATTATTTAGTTCTGTAGTGATTTTTTGATTATCAGATAAATCATTTTCTAATTCTTTTTTTCTTTTGATATTACTATTAAATTCTAGTAATAACTTTTCATTATCAATTTTTAATCCTTCAAAAACACTTTTAAACAAATCTATCTTATTTTTTTCTGTTTTATAACTTTTAAAATAGTTATAATTTCTGCTTAGTTTTGCAAGTTTTGTATATCTTGACTCTCAAAAGTCATCTTTCTTAAAAATATTGAAAAACATTAGTCATTTTACTAAAAGAAATTCTTTGTCATTGTAAATATTTTTATAAAAATTATATTCTTTTTTTATATATTCAACTTCACTATCAAATTTATTTAATAAAAATTTGTCTAATAATTTATTATCTTTTCCGTTATATTTAAATAAATTATCTTTTATTTTTCATTCTTCTAAATATTTTTCATCATTAATTTTATCTTGCAAAACAAAATAAGTAATATTGTATTTATAATCATCATTACTACATAAACTGTATAAAAAAGACTTTTCTTTTAAAATCTCATATTCTTTTGAAATAAGAAATTTTTCATATATTAAAAATTCCAAGTAATTCTCTTTTTTGGAAATGTTATAAATATTATTGTATTCTTCTAGCTTCTTATATTCTTCAATAGTATCAAACTTTTGTAGGATAAAATAATTTATAAAATTATCATCGGTTCTTATATTTCTTAATCTCTTTTCTTTATACCACAAATGGTATTCATTAACATCAACTTTTTCCAAAAATAATTTTAGTTCAGTTAAATTTTCAATATACTTATTTTTCTTTTTTTTATTTATATCTAAATCTAATTTTTCATTAAAAAGTATTTCATTATCAAAATTAAGCTCACTTGCAATAATATTAAAATCTTTATCAAAAAATGATTTATAACCTACCTGTTCTTTATCATCAATAACATCTTTTTGTTCTTTTATTTTATTCTTTAAGTCTTCAACTTTTGTTCCTAAAATATTGATTATTCATGTTATTTTTCTAGAAAAATCTTCAATTTTATTTTTTTCTTTTTCTTCATCTGTAGTTTGAAATAAAAAACCTAGACTTTGATGTCTATCGTATTCTTTTTGTTTTAGAAAAAAAGTTGTTTCTTCCTGCTGTAGATAATTAAATAGTTTATAAATATCTTTTACCTCTAACTTTCTTTCCAATCATAAAAGTTCTTCTAATTCCCTTGCTTTTATTTTATTACTAAATCAGCTTTCTAGATTTTCAAAACTGCTATCATCTATATAATCTTCTATAAATCTATCAAAATATGGAGTTGCAGGTTTTCTCTTTAACTCTGAATTATCATCATAAGAAATAATTATTTTCTTTTCTCCATTATTCAATTCAATAAGTAATTTTAACAGAACTTCTTTATTTTCAGTATTCTGATAAAAAGACTTTGTCATATTTGATTTTTTACTAATAATTCATGATGTATCTTTTTGTTCAGTAATTCTATATATTTCTCAAGTTAGACATAACTCAATAACATCAAAAATAGTTGTTTTTCAAAAGCCATTTGGTCAAGTTAAGAATGTTATATCCTCTAATTCTATAATCTTTTTATCTTTTATTCCTTTGAAATTTTGAATATATATTTTTTTTATTTTCATTTTGTTTATATATTAAATTTATCTAAAAATAAATCAGCTTTTTTATCATTTACATTCAAAAGACTATCTTCTAAATTTCTAAAAAAATCTTCCTCTTTTTCTCATTCTAAATACAACTCTTTTCTAATAAAAGAATCGAAATTATCTAGTTTTTTACTTTTTATTTCTTTATTTATCTCATCCATTAAATTAATTAATTTCTCAGATTCTACTTTTACTTCCAAAAAAGGAAGTTTAATAAATAACTGGATAATAATATACCACTTAGAATTTAAGAAGTTATTTGGTCTAAAAAGGTCTAATTTTATATTTTTAAACTCATTGTTTAACTCGTTAATATTATTTATTCTCTGTGTTTCTTTTTCTCATTTGTTATCATATACAATGATATATTTTCTAAAAAAATATTCATCTTCTTCTATCTTCATTATTTGATTTTTTAATTCTTCAAAATCATTCTTTAGATTATCTACTTTTAAAAGAATTATAAGGGATGTGTTTTTTTCAATATCACTAGATTCCTTTTTTATTTCATCAAAATAAGTAATCAAATCATTTGTTTTTTCACTTTTAAAAAAGTTTTTAATTTCTTCTTTAGTATATTCATGGACTAAAAAGTACTCTCATTTTTTTCAAAAATAATAAATTTTATCTGTATTATTATTTTCTTCAATATACTTCTTTTCTGAAAATATTTTCTTTAAAAAGTTAATCATTATATTTAGTTAGTATTAATCTTAAGAATAGCATCATCTATTTTAATAAAGGATAAATTTGTATTTGTTATTTTATCATTCTGAGTCTCTCTTCTACATTTTCACGAATATTTTAAAGAATTATTTTCTTCTTTTTCTTTCTCTATTTCTTCTTTTCAGTAGTCCTTTACATAATCTAAAAATCTTCATTCAATATATTCTGTAATAATGTAGTCTGATTCATAAATTTTGGTAGATATTCTAGAATTTTCCATAATTATATTTACAACTTTTTTTATTCTAGACTTATTTTTATTTATTGTTGATAAAAAAAATCTATCTTCATTTTTGATATAAAGATTATATTTATCGTATAATTTATTATTTGCTTTTAGTAAACATTCAAAAAATACTTCATGTAATCAATCTTCGTTTAAATCAAATCAATTCTCAGAATATTTTTTATCTGGATGAATTTCATATATAAATTTTATAAATTCATCTATATCTAGTTTACTTATTTTTCATACTAATAGATTTAATTTTTCTTCTTCATCTTGATTTATATCTACTCTAAAACAATCATAATATTCATAAAATCTTCTTCTAAGTTTTATATTTTCTAATTCAGTAAAAGTTGTAAATTCACTTATGATTCTAATAAGAACATAAAAACTCATTTCAGGAAATCATCAATTTATATGTTTATTTCTAATTTCTTCATCCAATTTAAATAGGATTTGTAAATAAATATTTTCATCTTCTAACTCATCACCTTTTATAATTTTTCTTATCTCTTTAATTAATTTAAAACTTTCGTCCTTTAAACAACTATTTTCTGTGGATAGGTAACAATATTTATCTCAATTTGGATAAGTATATAACTGTATATTATTTGGATTGTTGCTATAATGATTTTCATCTGACTGGTTATTTATATTTTCATTTTTTCATTTAAAACTAGCAACATTTACAATAGTGTGTAAAAATCTATTGTTTTCATCTACTTCAATTTCTCAAATCTTACAATCTCAAACAGTATTTGTACTATGGAAACTTCTTATTTGAAATCATTCAGTTTTTAATTTCTTATTTATTGTTTTATTTCAATTTTTATCAATATTTTCTTCCATTTTATAATACTGTATTCATAATACAGAATCATAATTACTAAAAGCTGTTGAGCTTTTTTTGGCTTTAACTTGATGTCTACTTTTCACAATCCATTTTCAATAATCATCTGTATATTTTCATTGCTCATCTTTTAATTGAATATCAAAATCTTCTGCATTTTCATAGATAATCCTCCACTTTTTAAGTTCCTCTATATTTTCTCAATTTTCCAACAATTCAGATATTTCTTTTAATGCAACAAAAATTCATACTTTTCATTGATGTAAGTATCAACTCCATGAAGCTGTTGCATTTCTTGAATCGTTGGACATTATAATAAAAATTATTTAAAACAAATCCCTAACTTCCAC
>DJMN01000037.1 GCA_002435385.1 Patescibacteria group bacterium UBA6489
CACTTGGGTATTGAATTTAGGTATATTTTCTCCAGATAGTAAAAATATAACTTATTTGTTTAGTCAAGATGGAAAACAGTTTCTTATAAGAAATTGAAAAAAAGTTTGAGAATGATATTATGATATTTATGAATTAGGGATAAAAAATTCGCCAGATTGAAAAAAAATAGCTTTTCCAGCTATTAAAAATAAAGATGATAAGGTTTCTTTTGTTATTGATGGAGAGACTTATGAAAGTGATAGAGCTTATGTACTTATAGAAAATTGAACAGAAAATAAAAAGTATAAATCCATTGCTCCTGATTCTTTAAAATATTCATCAGATTGAAAAAAGTTAGCATTTGTGGCTTATAAAAAAGACTGAAAATCTGTTGTTGTAAATAATTGAAAAGAAAGTAAATGATATGATAGGATTTTAAATATCTTTTATTCAAAAGATTGAACAGTTCTTCATTTTCTTGCAATGAGAAATATGAAAATGCTTTTTGTAAGTAATTGAAAAGAAACTAAAGAATATAATCAAATTGAGAATTTAGCATTTTCTGATGATTGAAAGCATTTTATTATTGATGGAGTAAATTATGTTGATAAAGAATGGAGAGAAGAACATTTTATCGTAACAGATTTTGAAGAAAGTAAAATGTATTATCATGTAGGTTATGTTTGATTTTGAAGTAATAATGAGCCTATTTTTACTGCTATTACCAATGAGTCATGATGAATTCTTTTTAAGGATGGTGTTGAATATGAAAACAGCTCTTCTCGTGAGTTAGCATTCTCTCTGGATTTTAGTAGTTTTGCTCTTGTTCAAAGAAAAGATAATAAAAAACGGATTTTTAAAGATTGAGAAAAGTTAAAAGAGTATGATACAGTAGATTTAGGAAATCTTCAATATTCTCCAGATGGTAAAAGATTTGCATATAAAGTACACGATTATAAAGATCCAAGAGGAGAATTTATTGTAGAAGGTTGAAAAGAATGAAAAAAATATGATGATGTTTGATTTATATTAAGCTTTTCTCCTGATTCGAAAAAGCTTATTTATGTAGCAAAAGAAGATTGAGATGAATTTGTTGTTATGAATTGAGAAGAATGAAATAAGTATGATATAATAGAGAGTTTAGATTGAGAAGATTATTGACGGATTCAACCATATGTAAAATTTTCACCTAACTGAGAAAATATGTATTATATATGAAGAAAGGATTGAAAGAGAGTTATAGTAGAAAATGGAGTTGAAAATGCTAGTTATGATTGGGTTGAGGAGATGTTTTATTCTTCTGATAATGAACTTACATATTTAGCAAGAAAAGATGATGAAAAATTTATTGTAAGTGATTGAGTAGAGTGAAAAAAATATGAACAAAAAGATCACTATAGAATGAATTTGGAACATTCAAAAGATTGAAAAAAATATGCATTTGAAGCTACTATCAAAACGGAAGATTCTAAAACAAAAACTATTTTAGTAACCAACTCAGGTGAGATAACTAATTATGATAATATATTAGATTATAAATATTTATCAGATTGAAAACTTATTTTTGTTGCACAAAAAAATTGAGAGGAATTTATAGTTCAAGAAAACTGTTCTTGAGATGATAATTCTTCAGAGAAAGATTTCACAAAGCAGTTAGTTATATCAAAAAAAGAACTAAAAAAAACAGAAAAATGAAAGGAATATATAAGAAAAATAGATTTATTATCAGAAAAATCAAGTACAGAGAAGTTGGAAAATATACTTGAAAGAATATGAAACATAAAGAAAAAGTATGAATGAAAAAATAATGAGGAGTATGAAAAAGTTAGAGATATGTTGGATTATTTGGAGGCTAAGATATGAAGGAGTATTAATTATAATTAAATACATTTTACATATAAAAATATTTGAGTATTTTAAAAATAAGGTTACTATGTAGTGACCTTATTTTTTGATAAAATTAAGTTATGAAACAAGTAAAAAAATGTGTTATTCCTGCTGCTGGTATGTGAACTAGATTTCTTCCTGCTACTAAGGCTTTGCCTAAGGAAATGTTTCCAATTATTGATAAGCCTGTTATGCAGATGCTTGTGGAGGAGGCTATAAGTGCAGGATGTACAGAGATAATAATAGTTACATGAAGAAGTAAGAGAGCTATAGAAGATCATTTTGATTCTAATTTTGAACTTGAGGAGAGGCTTGATAAAAATGGAAAGTTTGATTATTTGAAGACTGTAAAGGGATTAAATAATATGGCAAATATTGTTTATGTGAGACAACCATATCCTAGATGAGATGGGGATGCTATACTTAGAACTAAAAATCTTATATGAGATGAACCGTTTTTAGTTTTGTTTTGAGATGATATAATTGATAATGAAGAAACTGCTGCACAACAATTGGTGAAGGCTTATGAAGAAAAAGGGACTCCTGTGATTTGTAGTTTTCAGGTTCCTGAAGATAGAGTTTCAAATTATGGAATACTTGAGACTAAAACTCCTGAAGATGATATATTTAAAGTTGAAAAATTTTTGGAAAAGCCTAAGGCTAGTGATACTAAATCTAGAAATGGTAATATTTGAAAATATGTTTTGACTCCAGATATTTTCGAGTATCTGGAAAAATCTACTCCGATTTGAGGAGATGGCGAGACTAGGCTTATTGATGCTTTTGAGCTTTTGAGACAGGAAAAGGATATTCATGGAGTTAGAGTAAAATGAACTCGGTATGATACGGGTAGTAAAATAGGTTTTTTGAAGGCTTGTATTTCTTATGGATTGAAAAGAGATGATTTAGGAGGAGAGTTGAGAGAGTTTTTGAAGGGATTGGAGTTGTAGATAAATTATCTCTAGCCTCTTTGGGGTAACCTCACCCTAGCTTTTGACCACCCCCTAGCCCCCTCCCTGCTAAGGAGGGGGAAGAAGTAGGATTTTAGATTTTTTTAAATTATTTTGGTTATGAAGAAATGAAAGGATTATATTTGAGTATGATGTGGAGCTGTGATAGTTAATGATAATAATGAAACTTTATTAATGAAGAGAGGTAGTGAGTGTAGAAATCAAGCTTGATATTGGAGTAGACCTTGATGAGGTGTTGATTTTTGAGAAACTTTAGAAGAGGCTGTAATTAGGGAGGTAAGAGAAGAAATTTGAGTGGAGGCAGAGGTTGTGTGAATGTTAGAGGTAAGTGATAATATAATGCCAGAAGAGTGACAACACTGGATAGCTGTTTCTTTTGTATGTAAGATAAAAAGTTGAGAAATAAAAAATATGGAGCCTCATAAATGTGAAGAAATTAGGTGGTTTAATATATATGATTTACCAGAAAAAATTGCTTCATATACTAAATTGTGAGTTGAAAATTATATAAAAAAGTATTGTAAAAAGTAAAATTTTATTATGCAGGAAAAGGTAGTTACAACTATTGGTTGATGAAATGGGCAATCAACTTTGTTGAAAGATTTACATCGAATAAATGCAAAGCTTTTTTCTATAGTTTCTATGAGTGATGATTGAAGGACGACTTGAAAACTTATGAGACTTTTTAAAAGAGATTTAGATTTGCATTTTCCTCCGCCTTGAGATTTGAGAAGATGTTTATTTTCTGTTTCAGGTAGTAGTTATTCTTCAAAATTTGAGCATTATTTTGAAACTGTTATAAATCATGATGTTTTGATTAAGGATTTAACTTTAAAGCAGATATTTTGACTTGTTTGAGTTTTAGAAAATGATGATTTTATGATTTATTTGGATACATTTGATAATGAGTTTCTAAATTTTGTTTTACCAATAAATGATTTTATAAAAGGGCATAAGTTATGAAATATTCTTATGTGAAGTTTATTTTATAACTTATGAAAGGATTATAATAGAATGATGGATTTTATGTCTCAGCTTTTAGAAGTAAGGGCTAATATAATTCCGGTTACTACTGATAGTGCTTTTATAGAGGCTGTTTTAGATAATGGTGATATTATACAAACCCAGGATCATATAAGTAATGTACCTGACTATAAATGAAAGGTTAAAGAACTTAGGCTTATGGAGGAATCAAGGAATGCTAAGCATAATAAGGATATAGATGAGGCAATATTAACTGCTGATTATATTGTTATTTCTACTTGAGATTTGTTTACTAGTATTATTTCTAATTTGATAATTTGAGAGGTTAAAGAATTATTAAAAAAATCTAATGCAAAGATTATTTTTATTTGAAATAGTACAAATAAGTGATGAGAAGCTGAGTGATATGGTGTTATGGATTTTATATTGAAGGTGGAGGAGTACTTGTGAAGAGAGGTTGATTATTTTATTGCTAATGATAGGAAGCCTGATTTAACTGATGAACAAGAAAGGTTGTTTAAAGAAAATATAAGTGTTAAGTGATGAGATTATATATTTTTGAATGATAGTGATAGAGATTTTCTAAGACAGAGATGAACTAAGGTTATAGAGGAGTATTTATTAGATAAAAGGACTTTGTATAAGCATAATACTTTAAAATTGGTAAAAATTATTGAGGGGATTATTTTCTAATCAAAGTTAAGATGAATATAAAAACCATCCTGAAATAATTCAGGATGGTTTTTTGTAAGATATGAATTAAAAAGTTTTAAATTTCTTTAAATTTATCATATTTTCTTTTTCAGGTAATTATTAGGTATATGTGATAAGGGGCTTTAATTATTCATGCTCATATGTTGTAGAGAACTTTAATAATTTCTTCTGAAGAATTTATTAATCAGATAGAGGCTCATATTAGGTTGTCTCATAGGTTTTTAGGATTCCTTGCTCTTCTCATTAGATTTTTTGGGATAAATTTATCAGATATGTAAATATCTTTTTCTGGATTGTATTCTTTTTTATCTATTTTTCATTTTAATAAATCTATTTCTTTTCTACTTGCTTTTGATATAACATCTCTAGCTCATGAAATTACATTTAGTAGATTTTCTTTATCATTTATATTGAATTTTAAGTCTTCTAGATTTGATAATGTTTTTGAGGAGATTAATTCTTTTATTTTTGTTTTATCAACTCAGAATTCTTGTGAGATTTTTTGAGCTAATTCTTCTAAAAGATTTTTTGTATCAATCTTTATTTTAAAATCTTTTTGTTGTTCTTGTTGTTTTTCTTTTTTCTTTTTTTCTTCCTCTTCTTTTCTTTTTTGATATTCTGTATTGGACATAATTTTTAATATTTAGTTGTATTTTAGTCGTTTCTTAGCATAGATTTTTTTAATATTTCTTTTTCTTTTTCCATTGTATCTATTTCATCTTGTGCGATTTGTCAAAATTCTCACTCAGGGTTTAGTTTTACTGTTTTTTTGAAGTATACTATAGATTTATTTGTATTTCATTGTAATTTTTCTGCATATCAGATATTTAAAAGTATCATAGGATTTCTAGGATTTATTTCTAATCATTTTTTTAGTATATCATTTGCTTCCTCAAATTTATTTTTTTCTTTTAGAATCCATCATAGGTATCCGTAAAACATATCATCGTCTGGAAATTTTTCCATTCATTTTTTAGCCCATCTCATAGCAAAGTCTAAATCATCATTTATTATATGGTAATATATGGCTAATTGTAAATCTTCTGTTTCTGCATTTTCTTCTTTTACTAGTGCTTCAAATTCTGATAATAGTTTTTCTGTGTTTCAAATCATAAAGTAGTTATGTATCAGTCTTCTTCTTACATCTATTCTAGGATCGTATCATAATTCTAGTGCTTTATTAAGATGTATGTTACTTAGTATGTACTCATGTAGTTTTGAGTCTATTACTCATAGCAGAAAGGCTACTCAAGAGTCGCTTTCATCTATGGCATAGTAATCTGTTAAAGTCTTTTTTGATGATTCATAATTTCATATTTCAAATTGGCTTCTAGCTATTATTTTCATTATTGGTTTGTAGTTGTTTTTTTCTTTTAATATTTCTTTTCCGATAAAGATACTTATTGGATAGAGTTTGTTAGTATAATAAGCTCAGGCTAGTAAGGCATCTTTATAGTAGATTTCTTCTGTTTTGAAGTTTTGATAATTCTCTATTGCTTTTTTTAATTCTAGTAAGTTTTTATTTTCTATTTTTTGATTTTCATTAAGAAATGTATTTAAATCTTTTTTACATTGGTGAAAATCAGTGATACAAGTTAATGAATTTTCATAGTAAAATGTTTCTTCTTTATCTAAATTCAATGTTTTTAGTTCCTTTTTTACATCCTTTATATCTACAATGTTGTTAAAATCTTTTGAGTAAAATAATGTTAGGATAGCTCTTTCTTTATCAAAACCTCCATAATCTTTTATTTTTTTGTAGTAGTCATATGCTTCTTTAAATTTTTCCATTTCAAAATATGTGTTTCATATTTTTTTTATTATTTTTTCATCTTCAGGACTTTCTTTGTAGGCTTCAAGATAAATTTTAAGAGCTAGGGTTGGTTGTTCATTTTTTAAATAAACGTCTCATTTTACTATAAGTCATTTTAGTTTCAATCTATTTCTTAGTTTTTCTATTTCTTCTGCTGCTTTTTGAGCATCTATTCCAGATGTTTCATTTTCATTATCTTCTTCTAATTTAGTTCATGTGTTTTCTATCACGCCAGAGTTGGTTGATCATGTATTATCTTGGTCTTTTGCTTGAACTTCTATACTATTTACTTTGGGGTAGTATTGATATGTAATAATTCATGTTATAGTAAGAATTGTTGTAATTGTTATTGTACTTATAATTAGTTTACCTTTTTTCATCTTTTTGTTTTAATGTTATTTTTAAAAATTATTTGTAATTTTATAAAAATATAATTAAATGTACAGTTAAAAGCAAAAAAAAAGCTGGTTTATCTTTATAATTTCTATTTACTTTGTTTAAAAAAATTGCATCCAATACTATATCTCAAATTTTTTCAAAAGTTTGAACTGCTATTATTTCTATATTTTTGATAAGTATTCTTACTAAATATTTGCCAATGAATTTATATGGTCTTTATAATAAGGTTTATAACTATTTGGGAATTTTCGCTTTCTTAGCAGATTTAGGACTTTATACAATTGCAATAAGGGAAATAACAAATAATGAAGAGGATACGAGTAAAATTGTTGGAAATATATTAACATTAAGGTTTTTGTTATGATTATTAATAATGATTTTAGCTTTGGTTATTGCATATTTTTTACCTTGATATAATAGCAAGTTAGCACTTGTTTCTATTTTTATAGTTTCTATTTTTACTGTTGTTAGTTTGCTTAATTCTGCTATTATGGCTCTTATGCAATCTTATATGAAAATAGAATTTTCTCTTCTTTCTACAATTTTGTGAAAAATTTTAAATGTTTCGTTGGTAGGATTAGTTGTTTATCTTTTATTTCCTAGGAATAGTATTTTAAATTTTGATATGTCTTTTGTTGGTATAATGATTGCTTGACTCGCTTGAATTACATTAAATACATGACTTAATTTTCGGTATGCAAAAAGACTTTGTTCGGTTAGGTTTGGTTTTGATTTTGATTATATAAAATATATTTTTAAAATTTCTATTCCTTATGGTATGGCTTTGTTTTTGAGTGTTGTGTATTTCAAGATTGATATTATCTTATTGTGAGTAATTGAGTGATGAAAGGTAGCAGACGATTCTATTGCTCTTTATTCTTTGCCTATGAAAATTGTTGAGGTTTTAATGGTTATGTGAGGTTTTTATTTAAATTCTATTATGCCTTCTTTAACGAAATTTTATAAAGATGGAGATAGTGGAAAATTAGATAGTATTTTACAGATTTCTTTGAAAGTGCTTTTTTCTTTTTGAATTTTAGTTTTTGTGTTGTGAGTTTTATTTAGGGATCATGTGATAATGATAATTGCAAATGAAAATTATTTAGATTCACTTTTGGCTTATAATTCTTCAGATGTTTTTCCTATAGTTTTATGAGTGTTAGTATTCTATTTTTTATCTCTTGTCTTTATTTATTCTTTAATTACTGTAAAGAAACAATCATTGCTTTTAAATATAAATATAGTTATTGCTATTTTTAATATTATATGAAATATAATATTTATTCCTAAGTACTCATTTATGTGAGCTTGATTTGTAACTCTTTTTAGTCAGGTTTTATTAATGGTTTTGTGATATATATATTCTTCTAGGTATATAAAGATAAAATTACCACTTTTGTTTTTATTTAAAGTGGTAATACTCTGAATTGTTACATATGTATTATGATATTTTTTACTTGTTGATTATAGCATTGGATTATATTTGGATTTATCTGTCTATGGAGTTTTATTATTGTTTATTTATATTTTGGGTGTTTATTTATTGTTATGATTTAAGAAGGAATTTAAAGAATTATCTTAATTGTTTTACTATTCAGTTTAATGTATTTACTTCAATAGTTTTTTTGTTATCGAGGAAAGTTCACTCAAATCTTAAGATTTTATATGTATCATCTGTACATCCTGATAAAGCTAGGTTAGCTTGTTCAACCATTATTGTTCATGTTGAGGTTGGTATTGGAGTTGTTGTTCAATCAAGTTTTATACATTCAATATTATTAATTGAATAAAAATTTTGAATATTAAGAGATGCTAGTCCATAGTGTATCCATGAACTTCAACTAGAATAAAATGTTTCTAGTGCTCAACTGTTTGAATTAGATATTTCTATCTTCCATTTTTTAGGTGTAATTAGTTCATCTCATATTCATTTTCATAGTAAAGCATTGTTTAGCGTTGTTTCTATGTTTGAAACTATTTGATTTCAAAATATATCTAGTTTTTGTTTCCCTGATAATCTATTATAATCTATGTTACTTACTCAAACAGCTAATATTGCAATTAATGTAATTACAACAAGTAACTCAACAAGGGTAAATCCTTTTTTTTCTTTTATTTTTAAAAAAGTCATACAAATATTTGAAAAATAAATAAATATGTAATATAATAAAATTACTTCACAAAAAGGCAACATTTATTTTATAAAAAAGATTATGAAAAAAGTATTATTAGTTTTGTTTTGATTATTTACTACTCTATTTATAATGCCTGCATTTGCTTTATCTGCACCAGATTGATTAACAGTTCAAAAGGCTTCTGATAAATCTTTAGAGATAAAATGGAATAATGTAGAATGAGCATTGTGATATTATTTATATTATTCTAAACAATCATGAAAAGATGATGGTTCATATACTTATGAATGAGCTGATTTGATAGAGGGAAATACTTATAAAATAGAGGGTTTAACACCTGAAACTACTTATTATATCGCACTAACTACAGTAGATGATAATTGAGATGAGAGTGATCCTTCTGAAGAATTAGTATATAAAACTCTTGTTGAATGAGATAATGGAGGTTGACTTTTTTGACTAGAAAGTATTCCTAAGTTAGAAGATTTAAATAAGGTAAGATTATCTTTTAATGCTGACTTAGATGAAAGTGATGATGCTATTAGGGAATTTAGAATTTTAGATAAAACTAATGGACAGAAACTAAATATAGATTCTATTGAGATTGATGCTACTAAAAAATCAGACTTATTATTAACTGTCTCACCTGATTTTGTTGAAGATAGAAAATATGAATTAACTATAGTTGCTATAGAGGATGTTGATTGAAGAAGTATATCTTCTGGGGTTATGTGAGTTGTTGAATTTGTTGCGTCAAAAGGTAGTTGAGATACCACTACAGGATGAGATACTACCACAGGATGAGATACTACTACAGGATGAGATACTACTACAGGATGAGATACTACTACAGGATGAGATACCACTACAGGANNATGAGATACCACTACAGGATGAGAACCAGATATGAATTCAGCTTGAACTTATGAGTGAAATGCTTGAGAAAACATCTCTGAGGATGATATAAAAACTACAGCTAAAGAGGTTTCTGAAGAAGCAGAAGAATTAACAGATACTTGACCTGAGCATATTTTGTTACTTATATTAGCTATGATTTTATGAGCATTTGTATTTAAATTCTCGTGAAAAAAGAGAAATAGTTTTTAGTTTATAGTTTTTGGTTTTTAGAATTTTTGAAACTAGTCTTATTTTAGGCTAGTTTTTTTGTATATTCCTATCTTTATATAAATAATGGTCTGGAGAATTATGTAAAAAAGATTAAATTTTTTTGACTAATAATACAAAAGGAATATAATCAGTATTGACAAATGTTACAAGGATATAATGCTGTAGCATTTTTTATTTTGTTTAGAAGTTTATATGGCAAATTTTTTTAAAGATTCTATTAGAGAATTTAAGCATGTTGTATGGCCTACAAGTGCAGAAACAAAAAGATATTTTTTGGTTGTATTATCAGTTTTAGTTCTTTTTGGGATTTATTTATTTGTATTTGGTTCTATTTTTGCTGAATCTGTTACGTGGCTTAGAGATGTTATTCAAGGATAAATTTTTTATTAATAAATTATTAAATTTTTATATATGTTGAAAAATAATAAAGAGTGGTATGTTATCCAAGTTATATCTTGAACAGAGGAGAATGTAAAACAATCTATCTTTCAGAGAAGAGAGAGTTTTGGGTTAGAGGATTATATACTTGATGTTTTTGTTCCAACACATGATGTTGTCTCAATAAAGGCAGGTGGGGCTAAAGTAAAGAAAAAGAAGAATATATTGCCTTGATATATTTTGGTACAAATGGTTGTTACAAATGAAAGTTGGTATATTGTTAGAAATACACCAAATGTGACATGATTTCTATGAGCTTGAAATGTTCCTGTTCCAGTTTCTTGAGAAGAGTTAGAACAGTTAAAATGAAAAATAAAGAGTAATACAGAGACTTTTTCTACAAAATATAAAGTTTGAGATAGGGTTTCTATAACTAAGTGACCATTTGAGTGAAATGAATGAATGATAACAGAAATAAATGAAAAGAGAGGGCTTTTAAAAATGAATATAAATTTACTTTGAAGGGACACTCCTATTGAGTTAGATTTTTCTCAAATAAAAGCTGATAATTCTTAAGAATTGTTTTTTATGATGAAAGTGGTTTTTATTCTTTTTCTTTTAATATTTGTATTTATTGGAAATATTTTTTTGTATTTCAAAAATGATGAATATAAGTTTTTTGTGAAGAAGATTAAATATTCAGATGAGGTTGTTTATGTAAAGGATGGTTTGAATGTTTCTGAATGAACTTGAGCAATTGCTAATTGTGAAAATTTATTAAGGCAGAAAGATTTAAATAATGATTGAGTTATGGACTTTACTAGTGATAGTATTGAACCTTGAATTATGGATATGGAGGAAAAAAGAAATCTTGCAAAAGAAAAAAAAGAAGAGGAAAAAAAGGCTACGATGTCTGTTGTTGGTATATACATATTAGATAAGTTATCTAATTTTGGTTTGAGGAAAATTGATGAGCATCCGAGTTTATTTGATTTGACTACAGAATATCCAGATAATTATCTAGAATATGACTCTGAAGATTTGGTTTTGTATTATTTCCCAACAAAGGATTATAATTGAGTTTTAGAGGTTTTTAAAGCTTTAGCTCATGAATTGCCTTATACTATAAATGAAGTAAACAATTTTTATTGAGAGTCTTTTTATATAAACATAGAAGAAGATTTCAAAGATAATTATGTTAGATTTATTTTTAATTATGAGAATAATGTTTTTTGATTGAAAATAAAAAATGATAGATATAATGAGTTAAAGGATATTATAAAGAAGTTATAAAAATTTTATATTTTAAGTTTTATTGATGTATGTCTGATAATGTTATTTATTTAACTAAGGAGTGACTAGATAAACTAGAAGCTGAGTTAAAATATTTAAGAGAGGTAAAAAGGGTTGAAATAGCTGATAAGTTGAAAGAAGCCATTAGTTTCTGAGATTTATCCGAAAATGCTGAATATGAAGAAGCAAGAAATGAACAAGCACAAGTAGAGGTGAGGATTAGTGAGGTAGAAGAGCAATTAAAACGTGTTGAAATAATTAAAGAAGAGGGTAAATGAAAGGGGAAATGAAGGGTAACTATGTGAATGGAGGTTACTATAGAAGATATAGAGACCAAGGAAAAAGAGACTTATAAGATAGTTTGAACACAAGAGTCTGATATATTAGCAACTCCTGCTAAAATATCAAATGATTCTCCTGTTTGAAATGCGTTGCTTTGAAAAAGTAAATGAGATATTGTAAAAGTTAAAGCTCCATCTCAACTTTTTCAATATAAGATAATAGATGTGAAATAATTTTTAGCAGAGGGCTATATACTTTTATAAGTAAGTTGATAGTGTATAATATTTTTTATGAAAATATCATATTAATACCAGGTGTGTCTTTTGGCATGGCTGTTATTATAAAAGGACTCATTGTAAAGATAAAAACTTGAAAGTTAGATATAAATAGAGCTTTATGAAGCTGAGGAATGCCTTCTGTTCATACGGCAGTTGTAATATCTTTAGCGATGGCTTTTGCATTAAAGTATGGTGTTCAGTCTGATTATTTTGCTATAGTTATGGCTTATACTGCTATAATTATATATGATGCTATAAATGTCAGATTTGAAGCAGGACTACATGCTCAGGAAATCAATAAATCTATTTGAGAAAAAAAATTTAAAGAGTCATTAGGGCATTTACCAAGTGAGGCTTTTGCTTGAAGTGTGTTGGGAGTTATTGTTGCTGTTGTTTTGTTTTATGTGTAATCTCACTTAGTTTTTTTACCTCACCTAGCCTCTCCTTAGAGGAGAGGAACAAGTAGGAATAAAAATAATTTTTAAAAGCTAATATTTTTTAAATATTAGCTTTTTTTGTTTGTTTTGTTTTCTTAGTCTCTATCTTCTAGTCTTTTTTCCTTTGTTTTTTCTAAAAACCTCACCCCTAACCCCTCTGCTACGCTTTAATTTCAGAATAGTCGTAACAAGTACTCCTTTCTAGGAGAGGGGAATATATAGTGGTTTAAGTTACACTTCATAATTTAAACTTGAATAGTCCTAATTTTTAGTATTCTCCTAATTCTAATTCTATATCTCTTCTATCTCAACTTTTTTTTATGATTTTCAGTTCTAGTGTTTCTCAGGGGATTTTATTTTGTATGATACTGTTTATCGTATTGTTTTCTTCTAGTTTTATTCAGTTTATTTCTAGTATAATATCTCATGGTTCTAATCATGCTAGAGCTGCTTTGCTTCATTCTATCACTGATCATTGTTCGTCTATAATGTAAGCTCAATAGCTAGATCTTAATCATAATTTTTGTTTTATTCACTCAGAGATAGGCATATAATTTATTCATATGAAAGGTCTTTTTATTGTTCAGTTTTCTTGGATGCTTTTTAGAATGTAGTTTATTTTTTCTTCTGTGATAGCTATTGCAAATCATATTCATTCACTTCAGTTTATTATAGCAGTGTTTATTCAGATAACTTCTCAGTTAAGGTTTATGAGAGGTCATCCACTATTTCAAGGATTTATTGCAGCATCTGTTTGTATTAGGGAGCTTAGGTTTCAGTTTTCTACTTCTATTGTTCTGTTTTTTCAACTTATTATTCATAGTGATACTGAATTTTGAAATTCTCCCATTGCATTTCATATGGCTATAGCAAATTGTCATAATTTTAGATTTTCTTTTTCTGGTATAAATTTTAATGGCTCAAAAGTATTTTCAGATTCTATTTTTAATATGGCTAAATCATTTATTGGATCTTCTGCTAAAAATTTTGTTTCATATTCTTCTCAGGTGTTTGTTATAACAATGTACTCAGCATTTTTATCTTGTATAACATGTTTGTTTGTGATTATTTTTCAGTCTTTTGTTATGAAAAATCCTGTTCATCATCATACTTTTTCTTTTATACTTCATATTGGTTTTTCAAAAAATCACCAAGGGTCTCTTTTGTAGATTACTAGGTCTTTTTTTATTATTATGCTTACTACTGATGGGGAGATTGTTTCAGCTATTTTTGTTATGTTGTTTTCTAAGTCTTTTATTTCTATTGTTTTGTTTTCTTTTACTATTTCTTGTGTTTTTGCTTGTGTTTGAAAGTTGTATGGATTTGAAAGCTTGTTAAATGTGTATGCTCATATTATTCATGAGGTGAAAGAGAATATTAGTATGGTTATTGATAGTATGTTTATTTTTTTCATGGTGTTTTTTCTGTTACTAAAATATTATTTGTAAGGGATTTTAATGATTTTAAGTAAAATTGTTTTAAAATCAATTTTGGGAAAGTTTTTTATTGTTTTTGTTGAGGATATATGATAAAATTTTGTTAGTTATATAAATAATATTTCATGTATGGTAGAACTAGATAAATCTTTAAATTTTGAAGAGAAATCTTCTTATGAGCAGACTTTAGAAAATCTTTTGGATATTTTTCCTGATAAAAGAGAAATAATAGAAAAGTTTCAAGAGTATATAACTATAAATAGGAAGGTTTTAAAAAGTAAAAAGTTTAGTACTCTTTTTATACATTTTCTAGAAAATAATTTTCTAGAAAAAATGTCAACAGGAGAGAATAAAAAACAATGATTTGATTTTTTATATTCTAGAGAGAGTGAATTTGCTTCTACTGATGGAAGTCTTACTAAAAAATATAAATGAGGAATTGAGTTATCAAATTCAGAATACAATACTCAGGAACGTGTCTTTAATTTAACAGATTGAGAGGATTTGATATCTGAAATAGTCTCTAATAATAGGTGAACTAAGTTTTGGAAAAAAGATGTAGTAATTGTAACAGATATTGAGAATGATATAATTAATAAAGATGTTGATAATAATTTGTTTATAGTTAACTATAATATTGATATAGATAATTATAGAAAACTGATAAATTTTGTTAAAGAAAGTGATAATGAAGATATTTTAATTGTTTGTAATGTAAAAATATGAAATAATGTATCTGTCTTTTCAAATATCACAAAATGAGCAGTTACTCTTTGACCAAGTCATAAAGAATCTAAGGTTTTTGAAAATGCAAATGTTAATATGCCTATAGAGGTTGTTTATAGAGAATTTTTAGAAGCAGGAGTTCCATTGCCTCTAACTCCAAAGTGGTTTGATAATTTGGGAAATAAAATTGATGTTTTTGATGGAAATATTAATTTTTGAAAGCAAGTTTTTGATATTATACATAGTAATGTGAGCATTCCTCCAGAAAGGAGGGATAAAAAAATTTGAAGAAATGTTTTTAATAAAGGAATTGATTATAATAGAGTATTGGATAGACATGAAGAGCATTATAAGAAATTTTTATGAAAGATTGGAGATAATGAACCTGAGATGCTTTTTACTCAATGATGAGCGGCTGCTAATAATTCTGTATTATATATGTTAGATAAATATGTTTCTGATAAATGAATGTGGGAAGAGTTGAGTTTTTATTTTGAACATAATGTAGGTTGAGTTATAGATAAAGCTGAACCCAAAGAGAAGAGGGTTTATTTATTATCTCCTAGTAAATTAACTCCGGGTAAGGATATATGAAAAGAAAATGATTTACAACATTATAGTAATTTCTTAGATAAAGTAGAAAAAGTTTGTAGTGACTCATTAGTAAGACCAAGTGAAGATTTCTTTTTAGTAATTGATTTAACTACAAGACTTGATATAGATTTAAAAGATTTGTTAAAAGATAAACCTAAAAATTTACATGTTATAGTAACCTCTAGCTTAACAAAACATCAGAGATGATTATTAAAATATTTTTTTTGATTTGTTTGAATTTATAGTGATAATAATGATATTAAAAAGGATATAGAAAAGTATATAGAGGATAAGAATTCTAATTTGAATGAAGATAATGTATCTTATTTGCCTAGACTTAGAAAATCAGAAATAAAAAATAATCTAATAAATATATCTAGAAATAGGAATACTTTTTTAAAATGACTTGATGAGTGATATAAAGATATTCCTGATAGATTGAAATTGCATGTAGAAAATAGTGATTACTTTTCCTTTTTTTATCCTGATATAAGAAGTCTTGTTGAGTATAAGGCATGAAAAAATTTAGAAGAAATATTAATTAGGGTTCCAAGATTTGATGAATATAAGATGTATAAATGAACTGTATTAGATAATTCTAATGAATATTCTGACCCTAATATATTTAAAATTGTATATGGAAATACAGATTTAGAACATATTGATTCTTTTTGATTAAGAAATACTGTTTGTTGTCCTTTTATGAGACCATGATGATATAGTTTATGAGGAGGATTTCCATATACTAAATTTATTAGAATTTCTTTCTGAATAAAAAAAAATAAAGAGGAAAATTATAAACTCTGAAAACAGATGTGAGAGGTTTATAAAAAGTGGTTAATTGATAATTGATATTTGAAAGTTTAAACTAAATTTCTTACTAATTCTTGTACATTTTTAATTTTTACTGTTTCTATTTTATAGTTTCATTTTATTTTTGAATCTGGAATAAATATTTTTTTGAATCACATTTTTTCTGCTTCTTTTATTCTTTTTTCTAGCATTATAATATTTTTAATGTTTCAGGTCAAAGATATTTCTCATACAAAAATCCATTCTTTGGGAATAATTTTATTTGTTTTACTTGATATTATGCTAGATGCAAGGCTTAGGTCTATTCATGGTTCTTCTATTTTTAGTCATCTTGCTATGTTTGAATATACATCATAGCTGTCTAGTTGTATGTTTGTGTATTTTCAGAGTACTGCAATTATCAGGTCTAGTTTTGATGAATTTATTCATCTAGCTGATCTTTTAGGATATCAGAACTTTGTATAGGTTGTTAGGCTTTCTGTTTCTATAACTAGGCTTCTAGTTCATTCCATTGTTACAGATAGGGAAGAGCCGATAGTTGGAGTACTGGAGTTTACAAATTCTAGTCATGGATTTTTTAGGTCTGTTAACCCTTTTTCTCACATTTTGAAAATGGCTATTTCTGAGGTTGCTCAAAATCTGTTTTTTAGTCATCTTAGTATTCTTAGATCATCAAATTTGCTTCATTCAAAATATAGTACAGTATCTACCATATGTTCAAGTGTTTTGGGTCATGCTAGGTTTCAGTCTTTGTTTATGTGTCATATTATAAAGATTGCTGTGTTTGTTTTTTTGGCTATTGCTATGAGTAGTTCGGTTATGTATCTGACTTGTGATATACTTCATGAGGTTCAGGTTATGTTGCTTGAATTCATTACACTTATAGAGTCTATGATTATGATGTCACAGGTATTTTTTGAGAGTGTTTTTATTATGTTTTCTATGTTATTTTCTGATAGTATGTTTAGGTTGTCATTTTTAATTCAGATTCTTTTAGCTCTATCAAAAATTTGGTGTTCTGTTTCTTCTCAGCTTATGTAGATTATTTTTTTGTCTATCCAGTCTCATAATTGTAGGGTGATTGTTGATTTTCAGATTCATGGTTCTCATGATAGTAGTATAACTGATCACTTAACTATTCATCATCATAGGACATTGTTTAATTCTGTTGATTTTGTTTTGATTCTATCGTTTTGTATTTGTATGTCATGGATTTTTGTTAATGTTTTTACTTCTCATTCGGTTGAAGAGTTTATTTTTTCTTCTTTGAATTCTTTTAGTGTGTTCCATTCTTTGCAGAATGGGCATTGTCATTGCCATTTTAGGCTTTCGTTTCAACAGTTTGTGCAGGTGTACATAAATTAATTTTATTTAAATATATTTATATATAGTGTGTATAATAAATATATTTGGAAATTGAGATAAATCAAGTTTTTTGTTTTAAAAAACAAGATCTAAATTTTATTAGCTCTTGTTTTTCTGTAGTTATTTAAGAAAAGTCTGAAAAATCTAGATTTTTACTATGATGAAGGACTCTTTTGGTTTTTCCTTAAAACATTTCTTTATCACTTGTTTCTGCAAATTCTAATATTCTTTTATTTTTTATTCATAAAGAACGTACAAAGTTTTTCATACTTAGGATAGCTTCTCTGCTTAGTACTTTTTCTGTTATTATTCTATTTTTTTCTAGCATTTTACTATATTCTTTCATTCATTCTTTTATTTTTTCTATTTCTGGAATTTCTAAATCTTCTGTTTTTATTTTTTTCAAGTATTTATCTGTGTTTTCTATTCAAGGGTAGTATAGATATATTTTTCATAATAGTTTTTTATATTGTTTTAGGTTTTTTTCTAGATTATCTTTACTACTAGATATATTTGTATTTTCTATTAGTTTTTTGATTTCTAATTCATTTTTTTTATATTTTTTTAATTCATCTACACAGTTGTTGTGTACATAGTTTTTTATTAGGAAAAATAGTTTTTTGAATTCTGGATAGAATATAGGTTTGTTGAAAATAGAAGAATAATAGGATGATTCTTCTTGAAAGTGAACTCATCTTTTAAAAATTAAGTCAATATCATAAATTATATTATCTTCAAAATTATGGTTATATCATTCATGTCTATCAAAATCCATTGCTAAAAATTGATATAATACTCTCATAAAATTTATTAGTTTTGTAGGAGCATTAAGTCATGTAATTTCTTTTCATTCTCATGTTTTATCTCATTTTCATATATCAATAGATGCATATTCTACTTTATTATTATTTTTACTATGTATTCTTAATATAGGAGCTATTGGGAAGATACTTCACAATAATCTAAAAATATGTAATTGTTCCTCTCAAGTTGTACTTATGTTATTTATATTCCATAGATTTCTTCAGTCTTTCAATGATATTCTTTTTTCCTTTATTTGTGTTCAGGATAATTCTGGTTTGTATTTCTCTTCTTTAACCTTTATATTTAATATATCGCTTTCATCTACATCTATATCTGTTAAAGACAAAAAGGGGGTATTTTCTGTATCTGTATAGATGTTATTCGTTCTGCCTTTCTTATATTTTGTTAATGTATTATAATCTTCTTCAGATAAGTCTTTGTATTTAAAATTTCATTTTAGTATGTGATTTTTTATATCTTTATAGTTTGTGTATTTTTCTATTGCTTCATTTATTATTTCTTCAAATATTAGTATATTGTTAAATTCTATGAAGTATTTAAAGTCTATGAGTTCACTCATATTTTTTACTCATATTTTATTTAATAGTATTAGTTTATTTTCTAAATTATTGAATCTATTTTTTATGTAGCTGAAATTATCTCTGGTGTTGTAGTTTTCTTCTGTGAAACTAATTATTTTTATTATATCATAGTATTTAAACCAGTGTTCTTTTTTATAATTAAATTTTGTATTTAAAATATCTAAAATTGAGTTCAAATTATTTACACCCAATTTGTCTATTTCTTTAATTTGTTTAAAATTTAGTAATATATCAAAATTAGTAACTCAAATTTCATTTATTAATAGTTTTAATTTATCTAATTTAAATCAAAAAAAATCATATATATTTTTTCAGTTTATGTTCTCAATATTTATATTTTCTAGTTTCCTTAGTATGTTTATTTTATCTTTTATTTCTTCATAATCTAGAATCATTATATTGAAAATAATGGAAGGTTTGACTTTTTTTATATTTATGAAAGATAATAATTTTATTTTTTCGTTTAATTCTTCTATTGAAAGTTTGTTTATTTGGTATATTGATTTTATATAAAGTTTTTCTTCATATATTCATGAATTAAAAAGAATAATGCACTTTTTCTTTATTTCTTCAAAATTATCTTCATTTTTTAATTTAAATAGTTCTTCTTCTAATATTTCGTTTCTGTCTAATATCTCTTTAACATTGTGTGTGATATTTTCTTTGGATATATCTGATGTTGTTTCAGGACTAGTTACTGTTTCTTTTTTTAAACTACTTAATTTAGTTGTAGGCATGGGGAATATGATAATTTATAAGTAATATATATTTATATATTATCATATATGTTTTTTTTAGACAAAAATATCTTATTTAAATTTATTATCTGTACCAGAACATAGGT
>DJMN01000026.1 GCA_002435385.1 Patescibacteria group bacterium UBA6489
ACACACTTTAATGCACACTCCCAATCTCAGAACTTAAATAATCTTCTTCAAAACCTCATCAATCTCCGTCACACTCTCTATCTCATATCTATCAATCCCTTTATTTCAAATAAAAACAAAATCAATATTATGCTTCTCTGCAAAGACTCTATCCATATCACCATCTCAAATATAAACACTTTTTGCAAAAAAATTATCATCTCAGCTATACTCTGCAAAAGCCTCTAAATGCTTTGATCACTTCATAATCTTTTCACTTCAATATATCAATTCAAAAAAATCCTTTATTCATCATTCTTCTAAAGAACTTTCAGCAAAATCAGTAGAACTTCAAGTACTTAAAAATAATTTATAATTTTTTGATAATTCTTTTATCTTTTTTATAACACCAGGAAAGAACTTTAATTTTCCCCTCAATTTATCAAGTCTATTATAAATCTCATGAGAGTAGTCTTCAACTTTTTTCTGGTCCTCAAAAATCATTCTAAAGATTTCTTTTAAACTAAGTCAGAAAGTTCTACTCAAGATGTATCTAGTTCTATCATAATATTCAGGATCAACCTCTTTTACAAAGTCTAAAATTTCATCAACAATTCTACCAGGAGAGTTTATAAGAGTTCAATCTAAATCAAAAATTAAGTATTTCTTTTTCATCAAATTAAAATTTTTTTAATATTAATTAGTTATTTTTATCTCTTGAATTTTCTTATCCCCTTCAATGAAGGGGAAGGCGAGGAACGAGCAGTAAGAGCATAAAAAAGTTCTTATCATACTTGTTTCTCTCCCTTAAGGAGAGGTTAGGTGAGGTTACACTAAACTTCTTTAGCAATAACATCAATCTCAATTAATGCTCACATAGGTAGTCCTGCAACTTGAACAGTACTTCTTGCTGGTTTATGAGAAAAATATTTTCAGTAAATTTCATTAACAACCTTGAAATCTTCTATATTAGCCAAATAAATATTTGTTTTTACAACATTTTCAAAACCAAATCAAGCCTCTTTTAAAACTTCTCATAGATTTTTACAAACTCTTTCTACTTGAGCTTCTATTCATTCTTCTAGTTTTCCTTCTTCAGGAATTAATCAAATTTGTCCTGATGAGTATAAAGTCTTTCTAACTAAAATTCCTTGAGAATAAGGTCAAATAGCCTTAGGAGCAAATATACTATCAATTTTTTGTAAATCAGAATTATCTTTAGACATTTTTAAATTTGTTATATACTAAAATAATTGTACATATATACTAACAAAAATATCAGGTTTTGTAAAAAGATTTTTAAGAAATTGACTTTATCTATTCCTAAAATATTATTATTATAATATTTCATTAATAAAAAGTAATGGAGATTATAAAAACTATTAGAGATTATTTATCTGACTTTCAAGAGTCATCTATGAATGTTTATGATGCAATAATATCAAACGAAGAATCTATATCTAAGGTAAAATTATATTTTAAAATAATACTTATCATTATAGTAATTCGTTATGCTATAATGTTTGTATCTAAGAAAAAACCATTAAAATCAGAATGGAATCTTATTAAATCAGAAAAAAAGAAAGATTGAGTTGAAATATTTTATTTGCCACCTATATTACAAATTTCAGTTAGACTCTTGTTTACTATTATTTTTTTACTAAGCATATTTATTATATGGGAGTTAATAAATTCTGATGGTTCAATAACATTAAATGAATCAATATATTCAAGTGCATTTCTAATATCTATTATTATTTTTTTCTACATACTTTGAAATAAAAATAAATTCTTTGGATTTTCTTCAGAAGATAAAAATGATGAAACAAGCTTCTTTGAACTTTCTTTAAGAAGCAAACATGACAAAGTAAGTTTTTTTGATAAATACCTTGTATTTACTGATTTTACACTACAGGCAAAATATAAAATTCCTTATATAAGTATAAAAAAGATTTATTTCATAAGAGAGATACATATAAGTAAAAGATTTTTGGGGAATTGTTTTAATATTTCAAGGATTGTAGCTGATTCAGAGGATATAGAATCGAAAAAACTCTCTTCCTTTAGTGTATGAAACCTAAATAGAAAAGAGTTTGATTTTCACTGATGATTAGAGTTACAAGAAAAATTTAAAAAATTATTCTTTGGAAAAGTAGATATAGAAACTATAGAGTATGAAAAATCATCAGATCAACAATTAAAAAGAATAAAAAATTATATCAGCAATTCAAAATAAAGATCATCATCAGTAATATCTCTATATTTAAATCCAAGATTATTCATCTTTTCTTCAATCATCTTAAAATTATTTTTATCATCAGTTTTGATTCCTATAAAAACAGGAGCAGTATCTTTTGCAGATTTTTTTAAATATTCAAACCTTTCTATATCATCTTTATCTCATAAACATTGTAAAAAATCTTTCAAAGCTCAAGGTCTTTGTGGAAAGCTAATCAAAAAGTATCTTTTAAGCCCCTCATACTTCATACTTCTTTCTTTAGTCTCAGGAAGTCTTTCAAAATCAAAATTTCATCCACTTATAATTAAAACAACAGTTTTTCACTTTACCACATCTTTTAAATCTTTTAGAGCATCAGTTGATAATGCTCAAGCAGGTTCAACAACTATTCACTCTTCTTTTAAATAATCTAAGATTGTAGAGCAAACTCTATTTTCAGGACAAGAAATAACTTCTAATGCGTAGTCTTTTGCTATTTTAAAACCTATTTCTCCAACTCTTTTTACAGCAGTTCCATCAACAAAGGTTTCAACAGTATCCAGAGTAGTATTTTTTCACTTCTCCAAAGATGTTTTCATTGATGCGGCTCAAGTTGATTCAGCTCAAATTATCTTGGTTTTTTTGCCTAATTCTTTAGTTACAGAAATAAGACCAGAAATAACTCATCCTCATCAGATAGGACAAACTATAATATCAGCTTCTTTTCAATTTTTTTCTAATTCTGTATGTATTTCAAGTCAGATTGTAGCTTGTCATTCCATTATTCTCTCATCATCAAAAGGGTGAACAAAGGTTGCACCATGTTCTTTTTCGTAATCTTTGCTAGCTTTAAGAGCCTCATCAAAAGAATCTCACACAAGTTTTATTTCTATAAAATTACCTCAAAATTGTTTTGTTTTATAAACTTTTTGACTAGGAGTCGTAACAGGCATAAACACTACTCATTTTATTTTTAATTTATTGCAAGTTATAGCAACACCTTGAGCATGGTTACCAGCACTAGCACAAACAACTCATGCTTTTCTCTCCTTTTCAGAAAGAGAGTTTATTACATTGAAAGCTCATCTTATCTTATAACTTCTAACAGGTTGTAAATCTTCTCTCTTCAAATAAATATCAGCATTATAAAGTTTACTCAATCTAGGGCAATATTCTAAAGGAGTCTCTTTTACAAAATCTCAAAAGTCATGTTTAGCTTTGAGTATTTTCTCTAAAGTTATTTCTCTCATAATCAAAAAGTTAGATAAAATAAAATAATTTTAAAATATTTAAAGATAAAAAATCGTAGCCTCTTTCTCCTCATAAGGAGAGAGAATTTAGAGAGAGGTTTTTTATTTGGATTATACCTATTAAAAAAACTCCTAGATTGTATTCTAAGAGTTTTGTGGATTAAGCAAAAAAAGCTCTTAGATTAATCTAAAAGTATAATAATATTAATAATATTTTTTGCAGAAATCATTTTTTTCTTTAAAAATTTTAAGATACACCCAAGTATATACTTTTGTACATATAAGTCAAAAAAATTACAAATCTTTTTCTAGAATATTTTCCAAATTGCTATATTTTTCACTAAAAAACCTATTTCAATTTATAAAATTTTTTATAAAAAAATTCTTATAATAACTTGAATCAGAGTTCCATAAATCAGGAAGATTATTAAGTCAGTTTTTGTAAAACTCTTTTGATAAATCTACATATCACTTTTTTTCTAAAACATCTCAACAATAAAAATAATTTTCAGCTGATCAAAAACTATTTACTAAATCTTTACAACTCTCTTCTATCTTTTCAGAAAATCTTAATTTTGAGATATAATAACTTTCACTTTTAAACTTTTCTATTCTCAACCCCTCTTCATATTTTCATAACTTATAATAATACTTTGGACTAAAATAGTATGTATTCAATGCCTCTACATAATTTTTATTGTAAAAATAGTTTTCAGCCAAATAAAACTTTGCAGAAAAATAAACTCAGATTAGAGATACAAATAGTATAACAGAAATTGATAAATTTCATATATATTGATTAACTATACAAGAATGTTTCAAACTTAATTTCAGGTTCTTTTTTCATCTGAAAATTCTAGCTAGAAACAGTATAAACAATAAATAACTAGCAATAGAAGAAAAATTAAAAATAGTGAACAATAAAAACAAAACTACAGCCTCAAAATAAGCATTGAATTTAAACTTTATAATTATCTTATAAATAAAATACAAAATCAAAACTAATCCAAAAATTCAAGTGTGATAAAATACATTTAAAAGCAAATTATGAGGTCTATCTGCTGTAAATCATATATTTTCAAATATATATAAATACTGAGACTTATAATTATCAAAAACTAATCTAAGGGTACCAAAACCTCATCAAAAAAGAAGTGTCTTAGAATCAGAATGAATTAGTTTCAAAGTACTCTCCCAAATAAAAAATCTAGAGATAAAAGAGTGTAACTTATAAGGAAAAAAATAAAAAATAGAAATTATAAGAACTATTATAAATATTCAACCTAAAATAATATATTTTCTATTATCTATATTCAAATAAAAATTTCTAATAAGCTCTGTATTTATAGAAAAATAATATAAATTATAAACAAAAAATAAAAATATCCCCCAAGCAGATTTTGTTAAAAACAAGCTAACTATAGCTAGAATTAAAATTATTACATATAGAAAAAAGTTTCTTCCTTTTTCAAAGGGAGTACCTGAGGAACGAAGGGGAGGGATTCAGAAAACAAGAAGAGACTTCAGTTTTCTATACAAACTAGGAATTATCATCAAAATAAATAATGCTATATAATTTGGATGTCAAAAAGTTCATATCGCTCTAGATGATAATTCTCAATAATTATAAGTGGGGAAGAAGTACTCTTTTATTATTATCAAACAAGAAAAAGCTAATGAAACATAAGTTACATGTATCAGTTTTTTTATAAATGATTTTTTACAACTAGATAAAACAAAAAATAATCATATCAAGTTTACAAACATTATCAAAGAGTGTCATTTTTTAGCATTTCAAAATATAGATACAAAAGGGGAGATTGAATATAGGGAAGAGATAAAAATTATTACAAGTAACAAGAATATATAAATACTATTGAATCTTTTTATTTTCTCTTTTCTAAAAATAGAATTAATTAAATTCTCCACAAAAAATACAGAAATTATTATTCAAGATAACACATTAAAAAACATTACCTTTGTAAACTCATAATTTCAACTTACATATATATTAAAATCAAATCAAAAAATATCTAATAATCTAGAATTTATCAGAGGAAGAAGAAAAAACAAAAGAATTAAAAATATGTTTTTGATTTTAATGATTGACATAAGGATAAAAATATTTATATTGTTATAGTTTTTCGTAGACACACAATTATTATATAGAATAATATATATTTTAAAGTTTAAATAAGAAAATTATGTTTGTATTACCATTAATTAAAAATTATTTAAAGAAATTTGAAAAACCATATGAGATTGTATATCCTTTGAATGAAGTAAAGTGAATGTATTCTTTGAGAGTTCTAGCAATAATTATTGATTGAAAATGAAGACAAGGCTTCAAAGAGTTAGATGTAAGGGTACATAGTAAGAACTTTTATAAAGATAGGGAGGAATTTTTAACTTTTATAAGACAGAGAGTTATCAATCTACTAGAAAAGAAAAACTTTATTAAAACAGAAGATGTTGAAAAAATAAAAGAATGAAATTGATTATATTTGGAACCAGTCATTTTCTGAAGAAAATGACCTTTAAAAATTTGAGTTTCAGAAAGTAAAGAATTAGACGAATTTAATTTCACTTGTGAAGCATTAGTGAAAAACAAAAAATCAGAAATAGAAATTATAGACATTTATGATATATTTTGCGTAAATCCTAGTATCTCAAATAAATGAAAGCCTATTATATTTATGGATGATATTGAAACTCAAGTGGTTGATCGTTTGTATAGTAACTGATACAATATATATGATGATGCTAAATTACTTAATATAAAAATAATCAATATGAGTAAAGTTTCAAAATCAAATTAGTAAAAGATACTAAACATATTAGAATTAAAACTAAAAATTATGAATTCAAAATGAGCAGAAATAATATATGAACTTTGATTTGAAGTAAAAATATATGGACTTCCTGACAAGTTAGACGAAGCATCTTTAATTAAAGGATGAATCTTTATCAAAGATATATATGAACCAATAGAGGAAAGAATAAGAAATCAGGTAAAAGCGTATTTATGATATGAGTATTTTATTGATTCTGATGATATTGCAGTAGTAAGTAAAAAAAAGCATATTTTACAATAGTTCTTTTGATATATGTTCTGACAAATTCCTTTTTACTGAAAAAACGGCTAATAACAGTCATTTTTAAAGTAAAAAATATCAATCTTTATAAATGTCAAGATAATTAAAATATTTTAGAAAAAGATACTCAAAAAATAGAAACAACAATTAGTTGTTTCTATTTTTTTTACTCTTCTTTTACAGGTTATATTACTACATTAAAATTTCTATTCATGTATCAATTTTATTTAAAATTCTCATCCCCCATTAAATCAACTTTCATCTTCTGCCGCTTCTCTGGCTCTTTCAGCTGCTTCTTCTCTAGCTCTTTCAGCCGCTTCTCTGGCTTTTTCAGCTGCTTCAGCAGCTTCTCTTTCTTTTCTCGCCTTTTCTTCTCTACGTATTCTTTCCGTTCTTTCCCTATCTTCAGCTTCTTCAATAGCGCTAACAGCAGATCTAAAAGCTTCCTCTGCATATCTATTAGCTCTATCAAAGTCTCAATTTGCATAAGCACTCTCTGCTTCATATAGAGCATTAATACCATATGAGTCACTAATACTAATTCAATAATTTCATGACCAACCTCTAGCAGATCTTATTTTTATTCTAGCTTCATCTAAATAGCCTTCCGTCTTTTGTCTTCTTGATATATCTTTTCTCAGTATATCAATAGCTGATTTAACATGTTCGTTTAATTTTTCTGTTTCGTTTAATAGATTATTCCAGTTTTGGTGTTTTTGGCTTAATTTTTTATGAAGCTGGTTATAATTTTCTCTATAAGAAGGTGTTAAATTCTGAAAAACTTCTCTTGCTTTTGATGAATCAGGATAACTATCATATTTAGCTGAATTAGATTCATGTTCAAGTCTACTTATTAATGAACCAACTGTTTCAATTTCCTTTACAAAGTGATTATATGCTTGTCTATCTTTTTCTATTCTTTCAGTTAATAAATTTAATTCTTTTAGATAATCGTTTAATCTTATATTTACTGTAAAAGGATTTCTTTTTTCTTGTTTAGATAAATTATCGATATTTCATTTTTGTGAGAAAAGTTCTAGATATTTTTCCTTTGAAGGTATTGTAATATAGATTTCACTTTGAACTTTAGTTATAGTTCCAAGTAATCTATTTATTTGATCTAATAAACCATTATTTTCTTTATCTGTTTGCTCGATTCTTTCTTTTTTATCATGTATCTCTTGTAATCTATATTGAGAATCTTTGTTTAGAGCTGCAGCTATATCAAGTTCTCAAATAGCAGTAATTGCTTTACCATTACCCAAATAATTATCAGCTCATGAAATAATCAAAACCAAATTATTTTGATTTTCATCTATTTCCTCAATATTATTACCTAGGTCTCAATCTGAATCAGGATGAGTGCTATCTCATTCTCAAAGCTTCAATACCTCACTGCTCCATGTTTCTTTAATCTCTTTTAATAGGTCATTAGCAGTAGATTTTTTTCAGGCAATATTTTTAGACACATCTTCAATCTCAATTTTTCTAGAATCATAGATTTCAAACGATTTTTGAGTTATCTCTATAATCTTATTTATTTTTAATAATATAGATTCTATTTCTTCTAATTTTTTTTCTGCAATTTCAACATCTCCTTTATCTAAACTTTCCTTAACATTTGAATTAAGTTCAGATATTTTATCAAAATATACCTCTGGTTTATATCACTCTTCTTTAAATAACAATTCGGCATCAATTCAATATTTACTTGAAAGTAGTCATCTTGTTTCCTCTACTTCTGCAATTAATCATTTTTTTGAAGTATCAAGTTGTTGTTTTTTCCTAACTGCTAGAAATAATTTATTAAGTTTATTGTAAATTCACAAGATATTGTTAGTTTTTTGATATATTCATTCCTCAAATATTTTTCCATCTAAAGTTGGATTGAAAATATTTCCTGATTCTTTTCATAAATCACTATAAGATTTATTTATTCAATCAGTAAACCAACCTAAATCATATCATGCTAGTTTTAACTCTGTTTTATTACTATAAGAATTTTTTGATGTAACTAGAATATCTATTTCTTTAATATATTTAGCAAAACTTTCTAACTTATAGTTTACATCTAACAACAAATCATATGATCACAATTTATCTGAAGAATATAGGCTTGAAATCTCACCCACTTTCTCTTGAAAACTAGTAAAGAAATCTGTTATATAAGGAAAATACTCTGTTGACTCTTCTCACATATTAGAAGATAAATTTCTTATACTAGTTTCTAATTCTCCTTTCAGAGCCATAGAACTGTTTATAGAGTTTTCAAAATTAGAATCTGACTCAGAGAACTCATCAAATATTGTTCTAATTTCTTTTATTCTTCTATCAGCTTCTTCAACCATTCAACTAAATGTAAAATTCATAGAACTAGCAGATTCTGATAAAGTTTTGATTCTATCTCATCAAATCAACTCTACTAAGCTTTCATCTAAACGATCTATAGTAGGATTAATACTAATTTTTTCATCAGATAACAGTCTTAATCATTTTTGATATCAAGCTGATCTAAATAAGTTTATTCACATATCAGATCAAACCTCTTTTCTTATGTATTCTAAAGTATCGTTTAACTTTGGAATTATTACTGATAGCATATATACATCTTGTTTAAGGTCTTCAATTCTTTGTTTTGTTTTTCACTTAGATTCAGCAAAAACTAAAGAAATTATTTCTTGTTTATCCTTTATCTCATCTGATAGTTGATCACGGGTTTGACTTAATGCTTCTTGCCATTTAGACATTTCTCTCTCAAACTCTTTTTTTGTTGGTCTTCTTTTTCTATTAGATAAAAATCAGAAAATACTAGTAAGTAATATGGCAATTCATACTCATCATCCAACAGCCAAATTTTTGGTTTTAGCAGTAGATTCTGCATTTCTAATTTCTGATTTTAGTTCATCATGTGCTCTAACTAAAATTTTATAGGTATTTGAGTAAGAGAAGTCTTTATTTTCCCATTCAGAAGATGCTTTCTTATATAAAGCATCAGCATTATCATATTTTGTAGTAGCTTTATATGCATATCTACTTTGATTTAACTCTTTTATTTTTGTTCAATAAAGGTTAATTTGTTCTCAATAAGAATCATATGACCTAATTAGTTTTTCCATATCTCAAATTATTCTCTCTACATTTTGAACTTGTGATAGAACTCAGTTAGGATTATCATTTCATAAATTAGATTCAGCCTCTTCTATATTACTTATTATATCTCTATCCCAACCAGAAATAGGAGCTTTTCATAGAAATTCTCTATATTCAGCAACTATTGAATCATACATAGATCTGATTTTTTCAATTCACTCTCTTGCAGATTCTAAATCTCTTTTATGTTGTTCTTCAGCTCTTTTTTTATTATTCTCTCTTTGAGTAGTTATCCTATTATATTCTTCAACATATCAATCTGTTAATATTCTTATAGCTTCAATAGGATTATTATCTTTTATTTGTTTAGTTGCCTTAAGGAATATTGGTCCATCTTTACTAGAAAATCTAGATCTATCTCACATTCATAATTCATCAAATTCTGCAGAAGTTAAAATCATTAGATGTCTTTTTCAGTTATTGTCAAATGCAAATCAAATCCAAAAAACTATATGTTTTTTTCATAGTCCTAAATTTGTTTTTAATAAACTGTCTGATAGAGCAGAATTAATTGCTAATTTTCATCTTTTACCTTTGTATTCAAAGTTTGAAGGATTTTCTCATGTCAGAAAAAATGTAAATTGAGTGTTTGGGTATTTTTGATTTATTATTTGAGTTAGTTCCTTTAATGCTCCATCATATACAGGAATATTTCATTGTACATAAAATATATTTTTTGATTCCCATTTTTCAGCTATTTCTGTAGGATCACTTATATGTACTACATCTCAAGTTTTTAAAACTTCTCATGTTAAAATATCTGATACTCATGCATTAACATCTCATTTTCATAAGATAACATCAAAATTTACACCAACAGTTGCAGCTGCAAAACATCAAGCAAAAATAAGGCTTCTGTTATTTTTATTCATAAACTATAGATAAAATAATAAAATAATCAATACTATTTTATAATAAAAAAAATACCTCATTTGTCAATAGTATTTTCTTAAATATATAAAATATGATATTTTTGCACTACAAAAGGGACCTTGTGGGTCCCTCTTGTTATTCATCTGACTTGAGACGTAGGGAATATCCCTAGCTCAAATCATGATTTTTCTTCTTCTCCTTGGGGAGAATCGTTAGAGGCTTCCAATTCAGCCAGAATATCTTCACCAGAAACCTCATCTGACTCTATTAATCCAGCTTCAATTAATTCCTGTGTAAGCTCTTCACCTTGGTCTTGGTCAAGGGATTCCCTATTTTTCCGGCTGTCTTCAAACTCTTGTTGATCATCTTGAGCTTCTTTTAGTAATTCTGCAGCTCTTGATGCTTCTCCAAGCTTTCCATCAACCATTGTTTCAAGCGACTGAACTTTTGCAGTTGCTTTTACTGCTTCCAGTCCATCTTCAAGGATCTTTAGGGTTTTTTGCTTTTCTTTTACCTTGGCTTCAAGCTTCTCCACATTAGAGTCCATAGTAGAGAGTCTTTTTTGCTGAGGTTTTAAATCATTTTTCTGTGCTGCTACCTTGGGGGCGAGATTTTCTGCTTTGTCCCTGTTTCCATCATCCATAAGCTTTCTGATACATTGCAGGTTCCGTGCAATCTCAGATTCCTTACTTTGGACTTTCCGTTTCAAGGCATCTCTTTGAGACATATACCGCGATAACTCATTTTTTGCCTCATTTAAGGCCTTCTTTGAGTCGGTAATTTCTTGATTCAGAAGCGGAATCCGAAGCTTTGCCTCAAGCCTTTCCCCAGCTTCTCGAAAAACGATCTTAATAATCTTAGCCAAGAGAATAAGTAATTGTGTCATAATGGAATCTCCATGTAGATTTTTGTATTTTTGTTTTTTCTTCTATTGAATGTACTTGAACTATAAACATAGATTAAATATTGTCAAATTTATTTTTAAAAAAATCTTTTGATTATAGTCCTAATTATTGAGTAATTATCATGAATATATTCGCAATTTTTACATATTTTAAAATTACTATCTTTTCCCAAAAACTTCAAAAAAATCTTCTATATTTTTAATATAAAAGATTTTTTAGTAAATAGAATTAATCAGAACTTCCTCTACAATAACTCCTTCACCATATACTCTCAAACCAACATATACCCACTCTTTTCATAATACCTCCTCACTCAAACTCAAGCAATAACAGCCATTTTCTTATATCAAAACTCTATAGCGATCTCTTCAGCCTTTTTTATCAATTTTTTTCCAAAACCAAGATGCTGACCAAACTTAGCTCACTTTTCTCAAATAGATAACTGGTCACCAAAAGTATGAACCTCACGAATAATAGCACAACCATTTAGTTCAGGTAATACATCTTGAACACTAGAAAACTTATCTTTTAAAGGAACCTTTTTCCAATCTATTGGTATATTAGAAGGTCATTTACTAGGCAACCTAAGCCTAAGTAAACTAAAAATAGTTTTATCCTTTTTATCCTCAAAAGTTAAAAAATATTCCACTCATTTAGAAGCTTTATATTTTATAGTTTTTAACACAGCATTTTTAGGATCATTATTTTTACTCTTAATCTCCCTACTTCTTATATCAATAATCTTTCTTCATTTTTCTTTTAACCTTTTCTCAACTATTTGTCTCAAGTTACTGATTTTACTTCAAGCTAAAATTTCACTTGCTGGTATATCTCTATAAGTTCTATTTAATCTGATGTATTCAGGTAACATAGCCTCTAAATCAGCTATAAGATCTATCAAGGTCTCATCATCATAAGCTTCAAATCATCACTTCTCCCAAATCTTTGTAAGCTTGGAATTTTTAGTTACAACCATTGGATAAATTTTTAGTTCATCTGGTCTAAAATCTGGATCTAGAAAAACATTCTCCATAGACTCCTTATCTAACTCAGGAGTGCTTCAAAGCAAATTCGGCATCATATGAGCTACAACCTTAAATCATGCATCCTTAAGTAATCTTGTTGTTTTAATAGATTCTTTATTTGTATGTCCTCTCTTGTTAAGTTTATTTATTTCATCAATAGTTGTTTGATATCAAATTTCAACTCTTGTAACTCAATACTCTCTAAGTTTCTTTATTTCCTCTAAACTCACTAAATCAGGTCTAGTTTCTATAGCTATACCTATCACTCTACATTTTGATATTTCATTTAGCTTTTTAGCCTGTTTCAATGATTTAGACTTTTTAATCTCATATCAATCTTTTATCGTAAAACTAGCAAACCTATTAGACGATAAGTCAGTTTCTTCTATATGATTCTTCATATCTTCATAAGAATTAAAAGCATCATAAATTCATTTAATAAACTTCTTCTTATATTTTTCAGGGTAAGTAGTCCAAGAGCCTCAAATTATTCTAACATCATTTTTTTCTATTTTATGTCATGTAACCTCAAGAGCCCTAAGTCTATTATGTACTTGTTTTATCGGATCAAATTTATTTAATTCCGCTCTCATAACCGCAGGCTCATTTGGTATATATGACTTAGGTAATTTCTCAAAATCAGGACAATAGATACATTTACCAGGACAAGGAAATGGTTTAGTAAGTAGGGAAATAACAGTTACTCAAGATAAGCTTCTTACTCATCTTTTTCTTAAGATCTTTTTAAACTTTAAATCCTCTTTCATTTTTCACTCTTGTATCAGGTTATTATACCTATCTATTATCTCTATACTAGCAAAAGGCTTTTCTATAGAATACTTCTTAAAAATTTTATTTTTTAGTTTATGAAAAGACTCTTTATCTAAGTCATTTATATTTTTTATTCAAGCATTTATTATTTCATCTAAGATCTTATTTTTTTCTATCATAATTTATGATTATTTTTAAATAATTTTAATGAATATTTATATAATAATACACATTATTCTTTGTTTATAAAAAACAAATAGAAAATATTCTTGACAATATTGTATGATATATGATACTATATATTTAATTAAATCTTAAATGCATTTTATGGCTGTAAAATTAGATTTGAGTGCTTTAACTAAAAATGGTACTTGAATTCATCATTCAACTGAAGAAGACCCTAAGGATAAAAAATTAAAACTTGGGAGTATTATGCATAGTAAGGAAACTGGTGAAGAAGTAGAGACTAGTGATAAAGAAGAATTAAATACACCATTAGAGAGTGAAACTGAATCAAAAGAAATTACTAATAATACAACAAGTGATAATGATGAAAATGAAACAAGTTCAGTTAGTAGCTGAATATGATGAATTATGCCTAAAATAAAATTAGAAACACTCAAAACAAAACAACAAAGCGAAATAGAAGAAGAAAAACCGATGGTTAGACCTCAATTATGAGGAGAATCTGTATTAGAAGAAACAAAAAAGGAAGAAAAAGAAGAAGAAAAAGAAGAAACAGTAGAGGCACAGGTAGGGGAAAAAGTCAGTAGTTTGTTACCAAATGAGAAACCTTTTTCATGAAAATGAATATCATTGAAAAATATTGTTGATGATGAAGATGAACAACAAGAAAAGAAAAAGATACCAGAGATAAAACCTAACTTAACTTCTGATTTAGAAGATGAAAATAAAGGAAGCAACTTTAATAGTACAGTTATAGGTGAGCAGAATTTTATGTTCGAAAACTACAATTATCGTCCAAAGGAGGAAAAAGATAAAGATAAAAAAGAAGAAAAAAAGATATCACTGAATTTATCAGAAAAGAAAAAAGATTCCTCAAATAAGGATTCTTTAGATAAAAATGATAGTCCTAAAGAGAAATCGAAAGTAAAAAATAGAAAAATACTAACTAAAAAAATTATTTTTCCATCTATTTCAGTATGATTATTGGCATTCGTATTGATGTTTTTAACTCAAACACCTTTATGAAATGGAATGGTTAATGGGGTAAAAACAAGTGTTTTTGATATAAAAGAAGAAGAGCAACAGACTATTGATGATGTAAATAACCAAATAAATCAACAACAAAATAATCAGAACACTGATAATATAATAAATATACAAAATGACTGATCAAGTAACAACTCTAATATTGATAATAGTGAAATAGATGATAGTGAAATAGATAATACTTGAAGTGAAGTAATTGACTCAACAAATGATAATGATATAGGTGATAATAATTGTGAAAATGACCCAAATTGTAATACTGATAGTACTATTAATGAAAATGGAGATGATGTTAAGAGACAAAGACTTATAGACTTTTTAAAAAAGAAATTTTAATAATTTGTATTAATAAAAATTATGTATATCTTATAATCATCAACATATGAGAAATATAAAGGATTTAGAATTTAATCTTTTGTAAAATGAGAAGGTATAAAAAAGCTATGATGCTAGTTTATGTGATAGTTTTAATAAATATTGCAGTAATTTTATGAGCAGTCATAGTTTACAATGCATTTACTCTAATGATGGATTATAAAATAATCAATGTAGATAAATTGTTATCATATGACTTATCACGTAAATGAAAATTTACAGTTACATTATCTAGACAATTTAACTCTGATGGAGGTTGATTTAATGACAACTTTTCTTGTCCTGACCCAATAACCATGAGTGGATTTACATACAGAGATACAAATGTTTCATCATCAATGGTTTTTTCATGAGGAATATATTGTTCATGAAGTTATAGATGAAACTTCCTAGAAATATATTTAGATGAAACCCTTACTGATTTTATATGAGTTAATTATTGATGAAGTTATGTTGATTTATCTACATGAACCCTTGATAGGGAATGATTACTTACTTTTGAGGATTCAGATATAACCAAAATAGAATTTTCAGGAGATGCTTACATAAAACCAGATGGTATAGATGATGATTTTAACAGCGATAATTATAATAAAGACTCTATTGATAATATTGTATATCCATGAAATTATGAGGACAATGATGATAAATCAAGAAAATATATTTATTGATATATACCACCAGATGAGAAATTTTATAACATATTTTGGAGCAATTCTCAAATAATAGATTTCATAAAGAATAACAGTAATAATGACTATTGAGTAAATTTAGATAATCAATGATATTTATATTTAAATTTAAGTAGTTCTGCTATATTAAAAATAGTTAAGTTTGATAAAACTGTATATAATAGTTTATGAGAATTGTTACCAGTAGGGAATGGATTACTAGAAAAAGAATTACTATGAAGTCTTTGATATGTACAAAATGATTTAAATCTATCTTCGGCTAAAACTTGAAATGAATATATCTTTGACTTTACAAGTTATGATTATGCTATATTTTTAAAGAATACGTGATCAGATGTTTTATCTTTTAATTTACAGTGAGAATCATTATCTTGAGAAAAAATGTACATAAATCCAGTCAATGACTCATGAGATAATATAGAGGTATTAACAAATACCGTTATGATTGACGCAGATGGAAGATATTTTTGAAAAGTTTCAAAATTTGTATGAGAAAAAAAATTTTTATCCTGAATTCCATCTCCATCGTTGCCTCTTAATAAGCCAATATCCTGAATAGCTTCTTCTTGAAGTAGTGGTTATCCTGTGTGTTATTCAGGTGAGACTATTTATTTATTTTCTGATGCAGAAGTTACTACATACTTACAACAATGAGCTACATACTGAATATGTTCAGATACGAGTAATGTTACAATGTGTATTAAATGAAAAACTAAGAGTGTTAAACCAGATAAAGTTCTTACATATTTATTAGATTGAAATACTTTATGAGAATGTACTGAAGGACTATGGGATTTTCCAGTATGTCATGATTGAGAAACAGTCTATTTAACAACAGAAACAGAAGTAATAGAGTATCTTCAAAGTGGAGATACATACTGAGAATGTTGAACAAATCCTAACAATAAAATAGATATGTGTGATACAGAAGGAAAGCATAGTAAGGTAAAGAGTTCAGATGTTCTTGCTCGTTTATTAGAATGATATACCATATGACTTTGTTTATTAAGTGATTATTTTCCAGTCTGTGAGGATTGAGAAACACTTTATTTAACAACAAGCACAGATGTTCTTACATACTTATTAGACTGAGCTACATATTGAATATGTTGATCAAATCCTAATGATAAGATAGATATGTGTAGTGATTGAAAGGATAAAAAAGTAAGGAATTCAGATGTTCTAGCTCGTTTGTTAGAGGGCTATACATTATGATTATGTCCGTAGAAGAAAATTTTTTAAAAAAGGACCAAAAACTTTAGGTCCTTTTTTTATGAATTATAACCTCATGAAACTAATACTTATTTTTAAGTACAGATAATTTTACGCTACAAAATAAATTTGACATATTTCGAGTAATATATATAACATGTACTATATTTTATATAGGTTAGTTATTGAAAATATGAGATTATCAGAAAAAACTAAAGGATATATTGTGCCTGCTATAACAGCATCAGCTTTTATTTTTAGCTCATCAGTATATGCAAAACCAATAAAGGCATCTGTTGAAGAGATTTTGACTCAATCAAAACCCAAAAAAGAGTTAAAACTAGTAGAGGTTGAACTTTGAGTAAGTGATGAGTGACTTATCTGACACCATGGAACAAATGATGAATGAGAGTCCTATTGAATTGAATCTAAAACAGATATACAATATTGAGACAGCTTTTATTCACTAAAAATAGAGACAACGGCTTTTCAAACAGATCTATATGAAACATTAAGAGGTTTTGAATGAAAATGAGATGATCCACAAAAAAGAGTGGATCAATTTAGAATTACTTGAGAGAGGGGGATAGAAATTTCAGGTATAAAGTTAAAAATTGGATGATGATTGGATATTTATGATGAAATAGGATTACAGGATATACAAAATACAATTCACGGTATGACAGGAAATGATAAAGAAAAATGAGAATATATATGACAATCATGGACTCCAGTGTTAACGGCATCTTGAAAATATAAGAATGAATTATTAAATAATTTATCGGTACTTATTAGTGGAAATATTACTGTTCCTGTTATATTTAATCAATGAACTTTAGACATAGATTGAAGAGTTTGATTAGAACAAAAATTATGAAAATATTTTGATATTTATTGATGAGTATATGGGCAATACATGGATTTTCCTGACACTGAATTATTTAATTTATATCCATTAAGTGAAGAGTCATGATTTAGAACTTTTTGAGAACTTTGATTAGGAATAAATTTTTGAGATTTTAGATTGGAGTTTAATAATGAATGTCCATTATCTTGATGAACAAAAAAGACAAGTGATAACATTATTACAGTATTATGAATCAAATATACCTTTTAATTTATTTTAAAAAGTACATCCAGAACTTACAAGAGCTCAAGAATTATCTAAAAATTGATACTCTTCTTCATATCAAGTATGTATAGCTTTAGCAGCATCATATATTTCATCACAAGTCCTATAATCAGTATTCTGCCAAAAACTTATATTTTCATCATTCAATGCAGCAGAAAAACTCTCTGCACTACTATATGGATCACGATTTCAATCAAAAACATAAGGTAAATTGTATGATCATTCATCAAAAATAAAACTTTTTCTATAAGTACTTCAAGATCAAACACCATCATGTATTTCAACTCATGTAGAAGATTTTATTGCTAATAATATTGTAGGCAAGACATTTATAGAAACAGTTTTATAATCTCACTTCAAAAGAGCTTTGTAATCTCATTGATTTTCTACTGATAAGGCAACTTGAAATTCTTGTTTGTTTGAAGTTGTTGAATAAAAATAAGGAATTTCTAAATAAGGATCTAATGGAACTTCATCTAAAGTACTTAGTGCCACACTGGTATTTAAAAATCATTGCATTGCAACCACTTTTCAACTATTTGTTACATTAAAATAATCTCAAGATGTTGGATATAAACCTCTTCTTTGTTTATATAATTTAAGAGAAGAAGATATCAACGATATATCAGTCTTTCTTTCAGAATCCCTAGCATCAGAAATATTATTTATATATGAAACAAATCACATAGTAGATAATATCATTATTATAGAAATTGATATTATTAATTCAATTATAGTAAATCCTTTTTTCATTATTTATTTTTAATGATAATATAAATATTTTATTTCATTTTATTTTAATGATAACTAAAAAGAAAATAAATTAAACTTTTTTTATTTATTTTGTTTGATTTAAAGATATATTTATATAAAATAAAAAATGAAATTATATGAATTTCTTCCTTTTGTAAAGGAAGTACCGAGAAACGAGGGGATGGATTTGTATTTCAGCATACTTCATTCCCACATATTTTATAAAAAAAATAAATGTTCTAAAAATGCAAAATATTAAACCACTATCTGGTTTCTTAGAAAAATTACCAGAAGAACAAATTATTGAAGAAAAATTTAAAGAAATCATTACAAAAAACTATAGTTTATCTTGATTTACCCCATTAGATACTCCTGCTATAGAAAGAGTTGAAACACTTACTTCTAAATGATGAGATGATAATGAAATCTATTGAGTATCTAGACTTAAATGAGATAAGGAAGAAGAAATATCTCTTTGACTTCGTTTTGATTTAACAGTTCCTTTAGCTAGATATGTAGTTCAACATGAGTGAAAATTAAACTTCCCATTTAGAAGACAACATATATCAAAGTCATGGAGAGGTGAAAGAGCACAAAAGTGAAGATACAGAGAATTTTACCAAGCTGATATAGATATTATATGAGAAGAAAAACTTCCATTATTTGCAGATACAGAGGTTCTTTTTCCTATTTATAAAACTTTAAAAGAAATAGATTTTTGAGATTTTGTTATAAATATAAACAATAGAAAATTATTATCAGGTTTTCTTACAGAGATAGGCATAACAAATACTTTAGAAGTTATATCAGTTATCGATAAAAAAGATAAGGTAAAATCAATTGAACCTATGCTAGAAGAGTTAAACCTAGAAAAAAAACAAATAGAATCAATATTAGAACTTATAAACGTATCAGAAGAATTAAATAGTAGAAAAGCATTATCTTTTTTTGAAAAATTTGATAATGAATTATTGAAAGAGTGATTAAGTGAACTTTCATACACTTATGAAAATTTATTAACATATTGAGTAGAAGAAAAATATATAAAAATAAATCCTGCGATATCAAGATGATTAAATTATTATACATGAATGGTTTTTGAAACATTTATAGTATGAGCAGAGTGATTATGAAGTATTAGTTCTTGATGAAGATATGAAAATCTTTGTTCTAATTTTACTGATAAAAAATTCCCTTGAGTTTGATGAAGTATATGATTATCTAGGTTAATAGGAGTTTTAGACAGTTTATGAAAAATAGAACCTCATAAAAAAACTATAACAGAAATTTTAGTTTTAAACACTAGTGAGGATTTATTAAAAGAAAACTTAAAAATAGTAAAAGAATTAAAAGAAATGTGAATTTCTACAGAATTATTTTTAGATTGAACTAGAAAGTTTGCAAAACAAATAAAATATGCTGATAACAAGAAAATTCCTTATGTAATGATTTTTTGAGAAAATGAAAAAGAGAAAAATATATTTGCATTAAAAAAATTAGAAACCTGAGAACAAAAAACTTTTGCAATAAAAGAATTGTCAAAAGTAAAAGAGGTTTTTAAAGATATTAATTAAGGTACAGAGCTTTAATAAAAACAGAGAGTAAGAAATTATAAAATAATAATTAAATGAACTGTTAGAAGATTTATACTAAGATTAATTGTAAAAAATCTTCTCCTGTGAGTATATTATTATTTTTAATTTCTAGGTTTATTTAATTTTTACTCCTAAAACCATGAAAATAAACAAAAACTGAGAATCATTAGTTTGAATTATTATAGGTATAGTCTTACTTTCTGTTGTTATACTTGGATTAATAGAAATAGTGACTTATTCTAAAGATATAGTAACATTTTATGATGATAGTAGTAAAATAAACATCTTAGAAAATAATTCTAATAATATACTAGAAGGTTTAGATATAACTTGTGTGCAAGAATGAGATGAATTCTATTTGTATAAAAATCCTGAAACAAAGCAATTTGAAGTTCTTACATGATCTGAAAATTCAGATTTCCAATATATTGATGAGAACTGAAATAAAATTGATGATATAAATACTTTTGAATGAGATATCTTTATAAGAACAATTTTTGTTGAATGAGAATATTCAACACCTTTTTATACATGATACTGTTTCAAAACCAATATTGAAAAATATATAAAAAAATAGAAAATTATGCTAAAAATTAAAAAAGCCTTTACAATAGTAGAACTTATTATTGCCACAGTTATTAGTGCTATAGTTTTATTATTAATTTTTGCACTTATCTCTAATACCATATGAGAAATATCTTATTCTGTAGAAGAATCTAGATTTCTAACATCTTATAATGAATTATTTGTAAAATTAAAAGAGTATAGAAATCTATATACATCTTGAACAATTTTAATTGACAATGAATATTGATCATGAAGTGATGTGCTGATTTTTGATAATTGAATCTGATGACAAGGAGTAATTTTTTGAGTTGTTGATAAACAAACAATGCAAATAGAATCAATATCTAATTATTCAATTTATAGAGATAAAGTTATGTGATATAGATTTTTGAGTGAATGAGAAGTCTCTGAATTAAAATCAAATCCAACCAAAGTTTATGATTATCTATTTTATGAAGATAAATGTTTCAATGAACTAAAGATAAAAGATTTTCAGTTAACTTCATATAATTCTTGAAGTGTAATTGAGGCCGATATAGGTTTTATTGTGCCTTTTGAAGAGTGATTAATTAATACTAATTTTAATAATATATGATCTGAAAATATAAGGAAAATAATATCAAATTTTTAAAAAATACAAAAGCTAGTGTTTTTATATATGTTCTTGTTTTGATAAACTTAGTAATGATAGTATGAGTTGTCATAATTGCTAATTCTTCAATGTTAATGGCAGATTACAAAATAAGCTCTACAGATAAAGAAGTATTATATGAATTGTCTAAAAAATGAAAGATTGCATTAAATATATCAAAAGGATTTAATTCTGATTGAAGTTGATTTATTGACAATATATCTTGCCCTGATACTATAGTTATGAGTTGAAATACTGTTAGAGAAGAAGATATTTCTACATCAATAACATACTCTTGAACAGTATTTTGTTCATGATTATATAACTGAGAAAACTTAAAAATATATTTTAATGATTATTACTCGGATTTTATCTGATCCAGTTTGTGAGATAGCTATATAGATTTATCTTCATGAGATGATAAAGTATGACTATCTCTTTTTTCTGATTCAGATAATACTCTCATAAGTTTTTCATGAAGTTCATATCAAAAATGAGATAATATTGATGATGACTTTAATAGTGATAACTATAGTATATGTTCTAGTGGAGGAATTGCCTATCCAAATAATTATGAAGATGATGATTCAAATTCTAGAAAAACTATATATTGATACATTCCAACAGGCTGAGACTATCATAACATATTTTGGAGCAATACTAAAATCTCTGAATATATAGAAAAAAATCAAAATAACATAAATGATTTTGATAGTATCTTGGCTTGAAATGGATATTTGTATTTAAAAATAGATAAATCTTCAGTATTTAAACTTGTCAAATTTGATAAATCCAAGTATAATACCCAAAACGAATTATATCCTTTGGAAATTTCAGATATAAATTATACATCTGATGTAGAATGATATATACAAGATGACTTGACCTTATCAAGTGAGATAACTTGAGAAGAGTATACATTTGATTTTTCAAATTATGATTATGCTTTATTTCTAAAGAATAATAATAATGAAGTTCTATCCTTTAGTTTATCATGAAAATCAACTTATGGGAAATGTATTTATATAAATCCAATAAATGATAGTAGTGATAAAATTGAGATAATGCTTAATACTATAAAGATAACTGAAAGTGGAAGATTCTTTTGAAAAATCTCAGAACTTGTATGAAATAAATAATCTATATTAGATTATTTATGAATAGTTTATTTTTATATTTTATAATTTTAATTTATTTTTATGGACCCCGTGTCGATAATTGTGTTTATACTTTTATTTATTCTGTCGGCCTTTTTTTCAGGAACAGAAATAGCCCTTATGAGTATTCCATCTCATAAGATAACAGCTTTATTAAAACAAAATAGACTTTGATCAAAGTCCTTAGAATACATCAAAATACATAATGACCAACTCCTTATAACTATACTAGTTTGAAATAATTTAGTAAATGTTTATGCTGCAGCTTTAGCGACAAAGATATCAATAAATATAGCAGATAAATCTGGGATAGAACAGTCTTTAGCTATATGATTATCTACTTGAATTATTACGTTTTTTATACTGTTATTTTGAGAAATAATACCAAAAAGTTTTGCAACAAAAAATGCAGAAAAAATTGCTCTTCTTGTTGCATTTCCATACAAGATAATAATGACAATAATTTATCCTATTGTAAAACTTATAGAACTGATAACAAAGGTATTTACGTGAAATGCTAATCAGATAGAGATATCAGATGATGAAATAAAGAGTTTTATAGATATGTGAAAAGATACTTGAAGCTTAGAGCACTGAGAATATGAAAGGCTTAGAAATACTCTAGAGTTTAATAATACAATGGCTGAAGAGATAATGGTGCCTAGAGTAAGAATAGAAGCATTACCATCTGATACAACAGTTAAACAAGCTATGAGTTTCTATCTGTCTCATACTCATAGCCGTATACCAGTTTATCATAAAACGATAGATAAAATAATCTGAGTACTAACCATAAGAGATATAATAAAAGAGGATGATGATAAAAAGCTAAGTAAAATAAAATTTAATGAAACTATAAAAGTCCCATTGAATCAACCTATTGATAGTTTATTAGATACCTTTAAAACTTATAGAAAACATATAGCTATAGTTATGGATGAGTATGGATGAGTAGCCTGACTTATTACACTAGAAGATATTATTGAAAAGGTCTTCTGAGATATAAGAGATGAGACAGATAGAGAAGAGGAAAAAATTAGAAAAATAGGTGATAATATGTATTTAGTAAAATCGAATGCTCCTATGGAGATGGTTCTAAATGCATTTGATTTAAAGTTCAAAGATTTATGACTTGATGAAAAAGTATTTGATTGAGAAAAAATTAGTTATATACTTACTTATAAAATAGAAAGATTCCCTAAATTATGAGAAATTATCTCATATAAAATACCATCGGATAAGAAGAAAAAGAGACTTGAATTCAAGATACTATGAGTTCAAGATTGAAAAATCTGAGATATAGAAGTAAAACTGATTGAGCAATTAGATGATAAAAAAGAAGAAAAAAAGAAAAAAGAAGAAAAAAAGAAGAAAGACTATTAGATATTCTATCTAAGGATATCTAGTATTTATTATAAAAAACAAAAAACTCCCCAGCCCTTAAGGGCTGGGGAGTTTTTTCACATTTCTGTAGAGATTAAAACATCATAAATATTCCTAACAGGTAGAATGATGTTAATGATACTACAGTGTATGCATGACTATCTTTGGTTCTTAATGTCCCTGCAATGATAAATATTCCTGTAATTAACCCTAATGGAATTGTTAACTTACTTGCAAAATATACTCCTACTCCGACAAGTAAAGTCTCTCCCAGAGTTCTAAAGATTCTACTCTTTAAATCTTGGAATGAATGAATATATATCAGCATTGATATAGCTAAAGGCGGAATAAATATACAAAGTAGACCAAGAGTTGGAATTAATCTGAAGATTGTTTCTGATGCAATTATTAAGCTTAATATCGCAGATGTTACCTTGATATTCGTATCAAAGGTCTCAACGCTAGCAAGCCTTATTTTTCCACCTTCCTGTAGGTAATCAAACAATGATAACCCTACTGGAATTAATGCGAAAAACAATCCGATTAAAGATGTGGACGTCATAATTTTCTCCTTTTCTTTTTTGTTTCTATTTTTTATTGCGAGAATATAATACTTAAAAATATCTTTTCGTCAAATATATGGGAAAATTAGGAGAGCAGTTTTTTTATATGCTTAAAATAAGCAAGAAAACATACAAAAAATAATTTTTATAAAACTCTGTATTGACTTTTGTATAAAAAATAGTATAAATAAGTTACGTTACAGAACCTAAATTCAATACCCAAGTGC
>DJMN01000070.1 GCA_002435385.1 Patescibacteria group bacterium UBA6489
ACACTTTAATGCACACTCCCATAACTCCAGATTTATCTGGAGTTATTTTTAATTTAAGTCCTCTTCTTTTACCTCTATATGTAACTCATCTAATTGAGCTTTATCAACTATAGAAGGTGCATTCATCATGGTATCTTGTGCCTTACCTGATTTAGGGAAAGCGTAGATTTCTCTAATATTGTCTTCATCTTTTAGTATCATCATAAATCTATCCATACCTATTGCAAAACCTCCATGTGGTGGTACTCAGTATTGGAAGGCTTCATACATAGCTCAAAATTTTTCTTTTACTTCTTCTTCTGTTCTTCAAACCATTTCAAATGCTTTAACTAAAGTTTCTATATCGTGGTTACGGATAGAACCAGAAAGTACCTCAAATCAGTTACAAGATAAATCATATTGAACTCACTTTATAGATAGTAAATCTTTGTTCTCAAATGCACTTAATCATCATTTTGGCATAGAGAAAGGATTATGTTCAAAATCTATACTTCAATCAATTTCGCTTTCACTAAACATTGGAAAATCTGTTATCCAACAGAATGCAAGAATATCTTTATTTGTTAGACCAATTAGGGATTCTAAGTGAATTCTAAATCTTCCCATATAATTTAAAACTGTGTTTTTCTCTCAAGCTCAGAAAAAAACTACATCTCAAACTTTTAAGTCAGTTCTACTGATTATTTCATTTAAATCTTCTTCTGTAAAAAACTTGTTTAGAGGTCATTTAAGTCAGTCTTCTTTCATTTGAAAATAACCAAGTCCTTGAGCTCCATATTGTCTAACGTATTTTTCAAAGTTTTTCATCTGAGTTTTTGAGAATAGGTTATCTCAATTAGTAACTTTTAATGCTTTTATTCTATTTTGTTCTTTGTATTTTGCTATACCTGAAAATATTTCATTTGTAGATTTTTCAAATATATCCATAACATCTACGAGTTCCATATCATATCTTAAATCTGGTTTATCACTACCATAAGTTTCCATAGCTTCATCATAGGTCATGCTATGAAATTTTCATCATAGAATAGTTTTACTTGTTAATGCTTCTACAACATCTGCCATATAAGATTCAACAACTTCAAAAATATCTTTTTGGTCAACAAAACTCATTTCACAATCTATTTGATAGAATTCACAAGCATGTCTATCTGCTCTAGGATCTTCATCTCTAAAACAAGGAGCTACCTGGAAATATTTATCAATTGAACCAACCATAAGCAGTTGTTTATATTGTTGAGGAGCTTGTGGTAAAGCATAAAATTTACCAGGATTTATTCTTGAAGGAATTAGATAATCTCTAGCTCATTCTGGTGAACTAACTGTAAATATAGGAGTTTGTACTTCTAAAAAATCTTTTTGAGAAAACCAATTTCTAGTAAAATTTAAAAATTTACTTCTAAATAGTACATTATCAAGTACAGGTTTTCTTCTAAGATCAAGGTATCTGTGTTTTAATCTAATTTCTTCATTTGCTTTAGTAAATTCATCTATCTCAAAAGGAGGAGTTTTAGATTTACTCAGCATTTTAGCCTTATTAACTATAACTTCTATTTTTCAGGTTTCTAAATTTTTGTTTTCTTGTCATTCAGGTCTACTTCTAACTTTTCATTTGATTTGGATAACATATTCACTTCTAAATTTATCTGCTTTTTCCCATGATGTTTTATCATCTTCTGGATCAAAAACGATTTGAGTAAGTCCATATCTATCTCTTAAGTCTATAAATATAATTCATCCATGGTCTCTCCAGTTGCTAACCCAACCACAAAGCTTTACTTCTTCTCAGATATTATCTTTTCATAACTCTCAGCAAGTGTGTGTTCTTAACATAAATATAATTATTACAAAATATAATATTACTTTATTATATAAAAAAAGTAGAAAAGACAAGAGGAAGTCTCTTAAAAAATTTATTTTATTGTTTCCTAGATTTGTTTAATTATGAGATTTGTGATATTATTATATAGAATAATAATTAATAATTTATAAAAATGGTAGAAGAAAAATTTGAGAAAATGTCTACAGAGGAAATTATTAACTATATAACTGTTACTTTTCATGAACCTATAAAAAAATTTTTTGAAGAAATGACTCCTAAGATTGATAAAATTGATAAAGAGTATTCTTGAAAATATTCTAAAATAGATTTATTGAAGGAGTTATATACCCAATTTCATAGGGAATTAATGAAGCATTTAACAAAGGAAGATTTAGAAGTATTTCCTTCTGTTTTAAAATACGAAAAAGTTTTAGAGGATGGTCTAGAAATTCAAAAGAATAAAGAGGTTGAAAAGATTATAAATCAAATAAAAATGCAGAATGATCATGTTGAATTCCAGTCGTATTTTTATAGTATAATAGATTTACTAAATTCTACAGATATGAATTGAAAATGAATAGAAGATTTTGAATATGTAAAAGATAAATTTATTACCATGTGAGAGGAAACTAAGGTTCATTCAATGTTAGAAAATACATATATTTATCCTAAGGGAGTTTTGTTGCAAAAAAAATTACAAGAGATGTTTTCTTAAAAAATTTTAATTCAATAATTTAACTACAACTTATGGTAGAAGAAAGATTTAAAACTATGACAACAAAAAAACTTGTTGATTATGTAGAAAAAATTTATCATGAACCTATAAAAATATTTTTTACAGAAGTTACTCCCCATGTAAACATAGTATCAAAAAAGTATTCTGGTCTTGATAAATTACAAGAATCTTTTGTTTTATTTAAAAGAAATATTATTAATCATATTAATAGAGAGGAGGTTATAATCTTTCCTGCAATTATTGAATATGAGGAGATATACGAAAGAAAAGAAGATATGTTATTAACTTCAAGTGAAATAGAAAAAATAATAAATCAGGCTGATATGAAAAATGATCATAAAAGATTTGAAGATTTTATAGATAAAACACTTGAAAGCTTAAAGTCTGTAGAGGGGCAAGGTGATTTTTCATTAGATTTTGTTATAAATGGTTTTGAAAAATTTAAAAGAGATATACAAAAACATTGAGAGCTTGAAAATGAAACCCTGTATCCAAGGTGAACAGAACTTCAGCAGGAATTAAGAAAAATGATATAAAAAAGAGAAAACAAAATCTTGTTTTCTCTTTTTTGTTTAATATTTGTTTATCCTAAATTGTAAACATCTATAACTTTTCAGTTTATTTCAAGATTGTCATTTTCTGATAGGATTATAGGTTTGTGGTATTCATCTTTAGATTCTGGAACTAGGTAGATAGTTTTTCAGTCTTTTTTGTATTTTTTTAAAGTTGCTTTTCAATCAACTATAAATAAGAAAGCATCTCTAGAATTTGGTGTATAATTTTCTTTTTTTATAAGTACGTAGCTTCCATTTTCTATATTTTTTCAATTTACTTCAAAGTTATTCATACTTGTACCTTCAACCTTTAGTACAAAACAGTTTTCCCCTTTTCATGGAACCATTTTTTTTGATATAGGTAAACATCAATAATCACTTTGCTTTGCTTCAACTAATGGAGTTCCAGCATTTGCATATCATAAAATAGGTATATTTAGAGTAGTTTGTAATCCTACACTATTCCCTAATCTTATACCTCTGTATCAATCAACTCTTGATAGAAATCATTTTTTTTCTAGAGCTTCTAGGTATTGAGTTACTCCCCTCTTTGATTTTTGTCAAAGGATAAGTCTAAGTTCTTCTATGGTTGGAGATTTACCATATTTTGCAATGAAATCTGTTATTTCATCTACAACTTTTTGTTGTTTTTCTGTAAGCATAGTTTATTGGTTATATACTAAGTATGAATAGAATATATACTTTTGAATAAAAATCAAATTTTTTATTTAATTTTCTTTCATCAGACTAGTAAATAGTCTATGACATTTTTTCAATTTTTTATTTTCCAAGATACATAGCTATCATCTCTGTGTTCTCTAAATTCATCTTCTATATCATGTCCTGTTCCCTCTTTTACAAAGAATCTATCAGCTCAAAAATCTAAAATCATATCTCTGTATCAAGATGCATATAAGATGGCTCAAGTGTTATATGTTTCATCTATTATTCTTTCATTGACCATATTTTTATCATCAATTTTTCCTATGTTATATATTGTTCAATCATCTCTATACCAAAAGGTTATATTGTCTCATTCTTTTATATTGTCATAAACGTATCCAGTATAACTTAATTCTACATTCTCTCATGTGTCTTTGTCTATATGAGATATCTTATATTCTGCTTTTCATCAATATATATTTTGTACTTCAGAATATATATATGTTCAAGTTTCTGGTTTTTCTGTTGATATATTTTTTATTGATTCTACGAAATTATTTTCATCAGAATTAAATTCTACATAAACTTTTTCTCATTCGGTAAATCTTGTGTCATTTATATCTAATTTATAAGTTCTTAAATCATAATTCAATGTAACATAGTCTCCCCTAAAATAATCTCTTGGATCAACTGGTCTTATTTTCATAAATATTTCTTGTCCTGTATTTAAAACATATTCATATCTAATTATAATGGTAAACAATAAAGCTATTTGAAATAGTATTATTAACCAAAAAGAAAGTGTTTTTTTCATAATATTTTTTTAAGAATGTAATTTATTTAAATGAAAATTATTTTTCGATTTCTTCCATGATTTTTTTTCTTTTTCTTTCTAAAATGAAAGAAGATAGTAAAAGTATGACTCAAAATCAAATAAAGAAAAGAGATCTTTCCATCATTTCAAAGAACCAATCAAAATATTTAGCAAGAATAAATATTATAAAGAAAAAGGTTCAGAAATTTATGTATGATGGAATCTTCTTTTTTATTCATAGGTATATTAGATACATTATCATTCAGAAGAATAATAGATTTGAAAATATTATGAATCATATATCTTTGTAAGATACTTGTATTAAATCAGTATAAACTAAAGAGTAGAAAAATAAAACTAGTATTATTCAAATAATTCAAGAGTCTTTTTTGAAATCAAATTTTTCAAATTTAATCTTAAATAAACTGAATAGTGCTATAGATATAGCTAAAAGTCACCATATAATTTGTACAGGAAAACTATCTCATAAATTGTAACTTGTCCACATATCATCAAAAGTGAATGTAAAAAATGCTATATATAAGCCAAAGATTCATACTATTCTATACCAGAAAGAAAATTTTTCTAATAGTCATTTATGTAAATTTGAAAGCATTAAAAATAATATGCTTATAGAGGAAATAGTTAATGTTACGTCAAATCATTCTATATCATAGTGTGTTTCTTCTAAGTATCAAAATATAAAACAATAAAACAGTATAAAAGATAGAACAAGTAAAGGTCTGAATTTTATACCATATGCAAGAGGTAGAACTCAAATCAACCATAAGAACATAGCTTGATAGAAGCTTCCTCATAGGTTGTATATTTGTCATATTAAAAATATTCCAGAGCCATAGAATATACTTCAAAGAAGTATAAAGGCGTATCCTGTTTTTAAGTATTGCTTTTTTATGTAAACTAAATAATAACCTGTAAAATAAGCTGTTATTATAGATGTTAGAATTAAACAGGTTTTGAATAAGTTACTTATATTATCCCGATTTGCAGCAAAAAATAGTATTATTCAAAGTCATAGAAGAACAGAACCAATTATACTTAAATAAGTTATAAATATGTTTGATTTGGCTCAATCTAGTTTTTGATTTTTGTAATATGATTTTATGTTTTCTGAGATTTTATCTGAGATAACATCTTCTTCTTCCAGTGTTTTTAGTTCTGAAAAAAGGTATTTTATAAAACTTTCTCTATTCATATTTTGAAGATTATAAAATAATATAATGAAACTGTTCTCGATTTTTTGTTTTTGTATTTATATAAGGAGATAATATTTAGAATAATTTAATAATCAAATTTCAAATAAAAAAAACTAGAGAATTTTAAGGTTCTCTAGTTTTTTTTAGGTTGTAGAAATTATCTTCTCATACCTGGTTGTCTTCATCCTTTTCTTTGTTGAGCAGCTTCTTTTAGTATAGCTTCATCTTCTTCTGTTAATTCTTCTCCAGCTTCTTTTTTCTCTAAAACAGTTTTTACTTCTTCCATTTTAGCTTCCATTTCTTCCCTTTTCTCCTTAGCTTCTGCTCTAGCTTCTATTATTTCAGTTCTAATTTCTTCTTCATCGTCAGTTAATTTTTCTCCTGCTAGTAATTTATCTATAACTCCTTCCCTAGCCTCCATTTCCTCTCTTTTCTCTTTCATTTCAGCTTCTCTTTCTTCTCTTTTCTTTTCAAAGAATTCTTTTTTCTCCTCATCTGTCATATTTTTTACTTCTTCTTTTTCCTCATCAGTTAGATCATTCATCATAATTCATTCTCCTGCTCTTGGTCATCTCATAGATTTATTTCTTATTTTTGCAGCTTCTTCTAATTTTGTTTCTTCTTCACTAGTTAATTCTTCTCCATTTTTCTTTTTTTCTATAATGGTTTTTACTTCTTCCATTTTAGCTTTCATTTCTTCTTTTTGCTCTTCTGTTAATTCTGGTCTAACGATTCCTGCTCTTGCAGGTTGTGCGTTTACTTCATTGTTAGCATAAGAGTAAGATAGTCCAGCTGCTGTAAGTCAAATAAGTGAAGCAGCTACAAGTATATTTTTAGTTTTCATATTAATTTAGGTTTAAAAAATAAATAGTTATTTATTTAGTTACAAAGCTGTGTTTTCAAAGATATAATTTTCTGGCTGCAGCCCAATTATTTTTTTTATCTTATCAAAACAGATTCGTTTTCTGTTTTACATTTTTTAAGATATATTGATTTATTCTTTTGTTACTTTTATCAATTCTTAAAAAAAATGTAATTTCGTTTGCAAATGTTGTTTTTCAACTTTGCACTTGCTATTATAATAATTCAAGTTAAGAAGTGTTTAAGAAAAGAATAATTTATTTTTTAAACTTTCTAAAAACAAAAAACAAAGGGTGAGAACCCTTTGTTTTTTTCTACTGACGATGTTATCTTAACCCCATTTATGCAGGTCTGATATGGACTTGGTCGAGGATTTACTCTTCTATCATTTTTTTGTACTTCCACCCTCTTGTCCTGAATCTCTTTCCAGGTTGGGGTACCATGGGCCCCCACAATAGAAGGGAAAAGAGCAGTGATAATGGCGGTCAAGGTAATGATTTTAAGATCCATGTGTAGTTCTCCTTTTTTTGTTAGTAGTCTACAAAGGTAGTAGACCTTTAAATTGTACAGGAATTATATATAGTATTTTACAAAAAGCAACTTTATTTTATTTTTTTAGAAAAACTATATTTCTTCCCTACTTATTGCTTTAACTGGACAGCTCCTTATAGCATTATCGATTTTAGTAGAATTTATATTGTTTTGGCTGATGACTTCTGCTTTATATGTTTCTACATTTAGTTTGAAGTTTTCAGGTGCTATTCTTATACATTTTCAACATCAGATACATCTTTCACTTACTGTTAATGAAGTTTCTTTTTTAATAACACTTGTATCTACTTCTGTAGTATTACTATCTTTTTGATTCGTGGTTACTGGTGTTGCATCTTTTGTACAAGACGTAAGAATCCAAATAAGCAAAAGTGGAATTAAGATTTTCTTTTTCATTATTTGTATTATTATAATATAAAGTTTTATGTGATTCTTAAGAATCTACTTTAATTATATGAGTTTAGATTAAGAGGTGTTTAAGATTTATTTTTTTGTCTTTTTATTTTTAGAAAATGAGCTAGTAGGTATATTGTAGAGTAAGTTATTGCTATAATAATCATAGTAGTTTCTTTCTCTGGACTTATTAATCCTATGTGAACTAGTGTGGCAAAGAACATAATGTATGCTAGGGATTGTAATCTTTTCCAATTTTTTCAACCTAATGTTTTCATAGAAAAAATATTAGATGTTAGGGTTAGTGGTATTGCTACGATGAATGCAACTATTCCCCATGCCATTGAGTTATTTAGGTTCCATATGTTTTTATCTATCATCATTGTTATTGGAAGTTTTGTTTGTAGAAAGTATCATATGCTGTGTACTATTGCAAAAACTCATGTTAGTATTCATAGTTCTTTTCTCATTCATACTATTTTTGCTAGTATTGTTTGTTTTGAGAATATGTCTTTTATTGGTCTTGAGAACATAACTATTAGTAGTAGGTAGAATGCTATGTTTCAGAATTCTATGTATGTTTGTGGTTCTAGAATTACTAGGAATCATAGTATAGATATGTAAGGGATGTATTTTTTTATTTTTAGTAGCATAAATTTATCTTTTATTTATTAAAAACCTTTATTTAAAAACTCTTTGACTCTCTCATAAATCTTTCTATGTCATTCTTCATTTGGATGAAGTCCATCACTCAAATCATCATACTCCAAGCAATCAAATAAATACAAATACCCAAAATCATTTTTTGAAGCAAAATCCTTTATAATATCATCAAATTCTTTAATTCTATCATTTTTGTAACATTTTCAAGTAGTAGACCAAGGAAATGGTGAAACTAGTTTTTCATCAACTTTGGTTAATCATATGAAAGAAATATTGTCAGTATATTTCTTAGCTAAATCACCTAGTGTTTTTAGATTATTTTTGAATTCTTCTAAAGAATAAGTAGTCTCTCAATTTTTCTTTATAACTGAGTCATTTATTCAGATTGCAAAAAATAATTGTAACTTATCATTGTATTTTTCAGTGAAAGCTTTTACTTCAATTTCAAATCTTTTTAATATATCAGGAATCTCATCTCAGCCTATTCATAGATTAGCAACTTCTATATCTGATTTTTGTTTCCAAAAATCTATTTTTAGTCTATTTCCCCAACCTCATAGTTCTGAGTCAAAACATCATTCTGTTATACTATCTCAAAAAATCAAAAGTCTCATAGTAAAATTATTATTTTTTAATCTTGTTTTTTTCCTATATTTTCTCCTGCTACATGCCAAGCATTTATTCATCACTGTAAGTCTTTTACCCATGAAAATCAGATCTGTTGCATGAAGTTTCTAGCGGTTAGTGTTCTATTTCAGTGAAAACAATATATTAGATATTTTTTATTTTTATCTAGTTCAGAAATCTGTGCTTCAAAATTAGGACTTCAAAAAACTATGTATTTATCAGTATCTGGAATTATTCAATACATTTTCCATTCCATAGGTGTTCTTATGTCAATTAAGGTAGTATCACTATTCCCTATTTCTTTTTTGAATTCTGTTACTGGAATTTGTTCAAAGTTGTTGCTATTCATATATATGAGTTATTTATAATATTTTTAGTTGAAAAAGTTTTTTTCTTCTTCTTTCTTTTCTGTTTTTTCTCAAGCTTTTATCCAGGCTTCTGTTCATCATTCTAGGGTCTCTACCCATGTGAATCCTGTTTTCTTCATATATTCTAATGCCTTAGATGATCTTCATCATTTAGTGCAATAGATTAGATATCTTTTATTTTTATCAAGTTTTGATATCTCGTCTTGAAAACTAGGTGCGTCAAAAGCTATGTATTTATCAGTATTGGGAATTATTCCCTCTTTATATTGTTCATCAGGATTTCTTAGATCTATTAAAACTGTATTTATTGTTCAGATTTTTCTTTTAAAATCTTCTATATTTAGGTGTCAGAATTTTGTATCTGTTTCAATGTTTCAGATTGTGATTTCAAAGTTATTTGAGTTTTCTAATTCATTATCTTGAGTTTGTTTATTTCAACTGTAAAAAAATATTAAATAAATTACTAAAATTAATAAAGGAAAATAAGCAAACGCTAATAATGTGTTTTTTTTCATGAGTTAATGGTTTAAAAAAATAATAACAATTTATTTAACCAATTCACCTTTTATCACATATTTATCTAAATTTGATAATTTTACATTAACTATATCTCCTATTTCTAGATTATCTGGTCATTTAAAAAATATTTCTTTGAAGTTTCTTGTTCTTCCAAAGAAATCATTTTTCTTTTTTCAGTATATTAATACCTCTTCAGTTTTATCTAACATTAATTTATTTCTTTTTTGAATATTTTCAAGTAATAAATTATTTAAAATGTGCCATCTTTCAGCTTTAACCTTATCACTTATGTTATCAGGATATATTTTAGCTGCTATTGTTCAGGTTCTAACTGAATATCTTGCGTTATAGGAGAAGTCAAATTCACATTCTTTGAATGCTTTTACTGTGTCTTGAAACATTTCATCAGTTTCTCAGCTGAATCAGACAATTATATCGGTAGATATAGAGAAAAGAGGATCTTTGTTTCTTAGATACATAACCATATCTTTGAAGTCTTGATAGTTATGTTTTCTATTCATTCTTTTTAGCATTTCGTCATTACCAGATTGTAAGGCAAAGTGTAGATAGTTACATGTGTGTTTTAGTTCAAAATGAGCATCTAATATGTCTTTTATCATGTCATGAGGGTTATTAGAAGAGAATCTGATTCTATCAACTCATTTTATTTTATCAATTTCATCAAGTAGCTCCCTAAATGGTGTTTTATATGAAATTTTTTCTATAGTTTTGTTATTCCATTTACTTTTTCGTTCATTCCATAGTTCTTTAGATGCCCATTGTTTTCCGTAACTGTTTACATTCTGTCATAATAGAATAACTTCTTTTACTCCAGAGGTTACATTTTCTTCTATTTCTTTTAGTATTTCTTCTTGATTTCTGCTTTTTTCCCTTCATCTAGTGTAAGGTACTATGCAATAGGTACAATAGTTATCACATCAGGTTTGAATTATTGTAGATCAGATTGCTCTATTATCTCTTAGTTGTTTTATTTTTAAGTAATCATCATACTTATAATCTACTCACATATGTTCTCAGAATATATGACTTAGTATAAAAGATAGATATTTTATTTCTTCTATTCTTAATACAAAATCTATATGGCTACTTCTGGGAAATAATTTATCGTCATTGTTGAAAATTTCTTTTTGTGTTCATAGAAGTTCTATTTTTTTAGCTCTGTTTCTTTTTGTCTCTCATTCTAAATATTTTTTATTAAATCAAGTTTTTTTAACCATACAACCTGTAACTCCTATAATTTGCCCTCTATCATGTCTTCTTTTTAGATTATCAATTAATCAGAAAACTCTATCTTCTCATTTTTGTCTTACGCTACAAGTGTTTAGTATAACAACATCAGCTTCTTCTATTTTAGAGGCTTTAAATAATCAAGCTTGTAATAAAATCATATTTAGTTTTTCTGAATCAGCGATATTCATCTGACAACCGAATGTTTGTATGAAATATTTCTTCATAATTATTTAACAATAAAAAATATCAATCTAACTTACTTTGGTTGGTATTTTATTTAAAAAGTGTGAAATCGAAAATCTATTTTTATTTTAAAATAGTAAGAAAAATATTTCCCTAGAAAGTTGACTTATATTTTAAAATATGTAATATGTTATTTATGGATAATAAAAAAGAAAAAAAATCAAGGAGTTTTGATGAAAACATTTTGTGGGATTGTAGCTTTTTTGTTATTTTTCTCCATCGTTGGTATGGTCGGAGCTATTATAGTAGCTATTGTAAAAGAAATAGCTCTTACAGTGTTTCTTCTTCAAGGGGGAATAATTGGTTTGGTGGTTGGAATTTTTGTACTTCTTGCCATTGGTGTGGGAATAGGAGAATTTCTTCTATTCCTAGGAGAAATTCTCCTAGGATTTCTTTAATTTAAAAAGGAGGAGTGTAAAAAAGTTTTCCCTGTACAGGGAAAACTTTTTTTTTGATAAAATCTATTTTTTAGAACATTGTTCAAATACTTTGTTTTTACATTTCTTACATTTTTCTTTGTTAACTTTAGAGACTACTGTGAATATAGCTTCTTTTTTTACATCAAAGAAATGATCTTCTCAGATATGTTTAACAAATCCAGATTTTTTTAATTTTTCCATAACTGGTGTTTTTAGTTCTAGGAAATATAATCATCATCATTTTTTCTTTAATATAGTATTAACTTTTTCTAACATTTCCATTCAAGTCATATCTATCATGTTTATACTTGTACAAAGCATGATTATACTATTAATTCATTCTTTACTACTCATTTTATTAAGGAAGTCGTTTATGTAGTTAGAAGATCAAAAATATATTGACATATCTACTCTTATGATTCAGATTTGAGGACATTTTAAACCTTCTATATCAGAGCAAGATAATCTATGTTCTGAAGTTAAAGTTTTTTTATTCTTTTTCTCATCAAAAATGCTATATAGTCTAACGATTCTAGGAGTAGATGTTCTATTTAAAAATATGATTAGAGATAATAGTATTCAAAAATATATAGCAAATTCTAATTCTAAGAATAAAGTACAAAAGAAAGTAACAAGTAGTATAGAAGTTTCGCTCTTACTTACTTTTAAAACGTGTTTTATTTGTCAGAAATCTACTAGATTGTAACCAACTAATACGATTACTCATGCCATTGCGGGTACTGATATATATTTTGTTATAGGTGCAATAAGTAGTATTATAAGCATTAAGAATACTGCAGCAAATATACCTGACATAGGAGTTTTTGCTCAAGCTGAATAGTTTACTCAAGAACGAGTGAATGATCCACTTCATGCGTATGCAGAGAAAAAACTTCAAACTATGTTTGACATTCATTGTCATACAAATTCTTGGTTAGCATCAATCATTTGATGAGATTTTGAAGCAACTGCTCTACCTATAGATACAGCTTCTATTAATCATAGTATTGCAATAGCAAAAGCTCATGATGCTAATGTTCTTATATTTCCCATAGATAAACTAGGTACTGAAAAAGAAGGTAGTTTAGATGGAATTGCTTCTACGAAGTCTTTTCCACTAAAGTGTTCTTTAAAGAAATATGCTATTAGAGACCCTAAAATTAGAGCTACTAGAAGATTTGGGATTTTTTTGAAATATTTTTTTACTAGGACTGCTATTAGTAGGGTAGATACTCAGACTATTATAGCATATATGTTAGATTCTGTTATATTTTCAGATATAATTTTCCAAGTTTCAAGAAATTCTGTTCACCTAGGTATTGATAGTCAGAAAATGCTTTTCATTTGGCTGGTTACAATAAGTATAGCCGCTCAAGCAGTAAAACCTATAACTACAGTATGAGAAACGAAATCAACAACTTTTCCTAATTTTACAAGTCAGAATACTAACTGGTAAACTCAAGCTAAAAAGGTTAATACTAGTGCTAATTGTATAAATTCAGGACTTCAAATTTCTGTGAATCATTTTAAAGTACTAAATATTACTAAAGATATAGCTGTGGTTGGTCATGAGATTAAGTGTCTTGATGAACCGAATATAGCAGCAATAATTGGAGTAACCATTGCTGTATATAGTCAGTATTCTGCTGGTAATCATGCTATTGTAGCAAATGCTATTCATTGAGGTAAAACAATAATTGCACCAGTTATTCAAGCTATAATATCAGCTTTTATAACTCATTCTTCTTTTAGGTCAGGAATCCATTTTCTACAAGATGTGAATCTCTTTTGTAGAGACTTTAGAAAGGCTTTAGTGATTATTTTCATAAAGTCAAGATTAAAAAATAAATTCATCCTGTTTTAACCTTTTTTTATGAAAAAGCAAATTTTTTTATTAATTATAAGTTGCTTTAAGGGTTTTATGTTTCGTTAGTCTTTATTGGAATGTATTTTCTAAGGGGTTTTTTATCTAAATCATCGAAGTCTTTTAGACTATATTTTAAGGCATCTTTTAAGCTATAAAAAAGTTTATCTTCTCCAAAATATTCTATAAAATCTACTCTTTCTAATGCTTTTTTGATTTGTAGTTTAGGTCTCATAATGTATACTTCTATGTTCTTGGATTTTATTTTTCTAATAGTTTTTTCTAGAATGTTTATTCATGTGTAATCCATATCATTAAGTCATTCGAAATCAAGTATCAATAATTTAATTTCTTTTTTCTCTTCTATGAAGTTGAATAATTTATCACTAAAATATTCTGAATTTGCAAAATATAAACTACCATCGAATCTATAGATTCAAATGTTTTTACTTGTTTGTATTGAGTATTTTTGAGCATCTCTGAGGCTTCAATCTTTATATCTAGAGACTTCTATAAATCTGGGAGTCATTGTACGATATAAAAATAGAAATAAAGATACAAATACTCATATTAAGATTCATTTTTCTAGATTTGGAGCTAATAATAAGGTTCATATAAAAGTTATTATTCAAACTATACAGTCATGGGGTTCTACCTTCCAGGCTTTTATAAATGGTTTAAATGTGATTAATCTAGATACTGCTATTATTATTATTACTGCTAATGTAACTTTAGGTATATAGTATAAGATTGGAGTTAAAAATAGTAATGTAAAGGCAACAATTATTCATGATATTACAGAAAAGAATCATGTTTTAGCATTCATATTATTTGCTATAGCACTTCTGGAAAAAGAACCTGCAACAGGAAATCATCAGAAAAGTCATGATGATACATTTGCTATTCCCTGTCCTATAAGTTCTTGGTTTACATCAATATCATTATCCGTTTTTATGGCTAGGGTTTTTGCTATACTTATTGATTCCATAAAGCCTACAGAACCTATTATTGCTGCAGATGTAATTACTTGTAGAATTATTGTTAGGTCAAATCTTGGTATATGAAAGATGGGTAGTCATTTAGGTATTTCTCATATAATTCATCAAAATCAAGTAAACCATGATACAAAAGTAGTTAAAATTATAACAATTATAACTCATGGTAAGTTACTTCTAAATATTTTAAAATATAATATTGATACAAAGGATAATAGTCATATTAAAAAAGCTATTATATTGGTGTTTTTTAAGTTTTTTACTATATTGATAGCTGTTTCAAATAAATATTCTCAGTCATCTACCTTTATTCAAAAAATATCAGGAATCTGAGAAAGTATTATCATTATAGCAGCAGCATTAGTAAAACCTCTAACAACGGGATGAGAAAAAAATTTTATAATAACTCCCATATGAGTAATTCATAGGATTATTTGAAAAACTCAGACAATTAAAGCCATGAATGTTGCATAAAAGATATATCATTCACTTGTATTTGGTAGTATGTTTGTTAAAGATGTAGCTGTTAGTAGGGATATTACGGCGGAAGGTCAGGTAGATGATTGTCTAGATGATCAAAATAATCAAGCTATCATTGTAGGAATAAAGGCTGCATATAGTCACATAATTGGAGGTAATCATGCTAATCTTGCATATGCCATAGATTGAGGAATTAAAACTAGGGCAACAGATATTCATGCTATGAAATCTGCTTTTAGTACATTTTTATCTTTTAATTCTCAAATCCATTCTAGAAAAGGAAAAAGATTTTTAATTTTTACTGATTTTTCTATAATTTTTTCTATCATAAAAAGTGATACAATTTTAAATATTATATAAATTGTATCACTTTTTTAGTATTTTTTCAAAAATCTGGTGTTTTAAGGATTATTGAGTTGCTAGAGGTGGAGTTATTACCTTGAAATCATAATCAATTTTTTTAACTTTGTAATCAAAAATATTATCAGACTTTCAAATAATGTATAAGCTTCAATTTTTGTTTATAAATTGAACCTTTAGAAGATAAGTTCCTTCTTCTGTTTCTGATATACTAATAACTTTAGCTTCTAAACAGCTATTCATTGTTTCACAGTAGTTTTTTAAAACAAAAAATTTACTTCATCTTTTTTCTACTGGGGTGTATTCAGCTAACTCTCACCAACCGTTTTGAGGTTCAAATAATTTTGATGCTTCACTATAGTTTTCTCTTCTTAGGTAGTCAAAAAATTCAGCTAAAGTCTTTTCTACTACTTCTTTTTCTTGAACTAAATTTCAAACAAGAATATCTCATCTTCTATTTATTTCGTCTCTTAATTTTTCTTTTTCTTCTTCTAGTCTTTCAATTTTTTTCTTTAGGTTAGATATCTCTAGTCTGGAATTTTCTGAATCATTTCATCAACTCATTCTAAGTTTTTGATTTGCTTCTTCTAATTTTTCTATTTCTTTATTTAGTGCAGCTATTCTTTTGCTATTTTCTTTTAGGCTAATATTTGTTTCTTGTAATTCTTCTAATTCTTTTTTTAGTCTTATTATAGTTTTTCAGTTTTCTTTTAGTTGTGAATTATATTCATTTAAATCTGCGATTTCTTTCTCAAGTTCTTTTATTTTTTCATCATTGTTAGTTGTGGATCATGATTCTGTGGTTGATCAACTAGCTGATTGTAGTCTATTAATTTCTTTTTCTAGTCTCTGGATTTCTTCATTGTATTCTGATAGGTCGGAGTTATAATCTCTTAGTTCTGTTATTTCTGCTTCTAGTTCAGAGATTCTTTTACTACTGTCTTCTGATCAAGATGCAGCTAACCTTAGGTTATCTATTTCTTTTTGTAATTTAGATATTTCTTTGTTACTTTCTTCAAGTTCGTCATTTTTGTTTTTTAACTCGTCTATTTCTTTTTTCATGTCTTCTATTCTTCATTCTTCTGTTTTTGGTTCTTCATTTTTGTTTTCAATAATATTATCTAGCCACCAATAATCAAGTTTATATTCAGGAAAAAAATAATGTTGAACAACTAAAATTCATAGAACAATGACTATTAAAGATAAAAGAATTAGTAACATTTTTTTCATAATGTAATGATTATTTTTAAAATATTTTTGTTTTAATTTTATTATTCAGAGGTTCATGTAGAATTTTCTTCTCAGATTTCAGAAACCTTATCTATGACTTCTTTTACTTCATTAATTTTATCGGATGTATTTTCTATGAATTCTTTTGTGTCTTCATACTTTTCTTCAGCTCATGACATTGTTTTTCTAAATGTATCTATTGTTTCTTTTGTTGTGTTTACTCAATCTTCAAAATCATCTTTAGCTTTGATTGCTCAGCTGTAAACTCTATTGTATGAATCTATTGCTTCTTCTTTTGTTGGAACTCTCGTTATTATTTCATCAAATTTTTCTTTCGCATTTCTTAAATTGGTAGCTAAATTTGGGACTCATAAAAGACTACTTACTTTGTCAGAAAAATCTGGTGCTTGAAAAACAGCTAGTAAGTAGAGGATTATAATGATTAGAATAGACCGTAAAATCTTGTTTATCATGATTAATCGTTTTTAAATAAATCATCTACTTTGAATTTTCTTTCTTTTAAGACTTTACTTAGTGTCACTATTTCTTCATCTTTTATGATATTTTTTGAAATTTTTGTTTTAGAAATAGATCATTTTACTCAAACCATTTCTCATAGTTTTTTTCCTATTTCTCTTAGTTGTTCGTTTGAAATATTCATTTTTTGTAAATCCATTGATACAACTTCAACTTTTACCATAGAGTGTTTTCCACATTTTGGACATGTTACATCTATGTTTATTGTTGTTCCTGCTGCTCCTATTATATCTATATCTTCTTCTGAAATTTCACTTTGACAAGAAGGGCATTTATGAGATTCAACCATTGAGTCAATCATTCATTTTAGGGCTACGTAATTCATATTATTTATTTTAATTATAAAGTTATTTAGAAACTAATATAATTATAGCAGATTATTTTAATTCTTTCAAAACATTTTCGATTTTTTCTATTGACTTTTCTCTTCAGAATATATATATAAGTTCTAGTGCTCCGGGTGAAAATTCTTTTTTACTAAGAGCTACTCTAACTGGCCATAGTACTTGACCGTTTTTCATTCATTCTTCTTTTATTTTTTCTATGAATAGGTTTTTTATGCTTTCTATTGATTTTAAATCATTGTTTTTATCTTTTAATATTCATAGTGCTATATTTAATCATTGTTTTACTGTAGTTAGATTTTTGATTTTCATTTTTTCGTTTAAAATCAGATCTATTTCTAATACTCAAGGTTCTTCATAGAAAAAATCTGTTAATCTTTTGAAATCAGAAAACTTTTTAATTCTGGTTTTTAATTCGTTTAGTATTTTTTTGTTATAATCTTCTGGTAAGTCTTTAATTGTTTTATGGAAATTTTTATCGTATCTTTTTAAATATGTGATAAATTTGTTGTAGATTAAGTCTATATCTAAACTAGCTAGGTATTTAGAGTTGAACCAATCTAATCTGTCCACATCAAATACTGCTCATGCTTTATGAACGTCTTCTAGTTTAAACTCAGATATAAGTTCTTCTATAGTGAACATTTCCCTAGTTGATTTAGGGTTCCATCAAAGTAGAGATATGTAGTTTATAATTGCTTCAACTAGATACCCTTTTTCTAAGTATGATTCTACTGATACATCTCAAGTTCTTTTGCTTAATTTTTTTCTGTCACTTCATAGAAGTAATGGAATATGTGCGAATATTGGTTTTTCCCAGCCAAAAGATTCATATAAAAGTACATGTTTGGGAGTAGATGGAGTCCATTCATCTCATCTTATAACGTGTGTTATTTCCATCATATGGTCATCTATAACGTTTGCTAGATGGTATGTAGGAAATCAATCAGATTTAAATAGTACTTGGTCATCTATGTCTTTTGTATTGACTGTAACTTTTCATTTTATCATATCTTCAAAGGTTACATCTTTGTTTTTTGGAACTCTGAGTCTTATGGTGTATGGTAATCCTTTATCTAATTTTTCTTTTACTTCGTCTTCTGATAGGTATCTACAGTTTTGATCGTATTTTGTTGGTAATCATAGATTTTTTTGTTCTTCTCTGAGTTTTTCTAATCTTTTTGATGAACAGAAACAGTAGTATGCTGTTCCATTTTTTAGGAGTTCATCTACGTATTTTTTATAAATGTCTAATCTTTCAGATTGAAGGTATGGTCAGTTTTTTCATGGGTTGTTTGGTCATTCATCAGGTATAAGTCATACAGATGCTAGTACTTCTAATAGGTTTTCTATACTTCATTCTACATATCTGCTTCTGTCTGTATCTTCTATACGAAGCATAAATTTTCAATTATTTTTTTTAGCAAAAAGGTAATTGTATAGCACTGTTCTAAGGCTTCATATGTGTAAATATCAAGTAGGACTTGGTGCAAAGCGTGTAACTACGGTCATATTATTTCTTAATATTATAAATTAATGTTGAAATATTAAGAATAAAGATGTTTTTGTAAAGTTTTTGTGAGTATATTTATGATAGTGGAGGTGGTGTTTTTATTTGGTACTGAATATTGATTTTGTTAGAAATAAAAAAGTGTTTTAATTAATTTAGTTAAATTTTATATAAATCTTTTTTTGGAGTAGGATTTTTTTCTTTAACTTTAGTTTTAGTTTTGTTAGGAGATGGTATATATTTTATGGCTCAATGAGTTAAAAGTTCTTCAATTAAATCTAATGTAGAGTGTGATGAGTATAATGAAGGTTCTAGTATTCAGGTTTCATCAAGTTTTATTATTCATCCAATTAAGAGATTCCTGATTTGTTCTTTTTTATTAGATATATGCTTTTGTATTTTCTGAATTCAAATTAAGGTTGAATTCTTTTTCTCTTTTGATCATTGAACTTTGTTGCTATGTTCCATATTTACAAAAATTAAGATTTTAAAATTTATCTACTACATTTAACTTCATATTGTTGTCAGTCTTCTCATATAAAAGTTGATCAACATGGTAGATTATTTATGCTATCATAAATAATCTTTGCTCATTGTCCTGCATCATTAAAAATTCTTTTCGCTCATTTTCCAAGATCATTTCAGAACCTATTATAGGCATCTCAAAAATCAAGAGGTCTTCATAAGTCATTATATACATCTCTATAAAATTGATCTAATCTATCGTCTGCTTGTTTAATTTTCTTTGCTGCATATCCTTTTAATCAACCATTGTTTTCCCATTCTTTTTGCTTTTGTAATCCTTGATTTAATTCGTTATTCCTCGTTACAAGAAAATTGTAAGTTTCCATTATTTTGTTATATTCTCTAACTAATCCATCACGTTTATCTTCTGAAGGGCTTTTAAAATCCCAAACTCCTCTTTTATTTCTATTTTCATACTGTTCTCTTGCTATTATTGAGTCAAGTCTTTGTATTTCAGCATTTAAAGGAGCTAATTGAGTATTATTAATTGTGTTCATTTGATATCTGTTATTATTTATTTCTTGTTGTATTTCTGCTGAACTTTTAGCGATAGCATTATTTACTAGTGGGCTTCATAAATTGGCATATGCTGTTACTGAAGAAAAAAGAACTAACATAAAAATATTTTCTTTTACTCAATTAATTAATGTTCCCATAATTCAAGAACTTCCTTTTATTCTTTCTTGTGTGTCATTAGTAACAGCAATATCTTTGTTTTGGATGTTATTAGGATTACTCATAGTTGATTAATTTATGTGAATTAGAAATTATGGAGTATAATAAATATTTTTATCTCAATGTCAAATTATTTTATTGACTTTTTTGTTTTATTATTCATATACAAAGATACAAAAAGAAAAAAACAGTAAGTTATTACCTACTGCTTTTTTAGAATATATTATTTTACTCTTCTGTTTCTCCAGATAAATCCAAACTTCCTGAATTTATCTCCTCTAAACTATTTCTTAAAATATCTTCAATCTCTCATGTTCATATTTCATTTGAAAAATCTTCTGGTAATACTATCCCAGAACCTTGCATATATTTTTGAAGATCTTCTTCTGATAAACTTCAAGAAGATATTCCTTGGATATTGTTAAACATACTATCTTGTATTGTATTTTGTTCTAACTCTTGCATTGTCTTTTCAAAATCTTTAGCTCATTCTGGTGTTGTAATTTCTACTTTTTTTGAGTTGAAATTAAAATCTAGTTTAAAATCTGCTTTGTTTAATTCGTCTTCTGAGTTTCAATTTAGAGTTATACCATTGCTTTTTATTTTTCATTCTAAGTTGAATTTACTATTTTCTGCAAGTTGTATACTTCAGTTGAATTTACTCCAGCTTCTGTCTAAATCTATTATAAAGTCTCATTCTTCTATGTAGAATTTATTTTTTTGATATTTTACAATAAATGGTGTTTCGTATACTCAAGTAACTATACTTCAGTTGAACTCAAAGTGTAATAAATCTTTTTCTATTGTTAGTTCTCATAATATCTCTGAACTTTCTAGATCTTGTAATACTTGTTTTTTTAGATCTTCTCTAACTATTCAAGTTCATGTTTCTTCATACATATCAACTATTATATTAGCAAAAGCATCTTTATCTAATTTTACTTTGTTTTTGTATACATCTGTTGATTCTTTGTCGTTATTTAGAATGAATAGTTTGTATTTGTTTTCTTTTAATATATTTCTTATCATTTCTAATTGACTTGTTTTTGTGTATTGTTCTGCATCTGCATAGTACCAAGATCATTTAAGTCATTGGAACATTCCTGTGAATAATGATATTGCTGGATTTTGAGTATCTATATTTAGTTCTGAGATTAAAAAATATAGTCTGCTTTGTATTTGTTTTAAACTTATTGTTGCATCTGCTTTTATGTCTCAATTTTCTGAACTAAAAGAAGTTCATTCTTCTCCTGATACTTCTCTGTTTACGGTAGCTTTTATATTAGCTTCTTTTATATCTTTTTCTTTTGAAAATTTTCATTCTGCTTCTATTTTTGCATTTAGATTATCTTTTATAGCATCTACATATAGGTTTACATCTAGGTTAGATTTAAATTCTCATTCATTCATAGAAAAAAGTGTGCTTTGGTTTATTTTTTCTACTATGTTGTCTTGAGTTTTATTTAATGCTTCTTCTGCTGTTTTTGGTTTTTCAGTACAAGATGTTAGGAATATACTGGTTATGATAAGTAATAGTGTTGTTAGTTTTTTCATGTTAAACTAGTTTAAGATTATAAAATAATGGTGCGAATTATAGTTACAAATATTGAAAATCAAAAGTTTTTTGGTGTATAATTAACCTCTCTCTAAATTCTCTCTCCTTCTCAGGAGAAAGAGGCTACATTGTAAATACTTTTTAGTAAAATTATTTTCTTACATCACTATACTTCCCTCTTCCTCTGTATTCTATAATGATTGGAGTTCATCTGAATCAGAAGTTATCTCTTATTTTGTTTTCTAGGTATCTTTTGTATGAGAAGTGGAAATGATTTGGGTTGTTTACTGAGATTAGGAATTTAGGAGGGTTTACATCTACTTGTGATCAGTAGTAGATTTTTGGATTGTGAGATTTTTTATTTCATGTTGGTGGGTGCTTGTATATTACTTGTTCTAGGAATTCGTTAAATATACCTGTTTTTACTCTTTTTGATCTTTCTTTTTTTATTTCTGATGCTATTTCTACTATTTCATTTACTCTTTTTTTGTTTAGTGCTGAAGTGAATATAACTGGTACCCAAGGTAGAAATTCTATCTTTGATTTTAGATAGTTGATGTATCTATCCATCATACTTTCTTTATCTATTCATGGTTTAGCTAATACTTTGTCCCATTTGTTTACTACTATTATTAATCATTTATTTTCTTCTAGTGTTTGTGATACTATATTTAGGTCTTGTTGAACTATTCATTCAAATCAATCTATTACTACGGTCACTATATCAGCTCTTTTCAAGGCTCTTTGGCTTCTCATGACTGACCAGTTTTCTATGTTTTTGGTTCATACTTTTGATAGTCTTCTTATTCATGCTGTATCTATAAGTATAAATTCATCATCTCAATAGGTAAATTTTGTATCTATTGAGTCTCTTGTTGTGTGAGGCATATCTTTTACCATAACCCTATCTTTTCAGACTATAGCGTTTGTAAGGCTAGATTTTCAAACATTTGGTCTTCAAATTATAGCCATTTTTATAATTTTATCATCTACTTCTTCTTTTTTGAAGTTTAGTCATTTCTTGATTAAATATTTTGATATGTATTTTTTTATTTCTCCAAGTCACGTATTATGAGAAACTGAAACTGGGAAGAAATTTAATTCTCATTTTCATGCTAATGAATAAGCTTCCATAGTTAAAGTTTCATTATCTGCTTTATTGGCTACTATTATGTAGTTTTCAAAGTTTTTCTTTTTTAGGATTTTTAAAATTTGTTCATCTAGGTCGGTAAATCTATCGTATTCAATAAGCCATACTAGTAAATCAGATTCGTCTATAGCTTTTTTTGTTCTTTCTATTATATCATCTGCTATTTCATCTTCTTTACTTCAGAAGTCTAATCATCATGAATCTGCTAATATATATGTTAATTCATTTGAATCATCTGTATATTCAAATTCACTTATATCTCTAGTTGTACCTGGTTCGTCAGCTACTATTGCTATTTTATGTCATACAAACATATTGAAAAAGCTAGATTTTCAAACGTTTGGTCTTCAGATTATTGTTATTTTTGCAAACACTTTTATTTTGATTATTTTATAAATTCTACAAAAGTATATTGACTTTATAATTTATGCAAGTTTTTTGATTATTTAAAGTTTTTTTCTTAGATAAAGATATATTAAAAGCATAATTAAAATACTTCCACATAGTAATCCGTATACAAAATAAGGGTTATTTTGGTATGGTAATACTATGTTCATACCATAAAAAGATGTTATTACAGTTAGAGGTAGTAGAAATGCAGAAAAAACTGTAAGTATTTTCATCACAGAGTTTGTTTTTATATCTAGCATTGATTTAAAGGCGTCTTCTACTGTGTCTATATGTTCCCATAAAGTTTGTATGTCATTTACTATTCTTTCTACTTTATCTTCTAGGTCTTCAAAGTATTCTTCCATCATTCATTCATATAGTTCATTTACTATCATTTCTAGTCTTTTGAAAACATAGATTTGAGGTTGAAACATATGTTTTAGGACTACTATATTTCTTTTTCTTATCATTATGTCTTTTGCTAAAGAACCTGTAGAATTTTCAAATACTCTGTTTTCAATGCTTTTTATATCTAATTTGACGTTTTTTATGAGTTTGAACATTTTCTCTAGCATGGCTTGAATTATTTCATATACAATATATCAAGATGATATTTTTATATTACTTTTTTTGGCTATATCAAATTTTTCATAGTTTTCAAAGATTTTATCTATGTGTATTCATCAAAATTCTCTAAAAGTTATAAGTGTATCTTTCCAGAAAAAGATATTGAATTCATTTAAATTATATACTTTAGAATTTTCATTATATTTTGGAAAATGAAAAATCATAAAAGAATATTTTCTATATTTATCTATTCTTGCTTTTTGGTTTTCTTCTAAACATGCTTCTAAATCTAATTCATGAATTTTATGTTCAGATAAGACCTTTCTAACTTCATCTTGTGATAATCAAACTCAATCTATCCATCTGATTCAGTTTATATTTAGTTCTCTTAACATAGGCATTTTGATAAGAAAGATATTTTGATTTTTTTTAATTTTAATAAATATTATTTTAAAAGTTTGATAAGTCAATTTGTATTTTCATTATTATTTTTAAGTTCATTAATTACTTTATAAGTAAATTTTAATATTTCAATTTGAATGGCTTGAGTTAACATACTTTTACTAGCTCATTGTATTAAATTATATCATTTTCTTTCTTTTAATCATAAATCTAACTTATCAAAAATTGTGGTTTCAGTTAATTGTGAATTAAAAATTTTTTCTCAATCAGGTTCTATTGTGGTGTTAAAAGAACTTAATGCGTTTGATGAGTCTTTTTTTATAAACAAATTATTGATTTTTATGAATTTATTTATGACATCAGGTTCTATTGGCATTTCAAATATTTGTTCTATTGGGATAGTAAGATTTTGTAAGTATTTTTTATCTCAGTTAATAACTGATTCAAACCTTTTTTTATTAGTTATTTTTCTTATAATATCATCAATGTCTCAATTTAGATATTCTGATATTTTTTTATATATACTTTTATTTTGTTTTTTTAATTCTTTTAAGTATTTTTCTATTTTTAGGTTATATGTACTAAATAGTATTCTCTGTTGTCTTGTTGTTAAAGTGTCAATTTTTTTTCAATCAATTCTTAGTTTATGTATAAATGATTCAATGGTATCAATTTTTTTTATGTTTTTAAAATAATCTATATCTATTCAAATTTCTTTCATTATTGATGTTACTGGAGAATTACTATTGAATAATGTTATAATCTTTTCAAATCACTTCCCTTGTTTTCATAGTATGGACTCATTCTTTTCAAAATTTTTATTATGATTATTAATTATTTCGATTATGTTTTGAATTAAATTTATGAAATCATAAATAAATACAAAATATTTATCTTTTTCTTCATTACTATAGTTCTTTTCTAAATTGTTGTATATATATTTTTTGAATCTTTCAATATTTTTAACTTTTCTAAAATCAGAAAAATTTTCAAATGATATTAAAGTAGGAATTCAAATTTGATAAACCATATTTAGTGTAAAAATTGCTAAAATTAATCTTTCAAAAGGTTCGGATTTATCTATACTAAAATTTCTATATTCAACGCAATTTTTCTCTTCATTAAATATTTTTTTTGTATATGCATGTTTTTCCTTTATATCACAGTTATGATTATTTATTTTATCAATTTCTTTTCATGTATTTAATCATCATAAATTTGATGCAATTAATATATTTTGTATAAATATTGTATATTCATTTAATTTAATTCATTTTTCTCATCATATCGTTATATGTAATCATCTAGCTCACTTTATATAATTTTCTTTTTTAAAGTTTAAATCTAGAAAATCTAAATCTTTTAGTATTTTTAATTCTAATAGTAATAGATATGGATTATCTGTTGGATTTGTGGCTATTTCATGTATAGCATCTTTTCATTCGCCTATTCATGCGAATTCTGATAACATAATTATATCTTCTTTATAGTTACTTCAGGTTTGTTCTTTGTATCATTTTGCTATGTTTTCTGTTACTTCTATTTCTACTCAGATTGATGTTTTTATAGGTGGATTATTAAAAATCTTTATTATTTCTTCATATTTCTGTAATTTTATGTATATAGATGATAACATGTTTCTAATTCATGTTGAATTAATTTGTTGTTCTCACTTTATATTTTTAATTATGTTTAAATTTGAATTTATTTCATTTACTATCATTAATATTAATATAGTTCTTCATTTATCTGAGATATTATATTTCTCTATAAATTTTTTAAAATATATTGATATTTCTTTTTGTTTTGTTAAATTATCTAAAATTTCATATTCTTCTTTTCTTAATATTAGGGCAAAAACCTCTCATAATTGTAATATTGATTTTCTCGATTTATTTAATGATATATTATTTAAAATATATTCATAGAACTCGTTTATTTCTTGATGTTTTTTTATTCATTTTATATTCCATTCTCAAACAGTGGTTCAGAATTTTTCAAATATTCTTAATTTTTCTATTTTTAAATAGTTTATTCTTTTTATGTCTTCTAAAAACCAAGCTTTTGTCCAAGGAGTATTTCATTTTCCCTTAAATCATTGATCTTTTTCAAAAGTAAATAAAATATCATTATTATTCATAAAATTAAGGAAATTTTTCTCATTTATTATGTATTTATCAATTTCTTCTCCATTTTTTAATAATTCCATAAAATATCACCAAACAAATCACTTTGGATGTGTTAATATTTTTTCAATATTTTCTTCAAATAGTCTTTTATTGATTATATATCAATTATCAATGAATTGTTTTATCTCTTCTAAAATATTTAGGTCTGAAAATCTTTCTTTTAGAGTATTAAATATGTTAATTTTTCTTCTAAAAGTTAACGATATTTCTTCTACTAATTTAATATTTTTTATATAATCTGGATTAATTTCATTTACAAGAGTCTTTTGGAGGGTTAATAAATCATAGAGTTTTACAATTTCTGTTAATGAATTTCTTCTTCTAAAATCAGTATTTCATGAAAGTTTAGTGTCTAATATTTCTTTTTTGATTTTTTTAAATAATCAATTGAAAAATATTTTATATTCTTTTGAATTTGGATTTATGTATTTTTTTTCAATTAATAAGTTTAAAATTTTAATATTTTTCTTTTCTATAGTATATTTTATTGCATATTGTTTTATTTCTTCTATCTCTTTTTTATTTGTTGTGTTATCAATTATATCATAGCTAATAAAGACAATTAACATGTTCATATATAATCTATCATTATTTGATTTTTTGAATAAACTTATAACTTTTTGTATTTCTTCTGAATATTCTTTTTTATCTATCAATCAATGCTCTTTTAATAAAACAAAAGCATTTGCTTCATAATAGTCTTTTTTTGTTATATTTTCTATAATAGCGTTAACGATATTTTTTATTTTTTTGTTATTTTCTTTGTTATCTAGTAGTCAACTTTTTACTAATAAGGTAAATCAATTATGGAATCATTTGTAATTATTTATTCATAAATTGATTAGTTTTTTTATAAGTCATTTTCTTTTGAAATCTTTAAATTTGGATAATAATATATTATCTTTAGAATTTGAGTTATAAGCTAATCCATCTTTAACTAATGTTAATAATATATCAAATTGTTCGAAGTCATACTCTGCTTCTTTTTCTGAGTGTTTTAATATTTCATCTATATATTTTTTATATTTATTTTCATCTATATATCATTTGTTGTATAATGTAATAAATGCTTTTCTTTTTGAATAATATTGGAAAACACTATCATGATAATATTTTTCTAGAAAATGATGATTTATTGTTTTTTCAATATCTTCTTGATAATAATTTTTATCAACTAATTCGTTTTCTATAATTATAACTAGCTTTTCAATATAATGATTTCAACTAGAGTATATTTTCATTTCACAAAGAATATGATTAAAAAAATTATTTAATTGTATCTGATATTTATTTTTATCAATAATTCACTTTTCTATAAGACTTATAAATAAATTTAGTTCTACTTCATCAATATTTTCCAAATCTCAGAAAATATTATCTGCAAATTGGGTACTATATTTTTTTATTTCAATATCAGTGATTAGTTTATTTGTAATAAGAAAAAGAAAATGTCTTGCATATTCATCATTGTGTTTTATGTTATTTAAGAAATTTGAAATTATTAATTTAGAAAGTAATGAATCAAAGGTATTTTCCACAGAAAATACTTCTTTCATTGTTGTATTTACATCATCTTCTTTCTTTTCTAGTATCTGAAAAATAGTATTTTTTATACTTTCTTTATCTCAAGATGATATAAGGCTTTTGAGTTTATTTTTATTTTCTAGCGTTAATCATTTAAGTAATCATTTTGGTAACTTTTTCATTACAATAAATTAATAGTATTCTTCTTTATTTTATTTATTATATAGTAATTATAATTTTCTAGTCAACCTGTTTTTGTTTCTATTATATCTAAAGTATTAGGAATGTTTCTGTTCATAATATTTAATAATATTCTATCATAGATAGTAAATATTATTAACTTGATGTCAATGTGATTATTCAAAACACCCCAGTTTTTTTGTAAAAAAGAAGAGAAAAAAGCTTAACTTTATTTTAGATATTTTTCCTTGGAAAACTGGGGTGTTTTGAGTTGTATTTTATTTAATGATATAAATACTATTTCTTTAATTCGTCAACTATTTCATAAATAAAATTAAGAATCTCTCTTTGAATTGCTTGTGTAATCATATTTTCACTCGCTCATTGAATTAGATTATATCATCTTCTTTCTTGTAGTAATCATAAATCAGTTCTATCAAATATTGTGCTTTCAGTTAGTCTTGAATCAGAAATTTTTTCTCCATTTGGTTCTATAGTTGTATCAAGTGTACTTAGTGCATTTGATGAATCTTTTTTGATAAATAGATTATGAGTTTCTGTAAATATATTTACTAAATTTGAATTTATTACTTTAAATAAGCTTTCTGGAGAAAATTTTAGATTTTTTAGATAATATTTATTAGTTCATATAACTGATTCAAACCTTTTTTTATTTGTTATTCTTCTCATAAGATCTGTTAAATCTCATTTTAGATATTCCTTGATATTTTTGTATATATTTGAGTCATATTCTCTTATTTTCTCTAAATTGGGTTTTATCTTTTTTTGAAATGTTTTAAATAATATCTCTGATTGTCTTGGTGTTAGTTTTTTTATCTCTTTTTTATCTTCTAATAGTTTTTTTATAAAGGTTTCTTTGTTGTCAATTTTTATGTTTAATAATTTTTTGAAATAGTTTATATCTACTCAAGTTTCTTTCATTATTGATACAACTGGTGAATTGCTTGAAAATAATAAAACTAGATTCTCTAATCATGAGTTTATATTTCAAGGTATTGTCTCATTTTTTTCAAAGTTTTCATTATGGTCTTCTATTATTTTTTTTATGTCTTCTTTTAGTTTTATAAACATAGCTCAAAATTCTACCATATTCTTTCAATCTATTTCTTGGTATTCTAGGAAATCTTTTATTTCATCAAGATTGTTAAATTCTTGATTTTCTGGTATATGAATATCGCTACAAATTTGTCTTGCCATATTTAAAATAAATATAGCTAATATTAATCTTTCAAATGGTTCTGATTTATCTATGCTTAAGCATCTAAATTCAACACAATTTGGGTCTTGTTGATTAAATATATTATCTACTCTATATGAAGGTTTTATTCTTATGTTTGAATATTGATTTAATCTATCAACTTCTTTTCACGCATTTAATCCTCACAAGTCTGCTGCGATTAATATGTTTTGTATAAAATTTAAATCGTCTTCTCATTTAATTCTTTTTTCTCATCAGATTGTTATATGTAATCATCTCGCTCATTTTGAATAATCATCTTTTTTGAAATTTAAATCTAGGAAATCTAAATCTTCTAATAATTTTAGTTCTAATAATAATAGGTATGGATTATCTGTTGGTCTTGTTGCTATCTCATGAACTGCATCATTTCACTTAGATATTCAGCTATATGCTGATAAAGTTTCTATATCATTTTTATAATCTCCTCCTGTGATTTCGGTGTATCATTTTGCTATACTTTTGGTAACTTCTATTTCTACTCAGATTGATGTTTTTACTGGTAATTTATCAAAAACTTCTATTATTTTTTTATATTTTTCTAATTTATTATAAACAGAAAGTAGCATTTCTTTTAAACTCGCTGAATCTACTTGTTGTTCTCATTTTTTATCTTTGAAAATTGAAAAGCTTAGATTTATTTCTCTAGCTATCATTAAAGTTAGTATTGTTCTTCATTTGTCAGAGATGTTGTATTTATCTATGAATTCTCTAAAACTTTTTCATATTTCAACTTTTCAATTTACTACATCATCTAATACTTCATATTTTTCTTTCTTAAGTATTATATTAAATACTTCTCATAGTTGCAATATTGAATTTCTTGATTTTTCTGGAGATATATTATTGAAAATGTCTTTGTAAAAATCATCTAGTGATGTTGCATCTTTTGTTCATTCAAATATTCATAATCAGACTATTGTTCAGAATTTTTTAAATGTTTCTATGTTTTCTGGTTTTAAATATTCTTTTCTTTCTGTTTTTTCTAAAAACCATGCTTTTGTCCATGGAAGAATTCATTTTGTATTAAATCATTTATCTTTTTTTAAAGTAATTATAGGTTTATCATCTGGTATATAATCAATAAAATTCTCTGAGTTTATAGGAAAGTCATCATCCCACTCTTCTGCTTCTGGTATGGCTTTTACAAAGTATCAATAAAAAACTCATCCTTTGTTTTTTAGTATTTCGTCTAAATAATAGTAAAATATATTTATATCTATATCATAGCTAAATAACTTTTCTAAATCCTTTTTATTTACTAATCAAAATAATTTTATATTTTTCTCTTTATTTTGAAGTATTGCTCTTATTACAAGAGAAGTTAAGTGTATTCTAAATTTCTCTTCTCTTAGATTTATTCATGTTAAATTATATATAAAATCTAAGTCTTCTATTGAATATCATTCAGTTCAAATGATATTATTTACAACAAAATCAGATAATAAATTTGAATCTAGATATCAATCAGTTTCATTAACTAAATTAAATAATAATTCATATGCTTTATTGTATAATTTTTTAGAATTAGCAGTGTAGTGACGGCTATATAGTACACGATCAAATAAAGAAACAATAAAATCCAAATTATTTAATACCCTAGAAAAATCATCTAAATCAATTGCTTTTTGTATAATCATTTTACTAGCCTTATCTTTTCACTCTGTGGGATTTGTTATTGTATTTGATTTTCAATTTCATCATATAATTTTTAATATCACTGATGTTCAATCAGAAGTTATATTATTTTGACAAACTTCATGTAATTTTACTAATTTTGATATTGTTAAATTTGAATATAGATGTGTTACTTCTATTAAATTAGATTTAGTTCAAAATAATTCATTTAAATTATCTGGTATTTTTTGAACTGCAAATCTACCATTTTTTCATTTTTTTATAAAATCTTTTGGTTCAAAGTTTATATTTTCTTTTAATATTTTAAATGTTTTTATTAAATCGTATTCATAAATTTTGGGTTGATTTGATGTTATTTCTAATAATTCTAATAGTTCATTTATATCTAAATTTTTTCCATAAAATTCATTAAAATATTTGTCAAAAAAATATATATTTTCTTGAATATCTCTTTCTCTTAAAAAGTTATATAGGTATTTTTGATTTTTCTCAGTAGTTCACATATATTCATTATATGATTTTTCTACTTCTTTTAGTGATGATATGTTATATGGTATATCATAGATATCACATACTGTTGATAAGTTGCTGTGTAAATATTTTTCAGAATATAATAATCATGTTTCTATTTTTACTGAATTTTGATCTTTTATAGAAAAGTAATTGTAATTTTTTATCTCTTCTTTACCAAATAATCTTTGTAAATCTTCTTTAGATAAGTTATTTATAGTTTTATAGATTTTCATTTTCAGAATACTCTCAGCCTCTTCTGAATAAATTTCTTTTTCTTTATATACAAAAAATGTATTTTTTATAAATTCTATAAATTTTTCATCTATATCCTCTAGTTTTAAGTCAAAATTTAGATTTGGTGCTTTATTTACTAATTCCATAAAAGAAGCTATATTTTTTATTACCATTTTATCTAGATCTAATAACTTATAAATAATTTTATTTGTTAATATGTCATTGAAACAACTAAAATTGTCTTTATTATTAGTAATAAATTTTAATATATTTTCATTACTGACTATTTTTATTAAATACTCTTTTTCTTTGTTATTACTGATTCTTTTAGTTAATTGATCAAAGAACATTTTTTTAGAAGATAACAAAGAGTTTATTTGTGAAATTTTTCAATATTTTCACAATAAGCCTAAATAATTTATTATTTCTTTTTCTGAGAGATTTTCAAATACATAGCTATAAACATTCGAACTAGATATTATATATTTTAGCATTCATAATTCTTTCATTTTAAAACATTTTCATATCCAATTTTCATTTGAAAGTAGTTTATCAATAAGTCATTTTTCTAAAGTAAAATCTTGTGATTCTGGTATATAATCTTGTGAATATGACCTTTTTTTAGAATCTGTCCAAATTTTACTTGTTCAATCAAAAATTTTTTCTATATCTATATCTTTTACACATTCATGATTATAATTAAATATATAATCATAATATGAAATATCTTCAAATCTATTCAAATTATCTACTCATACAACTTCAATTAATTTATTGAAAAATTTAGCTACTGTAGAATTTTGTTCTATTTTACCCTTACTATACATATTTTTAAAGTGATTCATGATATTTTTCTCACTTTCTAGAAAAGATAGAATTGGATTTAATAGATAATCTTGTGTTATATTTTTGAATGTATCATCATCTAAAGAAATAACTTTCTCAAAAAAATATTCTTTATTATTTTCTATCAATCTTGATATATTATAATCAAAATCCAATGAATTAATTTCATGTATTTTTCTTTCTAAAAGGGATTGTCTCTTTTTTATTTCCTTAGCATTCTCTAATATATAATCTATAATTTTCTTTTGGAAATCAGGAGAAAATTTATTTCATTCTAAAAATTCTTCTATTCATAGTATAATAACAAAGTTATTCATATGTTTTTTTTCTAAGATTGTTGCTTCTATTTGTTTTTTAGGTAGAGATCAGGAAAAAGGCCATATAACATCTCAATTGAAATCATCACTGTTTACTATATCAGAGAAATTTTCCTTTAAATAAACTGATATAGCTTTTGTTTGTGTAAGATAATTTTGTAAGCATATTCTTCAAAAAATTTTATAATCTTCTTGTGTAAAGAGATTTTTTAATTTTTCTTTTCCGTGATCTGAAAATGCAAATTCCAAAAAAGCTTCTTTTTTGGAATTATCAACAGTATCTGAATTTATTAGATATTGAAAAAAATCCTTTGCTTTTGTATTTCAAAGTTTATCATGTATTTCTGAAAAATCTGTATTAACTTCAATTTTATTTATTATTTTATCAAATCATGAATTTTTTAAGATAGTGGAAGTTTCTTCTTTTGTCTCTTCAATGGGAGTATTTTTAATGTTTTGATCTTTTGGTTCTTCTGAAACTCTATCTTCTTTTTTATTTGATTGATTACTTGTCATTATTTATTTTTAAACAAATATTTACTTTATGTAAATTTTACTATTTATTTAAAAATAAATCAAGAAAACAGTGTTTTATAAAGTTATCTTTTTAGTTCATCAATTACACTATAAGTAAAATTTAAAATTTCTCTTTGAATTGCCTGAGTAATCATATTTTCACTTGCTCATTGTATTAAGTTGTATCACTTTCTCTCTTCTAATCATAATTCCATTTTATCAAAGACTGTAGTTTCTGTTAGTTTTGAATCTGAGATTTTTTCACCATTTAGTTCAACTGTTGTATCAAGTGTGCTAAGTGCATTTACAGAGTCTTTTTTTATGAATAAGTTATTTATTCTTGTGAACTTATTTATTAGTTCTGGTGTTATTATATAATATAAGTCCTCACTAGAAAATTTTATATTTTCTAAATAACCTTTGTCTCAATTTATAACAGATTTGAATCTCTTTTTATTTGTTAATTTTCTCATTACATTCTCTAAGTCTCATTCTAGATATTTTTCTAGGTTTTTGTATACATTGGAATTTTCCTTTTTTAGTTCTTTTAGTCATGGTTCTATTTTCTTTTTGTATGTTTTATATAGTATCTTTGATTGTCTTTCGCTTAGAATTTTTGTGTCTTTATTATCTTTTTCTAACTTTTTTATAAAATCTTCTTGAGTCTCAATTTTTAAGTCTTGTAAGTTTTTGAAATAATCTATATTTACTCAGATTTCTTTCATTATAGAAATAACTGGTGAATTGCTTAAGGATAGTGTTAATAATTTTTCTAATCATATATTGTTATTTGATTTTATTGTTTCATTTTTCTCAAAGTTTTCATTATGATTATTTACTATTTTTTCTATGTTTTTCTTGAACTCCGAAAACTTGTATACTAATCTTAATATTTTTTCATTTTTTGTAATATTATTATTTTCTTCTAGTGCTTTTTTGAATTCCTCAAAGTTTTTTATGTTATCTCCTTCAAGTATAAAAAAATCCTGATAAATTTGCTTAACCATATTTAATACAAATATAGCTAAAATTGATCTTTCAAATGGCTCTGCCTTATCTATACTTATACTTCTGTATTCTACACAATCATTGTTAAAATTATCAAATAAATCATCAACTTCGTATCATTCTTTTAGTTTTATATTTCAATATCTATTTATTTCTTTTATGTCTTTTCATACATTTACTCATCATAAATTTGCTGCTATTAGTATATTTTGAATAAAATTTGCATTTTCATCTAGGTTAATTCCATTTTCTCATCATATTGTTATATGTAATCATCTTGATCATTTTGAGTAATCTTCTTTTTTAAAGTTTAGGTCTAGGAAGTCTAAATCTTCAAGTAGTTTTAATTCAAGTAAAAGTAGGTAAGGATTATCTGTCGGTTTTGTTGCTATCTCATGAACTGCATCTGCTCACTGGGATATTCAGCTATATGCCGATAAAGTTTCTATATCAGTTTTGTAATCATTTCATGTTATTTCTTTGTATCATTTTGCTATACTTCTTGTTATCTCTATTTCTACTCAAATTGAGGTTTTAACTGGAACGTTATCAAATTTTTCTATTACTTTTTTATATTTTTCTAGTTTATTGTATACAGATAGCAACATTTTTTTTACACTATCTACATCAACTTGTTGTTTTCATTTTTTATCTTTAAAGACCGAGAAACTTAGGTTTATTTCTCTGGTTATCATTAGAGTCAGTATTGTTCTTCATTTATCTGAAATCTCATATTTCTCTATGAATTCTTTAAATTTTTGTCAGATTTTCACTTCTCATTTCAGTAAATTATCTAACACTTTATAACTTTCTTTTTTTAGTAGCACATTAAAAACTTCTCATAGTTGTAGTACTGAGTTTCTAGATTTTTCAGGTGATATGTTATTGAATATATGTTTGTAAAAATCACTTAATAGGTCTGAACTCTGAGATCATTCTACTATTCATAATCAAACTATTGTTCCGAATTTTTTAAATGTTGCTATAGTTTTGGGATTTAGATAATTTTTTCTCTCGGGTTTTTCTAAAAACCAAGTTTTTGTCCATGGGGTAGTTCATTTGGGGGAAAATCATGCATCTTTTTCTAAGGTAATTATTGGTTGATTATCCGGAATGAATTTTGTGAAATTGTCTGTGTTTATAGGAAAGCTTTGATCTAATTTGTTTCAATGAGAAATGGCTTCTAAAAAATATCAATATAAAACTCATCCTTTATTTTTTATTATTGATTCTATTCCATTGTAAAATGATGTTAAATTTATATTGTAACTAAGTAATTTTTTTAGTTCTTTTTTATTTATTTCTCAAAATAATTTTTCATATTTTTCTTTGTTATCAATTATTTTTAGTATGAAACAAGAAGTTTCATTTAGTTGAAATCTTTTATCTTTTAGATTTATTCATGTTAAGTTATATACGTAATCTAAACTTTTTTTAGGACTCCACTCTCTTGAATTAAAATTATTTATAATATTTGAGGTTACAAATCTTCCTAATAAAGTTGAATCCAAATATCATCAAGTTTCATTAATTAGATTTGATAATAATTTATTTAATTTATCGTATCAGTTACTATCTAGGTTGTCTCTTTCATATAAGATTCGAATGAATTTTATATGTTCTCATACTTTAGAAAAATCCCCTAAATCAATAGCTTTTTGGATTACTAATCTGTTAGTTTTAAACCAACTTTTTGAAAGCATATCTTCATCTGCATGCTCTAAATCTTTATATTGTCATATAATTCTTCAAATATTATTATTTATGTTACAATATCATTCTCTGATTTTAAATATTTGTTTATAATATTTATTAAATTCAATTAGTTTTGTAGTATTTAGGTTTGAAAATACAGAGGTTATAAATTTTAAATTTTGATTTCCTCAAAACATATTATGGAAATTCTCTGGAAATTCTTTTATTGAAACTGTTCTATCATCTCAGATCTTTATAAATTCTCTTGGATTAAAGTTATCTATGTTTTTTTCTAATATTTTAAAAGTTTTTATTAGAGAAAACTCATATGTTTTTTCTTCTTTTGATGTTGTTTCTAAGATGTTGAGTAATTCGTTTATTTCAAGTTTTTTGTTGTGAAATTCTTTAAAATATTCAGTAAAAAACTTTATATTTTTTCAAATATTTTCATCTTTTAGAAAATTATATAGATATTTGGGGTTATTCTCATCAGTTTTTAAATAATCATTATATCATTTCTCTATTCTTTTTAATCATGATATTCAATATACTCCATAAATATTACATATTTCCATTAGGTTGGATGGCAAATAACTCCCTGAGTGTAGAATCCCTGTCTCTACTTTTACTGATTTTTGGTCTTTTATAGAAAAATAATTATAATCTTTAATCTTTTCATCAAATAACTCTGGGGAAAGGTAAGAAGTGATTGTATGGGATTGAAGTTCATTATCTCTACCTTTAGAATAAGGGAAAAAAGTTCTTTTTATAAACCTTATAAAATCTTGATTTATGTCTTCTAAATTGAGTTCAAAGTTGATATTTGGAGTCTTTCTCGCCATATCAATAAAAAAATTTATATTTTCCAAAACTTCGGTGTTTAAACTTAATAACATAGTTATGGTTTTGCTTTTAAATATATCATCAAAATTATTAAATCTTTCCTTATATTTAGAAATGAATTCCAAAATATTTTCATTTGAGAATATTTTTATTAATTTTTTATTATCTTTTTTGTTGATAATTCTTTGATTTAAATCAACAAAAAAGTCTTCTTTAAAAAAGTTTATTCTACTGATATATCATTTCTTTTCTAATAGTATTAAGTAGTTAATTATGTCTTCCTCTGAAAAATTAGTAAAAACCTCTTCATAAACATCGGGTAAAATAATTATATTTTCTAGAACTCATAATTTTTCCATCTTTATGCACTTTGATAGCCAGTCTTTACTTTGGATTAATTTATTTGTAAGGACATTTGTTAATTCATAGCCAGAATTACTTTCTGGGCTAGGTTCTTTGTTAATTTTACTTGTACCATCAAAAATCCTTTCTATGTCTATATCTTCTATATAATCTTCATTGTAATCAAATATAAAATCATAATATGAAAATTCTCTATATTTATTTAAGTTGTCTAATCATACCACATCAACTAATCTTTTGAAGAATCTTTTATATAATTCATTCTCAGAATCTTTTGTACTTATGTATTCTTCATAATCATATCAGTGAGAACTATTATCAAGAGCCTTTCTACTAAAATATTTTAATATTGGATAAATATAATGTGTTTGTGTGATTTCCTTAAAGCTCAAATCATCTAGTGATATAAGTTTTTCAAAAAAATAATCTGAATTATCAATTATTAATTTATACAGTGTGTCTTCAATATCTTCTTTAATGAGGTTTGAGTTAGTATTATAGTGCTTTGTTATTTCTTTGTAATTTTCAATAATATGATCTATGATTTTTTTTTGTAGTTTAGAGGGGAAAGAGAAGGTTCTTGGTTTCTCTGAAAACATGTTTATGAAACTTTTTATGTGTTTTTTCTCGAATAAAAAGCATTCTATTTGTTCTTCTCGTAATTTTTTGATAAACCACCATGGGATTATTTCAGTAGATATATAATTGTTTACTATTTCTTTTAGGTTTTCTTTAATGTATTCACTTATATAGATTTTATTTCCATCACTGTCACGTAAAATTTTTAAAGATAGTACTCAAAATTTATTATAGTCTTCTTTGTTAAATATTTTCTTTAAATTTTCTTCTGCATAATAATCTGAAAAGATAAAAAATAATGAATTCCTTTTTATTCCTATATCTATATCTTTTGAATTAAATATATAATTAAAAAAAGTTTTAATTTGAGTATCTCATAGATCTTCATATATATTGTAAAAATCTGTATATCTTTTTATTTTTGAAATTATTTTATTGAATCATGAATTTTCTAATATATTGGAAGTTTCTTGTTTTGTTTCTTCAATGGGAGTATTTTGGGGTTTTTGTTTTTTTGGTTCTTCTGAAACTCTGTCTTCTTTTTCATTTGATTGATTACTCGTCATTATTTATTTTTTAATAAATATTTACTTTGTGTAAATTTTACTATTTATTTGAAAATAAATCAAGAAAACAGTGTTTTATAAAGTTATTTTTTTAGTTCATCAATTATACTATAAGTAAGATTTAAAATTTCTCTTTGGATGGCTTGGATTATCATATTCTCACCTGCTCATTGTATTAGATTGTATCACCTTCTTTCTTCTAGTCACAATTCCATTTTATCAAAAATCATGGTTTCTGTTAGTTTTGAATCTGAAATTTTTTCTCAATTTGGTTCTATAGTTGTATCAAAAGCACTTAAAGCATTTGATGAATCTTTTTTTATAAATAAGTTATTTATTCTCGTGAATTTGTTTATTAATTCTGGAGTTATTATATTAAATAAATCTTCTATAGAGAATTTTATATTTTCTAAGTAATTCTTATCTCAATCTATAACAGATTCGAATCTCTTTTTATTTGTTATTTTTCTTATCATATCTTCTAAATCCTCACTTAAATATGTTTCTATGTTTTCATATAATTGGGTATTTTCTTTTCTTAATTTTTCTAATTCTGGTTTTATTTTTATTTTATATGTTCAAAATAGTATATTTAACTGTCTATCACTTAATGCGTTTATTTCTTTATTATCATTCTTTAGATATGATATGAAAGAATTTATATTAGTTATTCATAATTTTTCTAATTTTTTCAGATAGTTTATGTTTATTCATGATTCTCTCATTATTGATATAGCTGGAGAAGTACTACTAAATAAAGTTATTAGCTTTTCTAATCATAAGTCATGTTTTCATATTATACTTTCTTCTTTTTCAAAATTTTCATTATGATTTTTTGTTATTTCCCTTATATCTCCTAATAAAACAATAAATTTATATGCTAATCAAATAAGCTTCTCAATTTTTTCTTCTTCTTTCTCATTGTAAACTTCAAATAATTCTGGATTAATGTTTAATATATATTTTTTAAATGATTCAATATTTTCAAAATCTTTTTTAATGTCGATTTCTAATATATTGTCAGTTTTTCATTTTAAGACTTTTCTAAATATCTGATAAAGCATATTTAGGTTAAATATTGCTAAAATTAGTTTTTCAAATGATTCTGTCTTATCTATACTTAGACTTCTGTATTCTACAGAAATTTTATCATCACCAAATAAACTCTCCATATCCCATAAATTTTTTTCCCTTATATTACCAAAATGATTTATCCTTTTAATTTCTTTTCATGCATTTAATCATCATAAATTTGATGCTATTAGTATATTTTGTATAAAGTTTGTGTATTTATTTAGTGCAATTCCTTTTTCTCATCAAACTGTTATATGTAATCATCTTGATCATTTTGAGTAGTCTTCTTTTTTGAAATTTAAATCTAAAAAATCTAAATCTTCAAGTAATTTTAATTCAAGTAAGAGTAAGTATGGGTTATCCGTAGGCTTAGTTGCTATTTCATGTATTGCATCATTTCATTCAGCTATTCCACTGTATTCTGAAAGTATTGAGATATCATTTTTATAATCACTTCATGTTTGCTCTTTGTATCAGTATGCTATACTTTTTGTGACTTCTATTTCTACTCAGATTGATGTTTTTACTGGTATTTTATCAAATATTTTTATTACTTCTTTGTATCTTTCTAATTTATTATAAACAGAAAGTAACATTTCCTTTACTCACATAGAATCAATTTGTTGTTTTCACTCTTTATCTTTAAATATAGCAAAACTTAGATTTATCTCTCTTGCTATCATAAGTGTAAGTATTGTTCTTCATTTATCTGATATATTATATTTTTCTATAAATTCTTTGAACTTTTGTCAAATTTTTACTTCTCATCCTATTAAATTATCTAAAATCTCATAATTTTCTTGTTTCAGTATTAGGTTAAATACTTCTCATAATTGTAATATGGAGCTTCTAGATTTTTTTAGTGATATATTATTGAAAATTAGATTGTAGAAATTACTTAAAGTTTCTGGTTTTTGTGATCATTCTATAACTCATAATCAGACTATTGTTCCGAATTTTTTAAAAGTCTTTATTTTGTCTGGTTCTAAGTATCCTAGTCTTTCTTTTTTTTCTAAAAACCATTGCTCAGTCCATGGTTGTATTCATTCCATTTTTATTCATTGATCTTTTTTGAAGTTAAATAATGGTATATTACTTGGTGCATTATCTAGGAAGTTTTCTAGTGTTATTGGGAAGTTTTCTGGTAATTTTTCATCATTTTCAATTGATTTAGAAAAATATCCATAAAATAATCATAGATCTGTGCTTAAAATAAATTCTAAGTGTTTATAAAAAACATCTAATGATATATTGTAACTGAAGATTTCATTAAATTTAATTTTGTTTTCTTTTGTAAATATTTTTTGATATTTTTCTTTGTCTTTAAGTACCTCTGATAAGAATAAACTTGTTTCTATGTTTTGGAATTTTTTATCTTTAAAATCAATTTGGGTAAGTTGTAGTATATAATCAAGTTCTTCTAGTTGATATGTAACTTTTTCCTGTTCATCTAGATGATAACTTATAGAATTATAAGGGATAAAGTTTTTAAATAATTCTCCATCAAGATATCATCATGTTTTATTAAGTAATTCGGACATTATATTTTTTCTTTCTTCATTGTCTCATAATAATTTTATGCTATTGTGTGTAATAAAATTAGTTTGTATAACTTGTAAGGATGATCATAAATTTTCATAATTATCTGTGTCAATAGCATTTTGTATTATTACTCTATTTATTTCAAAGGCATTTATTTTAGAAGTTTTTTCTTCAGAAGAAGAACTATAGTTTCTCATTTCAAATCAGTAAGGATCTCATATAAAATGTTCAATTCCTTTTCTTTTGTGTCAATATTCATCTTTATAAGAAAATATTTCTGTGTAATTTTTGTTTAATTTAATTAGTTTATTTAGAGTTATATTTTTAAAAATTTTTAAAAACTCATTAAGCATAAGAAGTTCCCCATCAAAAAATAATTTATCAAAAAATCACTTTTCAATTTCTTTGATGTGTAATTTCTTATCATCTCATTTATATACTATATCTTTAGCATTGAATCAATCTAAATGTTCATTAAATATTTCTAGGGTTCTAACTAAATACAATCAATTATTGTAACATGTATTGTTTTTTGAAGTCTCTAATCATGTTAGTAATTCATTTATTGATAGGGGGTCTTTTAAAATTTCTTTAAAATATTTTGTGAAAAAATCCATATTTTCACTTATATTTCTCCTTTTTAGTATATTTTCCAAATATACATAGTTTTCTTCGTTATTACCTAAATATTCGTTATAGGATTCTTCTATTTGTCTAAAAGAAGATATACTAAATGGTAAATTGTACAAATCGCATATTTCTTTTAAATTGCTGTCTAATAAAGTATCTTCATATAATATTCATGTTTCAAGTTTCATGGATTTTGGATCCTTTATTAAAAAGTTTTCGTAGTTATTTATTTCTACATCAAATATTTTTGAAATTTCTTCTCCATAAAAATCATTTAGTTTTCTATAGAAATTTTTGTGTTTGTTGAAATCTGTCTCCCAGTCTCTTCATTTCCATGAGACGTAAAAAACATTTTTTATGAATTTAAAAAATCTTTCATCTATATTTTCTAGTTTTAATTCAAAGTTTAGATTAAGTGTTTTCCTTACTAATGAAATAAATTTGTTCACATTGCTTATTTGTTTATCTTCAAGAGAAGATAGCATAAGTATGCTTCTATTTGTTAAAATACTTTTAAAATCAGGAAAATCTTCTCTATAGAGTGAAATAAAATCAATTATATTTCCATTTCTTATGATTTTATTTACATAATTTTTGTTTTTTTCTCCACTTATTTTTGTTATTAGGTTATCAAAAAAACTTAACATTACATGATCTCTTAAAGATATTATATCATTGTTGATTATTATGAGATATTTTATGATTTCTTTGTCAGAAAAATTATTTAATACATGATTACAGACTTTATGGTTTTTTATGACTTCTCTTAAGAATCCTAAATGTTTTACATTGTCAAAGCACTTTTGTATCCAATTTTCTGTTGAAAGTAATTTATTTACCATGTCATATTCAATATATTCATCAGCACTTGTAGTCCTTTCAAAAACTCTATTTATATCTATTCATTTTAAAGCATTTTCGTTAAATCTTTTTACATATTTATAGTAAGAATCAACTCTCCAGTTTGTATTTAAGTCATTTATTCAAACTATATCAACCAATTTTTTGAAAAATTTTTTCATTAATTCATCATCAAATTCTTTTATGTCTGCATCTTCTGAACTATCTTCCCATGAAAAATGTGATGTGTTTTCATTGTTGGCTTCTCAGGTTTTTTTAAGGTAATATAATATAGGAGTTAAGTATGTTTTTTGTACTGCTTTTTTAAAATCATTTTGATTTAAAGACATTATTTTCTCAAAAAAGTATGTAGTATTATTGAAAATAAGCTTAGATATAGTTCTGTTAATATTATCTTTAATTAATGAGTTTTTCCCTCATGCATTTTTTCATTCATATATGTTTACCATTTCCTTATGATTTTCAAATATATAGTCTATTATTTTTTCTTGAAATTCATTAGAAAACCTTACCTTTTTTATTATTTTTCCTTCAGCTAACATATTGGCGAAACTTTTTATATGCCTTTTATTTAAAATAATTTCCTCTATTTCTTTTTCGTTTAAAAAATCAAGTATTTTTGAATCTAATTTTCATTCAAAACGAGGTGAGTTCACTATATCTACAATTTCTCATTTTAAGTATTTTAAAAAACCATCAAAGTTTCCTAAATAATCATCTTTATTTATTAAGTTGTTTTCTAAACATATTTTTCAAAAATATTTAAACTCTGAAAGTCTAAAAATTTTAAATAGTTCTGTTTCTTGTCAAAAGTCTCTAAACATAGATCATAAAAATAGTTCTTTCTTTTCAAATTCTACTTCTTCTGATGAAACTAAATATAAGAAAAAAGCTCTAGCTTTTTTGTCTCATAGTTGTTTAGCAATTTCAAAAATATCTTCCTTAATTTTTATGTTGTCTATCATTTTTCTAAATCATGTAGAATCCAATATGGTAAAAGTTTGTTCCTTTGTATTTTCAATTGGTAAAAAAATTTTTTCATGATTTTCTGGATATTCAATATTTTGTTCCAAGGTTATTCTATTTATTTGTTTTTTGCTCATGTTTTTTGATTAAATTAGTAAACTATTTTAATGAGAATAAATTATTTTTTTAATTCCTCTATGATTTTATAAATAAAATTCAAAACTTCTCTTTGAATTGCTTGAGTAACCATTTTTTTGCTTGCTCATTGAATTATATTATATCCTTTTCTTTCCTTTAAATTATTATCAATTTTATCAAATATAGTTGTTTCAGTTAATTCTGAATTTGAAATTTTTTCTCCATCTGGTTCAAGTGTTGTATTAAATGCACTAAGTGCATTTGAAGAGTCTTTTTTTATAAATAGATTTTGAATTTTTGTGAATGTATTTACTAAATCAGGAGTTATTTTTCTAAACAATCCTTGAATTCTTAAGTTATTTAAATAATTCATATTTCAATTTGTGACTGAATTAAATCTTTTTTTATTTGTTATTTTTCTTATTATATCTTCTAAATCTCCATTTAAATATTCACTTATATTTTCATATAATTTTATATTTTCTTTTTTTAAATTTTCTAGTTCTGGTTTTATCTTTAAGTTGTATGTTCAAAAGAGTATTCCTTTTTGTCTGTCACTAAGAAAATTAACATTTTTATTATCTTTTTTTAGATATTCAATTAAAGATTTCTCGCTATCAATATTTTCTTCTATTAGTTTTTTAAAATAATCTATATCAATTCAAACCTCTTTCATTATTCATATAACTGGTGAAGTGCTTGTAAATAATGTTATCAATTTCTCTAATCTCAATTCTTTGCTTCATACAATACTTTCATTATTTTCAAAATTTTGATTATGATTATCTACAATATTTGTTATATTTGTTACCATTTTCGCAAAACTATAAGCCATTAATACGAAAATGTTTGCTTCTTTGTATTCTTCTTCATCTTTAATTTTTCCTAAACTAGGGGTCTTCTTTATAATATATTCTCTAAATAATTCAAAACTTAATAAGGCTTTTTTATCTGCTCATTTAGTAATATTTATAAATGTATGATTTGTATTTCAATTAAATACATCATAGAAAACTTTGTAAGCCATATTTAAACTGAATATAGCTAATATTAATCTCTCAAATGGTTCTGCTTTATCTATACTTAAACTTCTGTATTCTACACAAGTGTTTGACTTTCAAAACAAATTTTCTACTTCATATGAACCTTTTTCTCTAATATTACTGAAGTAATTTACTTGATTTACTTCTTCTCATACATTTAATCATCATAGGTTTGATGCTATCAATATATTTTGAATAAAATTTGTATAATCATCTAGTTCTATTCCCTCTTCTCATCAAACTGTTATATGTAATCATCTTGCTCACTTTATATAATCTTCTTTTTTGAAATTTAAATCTAAAAAATCTAAGTCTTCTAATAATTTTAATTCAAGTAAAAGTAGGTATGGGTTATCTGTTGGTTTTGTTGCTATCTCATGTACTGCATCATTTCATCTTGCTATTCAGCTATATTCTGAAAGTATCATTATGTCGTTTTTGTAATCACCTCATGTTATTTCTTTGTATCAGTATGCTATACTTTCTGTAATTTCTATTTCTACTCAGATAGATGTTTTTATTGGCACTTTATCAAATGTCTTTATTACTTTTTTGTATTTTTCTAACTTGTTATGAACTGAAAGTAACATCTGTTTTACACTCATTGAATCCACTTGTTTTTTTCAGTTTTCGTCTTTGAAAATAGCAAAACTTAGGTTTATTTCTCTAGCTATCATTAGGGTTAATATTGTTCTTCATTTATCTGAAATATCATATTTTTCTATTAATTCTTTGAATTTTTGTCACAACTGTACTTCTCAATCTATTAAATTATCTAAAATATGATAACTTCATTGTTTTAAAATCAGATTAAATACCTCTCATAGTTGCAATATTGAACTCCTTGATTTTTCTAGTGATATATTATGAAATATATGTTCGTAGAAGGTTCATAATGTCTCTGAATTTTGTGATCACTCTATTATTCATAATCAAATTATCGTTCCAAATTTCCTAAAAGTTTTCAACTTTTCTGGTTTTAAATAATCCAATCTCTCAGAGTTATCTAAAAACCATCTTTTCGTCCATGGTATAATTCATTTACTTTTAAATCAATGATCTTTTTCAAATGTAAATAACACTTCATCATCTTCCATAAAATTGAGAAAATTATCTCTATCTATTGGGTATTTCCTTAAATCATTTCAATTCTCCAATAATCTAAGAAAAAATCACCAAGTAATTCATTTTGGATGAGATAAAATCTCCTCTATATGTTCTTCAAGCAAAAACCTATCAATTCAATATCATTTATCAATAAAATCCTTCAACTCTTTTAATAAATCTGTATCAAAAAAATATCTTTTCAACACATTAAATACCTTTATTTTTTTATCAAAACCTTCAGATGATATACTATTTATTAATTCTTTATTTTTTCTAAACTTACAACTATCCCCTCTTTCACTTTTAATATATTTTGATTTCAATAAGTTATAAAGCTTTATGCATCCACTAGAGTTTATACTCCAATAAATCTCAGAATCAAAAGAGAAATTTTCTTCTATCTTTTCTTTTAAAAGCTTAAATAACTTATTGAAAAATATTTTATTATTATTATAAGTTATATACCCTTTCTCCAAAAGTAAAGTCAACATTTCTATATTATCATCATTAACAGGATCTCTTTTCATTATATTAACAAATTCGTCTAAATGTCTCTTATGATTAACTTTATCAAGCAAATTATTACTAATAAGTGGCTCCCAGCAGAAAGCTAATTGTTCTACACAAACTTTATTTATCAACTCATCTATATCCTCTTTATGATTCTCTTTATCTATATATCATTTTTTTACCAATAAAGAAAAATTTTTCAGTTCAGGATATTTGGGGTCTCTTGCTTTCTCTAAAAGTTTTTTGACAACTTTTTTTATTTTAACCTTATATTTATCCTTATCTAATAATCAACTATCCAAAAATGATTCAAAAAGAAAATTATTATCATAATAATGATCTAATCAGACATTTGCTAAATACTTGTCATAATTCCTTTTTCTTTGGGATAATAGATAAGAAGTAAAAATATTCCCCTTTTCACTTTCTTCAGCAAATAATTCATCCTTAATTGGTCATAACAAAAATTTAAAACAACTCTCCCTATTCTTAGCCTCTTTTTTAATCTTATTCATCACTCGTAATATACATTTTCTATATTTTTCTTTGTTTATATATCATTTTTGATAAAGTAATGTAAAAAGCTCTCCATTGATACGATCATTCCAAATATTATCTGAACGATTAAATTCATCTACATTAAGAAAAAAATTATCCAAAACTCTCTCAATCCTTTCCTTTCTACTCTCTTTATCAATCAATTCATTTTTTATGATTAAGTTTAAAGTATGAACACTATCAGAGTCAACAAATTCTTCAACTTTTTTCAAAAAAATATCAAAAAAAACATCTATTTTTTCCTGATATTTTTTTCTTTCAATAAATCCTTTCTCTATAAATAAAATAAAATTTTCTACATCTCTATTGAAAAAATAATTTGTTGAAATAATTTTTTCTACAATTTTAGATACATAATGTTTTCATAATTCTTCAGAAATTGTATTATCCTCAATTAACTCAATTAAATATTTAGAATAAATATGACTATTCATAGCCTTATCCGCTACAAATTGAATTAACAAATCCGAATAAATTCACTCAAAAGTACCTTCCAAATTACACATCTCCTCCACAAGTTCATTTACATCTCATTCATTATTTAATAACTCAAATACAGCCCTTCTAAACTCTTCTTTATTTCAGCTTGCTATAATTCATTTTAGCCTTTCCTTATTTTCAATGTTTAGTCAATTTAATGCTCATTTAGGTAATTGTTGCATACACGAAAAAAATAATGTTTAATATTGCTTTACAATAATAAATATTATTATCTTATTGTCAATATTTATTTTTTTCAAATCTCTCCAGTTTTTCAAGAATAAATACTTAAAATTAAAAATATACAAACAACCCAAAAGGTGGTGTCTAAAACACCACCTTTTTCATTCTAAATCTCCTTTTTACTCCATTATCTTTGCTTTATAAAGGCAAGACTTAGTAATTTTATATACACTATCTTTAGAGTTAATAAGGATCTTTAATTCCTCCTCCAAAGAACATAAATCCAGTGGATATCTGAAACATCAAAAAAGAGTATTTTCTTATAGAAAATACTCTTTTAGGAAAAGCTATTTTACAACTAACTCTCAATTATCATCCACTCCTAGTCTTATTTCATCCCCTGCCTTTATTTCCTCTTTCAAAAGCATTGTAGATAAAGAATTTAAGACTACATTTGTAATTGCTCTTTTTAGTGGTCTTGCTCAAAATTCTTTTGTGTATCATACTTTGATTAAGTATTTTTTTAGTTCTTCAGTAAATTCTGCTTTTATATTTTTTTCTTTTAATATTCTTGTTACATCTTTTAGTAAAATATCTACTATTTCTATCATTTTATCTTCATCTAGGGGATTGTATACTATGATATCGTCTATTCTGTTTAAGAATTCTGGTCTGAAATATCATTTTAAATCATCTTGTATAGCTGTGTAAATTTCTGTACTATTTTTTCCTTCTGCTGTTAATTTTTCTATCTTTGGTCATCCTAGGTTTGATGTTAGTATAATGATAGTATTTTTAAAGTTTACCATTCTTCATTTACTATCTGTTAATCTACCATCATCAAGTACTTGAAGTAATGTATTGAATACATCTGGGTGTGCTTTTTCTATTTCATCAAATAGTATTACACTATATGGTTTTCTTCTAACTGCTTCTGTTAATTGTCATCATTCATCATATCATACATATCATGGAGGAGCTCAAATTAATCTAGAGACTGCATGTTTTTCCATGTATTCACTCATATCTATTCTGATAAATGCATTTTTATCGTCAAATAGTAATTGTGCTAGTGTTTTTGCTGTTTCTGTTTTACCTACTCATGTTGGTCCTAGGAATAAAAAGCTTCAGATTGGTTTTCCTTCTTCGTTTAGTCCCGCTTTTGCTCTTCTTATAGCATCTGATATAGCTTGTATAGCTTTATCTTGTCATACTACTTGTTTTTTTAAGTGGTTTTCTAGTTTTAATAGTTTTTCTTTTTCTGTTTGTAATAGTTTCGTAGATGGAATTCAAGTCCATTTTGAGATAATTTCTGCTATGTCTTCTGCATCTACTTTATCTCTTAGAAAACTTTTTCATTGTTTCTGTAGTTCACTTAGTTCTTTTTCTGTATCTTCTATTTCTTTTGTAACTGCAGGGATATCTCCGTATCTAATTTTTGCTACTTCTCATAAATCTCACTCTCTTTCTAAGCTATCTGCTTTGTTTTTTAGCTGTTCTATATCTTCCCTCTTGGTTTTCATTTTATCTATCAATACTTTTTCTTTTTTCCAAGCTGATTCTAGTGCTTTTGTTTGTTCTTTTTTACTTGCTATGGATTTTTCTAGTTCGGCTAGTTTTTCTTTATCTGTATTTTTTTCTGCTTTTTTAGCTTCTAGTTCTATTTCTAGTGTTCTTAGTTCTTTTTCTAGAATATCTAGTTCTATTGGTTTTGAAATAGATTTCATTTTTACTGATGCTAGAGCTTCATCCATTAGGTCTATTGCTTTATCTGGTAATTTTCTATCGCTTATAAATTTTATGCTTAGGTTTACGCTTGCTTCTATGGCATTATCTGTAATTTTTATACCGTGATGAGCTTCATATTTATCTTTTATTCATCTTATTATAGCTAGAGCTTCTTCTTTACTTGGCTCATCTACCATAACTCATGCAAATCTTCTTTCTAGTGCTGAATCTTTTTCTATGTATTTTCTATATTCGTTTATTGTTGTTGCTCAGATTAGGTGTAGTGCTCATCTAGCTAAGCTTGGTTTTAGTAAGTTTGAGGCATCTCATTGTCATTCGTTTGCTCATGCTCATACTATGGTGTGGATTTCATCTATAAATAGTATGATGTTTCAGTCTGATTTTTCTGTTTCTTTGATTACTGCTTTTAGTCTTTCTTCAAATTCTCATCTGTATTTTGCTCATGCTAGTAGTGCTCACATATCTAGTGTAACGATTCTTTTTCATCTTAGGTTATCTGGTACATCTTTGTTTGCGATTTTTAGTGCTATTCATTCTATAATAGCTGTTTTACCTACTCATGGATCTCATACTAGTACTGGGTTGTTTTTTGTTCTTCTTGATAGGATTTGTAAGGTTCTTCTAATCTCTTCTTCCCTACCTATTACTGGATCTATTTTTCAGTTTTTTGCTTGCTCTACGAGGTCTATTCAGTACTTTTTTAGAGCATTCATTTTATTTTCTGGATCGTTGTCTGTGACTTTTTCTCAGTTTCTCATGGTTGTTATTATCTCTTTTACTTTGTCTTCTGTTATCATGGAAGATGTTAGTATATTTTTTGTACTGGTGTCTCAGTGATTAATCAATGCTAGTAGCAAATGTTCTTCTGTTGTATATTCATCTTTCATTTTCTCTGCTGTGTTTTGTGATTCTATTAGAACGTTGTTTAGTTCTGGTGATAGACTTAGTTGATAATTTCATGATACTTTTGGAAGTTTTTGTAGTTCCCTTTTTATGTTTCATATTAGGATTTGTAAGTCTACTCATAGTTCTAGTAGTATTTCTTTTACTATAGAATCTGAACTTGTTAGCATTGAATAAAATAGATGTATTGGTATAATAGAAGAGTTTTTACTTCTATTTGCTAGGTCTTGTGCTTCCGCTATTCTTTTAGAAGCATTTAATGTGAATTTCTCTATATTCATAATATTTTAAGTTAAGAGATATTATCTTTTAGCACGTAAATATTATATGTGCTAATTATGGAAAGTCAAAAGATTTTTTGTGGTTATTATTACAGGTGAATTTTATATAATTATTTTATCATATAGTAAGAATGAAAACAATTTTTTTTGTCTTTATTTTTTAGTTGTGTTATACTATGTTAAAATATTTTATTAATAAAGGAAAATAATAATGGGGATAGATGATACATCTCATTTGGAATTAGAACATTTGGAATTAGAAAAGTTAAAAACAGAATTAGAGAGAATAATGAAAGAATTAAGGTTTTTAAATTTGAAAAGATGAAGCAAAAGGGAATTACAAGAACTGAAATTAAAGTTAAAATGAGGGGACAAAAATGTAAGAGAATATTTAAATAAGCAAATTGCTGAAAGGTTTAGAGTTGTAGATTCTATTATAGAAGAGTTGTGATGAGATTATGAAGAAGTATTAAGAGCTAAAGTAGAAAATAGAATATTTTTGAATGGTCCTATTGTAAATGGTGAGACGATATCTTTTAGTATAGAAGCTTTTGCTAATGATTTTTGAGATCTGATAGAGAATCCATGATTTAAAATACCTGAGATAATGTTTGTTTCCCCAGGAAAAACAATTAAAAAATCAGACAGACAGATAAAAAAGGAGGATTTATTATGAAGTAATTCTATATCTTTAAATTTAAATTTAAGTGGTGAAAATGTTCCTATTGCAGTAAAAATATGAGAAATAGTTTATCCTATGCCAAAGATAGAGAAGAAGATTATTATGGAAAAGGAAAAACAGAGGAGTGTAAAAAATAAAATAAGAGAAAAAAGGGAAAACTTTTCTTCTGATGAAGTTTTTAGTAAAATATTAGATGAACTTTCTCTGTTGTTGGGGGATTCAGGTGCTTATTTTGAAATAAGAGATGGCGAAGATGGGAGTTATGAGAAAGAGCTTACTTTTTCTTATGTAAATTCAGAGTGAGAAGTTATAGAATTATGAATTTGGTACATATCTTTGAAGTTAAAATCTAAAAATGATTATGAGTTAAATATAGAATACTGGTTTTGAGAAGAAAAAAAGATAGTAGAAAAATCTATTCGTCCTTTTGAGTATGGAAATGTTATACGTGAATTAATTGATGTTATGATTGAAAATAGAGTGAAAAAATATAAGGAAGAAATAAAAGAGGAATTTTTTGAAACACAGAAAGAATTGCTGAGAAATATTGTGTTTTATATAGAGACCAAATATCCTAATCTTTGATATGATAAAGAAAAAGTGGATAGAATCTTGAATTCTGATACTTTTATTAAAGATGAGGCGATTAATTTTATAGAGAGATGAGAGGGGGGAGGTATTGAAAAAGAATTTATCCTCTTTTTGAGAAAAATTTCTTCAGATATGAAAGATATTTATCAGTGAGATTCGGAGGTGGAAGTTATTAATCTTTCTAATTTTCAAAAAGTAATTGATGAAAAAATGGGAAAATAGGTGTATGGATCATACTATTTTATAAATCCATTCCCATAATTTTTCATTATTTTCCATGATTTCTTCTGGTAGGAGTCTGTATTTCATTATTTTTTTAAGCATTCATTTTGTTTTCTGGGTTGTTGTCTGTGACTTTTTCTCAGTTTTTCATGGTTGTTATTATCTCTTTTACTTTGTCTTCTGTTATCATTGAAGATGTTAGTATGTTTTTTGTACTGGTGTCTCAGTGGTTAATTAATGCTAGTAGTAAGTGTTCTTCTGTTGTGTATTCATCTTTCATTTTTTCTGCTATGTTTTGAGATTCTATTAGAACGTTGTTTAGTTCTGGTGATAGAATCGAACTTGTTATCGTTGAATAAAATAGACGTATGACATGATAGAAGATTTTTTACTTCTATTTGCTAGGTTTTGTGGGCTTCTGCTATTCTTTTAGAAGCGTTTAGTGTGAAATTCTCTATATTCATAATATTTTAAGTTAAGAGATAATTATATTAGCATATAAGTATTATGTATGCTAGTTACGGAAAGCCAAAAGATTTTTTATAAAAATTAGGTTTAAGTTTAATAAGATTTCAAATACTTATATTTTTATTTTTTATATAATTGTGTTAAACTATAATTATAATTGCATTTTAATATATTTTTTATGACAAGAACCATTAAGGCAGAAATTTCGACTTCCCAAGGTGCTGAATTATTAAGAAGAGGAAGAGCTGATGTTGTTACTCCTGTGGCAAGTGAAACTGTATCAAATATTGAAAATTTATTATGGGAAGAAAAAATGTTGGAATGAATATTAAAGTCGAATTGATATGATAGAGAGGAGTTTGATAAGAAGAGAAAAATTTTAGAAAAAGAAGGAATTTTTATAGGAAGTGTAAAAGTAGACTCATATAAAATTTTTCAAATTTGAGGATTAGATTTAGATAGGTTAGAAAAAAATATAAGACTTTTAAGTATTTTTTCTATAAAAAAAATAAATTTTAATGATTTAATAGATTTATTAAGAAGTGATTCAGAAGGATTAAATTATAAAATAGATTTATTGAAACCTATGGAATCTTCTTTGCCTCTAAGAGAAAAAGTTAAATTTTTACTTAAAGGTGATATGGAACTAAAATTCCTATTTGAGGAAATATGAATTGATATACAAACATTTTTTGATAACAATGGAGTTAGGTTGTTAATGATAGTGGGGACAGAAATATTGAAAGAATACTTTTTTAACTGGCTAAGAAATACTTTTAACTGTGATGAAAAAGAATTACATAGATATCTAGGATTTTTACCAAGTATAGTTGAGTCTTCAAATCCACGTAGTACTCTTCAAGGCTTTATAAGCAAGCTTTATTTATTAAATCGTATGTGAATAGATAATATGGAAGATCTTATGGAATTTAGATTTTCTATACATGCTAACAGTCTTGATGTCTTTGATGAGGTAATAAAACAAGCTATTGATAATTATGAAACACTTGAAGAAAGAAAGAATTATGTATTTGCTAGAATTCACTAAGTAGTTTTTATTTAGAAATAAAAAAGTAGGTTCTCTGAACCTACTTTTTGGGTCGTGTTATTTTAATTTTAAGAGGCTACTTTACACAGCCACCATCTGCACCAGTGGCTAAACGTGTTCCGTTTGTTAGGGTAATTATCGGCCTACCTTTGCTAAACTCTACGCCATCTACATTGTAAATGGCGTAGAGTTCATTTAGATCACTGGGAACGATCAGTTCCCAGTGACTTTTTTGGGGACAAGATCCTGAAGCAATCTTGTCCTTTGCGGACTGGGTAACTGAAGCTGATGCCTCAGTTATAAATAAGACAAATAATAAGAATAATAAAATTTTTTGTGATTTTTCCAGCATAATCTTATCTCCTCTAACACGACCATTGTATTTTAAAAAAATATTACACATAATATTTTTATCTATGGTAATATTTTTAATAAAATATCATGTGTAATTATATGTCTATTTAATAATAAGTCAATAGTTGTGTTTTTTTTATATTCTTTTATATTTTTTGTATTTTATATATTAAAGTGATAATATATAGTTATATATTACTATATAAAAATTAAAAATGGATAATAAAAGTCTTGAAGAGCTTTGAGGTTTTGATGGGTGTTTGGAGAATGTTCTAAAATCAGATGTAAATAACAAACCAATGTGAGATTTTAATGATTTTGCTAGTACATTAAAGGATATTTTATTGCTTGATAAATCTGATGGAGATTTAGTTATGGTTAGGTGAAATGATATAGTTATTGCTGAGATTAGAGAGGGTGTTAATGGTCTTTCAGAAGATGAAGTTGAAAAGCTTAGAGATAAATTAAAAGAATTATTCCCTACTTGGGTTGTTGACAAAAAGAGAATTAAAGAATTATGATATTAAAGAGATTTTGAAAATCTATTTTTTATTTCACTATTTTATAAATCCATTCCCATAATTTTTCATTATTTTCCATGATTTCTTCTGGTAGGAGTCTGTATTTCATTTGTATGATTTTTCAGTCTTTTCTTGAATAGGTGAAGTATTTTGAGTTATATTTATCAAAGTCTTTTTTGTTGTTTTGGTTTTGTTTGAAATAGATTTCGCCGAATACGAAGATTGCGAAGATTTTGTTTTGGTAGTATATTGCATATCAAGAAAGGACTCTTTTGTATGTTATTTCTGGAGTGTTTAGGATGTCGTGGATGAAGTATTGTAGGAATTCTGGGATTGGTTTCATGGGAAAGATTTATTATTAATTTATTTACTTTTTTATATAATTCTTTTAAATGCCAATCTGACATATCTAAAATTGGTTCATATATAAAAGAGTTTATATGAATGTTTTCAGGAGTCTTTAATAGTATTTGTTTAATAACCTTTTCTTCATTATTTTTCCATTTGCCCAATAAAATTTTTATTTTAAAGCTCTTTCATAATACTAACCCTAAATTCAATACCCAAGT
>DJMN01000063.1 GCA_002435385.1 Patescibacteria group bacterium UBA6489
CGAAAATTTTGGGGAAACCTTAAATAGTAACTCCCATTCTCTTAATCTCAGATTTTGACTTAAAATCACCACTATTAAACAGTATATCTAATAAAGAAAGTCCTTGAAGATTTTTTAATTCTTTAGTATCTTCAATAGAAATATTCCCTTTAGAAAACAAAGATTCAAAATTTTCTCTTTCTGCTAATCAAATATCATAATTACCTGCTGATAAAGCTGTAATATACATAGCAAGTTGCTTTTTAGCTTCCAAAGGATTATCAGCTATCATTTTCTCAAGGCTTCCTATGTCTGTTTTATAAATTTGAGCAAAAGACTTAAAATATTGCAATATAAGATTATCTGGAATGGACATAATTTTTCCATATATTTCTTTAGAATCAGCTAAGGCTGGAATATAATTTCCATAACTTTTACTCATCTTTCTTTCACTTCAATCTGTTCATTGTATAATAGGAGTCATTATGATTTTTTCTGGATTTTGTCATTTAAATTCTTGAATTCTTCTTACTTGTTGAAAATTTAATAATTGATCAATTCATCATATTTCCACATCTGTATTTAAAAATACAGAATCCACTCACATAAGAGTTCAATATATAACCTCTGATAAAGCTACTGACTGCTGATTATCAACTCTATTTCTAAAATCATTTCTTTGCATAGCATCTGTTAAACTTGTTGCAGAAAGATAATCAAAAATCTCTGGTAGTTGTACTTTATTTAACCAAGAACTATTTTGATGAATTCTAATATTTTCTCATCTTGTATTACAATAAGGATCCACTTGCTCTTGAAAAGTACTCATATTTTTTCTAATTTCTTCATCAGTCAGAGCTTTTCTTCCTTCATCTCTTCAAGTTGGATCTCATATTTTTGCAGTAAAATCTCAAAAAATAAGATCTATATTATGTCATGCACGTCTAAACAAATTTAATATCCTTAAAGGAACAATATGTCACAGATGAAGTTCAGGTCATGTTGGATCAGTTCAAAATTTCACATTAAGCTTTTTCCCTTCCTCTAATATCTTTTTAATAGACTTCAAAGTAATAGCCTTTTGTATTTTTACTTCTAAAAGAGACTCCATCTCTTTAGCATCAATTCCTTCTAAACTCTCTTGATCTCTAAGAAAAAGAGTTTGACTTAAACCTGTTCAAATATTAGCTGTCATATATATTTTATAAGAAATTAAAGTAAAATATTTTAAATATTCATTTTGACTATTTATAAAAATTATTGAGAATAATATTTATTATTTCTAATAATTACATATAATATCTTGTCAATGACTTTAAATATTAACTTTGGATTATAATTATATTTCACAAGAAGTCAAATTATTTTTCTCTGACATCTCCCCAGTTTTTTAAAATTTTCTACTTATTATTTTCTATAATAAGGCAATAATAAACGATTTTTATTGCTATAATTTAGTGTTTTTAAAAATAGCTTATTAATAAATAACTACTAAACACCTCAGTTTATATAAATTTTAATCAATAAAAAACTTCTAATTTTATCTCTATAGAAGTAATAATTGAACTAAATATTTTAAAAAACTAAGGAGGTTTTGTTATTTCTCTATTTTTTTATTACCTGTAAGCAAAAAAATATTTTTTTGCTTTTCTTTACTTTCCTTATATAATACTCCTACATCACATGGGGCTAATCTTGGTTTCTATTAGGAGATTTCGTTAGTCTTATACGCTATCAGGGAGGTGCTTGTAGCTTCCTCAAACAATACAAGCAAGCATAAATGCAAAAAATATAGCTCAAAGAGCTTACAGAGGTTTAGCAGCTTTAAAGACTGTTACTACTTCTCCTTTAGCTGTTATGGCATAGTCCTAACCTAAAGAAAAAGTGGTCATCCAAGGATGAGTACCGTTCGGTCTACCACACATTCTTTAAAAATTTCACTAGAGAAGATTTAAAGAATTACCAAATTCTAGTCTAAGTTTTACGGTTTTGATTACTTCTTGTAAACCTTAGTATAAACAGAAATAATTTTTGTAAGAGCTTTTTGTTTATTTTCTATTCTTGCAAATATTAAAATGAATTATGATAGTAGAAGTATTTGATTAGCCTTCTAAGACGTCGGTTCGAATCCGTCTAGCTCCACCAAAATTAAATTCTAAAAAAACAGGTCAACAACCTGTTTTTTATTACACACCTAAAATTATCCTATTGCAAAAACTACAAACAACTCTATAATAAAAATAGTAATTTTTTTATTAACACATCTACACTATGAAAACAGAATATGAAGTAGTATTTTCAAATATAAACAGAGAAGAAACAATACAAAAAATCAAAGAAATATGATGAATATGCACAAAAGAAAACACCCTTATGAAAAGAGTTGTTTTCACTGCACCTAATTGATGAACATGATCTTATCTAAGAGTCAGAGACGAATGAAATAAAATCACCTGCACCTACAAAGAAACAAGAGAATGAAAACTAGACATAACATCTGTAAGAGAACTAGAAACCGAAGTCTGAGATTTTGATACCATGGTTTGAATCTACAGAAAACTCTGACTAACAGAAAAATCTTTTCAAGAAAGCTACAGAGAAATATGGAAAATATGAAACGAAATAGAATTTATGATTGACCTATGGCCTTGATTAAACCCATACATTGAAATAGAATGATGAAACGAAGAAATAGTAAAAAAATACTCAGAAATTTTAGGTTTTGATTACAGTGATTGATTATTCGGTTCTTCCTTTCAAATTTATGAAAAAGAATTAGGTATTGATTTTGATACCATGAATAACCTAAAAGAAATCACATTTGCAAATTTTTCTATTTCCCATTTGCAAAACACCAAAACACCCCTATACTAAAATCACTTATTTTTCTAATCATAAAACTATGAAAAAAATAGTAATTTTTGGTTTCGCTTTATTAGCACTATTTTCTTGTTGAGGTAACAATGATGATACAACTTCAATCGAAGGACAAACTGAGGAGATCTTAGAAAACACAGGTGTAACAGTAAATGAGGGAACAATAGAGGAAGATAAAACAGAAGAATTGGTAGAATATGTAGTTGATGAAAGTGATCTTGTTGATGGAAAAGATTTGATAAAAGATCTAGACGCAACCTGAAAAATAACAGAAGGAGAAAAGGCCTGATTAATACTTATGAGAGAAGAGGAAAAATTAGCTCACGATGTATACATCACAATGTATGAAAAATGGGGACAAAAAATCTTTTTCAACATAAGTAAAAGTGAACAAACTCACACTGAAGCAGTTTTAGCTTTATTAAAAGTTTACAACATAGAAGACCCAGTAAAAAATTGAGAGGTCTGAGTATTTACTTCTGAAAAGTTACAAAAACTATACAATGATTTAGTTGAAAAATGAAATAATTCATTATTAGATGCACTAGTTGTAGGGATAACAGTAGAAGATTTAGATATTTATGATTTAGATATACTAAGCTCAAAAACAGAAAAAAAAGATCTTTTAGTAGTTTATGAAAATCTAAACAGATGATCAAGAAATCACATGAGAGCTTTTTATAAAAACATAACTAGACAATGATGAAGTTATGAAGCTCAATATATCTCTAGTGAAAAATTAAGTGAAATTATAAATTGAGAGCAAGAGAAAGGAGTAATAAGATAATCTTTATTCTGAAAATATCTGCTCAAAAAAAGAACGCTTATTATAGCGTTCTTTTTTCACTAAAGACATCCTAGTCTTCAGCTAACATAACATTAACAGCTTGTTTTTTACCATTTCTACCTTCACCCATTTCAAACTCTAAAACTGTTACACCTTCTTCTAAATCATCAAATTGAACTCCTTTTAACTCGCTAACATGGAAGAAAACATCTCCTTCAGCCTCATCAGTTTTAATAAAACCGAAACCTTCTTTTAGAACCTTTACTGTACCTTTCATAAATATATGAATTAAAAAATATTAAATTAATTAAAAAAATCTAGAAAAAGATCCATAAAATACTTTTTTATAGCCTTTCTCTTTTAAAATAAAAGAAAAAATGAATAATAACGATAGTAATTTTTTAATCTCTTCTTAAGAATAAATCTTAATTAACGCATTCTATTATAACTATTTTTTAAAATATTGCTACTTTTTTTGAAAAAAATAATTATTACACTTGCTTTTTTCATTGGACTTTTCTTGTAAAAAATGTATATTTTGTATTAGTTAAATACAAATATTCACTAAAAAATAAAATTCATGACAAAACAAAAAAAATCAAACTTTGAAGCAGAACTTTTCAAAGCAGCAGATAAACTGAGAAAATGAATAGATGCAGCAGAATACAAGCATATAGTTTTATGACTTGTATTTTTAAAACACATCTCAGACAGCTTTTCTGAACTTTATGAAAAATTAGAACAAGATGAATATGCAGATCCAGAGGATAGAGATGAATACATAGCAGAAAATGTATTCTTCGTACCCATTAATTCCAGATGGCAAAACATCCACTCAAAAGCAAAATTCCCAGAAATAGGAAAAATCATAGACGACGCCATGACAGAAATAGAAAAAGAAAACAAAGAACTAAAAAATGTATTACCAAAAGTATACTGAAAAGAAAACCTAGATAAAACATCCCTTTGAGAGTTAATAGACCTAATATCAAACCTTGACCTAAAAACAGAAAACGAAAAATCAAAAGACCTATTCGGTAGAGTTTATGAATATTTTCTAGGAGAATTCGCAAATGCCGAAGGTAAAAAATGAGGTCAATTCTACACCCCAAAATGTATAGTAGAACTTATGGTAAATATGATAGAACCCTTCAAATGAAGAGTTTACGATCCAGCCTGCGGTTCTTGATGAATGTTCGTTATGAGTGAAAAGTTTGTAGAAGACCATCAAGGATACATAAACGATATCACAATCTACGGACAAGAATCAAATCAAACAACTCGGAAATTATCTAAAATGAACCTAGCCATAAGAAATATAAATTCTCAGTTTGTTAAATGGAATACAGAGTGAAGTTTTTTAAACGACGCCCACCCTGATTTAAAATCTGATTATGTTTTAGCAAATCCACCTTTTAACCAATCAGACTGGTGACAAGAAATTCTAAGCGAAGACGGAAGATGGAAATACTGATTACCACCATCTTGAAATGCTAACTACGCTTGGATTCAGCATATGTTATATCACACTGCTCCAAACTGAGTTATGGCAACTGTGCTAGCTAACGGTTCACTTAGTTCAAACACAGCTTGAGAATGAGAAATTAGAAAAGAACTAATAAAACAAGGTTTAGTAGAATGTATCGTAGCACTTCCTAAACAGCTTTTTTATAACACCTGAATACCTGCCTGTATTTGGTTTTTAAGAAGATGAAGAAAAAATGTAGGAACAGATAAGAATGTAGGGACAGGTTTAAAACCTGTCCCTACGGTGGCGGATGAAAAATATGATTCCATAAAAAAAGACATTTCCACACATTATATTCTTTTTATAAATGCTTCGGAAATGTGATTTATGAAAGACAGAGTTCATAGAGAATTATCAAATGAAGATATAAAAAAGATTACAAACACTTATCATAATTGGAGAAAATCAAAATCTGCAATTGGAGAATATGAAGATGAATTATGATTTTGTAAATCAGCAAGTTTAGAGGAGTTAGAAAAACATAGTTTCGTTTTAACCCCTTGAAGATATGTTGAAATTGCAGAGGAAGAAGATGACGGAATCCCATTTGAAGATAAGATGAATGATTTAACAGAAAAACTATATAAGCAGATGGAAAAAGAAAAAGAATTAAATGATGAGATAAAAACGCAACTCGGGAAGATTGGATTTTAAGAATAACCTCTATTTTTGTCCTCACCCTAACCATTCTCCTCAAGGAGAGAGGATAGAACAGAAAAAGTTTATATTTTAAAATTTATAAATTATGACTCAAAATATATTTGAACAAATAAAGCATACAAATGAGTATTGAAATGAATATTGGAAAGCAAGAGAGCTTCAAGAAACCCTTGGATATTCTAAATGGGATAATTTTAAAAATGTTATAGAAAAAGCCAAGGTTGCTTGTGAGAATTCAAGTGAGGATGTTTTTAATCATTTTGCTGATGTCGGGAAAACGATAGAGATGCCTAAGAATGCGGAAAAGATTATAGATGATGTAATGCTTACTCGTTACGCTTGTTATCTTATTGCTCAAAATTGAAATAGCTCAAAAGAAGAGATAGCACTTGCTCAAACATATTTTGCTATTCAAACTAGAAAACAGGAAGTTAGTGAACAATTTTTAGAGGATAATAAGAGAAAAAAGTTAAGAGATGAGATGAAAAAGCATAATATTGATTTAGCGGAAGCAGCGAAAAATGCTTGAGTTGTACAACCTGTGGAGTATGCAGTATTTCAAAATTTTTGATATAGGGGATTATACGATTGATTAGATATGAAATGAATCCACAAGAAGAAGTGATTAAAAAAATCTCAAAAAATTTTAGATCATATGTGAAGTGAAGAATTGGCAGCAAACCTGTTTCGTGCAACACAAGCAGAAGCTAAGCTTAGGAGAGAAAATATTAGATGAAAAGATAATGCTAACAATGCTCATTTTGAAGTTGGAAAGGAGGTTAGGGAAACGATAAAGAAGTTGTGAGGTACTATGCCTGAGGAATTACCAGCAGTTGATGGGATGAATAAAGTGGAGAAGAGGTTGAAGGATGAAGGAGAGGGAATTTTGGAGTAGAGTTTTATATTTTATAGGTTTTAATTTATATAAAGATATGGTGGATAATAGAAAAAAGGGGATTCCTGAAGAGTGGGAGGAGAAGAGATTGGGGGAGGTTATATGTTATTTATCTAGATGAATAACCCCAAAATATTCAGAAAACTTAGGAAAAAATGAATGTTATATTTTAAATCAAAGATGTATTAGAGATAATAATGTTAGTTATAATAATTCAAGATTTAATAATTTAGAAAAAAGGAAAGTTTCTATAGAAAAAACTCTTCAAGAATTAGATATCTTAATTTGTTCAACTGGAGTATGAACTCTTGGAAGAGTTGCTCAGATAAAAAATATTCCAGATAAGACAACAGTTGATTCACATGTTACGATTGTTAGAGCCGAAAATTGTATAGATAAAGTTTTCTTAGGTTTTTTGTTAAGATGAAAAGAAAGTATTATCGAATCTTTAGCAGAAGGAAGTACATGACAAACAGAACTACCTAGAAAAAAATTAGAAAGATTAAAAATTCTTTTTCCTCCTCTTCCTGAACAAAAAGCAATTGCTTCGCTACTTTCTGCTTTTGATGATAAGATTGAATTGTTGAGAGAGGAAAATGAGACATTGGAGGAGATAGGGAAGAGTGTGTTTAAAGAATGGTTTGGAAAGTATAAAGTTGGGGATGAGTTGCCTGAGGGGTGGAGAGTTGGAAAGTTGGGAGAAATAGTTGAGCTAGCTTATGGAAGAGCATTAAAAACAGAAGATAGAACTAATTCTTGATTCCCTGTTTATGGTTCAAATGGAATTGTCGGTTACCATAAAGATTATTTAGTAAAAGGTCCAGGTGTAATTGTTTGAAGAAAAGGAACAGCTGGCTCTATTACTTGGTGTAATGAAAATTTTTTTCCTATTGATACTAGTTTTTATGTTAAAGATAGGCTTGGAGTAGATAGTTTATATTTCCATTACTTTATTCTTAAAAAATATAATTTAGAAAAGATGTGATCTGATTCGGCTGTTCCAGGTTTAAATAGGAACTCTGCTTATTCTATAAAAATAGTAATTCCTAATGAGAATATCTTAGGGGAATTTAGTAGCCTAATGAAACCTATATTTGAAAAAATAAAGATAAATTTAGAAAAAATACAAACTCTTTTAAAAACTAGGGATATTTTATTGCCAAAGTTGATGAAATGAGAAGTTAGAGTTAAATAGTTTTTATATTAATTATTTTTGTAATAAATTATGACCAATTTTACATTTGATATAATAATTAAAGATACTTTATTAAACTTTAATTCTTGAATTACAAATTATAAAGGGAATGAAAATTTATTGAGTTTAATAAACGATTTTGAAGATGGGGGATGGAGAATTAATAAATTTAATGAATATATCTGGAATAATATTTCAGAAACAGCATTATCCTCAAAGGAAAGAGAGTCACTATTATGAAAAGATTATAGTAGATTAACAAATTCTGCAAAAAACTTAAGATTAATTGATAAAAATGATGTTTGAGAATGAAGTGAAATAGCTGAAATATTATTATATTGAATTATGAAAGAATATTATAATTGATTACCTGTTGTTCCTAAAATATTTTATAAGCAAAATGTAAATGATAATGCTAAATGAGCAGATAGTGTTCATATTGTTGTTAATGAAAACTTGGATGATTTCTCACTTTGGTTAGGAGAGGCAAAATTCTTTAATTCTATTGATGATGATAGGTTTTATAATATCATAAACTCTATTTGTAGTTGATTACAAACAGAAAAATTTAAAAAAGAAAATAGTATTATTACGAGTTCATCAGATTTAAAAGGATTAATTAAAAATAGTGATTTATACGAAAAAATAAAGTCTACTTTAGACTGAAAAACTTCAATAGATATAGTAAAACCTAAACTCAATGTTCCGATACTATTATTACATGAATGTGATATAACAAATTCAGAATCTTTTTTAACAGATGAATATAAATCTAAAATTGAAGAATATCATAAGGAAAGAGCAATTTCTTATTTTAAAAAATTAAATAAAAAATTAGAAACTGAAATTATCCTATTTGAAAAAATAACTTTTCATTTAATATTATTTCCAGTTCCATCAAAGGAAGATATAGTTAATAAGTTTGTTTCATTTGGTAGTACATTTAGAAATTAAGAAAATAAAGTCATGTTTAATGAACTATCTTTAATAAATAATTTGATAGATGAAAATGAGGATGAGTGAAGAAATAAACTCATAAAATTCTTATGAGAAAATTTTTCATGTGAAAATCAAGATACAAATTATAATTATGGAATATATTCTAAATTAATTAATCATCTAATTAGAAAAGTATGATTATATCCATATATGGATTTTTCATCATCTCATTGGACTGATAAAATGGCTTATTCTAGTTTTTCATTAGATATAAAATTACCATCAATGAAAAACTCTAATTTAATATTACATAGAGAACAGTCAGATGTATTGAAAATGTTACTAGAATGAGAAAATATATTATTGATGGCTCCAACCAGTTTTTGAAAAACATTTATTATTAATTCATTTATAAAAATAAAGAAACCAAATAATATTGTAATTATAGTACCAACAATCTCTTTAATGGATGAAGTTAGAAGGAATATTTATTTAAATTTTAGTGATGATTATAATGTAATAACTGCTCCAAATGAGAAATTATGAGATAAGAATATTTTAGTATTTCCTCAAGAAAGATCTTTTTCATATATTGAAAAGTTTAATGAAAAAAGTATAAAAATTGACTTTTTAGTTATTGATGAATTTTATAAAGTGAGTCCTGATAGTGATAAAAATAGATCATCAAGCTTACAAAAAGCAATTATATCTTTTACAAAAATAAGTAATCAACGATATTATTTAACTCCTAGTATAACAAAAGTAAAATGAAATGCTCTTATAAAATGAATGAAACAGGTTGATAAAATCGGCTTTAATACAGTTTTTCTTAATGTACATGATAAATACAAAAATACTAAAGATAAAAAATGAGATTTTTTAAAAATTATGAATAAATTATGAAAATCAAAAACTTTAATATACGCTTGAACCTTTAAAGCTATAAATGAGTTATCAAAAATAATACCAGAAAATATTAAAGAAATAAATAACAGGCTATGTCTAGATTTTCAGGAGTGGCTAAAAAATAACTATACAAGAGAATGGGATTTAATTTCACTATTAAGTAAATGATTTGGGATTCATAACTGAAAAATTCATAGGTCTTTATGACAAATTCAAATAAAGCTATTTGAAGAAGCTGATTGACTGAATGGTATAATATCAACATCATCAATTATTGAATGAGTTAATACATCGGCAAAGAACATTATTATTTGGAGAGCAAAAAATTGAAATTACAATTTAAATCAATTTACTTATAAGAATATTATTTGAAGAGCATGAAGAATGTTTAAGTATTTTATATGAGACATCTATGTTTTAGATGATAGTAACAAACTAAAAGATAACTCAATTCAATTGGATTTAAAGATAAATGATGATGTTTTAGCTTCAATAGATACAGAAGAAGATGAAGAAAATGATATTAGCAAAGAGAGAAGACAAAAGATTATTAAACAAATATATGATATTGATGATATTCTATGAGAATGAATCTATAAAAAGTTAGTAAAAGATAATAAATTACAATTGAGTAATTATTCTGATATATTAAAGATTTTGAAAGACATGAAAGAAAAACAAAAAAGTTGGAATTGATTCTTACACTTAAATTCTGAAAAATATGAAGATTGGGAATATTTTTGTAGGAAACTATTCTTTCTTATGCCTTGATATAGAGAATGAATAGATATTAAGGATTTTTTAAATTACATTAAATATTCTAAAGACATTTGGATTAAGAAAAATAATGAATATATATGAGAATTAGAAGAAAAATGAATTGATATATTAAATATTTTTGAAATTGAAAAATTTGTTACTTATAATTTCTGAGCATTCTTATCTGATATAAATATTTTGTATAACATTTTCTTTAATAATAATGATAATATCACTCCATTTATATCAAAGGTAACTTCAAATTTTCTTCCTCCTTTTGTTTTTATTTTAGAAGAATCTTGATTACCTAGAGTCGTATCAAGAAAAATCCAGGATTCATGATTTATAAATCTTGAAATAACGGAATGATCTATAAAAAATATAATAAAAGAATTAAAAAGTATTTGAATAAGAAAAATTAAATCTATAAAAAATTTAGATAATTTTGATAGATATATTTTAGATAATTTTTTTGATTGAATTTAATCTTTTTTAATATATTTAAAATATTAAGTATTAATAAATAATATTTTCTAAAAAAACACCATGCCAAAAATAACAGAAGAACAAATAGAACAAAACCTAATAACCCTCCTACAAAAACAAGGCTACACCTACCACTACTGACCAGAAATAGCCCCATACTCAAACAACCCACAAAGAGAAAACTTCAGCTCAGTAATCCTAGAAAACACCCTAAAAAACTCTCTAGAAAAACTAAACCCAGAAGCCCCATGATACGCAAAAAAAGAAGCCTTTGAAAAAATCATAAACCTAGGAACAAACAACCTAATGACAAACAACGAAAAATTCCACACCTACCTAACTCAGTGAATAACCGTTGAATTCTTTAAAAACTGAGAAAACAAAAACGAAATAATAAAACTCCTAGATACAAAAAATCCCCAAAACAACAACTTCACAGCAGTGAACCAATTTATCATAAAAGAAAACAACACAGAAAAAAGACTAGACCTAGTAGTATTTATAAACGGACTACCACTAGTTATAGTAGAACTAAAAAACCCAACAGACGAAAAAGCAACCCTAGACAGAGCCTACACCCAAATACAAAACTACAAAAAAGCCATCCCCACCATCTTCTACTACAACTCACTATGCATACTATCAGACTGAATCGATGCCAAAGTATCTTCTCTATCAGCACCATTCTCTAGATACCTAACCTGGAAATCACCAGAAAAAGAAGAAAACTGAAAACTACCAGAACTCCAAATCATGACAGAAAAAATGATGAAAAAAGAAGTCCTAATAAACCTAATAAGACACAACACAGTATTTGAAAACGAAGAAATAAAAGACGAAAAAACAGGACTAATAAAACAAATAAAAATAAAAAAAGTAGCCGCATACCACCAATACTACGCAGTAGAAAAAGCAGTAAACCAAACCCTAAGAGCAACACACGAAGAAAAATGAAACAGAAAAGTCTGAGTAGTATGGCACACACAAGGCTCTTGAAAATCACTATCTATGGTTTTCTACACATGAAAAATAGTCATAGAACCACAAATGAAAAACCCAACAATAGTCGTACTAACAGACAGAAATGACCTAGACGACCAACTATTTGCAACCTTCTGAAACTGCCAATCACTCCTAAGACAAAAACCAGTACAAGCAGAAAACAGAGAAAACCTAAAAGAACTCCTAAAAGTAACAGGATGAGGAATAGTATTTACAACCATTCAAAAATTCTCACCCAAACAGTGATGAACCTATGAAACACTATCAGAAAGAAAAAACATAGTAGTAATAGCAGACGAAGCACACAGAAGCCAATACTGATTCACATGAAAAGTAGATAAAAACTGAGAACTAAAATACTGAAATGCAAAATACATAAGAGACGCCTTACCAAACGCATCATTTATCTGATTCACAGGAACACCAATTGAAAAAGAAGACAGAGATACCAAAAAAGTCTTTTGAGAATACATAGATGTATACGACATAAAACAAGCCGTAGATGATGGAGCAACAGTACCACTATCCTATGAATCAAGACTAGTAAAAATAAAATTCAACCAAGAAAATCTATCAAAAATAGACTCCCAAATAGAAAACATAAAAGGAGCAACAGACGAACAACTAGAAAAATCAAAGAAAAAACTATCTCAAATAAACTCAGTAGTAGGACATCCAGACAGACTAAAAGATATAGCAAACGACATAGTAAACCACTTTGAAAAAAGACAAGAAACATTTGAATGAAAAGCTATGATAGTAGCTATGACAAGACAAATAGCAGTTAATCTATACAACCAAATCATAGAAATCCGCCCATCTTGGCACAACAAAAATATTACAAAATGAAAAATAAAAGTAGTAATGACCAGCTCAACAGACGACCCAGAATCTTTTCAAGCACACAACACAACAAAAAAACAAAGAAAAGACCTAGCAATAAGACTAAAAGACATAAACGACGAACTACAAATAGTTATAGTCCGTGATATGTGGCTTACAGGATTCGATGTACCAGCATTACACACAATGTACATAGATAAAAAAATGCAATGAGCCAACCTAATGCAAGCCATCGCCAGAGTAAACAGAGTTTACAAAGATAAACCAGGAGGACTAATCGTAGATTATATATGAATAGGACAAGACCTAAGAAACGCCATGGCAGTATATATTGAAAGCTGATGAAAATGAGAAGCCATATCAGACATAAAAGAAATCATCGCAGCAATGAAAGAAAAATTTGAAATCATAGAACAAATGTTCAATTGATTTGATTATAAAGAATATTTTATAAAAGACATTGATTCCCAAAATTACAACAATGTAGGGACAGATTTAAAACCTGTCCCTACAAAACCTGTCCCTACAAATGATGATAAATTAAAAGAAAGAAACATAAAAAATAAATTACAAATCCTATTAAATGCACAAAATTTTATCTTACAAAACGAAGAACTAAAAAACAGATTCATCTCAGAAGTATCAAAACTATCAAAACTATTCGCTATGGCAATACCATCACCAGAAGCAGAAGAAATAAAAGACCAAATAGCATTTTTCCAAGCAGTAAAATCAAGAATCTCTAAATTTTCCATCTCATGATGAAAAACAGACACTCAAGTTGATACAGCCATAAAACAAATAGTAGATAAAACACTAGCAAGTGATGGAGTAATAGATCTATTTGAAGCAGCGTGAATAAAAACCCCAAGCCTAGAGATACTATCAGACGAATTCCTACTTGAAGTAAAAAACATGCAACAAAAAAACATAGCCTTTGAACTACTAAAAAAACTACTAAACGACGATATAAAAATCAGACAAAAAAGAAACATAGCCCAATGAAAAAAATTCTCCGAAATGCTTTCAAGCGTAATAAAAAAATACCACAACAACCAAATAGATACAGCACAAGTCATAGAAGAACTATCAAGCCTTGCAAAAGAAATGAAACTAGAAGATCAAAAAGCACAAGAAATATGATTAACACCAGAAGAATTTGCATTTTACTCAGTACTAAAAGAAAACGACTCTACAAGCTTTCTAGAAGATAACAAAATGAAAGAACTAATACATGTAATAGTTGATACAGTAAGAAAAAATGCGACCATAGACTGGGAAAAAAGAGACGATGCCAGAGCCAAACTAAGACTCACAGTCAAAAAAATACTAATGAGATACGGATACCCACCAGACCTAGCAAAAATGGAAGCAGACAAAGTACTCAAACAAAGCGAATCACTAGCAAGAGAACTAGTAAAAAATTAAACATGTGCATTTTTTGCACAAGTTCATTATTTACCAGAAAATAATAAAATCACCTGTTATATTTTATACAACAACTCAACAAAATACCAATATGCATTTTTTGCATATTCCTAAAAAACAAACTGTTACAAAAAATACAACAGTTTACCAAAACACAGGTATGTGCAAAAATTGCACATACCACTAAAACTTTAACTTGCAAACAATCAAAAAATAAATACTATAACTATATATTAAGTGTATAAAAAATCTTTAAAAACAGTATGTGATAAAATTGCACATACTGAAAACAATATAATTTTAGTATCAAAAAATGAAAGAAATATTAGAAAATGAAATACAAATATTCCAGGGGAAAAACTGAGAAATAGAGTTTAAATGAGACTCGAAAGAACAAACAATTTGGTGAAGCTTGAATCAAATAGCAGAATTATTTTGAAAAAATAAATCTACTATCTCAAGGCATATAAAAAATATCTTTAAAACCTGAGAACTAAGCGAGAAACAAGTTGTTGCATTTTTTGCAACAACTGCCTCAGATTGAAAAGTTTATAATGTGGAATATTACAACCTAGACATGATAATCTCAGTCTGATACAGAGTAAACTCAAAACAAGCAACAAGCTTTAGAAAATGGGCAACAACCATACTAAAAGACTACCTGATCAAAGGCTACTCAATAAACCAAAAAAGACTACAAGAAAAATGATACCAAGAACTAGAACAAACCCTAACACTATTTAGAAAAACACTAAAAACATGAAACCTCACACAAGACGAAGCAATCTGATTATTAGACATAATAACAAACTACACAAACACCTGGCTCCTACTCCAAAACTATGACGAAGATAAACTAAAACAAGACTGAAAAACAAAAAAACTAAACTACAAATTAGAAGCACAAGAAGCCTTTCAAAGCCTAATGGAACTAAAACAAAACCTAAAAACAAAAAAAGAAGCAACAAACCTATTTGCAAACCCAATGCACTCAGAACCCCTTCAAGGAATCTTTTGAAACATATACCAAACATTCGCCTGAAAAGACCTATATCCAACAGTAGAAGAAAAAGCATCAAACCTACTATATTTCCTAATAAAAGACCATCCATTCTCAGACGGAAACAAAAGAAGCTGAGCATTTTTATTTATTTTATTTTTAGCAAAAAACCATATACTACTTGATGAACACTGAAATAAAAAGATAAACGACAGAGCCTTAGTCGCTATCACACTCCTGATAGCAGAATCAAACCCCAAAGACAAAGACATAATGGTAAAATTATTAATTAACCTAATAAACTAAACTATGAAAAAAGCATTATTACTCCACTGACGGTGATGAGACTCAAATGAAAACTGGTTACCATGGTTAAATAGGGAACTAACACAAAAATCATTTAAGGTACATATCCCAAACCTACCAAACACAAACACTCCAGCAATACGAGAACAATTAACTCATTTAGATAACCACAATTCAAATTTAGAAGAATTAAACCTTATCATCTGACACTCTCTATGATGCCAATTAGCTATGAAATTCATAGAAGAAAACAAGATAAAAAACTCTAAAATCATCCTAGTAGCTCCAACTTATCCATGATTAGCAGAGGAACTATGAAAAGAAATTTTATGAGATGTTTATGAAACCATCGAAAAATACTACAATACCCAACTTGATTTTGAAAAAATAAATACACAAAACAACGAAATAATCATTTTTCTTTCTGATAATGACCCATATATAAATATGGAAAATGCAAAAAATTATTATAAAAATCTAGATAATACAAAATTTGTAGAATTTAAAAATAAATGACACTTCAATAAAGCAGCTTGAATCTCAGAACTTGACGAAATTTTAAAATACATATAATCTCAAAATATATAATTGTAGCACCCCCATCTTTTACAGAAGAAGGGAATTAGCGAAGTATATCCTTTAGGGTTAGGGAATGAGGTTAATAAAAATTTTTATTTTTAAATTTCTAACATATGAACTACAAACATACACAAATAGGATATCTTCCTATAGTTCTAATAGCAATCCTCCTTTCTTATTTCTTTTCCATATACATCTCTTCTGGAGATAATATACCCTTATATGTATGATTATCAATTTTATTTATTGTATTCTTATTATTTTACAACCTCACAGTAGAAATAGATGATATACATATAGAAATCTCTTACTGAATCTGAATCATCAAAAAATCTTTTTTACTTAGTGATATAAAATCCTTCAAAGCAGTCAAAAATAAATGGTACCACGGATGGGGAATCAGAATATGGTTCTGGCCCAAAATGTGGATTTACAATATCTCATGATTTGATGCCATAGAACTAATTCTAAGTGATAACAAAATAGTGAGAATCTGAACAGATGACATAGAAAATCTCACTGAAGCATTAAATGAAATATTAAATTTCAAGAAATAAAAAGCACAGAATGTTTCTGTGCTTTTTATTTCTATTTTTTCTTTAATCACAATTCTTCTATTAATTCTTGAAGACTAGGTAAAGGTTCTATTCTAGGATAATCTATATTTCAAAATTCATTTTTGGGCTCTAAGTTATAAATCTTTTCTTCAGGAAATTTCTCATTAAAAAATTTCTCTTTAGGATTTATTTTTTGAATATCATTTCCATAAGGTTTTAAAGCATTTTTAGATAAAAAATCTTCTCCTAAAAAACTTTTACAAGAATCAAGGATTTCCTTAATTTTAAGATTAATCTTTTCTCTATCATACTTAATATTATATGATCAAGCAATTGATCCTAATAATGTATATAACCTAATATCCTCAGGATCTTCTTTTATTAAAAATGACAATCTCTCAATTAACATAACTTTTTCTTTTTGAGAAAGCATCCCTATTCTAAAAGATGCTGAAAGTTTAGATTCAGAAGTCAACAATTTATCTATAACTTCTTGAGGATTAAAATCTATATTAAAATATTTACCAAAGTCTATTCTATTATATTCTTCATATAATGGTTCTCTCATAACAAAAAAATTATAATATAAAATCTATATTTATGATATTACAGAAAATATACCTATTGTCAAATAAATTTTTTATTTTTTAATTTAAAGTATTTTAAAAATAAGTAATTATACTATATTTATAAGAAAAATTTTATAAAACCTTTTTGCCAAACAAAACAAAAAATGCTATAATAATCACAACTATAACATTTTTCATACAAAAATGAACAACCTAATCTTAAACTTCAAAAACATAACAAAAAAAGACCTACCACTAGTAGGTTGAAAATGAGCAAACCTATGAGAAATGACAAATGCCTGATTTCCCATCCCACAAGGATTCTGTATAACCATAGAAGCCTATAAAACATTCATTTCACAAACAAACGAAATAGAAAAACTATTATCAACACTTGAAAAAATACCTACTCAAAACACAGAAGAAATAAAAAACATTTCCCAAAAAATCCGTAAAACAATAAAATCACACACCATACAAGACTCTATAAAACAACAAATACTAAAAACACGGAAAGAAATCTGAACACAAAAAACATATGCAATCAGATCATCAGCAACAGCAGAAGACCTACCCTCAGCATCATTCGCAGGACAACAAGATACATTCCTAAACATAATCTGAGAAGAAAAACTACTAAAAAGCATAAAAAACTGCTGGGCATCACTCTTTACAGATAGGGCAGTACTATACCGTAATCAAAACAATTTTTCACACAGAACAGTATTTATATCTGTAGTAATCCAAGAGATGATAAACTCAGAAATCTCAGGAATTATGTTTACAGCAGATCCCATAACAAGCAAAAGAAAAACTACATACATAACCTCTAGTTACGGATTATGAGAAGCACTAGTTTCATGAATAGTATCACCAGACTCATTTAAAGTATTTGACTGAAAAATCACAGAAAAAAATCTTTCAAAAAAAGAGATTCAAATCATCTCAGACAAAAACTGATGAACAAAACAAACAAAAATTCCAGAAGAAAAACAACTCACACAATCACTCTCAGATAAACAAATCTTAAAACTCGCACAAATATGAGAAAAAATAGAAAAACACTACAACCTAGAACAAGATATAGAATGGTGCTATGCAGATAACAAATTCTACATAGTCCAAACTCGCCCAATCACAACACTCTATCCACTTCCAGAAAACATAACTCCATGACTTCATCTTTATGGCTCAATCTGACACGTACAAATGATGACAGAAGCAATGAAACCACTATGACTCTCAATGTTTCTCAACTTTTCAAATTATGTAGAAAAATTCTTTGAAATGAAAACTCCTTTCATATCAAGTGCCTGATCTAGAATCTACATAGATTTAATACATTTACTAAAGTACAAAGTGTTTAAAAATCACCTTTTAAAATTCCTAGAAGTAACAGATACCAACATCGCAAAAATAGTAAAAACCTTCTTAGAAACAGAACAATTCAAAAAAATAAAGCTAAAAAACATCTCATTTAGAAAAAAAAGAAAACTCTTTATATTCTGACTCTGAATATGTAGTAAGTTCTTCTTTTCAAAATTTGATAATATTTTCAATCCAATAAACAACAGCATCAAAGAAATAATAAAAGAAACAAAAGAAGAACTAGAAAACACACCAAGAAATCAAAAAATCCAAAAAATAAAATCCATTGTTCCAAAATTCCCAAAATTCGTCTTCAAAACAAAAATTATAAACCATATGCCACTAGCCATATGATCATACAAAATACTATGACACCTCAGTAAAAAATGGCTTTGAGATATAAAAGAAATAGATGCCATATGAAAAGCACCAGAATGAAACATAACAACAGCCATGTCACTTGATTTATGAGACCTAGCAGACCTAATCAGAGAAAAAACAGAAATAGTAAAATATTTTGAAACATTTAAAAAAGATAACACTATTTTTCAAGAAAAAGAAGCTACAAAATTTTGGAAATGATTAGAAGGAATAGATAAGTGAAAAGAAATAATAAAACCACTTGAAAACTTCTTTGAAAAATACGGAATGAGATGTACAAACGAAATAGATCTAACACACCCAAGATGGAAAGAACAACCAACACAAGTAATAACCCTAATCCTAAACAATGTAAAAAATTTCAAAAAATGACAACACAGGGAAGAGTTTATTACTCTAAAAAAAGACTCAGAAAAAGCAGTAGAACAATTCTTAACCAGAATCAAAAAAACTAAATTCTGATTTTTAAAATCCATACTTCTAAAAAGAATAATTTTTGTATATCGTAAAAATATCTGAATCAGAGAACACCCAAAATACTTTATTATTAATATGTTTGGAGTCATAAAAGATACCATCATATCAGAAGCAAAAGAACTAATAAAAGAATGAATCCTAAAAAACACAGAAGACCTTTACTACTTCACACTAGATGAAATAGATCAAATCATACAAAAAAGAACCATAGACTCAAAACTACTAAAACAAAGAAAAATAAAATATAACCAAGATAAAAAACTAAAACCACCTCGCATTTTCACAGAAATGTGAGAAATCCTAATACCTAAACCAGATAAAGACTTACCAGAATGAATTATCATCTGAACCCCAGCCTCATCATGAACAGTTATTTGAACAGCAAGAGTTATAAAAAAACTAGAAGAAGCAAACCTAAAAAAATGAGAAATCCTAGTTACAGCCTATACAGACCCAGCCTGGACAACACTCTTTTGAATAGCATCAGCAGTTATCACAGAAGTCTGATGACAACTCACACACTGAGCCGTTGTAGCTCGTGAATATGGAATCCCAGCAGTAGTATGAGTAGATAACGCTACGACCCTTATAAAAGACTGAGATAAAATTAAAGTTAACTGAGATGAAGGATATATAGAGATTTTATCTTAGAAATATTATTACAATAATAAAAGAATTCATTCTACTTTAAAATAGACCTTCAGATAAATTTCTTCCTTTTGCAAAGGTAAGGTGAATTGTGAAGCAAGAGAGGATACCCTGGGGTAAAGTACCGAGGAACGAGGGGATGGATTCATACCATAGCACACAAAAAAAAGAGTGACAAACATAAATATTCATCACTCTTCTGTTATATAGTATGGGAGTGTGCATTAAAGTGTG
>DJMN01000064.1 GCA_002435385.1 Patescibacteria group bacterium UBA6489
CAAAAAAACTGGGGAGTTTTGAGAGTAAAAAAGTTAACAAATTTTAAAAAATCAGTAAAATACATAATTCATAATAGACTTTTAATTTAACCCCTAATTTCATGACAATGACAATGAATATGGCACTCAACTACCTAGAAAAACAAACTCTAGAAGAAATAATAAATATTTTTAATCGTAATAGACCTAAGCTTATAAATAGGTTAAAAGAATTAAAAAATTCTTATCATAACATTAATCATATGATATCATGAGTAAATAACCTAGAATTACTTTTTTCTAACTTAATAAATCTCAATATTTTTACTGAAAAAGAAAAAGAACTTGCCAAAGAAGCAATGTTAAGACACGATGACTGACATTGTTGAAATACATATCGCCAAGATGTTTTTAAAGAAGAAGATATCAGTAACGAAGAATATACAGTAGAACTGCTTAAAAAAGATCTTTGAAATGAATTAGAAAGTGAAAATCTAGAATATATGATTAATCTTATACTCTCTAGTGCTTTTGGGCAAAATGATGAATCAAAATTACCAGAATGAAAAAAACATTACTACCGTCCATATTGACCAAGAACAGATATGCAAAAATTATTTGTTTTAGCAGATGTCGGAGGTTTTATAAACGGTTGGGATGATTGGTTTGAGGAGAGTTTAGACTTCCTAAGAGAATCATGTAATTGAAATCCTCCTGATGTTGATACATGGATTAAAAATCAAAGATGATTTATTGACTGACACATTGTATGACTAATTGAAAATGTTAAAGATTTATTGAAACCTGATTTCATAAAAAAACTTAATGATAGAATAGAAGAAATTAGAAATAATTTAGATAAATTAAAAGAACCATCTAATAAAGAAAGACTAAAAGTAGAAAAATTTATAGAAGAATTAAAGGTTTCAAATTAAATTATATTTTAACTATTTGCTTTATGAAAGAAAAAAAAGATAACATAGTTATACCTAAAAAAGCACTGATATGAATAGCTCCTGCTATTTGAATAATCGCAGTACTACTATCAAAACACCAAACCTGATCTATGATTTTATTCTTAATAGGAATTATTGCTTGAATAATCATAGGAAGGAGTTTTTGTAATAGTTCTAAAGATTAAATACTAAAACATTAAATTCACTTTAAACTAAAATTAAATATAATCTATTTTAGTATATTTTAAATTATCACAACATGGAAATAACAAAAGAAATATGATTTGATATGTGACATAGAGTCCCAAATCATAAAAGTAAATGTTCAAATGTTCATTGACACAGATACACAGCCTACATAACTCTTGAATGAGATATAATAGACGAAGTATGAAGTGATGAATGAATGGTTATAGATTTTTGAGATATAAAAACTATTTCAAAATGATTCATAGATAGCGAGTTAGACCATTGATTTATGTACTATGAAAATGATCAAATATGAAAAATAATATCAGAACAAGAAAACAGTAGATGAGAAAAAATGAAAACAATAAAAGTTTCATTTATTCCAACAGCTGAAAACATAGCTAAATGGTTATTTGAAAAACTAGAACCTTTATTTGTAGATAGGTATAAAACAGATTTAAAGTTAAAGCAAATTAAACTTTATGAAACACCAACATCTTATGTGGTGTATAGGAAATAAAAGGTATTGCTAGATTCTATCATAAAACATTTGACAATAAAAGTAGATTACTTATTATAAATAAATATTAAAATATTTTATTATTTATAAGTAATTTTTATTATGAGTTATTCAAGTCAGAAAAATTATATATTTCAGTGAGGATATACAGACACAGAATTTCAAGTTAAAGAAGAAAAAAATTATACAGATATAAAACTTTGAACTACAGGAGGTGGATATTTTGAAGAAGAGATAAGATTAATAATTGAAGATTCTATGAAAAAACTAAAAATTTGAGAATCTGATATAAGCAATTTAGGCATTTCTTGAGTTTATTTAAGAGACAATGAAGATAATACTGTTTCTCTAATTGATGATTATGGAGAGTTAATTTCTTTAAATTGAGAAACTAAATTTTCTCGTATCTCTTCTTGAGGACAGGGACTTATAACCTTTGATGCAGGTAAAGGACATTTTGTTACAAAAACTTTTAAAGATGCAAGATCCAATAAAAGAAAAGAATATAATTGAGATGAAACAGAAAAGTTTTTTTGAGATAATGAAATTAGAATGGGTAATGTTTCCTTTGATGAATTTTTAAGAGTTAGTACTGAAATTCTTAAATCTTTATGAAAACTTGATGATGCATGGTACTTAATAAAGCGTGAAGAATGAATGTATGAACTTGAAAATGATACTGATGATAAAAAATCTATGAGAAGGTTATTTTTTGACAATAGTTTTGAACAATGTCCTTTAGGAAAATCTAATATAGATGAATTGAGAGAAGAGTGAGTTGAGTTAAAAGCTAATAAAGATTGAACTGTTTTTCTAGTTGATAAGGATGAAAATTTAGATACATATAGAGGAGCCTTAGAAAATTATTATAAAATTAATAACGATGAAAGATTAATTCCTTTAATTTGAGAAACAAAATTTCGTCGTATATCTTCAAAAAAGGGTTATATAACCGTTGATATGGGCGAAAGGTATTTTGTTACAACAACTTATAGCGATGCAATATCAGATGAAACAGAAAATAAAATCATAGGGGTTAATGTTAACTTTGATGAATTTTTAGAAGCTAGTACTAGAATTCTTGAATCTATATGAGGACTTAATGGTGTATGGCACTTTATAGGAAGTGAGGAATGAATATATATACTTAAAAAATATAATGATGATGGAGAATCTATAAAAATAGAAAGATTATTTTTTAGATCTGATGATTTTAGTCCATGCCATCTAGGTATGTCTGATGTAGATAATTTGTGAGAAAAATGAGTTGAGTTAAAAGCTAATGAAGATTGAACTGTATACTTAATTAATAACTCTGATTGAAAAGAAATTTGTCTATGAAAAAAATATTCTTGAAAGAAAATTAGTAAAATGCAAAAGCTTTATAAAATTTTTTGAAAGAAAATTGGTGAAGTTGATAAAATTGATAAAGCTGATATTATACTTTCTCCTAAAGAATGAGTAATTTCTTATGTAGAAGGGTATTTTGATTGAAAGATGAGTATGACTACAATATCTCTAGAAGACATTATGAATTGAAATTATGAAAATAAAGTAGTAGCTTCTAAAATACCTAATTTAAGTATTAAAGAAATTTCTTATTTATCTGAAAAAATTAGTTCTGCTTGATACAAATGAAATCTTAGTTTTATAGAAGATAAAAAATTATATGAATTACTTAACGGAGAAGAAATTATTTATTTTGATTGAAGTTGAAAAGAAGTTGAATCTAATGATGACAAAACAACTTAGGAGGAATAAAATTCAAATTATTTAAGCTACATAATTTGTAATTATTATAAATTAAATGAAAATAAGTTACAATAGAAATGAAATGCAAAATCTAATAGATGATCGTGAGTCATCTATTTTTGAGATTCCAGAAAATTGGCAAGATAATGATATAAATATAAAACCAGATAAACAATATACTGTATCGAAAACATTATCAATTGAAAATCTTCAATCTACATTTCATGCCCAAGATATGGTGATAAAAGTATTATGAAGAGAAAACTGAGTATCTGAATATTGATTAAAAAATAGTGTTTCACATAAAGTATCCTGTGATAACGCTCACAATTGAGGAAATTGGATAAGAATAGGAGATATAAAACTATGTGAACACGTTCTCGCATTTCAACAGGCAATGAGGATCAATTTTGATTGTATACTTTCAGAAGATAGTTTTCCTATTTGATGATTAGATTCATTTTTATCAGAGATAAAACCACATATAAAGGAGTCCTGAAATTTAAATTATATAACAGTAAAACAACCAATTCTATTTAATTTTGATAATTGATGATATATGATTTTAGAACCAGATGATGGAAATAATAAACTTATAATAGATCATCAAATTTCTCATAATAATTTTTGAGTTCAAAGAGTTTCTCTGGAAGTTACTCCTAGAGTATTTTCTTATATATTAAAAGCTAGGACTAATGCCTTTGATAATAGATCAAAGATAGCTAGGATTTTTTTAGATAATTTTTGAAAAGTTCCATTTTTAGAGTCAAGTCAAAAAAGTGAGTCTTTTGCTCAATTATCAGATATAAACAATTTACTTAGTCTTGAAGGTGGAAAATCAAACAGGGTAATAGAAGAAATAATGGAAAGTACAGATTCTCTTTTGGGAGTAAACTATGACAATGTTGCTTTTATAGAGTGATGAACTATCATAAATCCTAATCCATTATTTAATTATAAAGGAGAAAATATAGAACCAGTTTTACATTGAGTTATAGATAAATTATGAGCTATTGGACTTCTATGAAAATGAAGTTTTGTTGGAAAAATAACAACATTTTCCACAGGACACAAAGAAGATGTTGAAGCTATGAAATATCTTGATAAAAATGATTTACTTGAGAAATAAGTTGATTTATATTTTTGGCTTTTAAATAAACAAAAAATAAAAGCTATTGATTTTTTTTGATAAATATATTGACAATAAAGAAAGATGATGTACTATATGAGGGTAATTATATTTAATAATCTATATAATATGCTTAATAAACTTCAAGATCTTTTAGATAACTTATCTAGAGTCATTCATGATAAAGAAGAAGATATTAAAAAGCAGAAGGCTAACTTTTCTTCTAGAGTAGACATTAACCTTAATTTAACAGAAGGAGGTGTTAATAGAGAAGAGTGACCTGAAGCTAAAGAAAATCTGTCTAATTTTAGAATTAAGATAGAAAGGGAAAAAGATGGAACAGTAAAATATTTAAAAATACCTGAATGATGTACTTCTACAGTTTATAAAGTTGCAGGATTTTCTAATACTTTATATAAATATAGATGAGAATATTATATCCCAGAAGAAATTTCAAAAGAAGATGCTAAAGATATATATGGGATAGAAATTTCTGAATGAAAAAATGGAAATTTAAATATAAAAAGTGATGGTCGAGTAAGTATTTCAGGTCCTGATTTTAGTATAGCTGGAAGTGTAGGTGGTTGAAATACCGTTACTAGTACATGAGATATAAATATGAATATAGTTCAATGAGAAGGAGCAAGGGCTGAAGAGAGAAATTATTTTTATTGAACAACTGATAGAACAGCTTCATGATGTAAAGAATCTAATAAGAAAAAAAGTCATGGATGAGGTCACACTTACAACAATACTTTTTTAAACACTGGTTCATGAAGACAAAATAGAGCTCAATGACCATGAGCTATAGGTAAAAGAGTAGACATACATCAAACAGTAACTGGTGATTGAAGAATTGTTAGTGGAACTTGAAAAGTAACTATAGATGGAGTTTGTGTTAATTCAGACAGGGGTGATGAAAGTAGAATTATTCAAAATGGAGAAAATATTAAGTGATGAACTTACACTATTGATGTTTCAAAAACAACAGAATTAGGTGAAGTTGAAAATGCTGAAATTTCTTTTGTAGGTAATGGAAGTATTGATATAAAAACAATAAGATGATGAAAAATTACTGTTAACAATGGAGTTAAGCTTAATGTAGAAGATTTAAATTGAACAGAAAGAATTGAAGTTGGTTCATGATGAACATTAAATGTAGATGTTTTATTTAATTGTGGAACATTATTAATTAAATCATGAGGTATATTAGGTGTAACAGATGAATGAAGTTCATGTGAAATGTTAGTTGATTGATGATGAAAAATAACAGCAAATGAGTTATATAAATGTAATATATCAGTTGCTTCATGATGAGAAGTAAAGATAAATAATATAGAAAGGTGTAGTGTAATGGTTAAACAAAATGGTATATTAGAATATGATAAAAAAGTCGTTGCGAGATAACTTATAACTAAATTATAGTTTAAAAAAGAAAAAATAGATGATAAATTCATCTATTTTTTGTTTCTTAAGGAAAATATAAACTCAAATTATCTTTGTATTTATATAAAACTGACTATAATTTAAACAGTTTTACAAAGAAAATACTAATATGAAAAATTTTGATAAAAATAAAATACTATGGATTTTATTTGGATTAGCATGACTATTCTCTTTTTTAGATTTCACATTTGAAATGTTTTTCCAATGAATAATCTTATTTAAAGCACTTTCTTATGCTTTTATTGTCTTATCACTGACTCTACACATAATATGGACATTTTCTATATCAAAATGAATATTTTTTATACTTCTAACTTTCTCTATTTGATTAATAACAGAAATTATCTGAGTAAATTATTGAAGTGCATTTTGAGTAGAATATATTTATTGAAATAAAATGGTATGAACAATGGTTTCATGAGTCCCAATATTTATTCCATTTTTCTGGACAGTATTTATTTACACATGATACTCTATGTCATCTTGGTTCATAAAATGGCTTTGAATGAAAGAGTGAAATTTAAGTACATTATCACTTTTGATATTATTAGATATAATTATAGTAGTTTCAATAGACTTATTTATGGATCCAATAATGGTAGAAAATGGATATTGGCAATGGTGAGGTTGATGAAGTTATTTCGGAGTACCTATAAGAAACTTCATCTGATGGGGATGAATAGTTCTACTATCAAGCTGAATATTTAGAACATACGAATTTATAACAAAAAAAGATAATTTACAAGAACTAACAAGTGCTAAAATTATTCCTTTTATAGGTTATATATCTTTATTTGTCCTTTTTCTACTAAATGCAATTATCTTAAAACTTTTCATTCTATCAATTGTCTGAATATCTGTAATGATGCCTATTTCAGTATTAAGCATCATGCTTATCAAAAGTAAAAGGAATCAAATTTTTGTATAGTATCTTTTTGATTTTCTTGTTTTTAATCTATACTTATCAACATAAAACATAGAATTAATAAAAACAAATGAAAGATAAAATCACAACAGAACCAATCTCTTCTCTAGCAAATAATTTATGGAAATTCAGAACATTAGTTGCTGCAATTAAGCTAAATATATTTGATTTAACAGAAGAAAAAATAAACATACTTCAAGCTTCAGAAAAACTAAAAGTGAATACAGACTGAATTGAAAGATTATTAAATGCTCTTGTTGCAATGGAATTTCTAGAAAAAGAAGATGGTCTATATTTCAATTCTCCAATCTCTTCAAAATTTTTAGTAAAATCATCTCCTGAATATTATTGAGACTTTATATTAATGACAGAAGAGTCTGATGAGTCATGGAAGGATTTGGATAAAATAATAGAAAAAGGTTCACCTGATGATAATAGAGATAGACTTGCTAAAAAAGGATTTACCAAAGCAATGCACAATAATGCATAAGCTCCTTCAAAAGCTTTATCAAAACTTATAGATTTTAGTAAAAATAAACATCTTTTAGATATAGGTTGAGGATCATGAGCTTTCTCAATTAACCTAACAAACAAGTTTAAAAATCTCAAGGCGACAATAATTGATCAACCAGAGGTTTGTAAAACAGCAAAATTATATATAGAAAAAGAATGAAATCCTAAAAGAATCAATATTTTAGAATGAAATTATTTTGAAATTGATTTTCCTTCTCATGATGTAGCCTTATTTTGACAAATATTTCATAGTAATTCAATAGAACAAAATAATCTTTTATTGAAAAAAGTTTATAAAAGTCTAGAAAAAAATGGAATTGTGATTATAACAGAGTTCATTTTGAATGAAGATAAAACTAGTCCTTTATTTTCTATACTATTTAATCTAAATATGTTTAAACAAGGAAACAAATGAAAGACCTATACTTTTTCTGAGATAAAATCATGGTTAGAAGAGGTAGGATTTAAAGAAGCTGAGAAGAAGAAACTAGCATGACCTCATACAATGATTATTGCTTATAAATAAATATTTAACTAAAAATAAAATGACAGTATTCATAACAATTCTATTAAAACTTATTCCTTTGTATCTTATGATACTTTTGTGATATATAGCATCTAAGGTATTAAAAGCACAAAAAGAGACCATAGCTAAGTTGCTTATTTATATAATTGCACCTACTGTAATATTCCTATGAACATATACAGTAGAAATAAACATGGCTAATCTATCTCTACCTATATTATTTTTCATTTTATGTTGTATTATTTCACTAATTTTTCTAGCAGTAGGGAATTTTATATTTAAAAAAGATTCAACTAAAAATATACTTGCTTTTACATCATGAACAGGTAATACATGATACTTCTGATTACCAGTAGTTTTGGCTCTATTTGGAAATCAAGCTTTTAGTTTAGCTGTATTATCGATTTTAGGTTTTGTCCTTTATGAAAATTCTTTAGGATTCTTTCTAACAGCCAAAGGGCATAATACAGTAAAAGAAAGTGTAATGAAAGTTATAAAACTTCCAACAATATACGCTTTTTTTATAGGTCTTTTATTTAATTATTTTAGTGTAAATCTTGGTGATATTGCTATTACAACTATAGAAAACTTTAAATGAGCTTATACTCTTTTAGGAATGATGATTATTTGAATGTGATTATCAACAGTAAAAATTCATCATATTGATTTGAAATTTATGGCTTCCTCATTTTTCGCTAAATTTATTTTTTGGCCATTAGTTATATTGTTAATAATATTTTTTGATAAATCATTTTTAAATTTATATAATCAAGAAACTTATAATATATTAATTCTGATGTCAATAGTTCCTTTAGCCGCAAATACTGTAGCTCTTGCAACGGAATTAAAAGTACATCCAGATAAAGCAGCTATAGCAGTTTTACTTAGTACAATTATTGCTCTATTTTACATACCATTAATGGTAACTACTTTTGTTAATTAATTAAAAAAACATGAAACTAAAACACAACCTAACAGAATGACCAATCCTTAAGTCACTAATAACACTAGCATTACCAATAATGTTTGCTAACATCCTACAAACAGCATACCAACTTATAGACACATTTTGGATCTGAAGACTATGAACAGATGCAGTCGCTGCAGTCTCTATAAGCTTCCCTATGATATTTTTAATAGTATCTTTATGAACAGGTCTTGCAATGGCATGAACTATTCTTATATGACAATACAAAGGTAAAAAAGATCAACAATCAGTTAATCACATAGCAACACAAACAATGGTAGTAGTTGTGATTATCTCAATAATTTTAGCATTAATAGGTTACTTACTATCACCACTTTTGATAAAACTTATGTGAGCAGAATCTAGCGTTTACAAAGATGCAGTATCATATATGAAAATATCATTTATATGAATGATATTTATGTTTACATACATGGTTTTTCAGTCTCTGATGAGATGAGTATGAGAAGTGAAAATCCCAGTTTTTATAGTTTTAGGAACAGTTCTATTAAACCTAGTATTTGATCCACTATTTATATTTTGATATTGATTTATTCCAGCATATTGAGTAGCCTGAGCAGCAGTAGCAACAATAGCTACACAAGCGATTGCAGCAATCATAGGTATAGCTATTTTAGTTAAATGACAATACTGAATCAAAACAGATTTATCAGATTTAAAATTAGACATACCATTGATAAAAAAGATGCTAAAAATCTGAGTTCCAGCCTCTTTAGAAAATTCAACAAGAGCATTATGAATGACTGCAATGGTATTTTTAGTTACAACCTTCTGAACTCAAACAGTTGCAGTTTATGGTATCTGATGAAGAATCTTAAGTTTTATAATAATTCCAGGTCTTTGATTATCTATGGCAACATCAACAATGGTTGCACAAAATGTATGAGCTAAAAAATTAGATAGGGTAAAAGAAACAGTAAAACTAAGTGCTATGATAGGAGCTATTTTCCTTACTCTAGTTTGAGTATTAGTATTTATCTTTGCCGAGCAAATAGCAGCAGTATTTATTCCATGAGAAACAGAAACTATAAAATCTAGTGCACATTTTATAAGGGTAATGTCTCCAACATTCGGATTTATTTGAATACAGATGGCCTTGATGTGAGCTCTTAGGTGAACATGAAATACTTTTATTTCAATGATATTATCTATAATATATTTATGGGGACTTAGATTTCCTTTAGCATACATATTATCTATGTTTACAAGCCTTAAGGAAACTGGAATATGGATAGCATTCCCAATATCAAATGTACTTGCTGTAATTATTGTAAGTATTTGGTTTATAAACTGAAAACGGAAGGAAAAGAAATTGATAGAAGAAAAGGGGATTGATGAAGTTGTTGAAGAGGGAATTATTGAGGAGGCTTAGTTTATACAAAATATTTTGTTTGAAAAATTCACATTTATATTTTAATAAACTAACTTTTTTATAAGAAAAAAAATTTATATTAATAACTTAAAAAAATATGAAGAAAATAGCCTTAGTAACATGATCATCAAAATGAATAGGAAAAGAGATTGTAATAAGATTAGCAAAAGAGGGGTATATTGTTTTTGTGACATACAACTCAGATAAAAAAGGAGGAAGAGATGTTGTGATTGAGATTGAAAAATTGGGAGGAGAGGCTTATTTAATATGTCTAGATGTTTGTTCTGAAAAAAGTGTAAAAGAAGCATTTGATATTATAAAAAAACAATATTGATATTTAAATCTTTTAGTAAACAATGCAGGTATTGAAATTCCTAAAGATATTGAAAATGTGACCTTTAATGAATGGAAAATTGTGACTTGAACTAAAATTGATTGAACTTTTCTTTCTACAAAATATGCACTCCCTCTTCTTAAAAATCATAAAAATACTAACATTATAAATATTATTTCTTCTCTTTGAGATAGACCGAATCCTAAGTTCCCAGCATATTGTATATGAACAGCATGAGTTATTGCATTTACAAAAGCTATGGCAGTTAGTCTTGGAAAATATTGAATAAGGACTAATGCTATTTCTCCTGGAGCAACTTTAACTCCTATGTGGGATAGTATGTGAGGAAATAATCAAGATATGTGGTCTAGTTTTGCTGAGAATAACCCAATGTGAAGGGTATCAACTACTAAAGATATTGCAAATGCGGTAATAATGATAATTAACGATGAATCAGAATATTTAAATGGGAATTTTATTTATATGAATGGATGAGCCCATCTTAAGTAACTATTATAACTAATTACTATAAAGTATTAAGATAATTATATTATATAAAATAAAAACATTATGAAAAAAGAATTTAAAATAGAAGTCGTGAGAGAATGAGCTATCTGAACATTGTTTTTAGGTGCGAGTAAGTTACCTATAAAAAAGATGGAGAAAATTATGAACAAGTATTGAGAAGAATGATGGGATGTAGCTTTTCAAGTTATAGAACAACACCGTATGTGGTTATTTTGGACAAGAGAAGCAGCTATTATTACTTTTTCAAGAGAAGTGGTGTAAAAAAATAGAAAAATAAGAAGTATTTTATCCATACAGATACTTCTTATTTTTTGTTTGATATTTTAGTTTTTAGATTATATTAATATAGAATTTAAAAAATAGAGAATTGTATTATGATAAAAATTAGAGAAGCAAAATTATCAGATTTAGATTTTATAATAAGTTCAATCTATAAGTTAAGATTATATGAAAATAAACTAAATCCTAAGATTAACACAAAAATGATTTTAGAAGAAGGATATAGAAGTCAAATTAAAGAAGAAATAGATAACAAATCTTGTTTAATTCTGATATTAGAGGATAATAATGAAAATGCAGGTATTCTTATATGAAATATATTGAAAAGATGAGTTGTTTATGATTATAAGCTGTTTTCAGAACTTAGATACTTATATATTTCTGATAAATTTAGAAGAAAGTGATATGCTGAGAAACTATCTAATGAATTTTTTAAATGGGCAAAAGATAGAGGTTCAGATAGAGTAGTTTTAACTGGTGTTCGGAGAAATGAATGAGCATTAAATTTCTATAAAAAAATATGATTTGAACATATGGAATTTAGTTTAGGTAAGAATTTGTAATATAAAAATTATTTAATAATTTAATAAAATGATTTTAAAGAAAGGAACAAAAAGTATCATTGATAAGTTAAAATCAAAATATCCTTGAAAAGAAGCATTTGATCTTGATGGTAGGTGATTACATTTTGTATGTGAGGTAGAACCAACAATAAATCACCCAGAATATGATAGAGCAATAGAGGTAATTATCTCTAGTAAACCACATAAACATTTAAAAGCAACCCAATACTATACAATTATTTCAGGAACACTTAAGTTATATCTGGATAAAAAAGAAATTATATTAAATTCTTGAGATAAGTTTACAATAGAGCCTAATACAGTACATTGGGCAACAAGTGATAATGAATGCTGGATTGAAATACTTTCAAAACCAGGTTGGACTAAAGAAGATCATATTCCTGTAGAGCTGTAACTTTAAACATTTATTTCTTAAAAAGTAAATCATGAACACCTCAAACATAACATCAAAACTTCTTGCAGAAACATTTACCACCACAGCATTTTTTAGAAGTTTAATAGATTACCCATATAGTGAAGAAATACTAGAATATCTATTAAATGAAAGTGGTCTAACAAAAGAAGAATTACAAGCGAGATGGGATTGATTTGATAAAGTATTCTGAGAAGAATATTGAAAAAAAATATCAGCTTTAAGCTTTTCTACAATAATTGAAGCAAGATGATTATTACTAGACTCAATACTGAAATCAGAAGTTGATGAAAATACCATAGTTTTAGAAGTAGCTTCATGATTCTCACCAAGAGCAATAAACTTAATAAACAATCACTGATTTAAAGCCTCTCAATACATAGAAACAGATAAAGCAGAAAATATATCACTAAAACAAGGTTTTTATAATTGATTAGCAAACCAAGAAAAACCAGTATTATCTGATTTTAATGTAGTTACAGACGATATATCAAAATTAGAAAAACTTATATTAAATTTAAAAGAACTAAATCCAAATATAAACAAGCTAGTAGTACTAAATGAATGATTACTAATTTATTTAACACCAGAAGAACAATGAAACTATTTCAATAATCTAAAAGAATTAAAATTAAGACTTACTAAACATTGAATCAATATAAAATATATTACTATAGATATGCCTACTCATGAAAACTTTACTGATTGGTTGTTACATGAATGATTTACTCATGATGACCATGTAAATGTGATGAAAAATGTTGATTCTAAAATATTAGAATGTTTACACATGAAAGAATCAGATTTTTTAGATAATATTTGAGTAAAAAAAATAAAAAAGTACTATTATCCAGAAGAAATAATATCAAGTTTAAATACTTGAAAATTAATTAAATATAGAGAAGTACCTGAGATTGAAAAAAAGATTAAAAACTTTCTAGAACAAAAAATATTATTTGCCTATTCGGTAGAAATTTAATTTATTACTAACAAATTTATTATGCCTACAATATACCTAGCCTCAGGCTCACCTAGAAGAAAAGAATTATTAACTCAATTAGTTTGAGATAATTTCAAGATTATTAAAAGTAATTATGAAGAAGATAATACTTTAGATATGTCGCCTATAGATTTAGCATTACATCATTCTCTTGAAAAATGAAAAGATGTAATAAAAAATTTAGAAGAGGGAATAGTAATATCAGCAGATACATTTGTTTCTTTTGATAATAAGGTTCTATGAAAACCTAAAACTCAAGAAAAAGCTAAAGAATACTTAAAAAAACTTAGTGGTAAAAACATAGAAGTATTAACCTGATATGCCGTCATTGATGCTAAAAATAAACAAAAAGTTCAAGGCTGTGAAGTCACAAAAGTAAAAATCGGAAATTTAAATGATTCTATAATAAATTCTTATGTAGAAACATGAGAACCACTTGATAAAGCATGAGCATTTGGAATTCAATGAAAATGAGCAGTTATAGTAGAAAAAATGGATGGATGTTATTTCAACGTTGTTGGTTTGCCTTTATACCGTATAAATCAAGCATTTGATAAATTGTGAATTTCTGTATTTGATTTCTGAAAATAGAAAAATTATATTTTCTTACAGAACTCTTACATAAAATTAATATAATGCCATAGTATCAAAGCTATATTAATTATTTTATTACATTTTATGCTAAAAAATATAAAGAAGGTTTTAAAGATTCTCGCAGTTACATTGTCTATATTTATACTCATTATTGCATACAAACTTATTGCAATTCCGATACTAGAATATCCATTTTATTTCACAGGATTGTGTCATAGCTCAGTAGATACAAATACTGAAAACAAGAAAGTATTTTTATTAAAAGATGAAAATGGTAAAACATTAAGTTGTAAGAGAATCAGGATTGAAGAAGAAGTTTTTTGTTCTGAATCACCATGTCCTGATTATAGAGTTATAAAAAGACTCACCACATCAAAAGAATGAACTATAAGTGTTTCTCAAGATACATTTGATGATATTATAACTTCTTATGCAGATGGACCATCTAGTGAAGAACAACACATAAGTAAAAAGTGGTTTTTGTTTCATATTGAAAGTAATTACAACGCCAGAATTACACATGAGGAAATTATGAACAAAGAAAATAACGAAAAAATAGAACTGAGCTTAAAGAAAGAATTAGATGAAGAATGTACAGAAAATTCAAGATTTAAGGATAATTATTGTGATTATTACTAAAAAAATGCATTTTCTTACACTTTTCTTACATTAAATAAATATAATATAACTACATTGTTTAAATATTTTATTTTTAATTTATATTACCATGAAAAAAATATTAAGCTTTATATTTTTAATAGCATTTGTTTTATCTAGTATAAATCTTACTAATGCAGGAGGTTTTTGACCAGTTTACACAAGTGAAAACCTTGGTTTTAAATTTATGTATCCAGAAAAATATGGTATTAAAAATAGGGATCCAGAAGGGATTGTTGCAGTAAAAGTTATAATTGAAGAAGAGTGAGATACGGTTAATGTAGTAGATTCGGAAATTTGATATATAATAGAAAGTTTTACAGTTTATGATCTTTCAGAAATCAGTATAGAAAATATTATAAAAAATAGGTTTTGAGAAAATTGTTGAGAATATAGTATGGAAGAGGTGTCTTGAGGGTATCATGCCTGAGTATATGAAATAATCCCAAAAACATTTTGAGATTATGGTGATGAAAATTCTTGTTTTATTTATGGTAAATTTATGATGAAATATAGTCCAGCCTCAGAAAAAGTTATTATGAGTAGATGAAGCCAAGATTGTATAATTACAGATGAATCTGGTAATTGTTTATGGGATGAAATGTATGAAAGTGTTGAATTTGTAGAAGAAGAATTAAGTTCTGAAGATAAGCAAAAAGTTGAAAATGTACTTAATTATCTTGTGAATTTTGTAGAGTCTAAATATGAAACAAATCAACAAGATTTAGTTTATTCAGTACTTGAAAAAATAATATCAGAAAAAAAGAAAACTCTTACTTGAAATACTTTCTTATTATTTGATTACTTACACTATAAAACTGTTTTAAAACATAATTTGGTAAGATAAAAAATATATCAATTATTTGATTATCTATCTAATTTATCTTGTCAAAAGTTTGGTTCATTAATACCAGATCCTTATCCTAGAACTAAATAAATAAACAAGAAAAAGACTAAAAAATATTAGTCTTTTTTTGTTGTGAAAATTTTTATTTTCTTATATATGAATATAATACAATCATACCTATCTAAATATTATATTTCTAATTTTACATTATCATGAAAAAAATATTAAGTTCTATATTTTTAACAGTATTTATTCTACTAAATATTGGTTCAACTAATGCTTGATGATACAAGATTTATGAAAGTAATAATCTATGAGTTCAAATCTGATATCCTGCACTTTTTCTTTGAAAAGATTTAGCTCTAAAAGTAATAGAAGAATGAAATAAGATAACATTATTAAAGGACTGAGAATATCTTGTAGAAGAACTTTTTGTTTATGATATTAAGTGAATTTCTATAGAAAAATTTTTAAAAGATAAAATCTCAGAAAACTGCTGAAAATATTCAATTCCACAACCTGAAAAAGATGCTTTTATTGTTGATGATAACTATAGCATCATTATGGATTGAGATATAAATGAGGCTATGGGATGTAATGTCTTTATTGTGAAATATTCTCCTATATTAGAAAAGGTAGTTATAGTCCCACCAATGCAAGACTGTATACTTGAGGAAAAAGATGGAGAATGTTTACTAGATGGAATAAATAAAAATATTATATTTTTGAATCCAAGTTTAAGTTCTGAATTAAAGTTAGAAGTTGAAGATATATTTAGATTTCTTTCTCAAAAAATAGACTCAAAATATACTAAAGAGAAACAAATTACCTTTTATACTAAACTATCTGAAACACTTGATAAAATTAAACTAGAAAAGAGATGAAAAAAATATCTATTGTATGATTATGTTTCAGATCTAGCTTTTATGAAATATTCATCATTAACATCAACTCCTGCTACTAGACTTAAATAATGAATCAACAAAAATACTAAAAAAATTTAGTTTTTTTGTTTATTTAGAAAAAAATACATTTTCTTACACTATTCTTACATTAAATAAATATAATAAAATCATTCTTAGTTTATATCTTTAATATTTTCATATGAAAAAAATATTAAGCTTAATATTTTTTATAATATTTACTTTTTCAAGTCTAACTTTTGCTAATGCATGATTTTCTTGGAAAACATATACTAGTACAAACCTTTGACTTCAATTTGATTACCCAGAAGAGTACAATTGAACTCAGATTAAAATTAAAGAAAATAGTAATTCTGTAAGTATTTTAGTTTGAGATTATGAAATTGAAAAGTATACTGTATACGACCTTTCAAATTCATCAGTAGAAAAAGTTCTAAAATGAAGATTTTGAGATGCATGTGGTGACTATACTTTAGAACAAATGACTCATGCATGAGATAAAACCTATAAAGTTTTTCCAAAAACTTCAGGATGACTAGATTATGGTTCCGATGAATGTTATATATATGCAGCATTTTTCATAAAATATTCACCAGTACTAAATAAGATGATTATTAATAAATGATCTCAAGACTCAATAATTGAAAACGAAGAAGGTTTTTCTGAGGATGAAGTTCTTCATAATTCTATTCACTTTATTGAAGACGGAGAATTAAACTCAGAAGATAAGGAAAGAATAGAAAAAATATTCCAATTTATTGTTGAAGAAGTAAATTCAAGATATAGCACAAATGATAAAAAAATAGCATTTTATTCGGCACTAGAAAAGAGAATCTTATATAAGAAAGAATCTATTAAATCTGACGAATATTTATTATTCGATTATTTATGAAATTTTGTATCTAACCAAAAACAAGAAGTTGCTACATCAGATTGGAAAACTTATACTCATCCAGTATATTGATGGAAAGTAAAATATCCTAAAGATTGGACTTATACACAATTTTCTAAGACTGTATCATTTCATCCTTTAGATGTAGTTATTGAAAACAAAACAGATAACCTAATTATGATAAGGACTCAAGAAAATCCTCATTATTTTTCTCTCAGAGAATTCTTTTATCAATCAGGTCAGTATAACTATTATGCTCATGCAAATAACATAGAAGATATTTCTATTTCTGGTATTAAAGCAGAAAAATTAAGCAATTTTGATGAGTACAGTTCTCTTACAGCTGTTCTTCTTTCTAAAAAATGATATGTTATTGATATGTCAGATGCTTGAGATAGATATCAAGAAAAAGGTGTATTTGAAGGTATTGTAAATAGCTTCGAGTTTTAAAAAAAATGAACTAATTAAAAAGGACTAAAATTTTAGTCCTTTTTTGTATAAAAAATATTGATTTCTTACATATTTCTTACATTTAATATGTATAATACATTTACATAAGTTAAAACACTAATTATTAATCTTGAATAGATATAAAAATTCAATGACTTTACTAATTAGAGGATAAGCTATTTTGTAAATATAGAAAAATAAATCTTTTTGCTTATAAAGAATAATTTTATAAAATAGCTTTTAACTTATTTACTAAGTAATTTATAATTTAATTTATTTTTATGAAAAAAATATTAAGTCTAATGCTTTTTGTGGCATTTGTTTTTTCAAGTTTATGACTTGCTAATGCAAATGAATATTATAATACTTTTGAAAATTATTGATTTTCTTTTGATTACCCAAAAGTTAATTCACAAATAAATCTTGAGATAAAGGAAGAATGATGATATGTAAACATAATGTCTAGAGATAATGTGTTACAAGGATTTAAAATTGTTGATATATCTGATAAGGGAATTGAGAAGTTTCTAGATGAAAAGTTTTGAGGAAATAGAGGAGAATGCTGAAAATATGGTATGGAATTAGATATGTTTGATGAATCACTTTCATATAGAGTATGGCAGGAAAGGTCTGATGCGGAACCATGAACTTCAGAATATATGAACATAAAAAATTGTGATACAGGTTATGTTTACTTTGTAAAATACAGTCCAGTTTCAGAAAAGGTTATAGTTAGTAAATGATTTAAATGAGAAGATTGTGGAATCATAGACTCTAGTGGTAGATGTAACTTCGATGTTTTATTTAATTCAGTTGTATTTACAGAGAAAAAAGAGTTAAGTTCTGAAGATAAAACAAAGGTCCAAAATGTATTTGATTACATTATTAAATTTGTTAATAAAAAAGCAACAAATAATGCACAAAAACTTATGCTTCATACTATGATGGATAATCTTATAGGAAATAAGATGGAATTATTAACTTGAGATAAATTTTTATTGTTTCACCATTTGTATACATTGAATCGTATAAAAATGATGGAATTATGAGGGTGAATGGATTATTAATGCATTCTAGTTAATTCAGAATCTTAAAAAGGACTAAAATTTTTAGTCCTTTTTTAAGGTTTCCCCAAAATTTT
>DJMN01000004.1 GCA_002435385.1 Patescibacteria group bacterium UBA6489
AATTCAAATTCAATTGTTAAATTTATTTCTTATTGTTTACAGAGAATATACAAATTACCTAAAAATAATGCCAATAAAAATAACCGAGTTTTGCCTCAGTTATCTTTGTTTTAGATGTTTATTTTTGAAAAACTGGGGAGTTTTGAGATATTACTATTTGGCAAATATTTAAAATATTTTTCACTTACAATCTCATACTCACACTTATCCTCCTCAGCAAACACATCTCATCAAATTCCAAACACAAAAAACAATAACACAATAAAACTAAAAATCTTCTTCATAACCATATATTTAAAACATAAAAAAAAGAAGTATCTATTTAAAGATACCACTTTTTTAAAATCTTGTCAAAATATTATAATATTTTGTAATTCAAACTATTCCCTATAATTTCCCATTCACGGAATAATCCTCCTTATACCTCAAACCACATTTTCCCCAATATCTCACTTATACCTAGGAATTACCTGAATATGTAAATGATGAATAGTTCTACCAGCAGCAACTCAATCATTATTACCAATATTATAACCTCAAGGTTTTACTTCTAATCAACCATGAAATAACATCCTTTTACAAAAAAAAACAGATTTATCACTAATATTATTTAAAATAATCTCATTATAAACCTCTTTCAAATCTGAATCTTCAATAATTCTTATCGTTCCTTTTATTGCATCTCACATAAATTCCCAATACTTTCACTCCAAATCAAGCAAAGAAACAATATGATTTTTAGGAATAACCAGAGCATGACCAGGAGAAACAGGATAAACATCAAAAACTGAATAAAAATGTTCATTTTCAAAAATATATCATCTATCTAACCCACAAAATAAACAATCTTTTTTCTTCATAATTTATAAATTACAAAAAATAATCTATATATATTCTAAAAACAAAAACTATAAACTAATACTTCTCATCTAAAAACACCACCTCTAAACCAAACTTTTCTTTCAAATGATAAGCCAGTAACTTTACTCAAATTTTCTCAGTCTCCCGATGTCATCAAATAAGAATAGACTGTCACAACTCCTTAGCTGCACATAAATCACTATGACTAGCCTCTCAAGTAACGTAAACATCATACCACAAATTACTAGCCTCCTTATATTCACTACCTGCCCCTCAACTAACAAAAGCAACAGACTTTATAAACTCTTTATCTCAAAAATTATACAATCTTTTCAAAAGCTGCATTCTCTCCGCATACGGAACAACTATATTTGAAATATGCATTTCCTTATTAAACCTAACACCATATCAAATATAATTACCATGATATTCACAAAATTTTTCTATCTCATATTCTCACTCCTGAAATCAAAACATCCTAACAAAAGCCTTAGCAAGTCACATATTATTACCAACCTCACTATGAGCATCAAGAGGAAGATGAGAAGCATAAAGACCAATATCTCATCCCATAAGTTTTTTAATCCTCTGATATGGAACTCAAGTCAACACTTCCTCAAATCACCAAAAAATACCATGATGAGCTAAAACCATATCAACATCCTCTTCTATAGCTCTATCAAATATATAACTAGTAGAATCAACACTATAACCTATTTTTTTTATCTCTTCCCTAGAAGTATCAACCTGCAAACCATTCTTAGACTTATCATTAAACTCAGATATATTCAAATACTCATCAAGATACCTTACCAACTCTTTTTTATTCATAAAAAACTCTTATAAAAATATTATGCCCATTATATAACTACTAAAATAATTTCAAATTTATCCAAAAACATTCTAGGAAAAACCTACTCCACATATCACAACTTAATACTAGCTAAATCTCAGAGAGACTTACTTATCTTATAAATTTCTTCAAGTATAAATTTTCTATACTTATCATCTGTTACTAGAAAAGTAGATCAAAGTCATTTAATAGATGTAGGAATAATCTCTATCTTCTGTATTTTTTTATTTTTTATAATAACATTAGCAATAATTCAATCTTTTGTCCTTCTTCAACGCTCTATATCAAAAATATAATCCCCCAAACTATAAAAAATAAACTTTCACTTATAATTTTCTATCCCCTGATACCGATGAGGATGGTGTCATATAACTAAATCAGCTCCAGAATCTATAGCAAAACGAGCATATTCTCTCTGCTTTCAATTTGGTCAATTTGTATACTCATCTCAACAATGCATATTATAAACAACTAAATCAACTCAACCTTCTCTCGCTTTTTCTATTTCATTTTTTATAACATCTTTATCAAAAAAAGAGCTTCAAGCTTTATCCTCTCAAGCCTTATAAGAATTCGGCCAAACACAAGACTGTCAGATAAAACCTATTTTCAAACCACTTACCTCAAAAATTTTCATACTATTAGCTTCCTCTATATTTCTTCCTGCTCAGAAATAACCAATTTTAAATCATTCTAAATTAGCAAATGTATCCCAAATTCCCTTAACTCAATAATCTCAAATATGATTATTAGATAAATTAACTACCAGATTTTTATTAAAAGCCTTCAATCAAAAAAGATGCTTATAATCAGCTTTAAAATTATAAGTCTTATTCACAGCTATGTTAGGTTGATTTGTAACAGGATTCTCTAGATTTAAAACCACCATATCTTTTTTAGATAAAAAATCCTGAGTTCATGAAAAAGAAAAAGAAAGTCCTTTTCTATTTATTTCATCTCAAACTCTTGATCAAATCATTACATCTCAGAGGAAAGAAATCTGTATTTCTTTATTTTCCTCTATTTTAAGTCTTTCCTTTTCTAAATTCTCTTCTCTTTCACTAATTATCTCGGTCATATTTTCATTAGACCATCCTTTATTAATTACTTTTGTTTTTTTAGTATTTTCATCTAAATCCTTCTTTTCTGTATCTATTCTCAGAACATTAGCATTTGTTTTTTCTACAACATTAGAGGTCCAATTATTCAAACTTTTAAAAGTTGAAAAACCATCACTATAAACCTCTGTATTTGAAATAAATAATACAGGAGTATTATCTAACTGTAAAAATATAACAACTCAAACTACAACTAAAGTCAGTAAAAAAATAAATCTCTTCATAAAAATTAAACGGCTTAAAAATTTTATTTCCAAGCCATTGTATGATTAGTTAAATAATTTCAAACTTTTATTGTGTTTACAAAAAAAGTTTTTAGTTTAAATATAATATATTTTCAAAAATTTGTATTTGAATATTGAGTTTAGAACCCCTTAACTAATTAAATTAAAACAATCCCCATTATCAATAGCCTTAAAATAAATTAACACAAAAAATTAATCCTATTTTCTAAAAATCAAAAAAAGAGTATAAATCTATACTCTTTTTCATAAATTCTTTCTTATTAACTTCTTCCATCAAAAGATAAACTCTCTACTTCCTTACCTTCAACCTTTTCACCTCATCCCCCTACTCTAATTCCCAAAGAAACAACAGAAACAACAACAATTAAAGCCCCTATCAATAAAATAGTAATAATCTCAACAACAGTGAATCAACTCTTTTTCATAACCACATTACAAAAAAATAATGACAAACATTATATCCCATTTAAATTTTTTAACAAATATTTTTCTTAAACCTAAATAAAAAAAGAACCAAATTTGAAATGGTCCTTTAGTTAAATTTATTTTTCTCCCTAAAACTAGGAAAAATTAGAAAAATAAAGCTAGTAATAATAAGGCAAGTCATCTCATCAATCAACAACAACCTTACCAGAAACAAAAGTATCATAAGCATCTATTAATCACTCACTCTCTGAATAAACTATATTCAAAACATCTGAACTACTAAATCCTTCAACACTATCAACAGTCAGAGTCAAACCATCATTTGAAACCTTTTTAACTTGAGTAAAACTTCTCCCATTTGTTATAAAATCTCATTTTTTGAAATAATTAGCCGTCATATCAGTTATAACTATAAGATTATTTTCATAATCTACATCAGTTATATTATCATAAGAATACTCTTTATTATCTCTTGAATAATAAGTTCAAACAACCTTAGGCGATAAATTTCAATTGCCATTTTCCATAGAAGCAGATACCTCATATTTCCCCCCTCTCTTTGTTGTAATAGCTAATACATACTCTTTTCAACTAGGATCTAAAAAATCATCACTTTTCACTCAAAGAGCAGTATAATTTGGACTTCCTACACTATAAATATAATCATCCAAAACCTGAGCATTATACCCAGCTAAAGAAATTTTTGATATCTTACTATTATTATTTTCAACAACAAATGACCTTAACGGAGTTCCCTGAGCATTTTCTGTAGTAATAGCACAAGAAACCTGACTTAGATCACTAACTCTCTTAGTATTCCTTGAATCAGATGAACTATTTCACATAGATACACCTCCAGCAGTTCAAAGCATTAATGGAACAGCCATAATTACAACTAACTCAGCTAAGGTAAATCATTTTTTTCAAATCCTCATATAACATATCTTAAAAATATAAAATTTAACAGAGAAATTATAATAGTTTTATTTCTTTTACAAATATTAAAAATACTCTATTTCAAAACCCCCCTTCAAGTCTCATAGCCTAACTCTACAAACTCACTAAGTTTATTAAAATCCAATATATCCAAATCTCCAAAATCAGGCCAAACAAAACTAATATTTTTCCCATCTGTATTCAAACTAACATCCTCATTTACCTTCATCATTAAAAGCACACTCCTCTTTATAATCTCATAATTATTCCTCACAAAACCAGTTTTAAAATCAATTCATAAAAAGTTCTTCTTTTTCACTATCGTTCACTTTTTTATCTTCAAAGCAGAAACAGCAATCACATCTTCACTATCTAAAACTTCTATAGGTAAATTTTTCATAACACCACCATCAACATAAGACTCTCAATCAATAACCTTAGGAACAAAAATTCCAGGCAAACTTATACTTGCCCTTATAGCATCAACCAAGTCTCATTTTTCAAAAAACTTAGACTCAGCAGTCTCTAAATTAGTAGCAACTATCTTTACAGGAATATTTAAATCTTCTATCTTCATATCTCCAAAAACATCTCTAAGTAATTTTTCTACTTTTATTCATTTCAAGAGACCAGTTCTAAAATCAGGGTCTCCCATGGTTAAAAAATTAACTCACTTAGCAAAATCCATGATTTCTTGTGAACTTTTTCATAAAGCAAACATTGCACCAATTATTGCTCACATAGAAGTTCAAGAAATTTCCTTTATCTTTATTCATTTTTCTTCAATATATCTAAGTACTCAGATATGTACAAATCATCTAGCTCAACCTCCTCACAAAGCTAATCAATACTCTTTCATAAATAATAAATTATTTAAACATTAAAATACTTACTTAAAAATATTCTAAAAAACAAAAAATTCAAATAAATATAAACAATATTCCCGAGATTATAATTAGAGAATTATAAAATAAAAGACTCTTACTCCAATCCATTTAAATGCAGACTAAAATAGTCTAATGAAAAAAAGAGACGATCTATAACATATATAAACCACCTCTTTTTTTACATTTTATACCTAAAATATATTATTCAAATCACTCACTGTACCTTTTGATAACTCTTTAACTATACCTTTCTCTGCTTCTAAAATTTCACAAAGTTCAATAACTTTTTCCATTCAAAGTTCAAAATAATACATATCTACTGGATAAAGTTCTTCTCACTCTTTCTCTCCCATATGATAAAATAAAATCTGTTCATCAGTAAACTCTATTTTAACAATCTTATCAGGATTAGTAAAGTTCCTTTTCATAAATTCGGTTATAACATAATTTCAATTATTTTTCATTTTTATAAAAATATCTTCAAGACCACTAAATCTTCTATGAGAATACCCATTTAAAATATTCCTATATGCATTCAAGTCATTATGTTGAGTATCTCTAATTAATTGTTTTTTACTAGCTAATCTTTCAGTTATTTTTTTCTTCTCTTCCTCCATTCTTTGTAGTTCTTCCTCAATAATAGCTTGTTCTTCTTCCAAACTATCTATCACTCTTCTTCTGTTTTTTAAATCTATTTCTACTTCTTCAGATAAAGCTCTCATCCCCTCATCACTTGATAATAACTTGCATATCTCCTCCTGTGATAAATCAAAGATACTTCTTCTACCTAATAAATCTTCCATATATATTAATAAATAACTAAAATAACTAAAATAACTAAACTCAATTATATAAAAAAATACATATTGTCAATAGTAAAATAAATGTTATAAAATAACATTTATTTTACAAAAAGAAACTCATAACTGTAAGAATCTAACCTAAATTAATAGCCTACATTTTTATCTTTTGGCTTATTAAAAATGAAATAAAAAATTCCCCTAGGAGGGACACTCCTAGGGGAATTCAGTAACAAACGAGATGGATGGTAATACCTTATCCTCTTCGGCAATATTTCTCAGCAAGCCAAAGAGCAATATCATCTTTTAAGCTTTGACTTAAGGGTAAGATTCCATCAATAGTCCTAACCACTCCTTCTCTCAAAAGTTGAGAAGCCTCAGCAAGTACCCCTCGAAGCTCTGAGTAATAAATTGCCTTATTCAGGGGGCGTTCAGGTTCTTTACTAAAAGAAACTGGAGGGATAAAATAATACTCCCTCTTAACAGGAATATAATACTCCCCCCTCATATCATGAGCAACCTCAGAAACTCTTATTAATTCTTGGTAAAGCAGTTCTCGAGCCTGTTCTACTGACATCATATTTTTCCCCTTTTTAATATGTTTACATATTATTATATATTTGACATCAATTATATATTATTGAATAAAACAAAGAAATCAAATTTTTATAAAAAATTATCTAAACCCTCACCAGAAATTCCGTTCCTATTCCTTCCTCACTCTTCATACTAATCTTCCAATTATTAATCCTAACAATCTTATCTACAATAGACAATCACAACCCAACACCATCTTTATCCCTATGTGTCTTTACTCTATAAAATTTATCAAAAATCTTCTTATGTTCCTTCTTTGGAATTCCCATTCAAGAATCCCTTACAATTATTTCAGGCTTTGAAACTATTACATTTATAGTACCATTATCCTTGTTATATTTTATAGCATTAGTTAGTAAGTTTGAAAATAAAATATCAAAATAATATTTATTAGAACTTATCTCAAAATCATCTATAACCTCCATCTTTAAATCAATACCTTTACTATTTATATCATTTTCCAAAAGATGAACCAAATATTTCAACCTCTCTCACACTCAAAAAATTTCCTTATCTTTTGTAGAGGATAAACTAGATAAATCTCTCAAAGTCTCTATAAGTTTATTAGCTCTCTTTAACTCTCAAATACTCTCAAGTACAAGTTCTTTATCATACTCTCAAGTCTTTTCAAGCAAACCGATACTACTACCAATAGAAGCCAAAGGGGTCTTCAACTCATGCCCAGCATTATGTATAAAAGTATTCATCGCATCTATACTCTCTCAAACAGGCTTAAGTCACCTTTTAACCATAAAATATACCATAAAATACACAACCACAGAAAACACAAACATAACTACAAAATACCACAACACATCCTTTTTAAAAGACTTAAAGCTATAATCCTCCTTCAAAAAAATCAACACAGTATATTTACTAAGATCAATTCTTCAAATTACTCATTCATCTGTGTAAAAAATACCATCCTCATATCATTCCAGAACTTCACTATAATTTAAATATTTATAATCAGTTAAATTAGTAAAAATAACTGAATCATCTGACAAAAAAATAAAATTCTCCTTAAAAACAATCAATCTATTTTTTATATCCAAAGGAATACTCTGAACAATATTTATAGAATCAAGGTCAGAAATCAAAAAATCAATATCAGAGAAAATAGAATCTACTATACTGTCTGCATCAAACTCATCTGACATTTCAAAAGGATAATTTTCAATACTACGTTTATTCGTATTTATATATTCCATAATTTCATCATCTGACTGCTTTGAAAACTCCCTCAAAGAATCAAAATTATTTGCAACCTCTCTTTTTGAACTTTCATATTTAAAATAAGAAAATCAAATTCAAACAAGCAAAAAAAAGCTTACCAAAATTACAGTAAACATTATCGAAAGTTTCATCCTAGTCCTATCTATATTCTCCATATTCAAAAATATTTCTTACTAAAAACATTTCTACACTTATTCTAAAATATAACCTGCTCCTTTTTTTGTCTTTATAAAATCCTTTCAAAGTTTCTTTCTAAGATATCAAATATGAACATCTACGGTTCTTGAAAACATAAGCCTATCAAACTCTCCCCAAACTTCTTCTAAAAGCTCAACTCTATCAATTACCTCCCCCCTCTTCTTAACAAAATAATCAAGTAAATTGTATTCCAGACTAGACATATTTATTAATTCTCAATCCTTTCTAACCTCCTGTTTAGCAAAATCAACCTCTACATCTCATATAAGTAAATTTTTATCTTCTTTTTCCACAACTTGTTTTCTTCTCAAAACAGCATTAATCCTAGCAACAAGTTCATCATAATCAAAAGGCTTAGCCACATAATCATCAGCTCACTTTTCAAGTCACTTTATTATATCATCAGAAGTATTACTGGAAGTTAGCATAATGATTGAAACATTATTTCCCTTTAACCTAAGATTACCACAAAAATCTAATCAACTCTCTCATGGTAAATTTATATCCAGAATCAACATATCATAATCCTTCAATAACATTTTTTCTTTTGCTAACTCAACAGAAATTACCTTATCTGCTGAAAAACCTTTCATCTCTAGATATCTAGAAAGATTTTTCGCTAATATTTCATTATCCTCAACAATAAGTATATTCATGATAAAAATTTATAAAATAACTACTTTGCTGAAAATAGATTAGTAAGCATAACTAGTCAACAGAGGGGTCCCCCCTTTGTAATTTTCTATTTTCCGATACTAAAATATAACTCAGTCACATTTTAAACTCATAATACATTTTAATTATAAAAAATCAATGTAAGAATGATGTAAGAAAAAAAACAAAAAAAATTTTACTATTCTTACATTCTCTTTACATTAGACTCATATAATCGTTCTAAATTTTAATTTATTATTTATAATTTTATGAAAAAAATCATACTTATATCAACCCTCTCAATATTAATGCTCTCAATATTAATCTTTTCAAGCATTATCTTAACACCATATCTAATTAACTTATTAGAAGAAAAAAAAGAAATACAAATAACTCAAAATAAAATAATAACAGAAGAAGAAAAAATACTCAAAGAATTTGAAGATGAAATACACAAAACACTTGAAAACAGTTGAACAACTCAAAGCTGAAATATAAAAGAAGAAACAAAAAAAGTTGATACTTCTTCATGGAACACATACCAAAACAATAAATACAACTACCAAATCAAATTTCCAGAAGAATACTCAACTTTAGAATGAGGAAATGCAGAAAAAAATGAAATTATCCCAGTAAATGAAAATAGTGATAAAATTTATATATCAAATAAACCTTGAATGTTTTTATGTTGTGAACCAATATATTTATCAATAGAAACATTAGACGAATATAAAAAAGATTTAGAGGCATGAATACAACAATACATTACCAAAGAAGATAAAATAATAAATAAATTATATTTTACATTTGCTTGAGAAAAAGCTTATAAAGTAGAAATAAAACCAATAATAGGTTGAATAAATAAAACGATAATACTAGTAAATCATGATGATATAACATACCATATAACATATGATAATGAATGAATGTATGATGAAATCAGCAAAACTTTTAACTTCACCAATTTACAACCAGAAGAACTAAAAGAAATAGAAACAAACACATGAAAAATAGAAGAATAAAGTAAATCAAAAAATTTCAAAATTCTTACATTCTCCTTACATTGAAATTATATAATATAAACACACAATTTTATTTCTTAAATTTCGCTTATGAAATTATCTATAAAAAATCCCCTGTTTCTAATTAGTATTATCATAGCTGGTTCAGTTACCTCAACCTATGCTAATGACTATAATACAGAACTCGGTGCAGCTAATGACTTATCTTCTCTTGAAATTATAGTAGATAAATCCTCTACTCCTGAAGAATACAGATTAGGAGAAACAATAACAAGAAGAGAAATGCTAAAAATCATGATAAATTTATCTCCTTCAACAGTAGAGGATAAATGTGAATGAAAGTTTGCTGATTTACAAACAAGTGACTGGTGATGCAAATATGCTGAAGAAGCTTTAAAACAATGATATATTGCAGCGAATAACAACTTTAGACCAGATGATAATATATCAAAAGTAGAAGCCTTGAAAATGGTAATGCAAGCTAAAAATCTTTCTAAAAACTTAGTTGAAACAGATTGGAGAAAAGCTTATGTACTATGATGATTATTTAATTGAATTTTAGAGGACTCAAAATGAACATATTGAGATTTCTCTGATTACGACACTCAAGCATTAAGATGATGGATTTTTGTAATAACACAAGAAGCAAACAAAAAAAATACTGACTTAGAAACACAAGTAAAAATAGCAAATTATTATTGATTTTGATTTTTATGAAATTCATTAAATGTAAACTCAGAAGATGATTGTGAAAAAATAAATCAACTATTTGATAAGGATATAGATTGTACAATAAATAATCATTGAATATATTATTGAAATATAAACTTATCCATATTTCCTATGTGAAATAATTTTTATAATATATCACTATATGAAATGAATTATGGAAATTCAACTATTTTTAGTTCTGTATATAATAACCTAACAAATAGAGAATACAATGCAGAAGTAATAGATAGTAAATTCTGATTTATATCTATATGAAACACAAATCAATCAAATTTTGAATTTTCAAATAATAGTATTTCAAGATCATATGAAGTTTTAGATTTTGCTTCAATAGTAAAAAATGACACAATCTGAGAATTTAACCTTAATATAAGATATAAATTTAAAGAGTGACTTAGTGAAGAAGAAAAAGATTCTATAATAAATTGAAATTTACCATACTATGTAGGAACTTGATATGGTGCAATGTGAATGTGAGGTTCATATGATATCCTAAAAGAAAATTGAGATAATGTATCAGAATTAGATATATTCAACCAAAAATGAACATACTTTGCAGATTATTGGGGTTCACAATTCACTAGTGATATATTACTTTTAACAACATATATACCTGAAAATCCTTATTTTTCAGAAATGACAATACAATTTTTAAATACCTGAGCATATAATGATGATGAGAAAAAGCAACTAATTTTAGATTTCGTAAAAAATCTAGAATGGACAAATACTTTTTCTATAGAATAAAAAAACTTCTGAAAGAAAATATAAAAAAATGCATTCTTACATTCTCCTTACATTAAAACTATATAATATAAACACATATTTTATTTATTAAATTTCGTTTATGAAATTACCTATAAAAAATACCATGTTTCTAATTAGTCTTATAATAATTAGTTCAGTTACCTCAACCTATGCTAATGACTATAACACAGAACTTAGTGCGGCTAATGACTTATCTTCTTTTAAAATTATAGTAAATAAATCATCTACTCCTGAAGAATACAGATTAGGAGATACTATAACAAGAAGAGAAATGCTAAAAATTATGATGAATCTATCTCCATCAATAGTAGAAGATAAATGTGAATGAAAATTTGCTGATTTACAAACAAGTGATTGGTGATGTAAATATGCTGAAAAAGCTTTAGAAGAATGATACATAGCCCCTAATGAACTATTTAGACCAGATGATAATGTATCTAAAATAGAAGCATTAAAAATGATAATGCAAGCTAAAGGCATCCCTAAAGATTCAACAGAAACAGATTGGAGAAGATGATATGTATCTGGAGCACTAAATAACTGATGAACATTACATATTCCAATACTTTATGTAACATGAGCATATTGAGATTTTTATGATTATGACACGCAAGCATTAAGATGATGGATTTTTGTAATTGCACAAAAATCAATTATCGTAGCAAAAGAATCAATTATTTATGGTATAAATAATCTAGAGCAAGATATCTTAACTGAAAAATGAGATGACTGAATATACTTAAATACAATACAAATGATATCAAAAGAAGATTATTTTGATAAAGAACTATTTTTAACATTCTTTAATGATTTAAAAGAATGAAATATAGAAGAAGCAAAAGATTTATTCATTGAGTATGATATAGAAAGAGAAGAAAATGAAATGACATTATCACCTTTTTATCCTACATGTTGTTCATTTAAAATGTATGATTCAGTAGAAATATATAAAAATTGAATAATGTGAATCTACAGAGCATGAAATTGAGATACAGATCTTAACTTTTACTACATAAAAACAGAATGAGATTCAATTATAGAATACAAATCTCCAAGTAACTTTGTCTCATTAACAGAAGAAAAAACAGAATGAGTATATGAAACATACATCTACTATTGAGGAGAAAAACTTTTTGAATTAACAAAGGAAAACATTCAAAAATTAAATGAAACTGACGCTTATAAAATAGAAATAGAAAGAGTAAAAAAAGAAATCGACGAACTATATTATAAATAGCCTTTCTAAAGATGAAGTAAAATACTTCATCTTTTTTTATTAAGTTAAGAAAAAACTAAAAAAAACTTCAAAATTCTTACATTCTCCTTACACTAGATAAATATAATCCTAAATAACTTAGAAGTAAACTATCTAATATTGGTTACAGATAAAACCATTCACTTTAGATAATTTACTTCTAAGGCTAATTAAAATTAATTAATAAAAAGATATGAAAAGAATCATAAGTATATTTGTATTACTAATGTTAATAATAACTCCAACTATATCTCAAGTAAGTGCTTGAAATACGATTTATGAAACAATGGAAAACAAATATCCATCTTTAACACAAAAAATAGATAAACTATTTGTTGAAGTTGAAGATAGATTATCAACATACAAAGACTTAGAATTACATAAACAGATCTACAACAGAATAATACAAAACGTATGAACTTATGAAAAAAAACTATCAAATAAATTATCTGCAGACAGTGAAATTTACAAAGAAATATCTATTATACTAGAATACATAAAAGTTAAAGCAGAAGATAAAACCACAGAAATTGAAGCAAATAACTTAATAAATCTAAATGAAATATTTGAAGATGTAGAAAAAGAAACAGTAACAGAATCTCAAAAAGTATACAACATAGAAAGCTTATGAGAAAAAGTAAAATATACTCAAGATAAAACAATATCACTATGAGAATTCAGAATAGACTCTTCTGAGAAAAAAATACCACTAGAATTCAAATTAATATTAAAATCAAATATATGACCTATATCAGTCAGTGATGTAAAAATAAAAACTCAGAATTGAAACCTAGTATGAGAATGATTTCAAGATAAGAAAACAAATAAAAATGAAGTAGAACTAATGTTATACTATCCTTACATAGAAACTCTAGATGAGAGCAAAATACTATATCTAGAACAATGAGTCTACTACATAGAATGAAAAATAAATGCAGAAAATCCTAAAATCCCTCAAGATGACAAATGAAAAATATCCGTATCAATAGAAACCAAATGAGTAGAATGATTTATATCAAAACAAAACCTAAAACCTGAAACAACAACACAATTAAATGAACTACTAATAACTTCTTTTCAAGTAGAAAGTAAACAAAATAATATAAACTATCAACCAAACTCAAAAACTACCTTCTGAGAATTTAGTCTACAATTTTCAGAAAACCAGAAAGGAATAGAATATCCTTTAAAAATAGAAACATTACTAAGCTCAAAAATTAATAGCTTTCAAATTAAAAATATTATATTAAAAAACAAAAATGGAAAAATTATAGCAGAGTGAATTCTCTCAGATTCAACAAATTGAAATACATTAAATGAATCAAAATTTAAATTCAACTCTAACGAAAAACAGGAGTCTGAAGACGAATGAAAACTATACCTAGAGTCATGAACCTATTATATAGAATGAGAAATCTTAACAAAAGAAAATACAACTTGAAGAATTGATACATCTCTAAAAATAACATGATTAAATTGACTAATTTCTAAAAAAACATCAAAACCAACAATTAGTCTTTCATTAAATCCTATAACAATAAAAAAAACTGAAACAACAGAAAACCTAAATACCGAAGAAACCCTAATCTCATTCTTTAGATACTTAAACCAGAAAGATTTTGAAAAAGCAGTAGAGTTATTTGAAACTGATAATCGGGAACAAATAAACGCATTTACTTCTAAAGAAGACCGAAATTTAAAGGAAGTAGTATTAAGAGACTATTGTGAAGCAACTGGAACTTGCCTAGAAATAAAAATCATATGAGTTGAAGAAACCACAGAAGACAATGAATATATATTTAAAGTTCAATTTTTAAACAAAGACGGAAGTATATTTGTGCAATGACCTTGCTGTGGAGCAATGCTATCGTCAGATAAATTTGATTTTACGGTAAAAAAAATAGACTGAAAATTCAAAGTGACAACTCCCCCTCTATACAGACCATAAAAAATAACTTATACGATTAACCTACCCAAGCCTTAATCTCTTTCAATTTTTTCTTAAACAAAATTTTAAAAAACATTAAAAATGTTGCTGAAATCATTGCTCAAAATATAGCAAGAGCCATATCCTTTTGTGCATCCCAAACATCCCCTTGGCTTCATAAAAAAGCCATTCACGCTTCAGGATTAACAACCATAACTGTTCCCCACTCCAACAGCTCATAAACAGCAGAAGCCGCCATAATAGACTGAACAGGAATATAATATCCCCAAAATCATTTTACTTTAGAAAGTTTCATATAAAACTCTCTAAAAGGATAATATAAAAAAAAGCCATAGCAAAAATGAACTAATCTATCATACATATTTCTATATCAATCACCTCCATAAAAAGACTTAGAACCAAAAAGTTCTCACAAAGTATATCAAAAAGGAACATCATAAGAATAATATGATCAGATCTGATGCAAGAGCATAAAAAACAAAATCAAAGTGCATGAAATATTACTAAGCTTTACATAATATGAAAATACCATAAGTAAAACAAAGAACAGAAAAACAAGAATATTTTCTAAAAACCATCATTGAAGAGAAACAGGATTATATGCTGATAAAGAGAAACTAACAATAAAAATAGTTAATAAAAAAAACTTATATTTATTCTCCTTAAAATTCATTTTTAAAACCTAAAAAATAATAACTATAATTTAATCTCTAACTCTAATCTCCTCTAACTTAATCTTAGATAAAGAATAAATACTAATAAAAGTTAAAACTATCATAGCATAAAATAAATATTTCAAGTGAGAAGAACTAAAAGAACCTATAAAATATATGATTCAGAAATTAAAAATCCATCAAAAAGATAAAAACAATTCCCTAACTACCATATATTCACTCCTGCGATTTTTATAATCTTCTAACTTATACAACACACTATCACTTATAACCTTTTGAGGCATACTAAAGAAAATCAAAAAGAAATTAAACATAGCCGAAAACAAAACCATATAATTCAAACTCGAAAAAGAAACAAATCATAACAAAGAAAAAGCATATAAAAATCATGAAACAATTATCGAAAACCTATATTTAGAATAAGGAACAAATTTTCAAAATAAATAAGCTCAAAACATACTAACTACAGAAAACATAGATACGACAAAACCCAATTCCATCTCCTTTCATATATATGAAAAGATTATCACAGGAATAATCACTTCCAAAAGGGTATTTGAAAAAGAAAATCAAGTTAAAGAATAAGTATAAAGAGAACGAAAAATATCTTCATCCCTTATACATTTTTTAAAAGTATCTAAAAAACAAAACTCTTCCTTATCCCTATCATCAAATTGTACAACTCATATTATTCAAGACAACAAAAACAACAAAGCTCCTAATCAAAAAGCTAGTTCATATCCCAATCAAAAATAGTTTAAACCAATAATTCATCATACAACAGAAGGCACAATTATTTTATTTAATATAGTTAAAGCCCTTTTCAATCATTCAAAATTTCACCTATTTCCAAAATTTGTAAATTCAAAATAACTATTATGATAATTTATCCAATACATACCATTAAAAATTCATATCAATATTCCTATTAAAACAACATGATCTATCGCTCCTCTTCAAAGAAAAGCTACAAATAAATATATAACTATATATCAAAACATAGATACAAGATGAACATAATTTCTTTTTAAATAATCTTTTATAACTCTAGCAAAGTAAACAAAAGAAAAAACATGAACTGTAAGATAGACCAAATTAAACAAAGCTAATAACCTTACATTTCAATCTGTTTGTTTCCATATATATATATTTAGAAATAATTGGAAGACCAATCTTCCAGCCCTAAGTAAAGCATTTGAAATAAGTAATTTAAATGCCCTTTTATCTTCTAATTTATTCTCCATACTCTTTAACCATTATTAAAAATTAACCTCTATATATTCTCATTTACTAACAGGAACTTCATTTCCATTTGCAATATAAATCTTTCTAAGTTCAGGAAACATAATTACACTCTGAACTGTTCCATTATTTGAAATACTTTCCCAATATTTAGTATCCTTATAATATCTCAAAATTTCTCTTATCTTATCAAGTTTTAATTCTTCTAAATCCTTTATTTTAGATAAATATTGAGCATATCTACTTCAAGGCTCATTTGTTGAAAACTTCCACATATCATCTGCTCTAAAATGATTAGTAGCAACAAGTATTTTCCTTTGGTAATCCATACCAATACTCTCTAACTCCTTTACATTAGATACTCTATAACTAAATTCCTTAGAATCAAATTCAAAAACTTTTCAAGTATTTCCCTTATAATATCCAACCATCACATTATTAGCTATCGTTCTATCAGCAGATTTAAAAATATTCTCAACTTCCTCTAAATTTGAAGCTTCCACCAAAACTTTTCTATACAAAAGTCCACTAGGAATTCAATACTCAGCCTTATTAACAGAATATGCGGTATGACTTGAAAGAGAGATTCATTTTTCTCAAATTCAAGTCAAAACACCTATATATCAAGGAAATCAAACTGATACATGAGTATCATACTTTAAAACTATTTTATATTTAGATAAAAATTTTATAGGATAATCCAAGTTTCTTGTATGCACAAAATTTTCATTAAACCCATCTTTTTTAGGTACAATCATAGATGAACAACCTGCAAGTTGAAGTAAATCATCATAAGTATTTATAAGCAAAATATCGTTAAAGTTTACTCCAGCTCAATCAGCTATTCATTTCATTTCCTCTAAGTTTTCTTTAGGAATAAATTCTATAAAATTTTTAGCCTTATAATTTAATATACTATACAAAGGACTTCATAAATATTTATCCTTTCAAAGCATATCACTCTCAAAAAACTCCAAAAGCTCCTTGATTTCCTTTTCTAACTTCTGTCCATGAAAATATCATTTTTCATAATAGCTACCAGACTTTAATGTTAAAATTTGTATTCACTCTTTTTCTTCATATTTAAAAGCTTCAGTATCTAAATTACTGCTTTCTTTAAGATCAATTCACAAATCAGGTTCTGACTTTAAAAAAGCCAAACTTCAAAAATATAATAAAGTGATAACAATAAATACAATTAATAATTTTTTTAAACTTTTCATAATTTTTTTAGTAATTCCAAACCTATCAATTCTATTGTTTTATAAAAAAAAGACAAGAAAAAAAGATTAAGCTAATTCAATAACTTAATCTCTCATATCATACTGAACTCTATTAATTTAATTCTAATTTCTAAATAAATCATCTAATTCAGCTTGTGTCGGTTCATGTTGTCCCTCAATAATATTTTCTGTACTTTTAACTACTCCAAAATCTCTATCAACTCAAGTTCACATAATAGGATTATCAGGATCAAGTCTTTGCATATCATCCAACTCAGATTGTTTTGGTATATGTACCATAATCTTTAAATTAAATTATAAAACAATTAAAATATATCATCATTTTACATAAAATCAAATTGTTTTTTAATTTAAGACAATATCCACAACCCTAAGCATCAAATTTCTATTTCCCATCCAATAATCATCTGACAACTCAAAAACCACATCTATCTTTTTTCATGCCCTCTCTCACCTCTTCAACTCCTCATAAAAATCTCACATAAAAAAACCTAAAATTTTAAAACCATACTTAGTCATAATCTTTATATGATCCCTAGTCTTTCATAAAAATCAAATACTATCGTAATCCAAATCCTCAACCATAAAAACAGGTTTAGGATTACCATTTCAAAACGGTTTAAATCTATTTATCCTAGATAAAAAATTAAATCCTAATTCATCCAACCTAACAAGCTTATCAACACTCACCTCTTTTTTATAATCCTTAAAAGAAAGTTTATTAACCTCTCCTAGTATCTCTGTTTTAAACTTAACGAAATTTTCTTTTTTTATTGTAAATCAAGCAGCCTGTTTATGACCTCAAAAAGCAGAAAAATAATGTGAATACTTCTCAAGCAAATCAATTATAGAAAAATACTCAGGACTCCTACAACTAGCCACAAGCTTATCACCATCATCAATCAAAACTATAGTAGGCTTATAAAACTCCTCAGCTAACCTTCAAGCCACAATTCAAATTATTCCATGCTTGATATCCTTAGAAACATAAAAAATTATATTATTATCAGTATTCACATGATTCAAAGCATCCACAAAATAATCTTTTGTTAAAATTTTTCTTTGATTATTTAGTTTCTCAATCTCTTTCAAAGTATTACTTAAAGTCCTACCATTATTCAATATCAAATTTATCGCCTTATATGGAGTATCAAGCCTTCCAGCAGCATTTAACATAGGTCATATAGTAAAACCGAAAAGATCAGCGTCTAAATCCTCATTTATCTTATCTTCTATCAAATACCTAATCCCTTTAGAACGAGAATTTTTTATCTGCTTTAATCATTCTGTAACTATTATTCTATTCTCTCCTGTCAAACTCATACAATCAGCCACCGTTCAAATTGCAGCGATATCTATAGACTCCCTCAAATAACTCTTATACTCTTTATCATCTAAATACTCTCTTGCCAAAGCCATCATAAACTTATAAGCAACACCAGCTCAAGATAAGTGCTTAAAAGGATAACTACAATCACTCCTTTTTGGATTTATAAGAGCCACTGCATCCTCTGGAATTATCTCAGGAACAGCATGATGATCAGTTATTATAACATCTATTCATTTTTCTTTCGCATATTTCACAACCTCTACATCTCTAGTCCCACAATCAACAGTTATAATCAAATCCACACCTATACTACTAAGCTCATCTATAAAATAATTTTTCATCCCATAACCATCCTTCTCTCTATGAGGTAGTCTATAACTAACCTGTAATCAAATCTTTTTCAAAAAATGCATAAGTATGGAAGTACTAGTAACACCATCTACATCATAATCTCAAAATATAATAACTCTTTCATCATTATCATAAGCCTTTTTTAACCTTTCTACAGCCTTATCCATATCAGCAAGTAAATATGGATCATACAAATCAGATAAGGATTTCTCCAAATCATCTGGACTTTCAAATCTCCTAGAGATTATATCCTCTATATTTTCTAAATAAGTATTTCTATCATATTTTATGGTATTTCATTTTATTGAAGTCTTTTGTTGCATTTTTTATTTTAATTAATTTTTCAGAACACTAGTTTAAATATATTTATATTTTTGTAAAATAGAAAACAAAAAAAGAGGAGCCTAATGGCCCCCCTTCCCTATCTCTCCTTTTTGTCAGCTGTCACAAACTTACATTATAAGAACTTCTCCTCCGAGAAGTGTCACAATACAATGCAGGAGTTCAATAATTCTTTCAAAGAATTCCAAATCAAGCGTATCCTCTCTTTCCCTTGAAAGGAGAAACATTAGTTGCTCTACTGCAACAACATTTTCCTTGACTTGAGACAAATTAGGGATTTTTCCTACTCCGTCCCTTCCAAAAGAAACAATTGCTTCAGATATCTGCATAGATAACTGCTTAATTGTAACTTTTCTCTCCCTTATCTGTGCCAAAGTGTCTGAACATCGTTCTTTCATATATATACCTCAATTTACACTGTAAATATTTTTTAAGAAATGACTCTAACGTTGACAACTTATTACATAGTAGTTTATTTAAATAAAAAATCAAATTTTTTTTACAAACATATAAAAACATAAAAATTTTTCTTTACTTTTTCATTTTTGCCTTATAATTTGGCTATTAATATTTTCAAATATTATATTTTTATGCACCCGTAGCTCAGTGGAAGAGCACAAGGCCGCGGACCTTGGTTAGCGTGGGTTCGATCCCTGCCGGGTGTACCAATTCGGATTTTTGAAACATTTGATAAGTTTAAAGAGATTACTTTCCTTTATAGTAAGCTCTTTTTTGTTATTTATAAAAAGTTCGAACTGCATAGCTCTGATGATTTTTCCTTTTTTATCATCATTTCACCTTAAATAGCTTGCAGAAAGGCTTTCTACGAGTTCGCACAAACTTTCTATAAGTTTTAGTACATTATTATCTCATTGTTTTATAGATTCTTTTTCTTCTTTTAGTTCTTTTAGTTTTTCATCTAACTCATCTTTCTTTTTCTTGTATACTTCTTTATCAATATCATTATCTAAAAATTTATCTATAAGGCTTTCTTTTTGTTCTTCATACTTATTTATAGATGTTGTATTTTGCCTTAATTCATTTGCTCTATTCTTAATCTTATCTTTATAATATTCTTTTAAAGTTGCCTTTGATAATTTGACAAATGGTTTAGGAAAATCATAATCTTTTATAATGGTTCATACATAATCAAAAAGTTTTTGTTCATTAATATTTACTGTATATTTTGATTGAGGAATAGTTCTATAATAAACATGTGATTTTTTTTGGTAACAAGATAATTTTTTTCCATCAGGATCTCTTATTATTCCATCAAAATATTTGGCTAGTCATTCTCTTGCTTTATATTCTGTTTTCTTTCTTATTCAATTTGCTCTATTAAACAAATCTCTTGAGACAATAGGTCTAAATGAAGTCATATCGATAAGAGCTTCTCTTCATCAAAAACTTTGATATCAATAATAAACACTATTTTTCAACATGTAAGAAATACCTCATGTACTCCACTTTCTAGTTCCTTTATCTGATAAATACTTTGCAATATAAGACATTCATTTTCACTCACTTCTCATTATAAAAGCCTTTCTTACTAACCTTGCTTCTTCCTCTATAACTATGACATCTTTATTTCACTTCTTTCAAATATTCTTATATCAAAAAGGAGCTTTAGAGAGGAGTTTTCAATTATTTAATGCTGTAATCATCTTATCTTTCACATCTTTACTTCTATATTCATTATCCATTTTTGAAATTCAAAGCTCTAATAAAAGCATAAACTTTCATGAAATATCAGTAGCTTCAAATCTTTTATCAGTTGTAATTATTCACTTAATTTTATTATTATCTAACAATCATATAATGAGAGCTGAATCTACAATATTCCTTGATAACCTTTTAGTTTCATCTATTATTATGTAATCAACTCTTGATTTACTACATTCTTGAATCATTCTATTAAATCAAGACCTTTTATTTCAAACTTTTGCACTTATACTTTCTTTGATTTCATCTAAAACTGCAAGATTATTTTTCTCTGCTGTATTCCTGCAATTAATAAGTTGATGATCAAGTGAATTTTGTTGTCTATCCTCCCTATCCGTTGATTTTCTACAATATATTATTGCTGTTTGTTTCATAATTTATAAGCTTCCTTATATAAAAGATTAACCTATCCTTAGTATAACTATAATTGATATTATTACAAAAGAAAAAGAGACTTTAAAGTCTCTTAATCCTCTAACATTAAGCTCCAAAAATTAAACATTTCTATTCAAATTTGTTCAATTTCTGAATCTGTTAGGTATGAAAAATCTTCTCACAAAGTTTTTCTTATTTGCTCAACTGTAAGCATTTTCTAACAGTTCATAGAAGTCCTATTCATATTTCAAAACGGTTATTTCTATTTTCTGTAAAGAACTCTTGGACATTTAACAAGAGTGATATTATTATATTTATTTATCTTTATTATCAAGATACAATTTTTCTGTTATCTGATATTTTTGGGTTTTTCATTTATAGTTTTTTGTGTTTATATCTGAGGTAGGAAACTTTTTTTTCAACTCTATAAACTTATTTTCATCTCAAAGAACTTCCAATTTTCATTCTAATAAATGAGGCTGTCAGTTTTTCTTTTTTACTGTTATCTGTTTATATTCTTCATCAAATATTTTATCTAATATCACTTCCTTTAGATTAGTCCATGATTGTATAAGATCTATTAATTTGGTTTTTAAATGAACAGTAAAAGAATATTTTTCATTTTCACAAAGATATCCTCATTCTTCATCAAATAACGGAATTTCATCAACAGAAAAAATATCACTTATACTTATATGTTCACTTCTAAATAAAAATATAAAAAAATAAATATAACAAAAGCTCTTTTCATTTCATTTTTCCCAAAAATTATCCTCTGAAATCCTAAACATATTTCAATAAAGATTCTGAAAAGTAGCAAGTTTATTTAATAGTATTTCTTTTTGCCTATTAAAGGAATACACTCAATAATTCTTTTCTAAAGTTCAATCAACAAAATCTATAATTTTTTCATCTATCAAATCTAAAATCTTTTCTATATTCTCATCTGTATTAAAATTATTTTTTATTTCTATCCACTCATAAAATTCATCTTCTAAATACAAAAACAAAGGCTCTTCAAAAAATATACTAGTTTCTTCTTTGTTTATAAATCTATCAACATAAGGATTTTCTGTTTTATAATAATTAAATTTTCTTTTCTTTCATTTATTTAGAATATTTATAAAGTCTTCTATTTTTTCCTTACTAAAATCAACATCAACCTTTATATCCAATTTCTTAAACATAATAGATAAATAGGTATATGTTTTTCTAAAAGTCCATCATTTAGGAGTAATCCAATTTGGATTTATAACATCTCTTTTTTCTTCAAAAAGACTTGAAAATCAATAACTTGACTTTCATTTTCATCTAAAGTGTCAAGCCATATAATATACTAGTGAAAATAACAAATATAATTCTCACTCCTCATTTTCAAATGTTTCTTCAAACATTTCATCAAAATATTCATTTAAGGCTTTTTCGTAATCTTGTTTCATAATGTTCTAAAACTTAAGTTCTTTATAATTCTTCAAACTTTTCTATGAAATCTTTTACCTTTCATATAACTCTATTAAAAATACTTGTTCTCTCCTTTAATCTAGGTATCTTTTTCATCGAACCAAAAATATCATCTCTTAAAGGTAATTTTCCAGTATACAAATAACCCTTTATCACATCTTGAAATTTTTCTTTATCTAAAAACTCTTCTTTACAAAACTTTTCAAGCTCTTTTTTCCTTTCTGATTCAAAATATTTTTCAAATTCTGAAGATACATTATTACTATCTTTTATATTTGGTAAATTTTCTTCAATAAACTTTTGAATAAGTTCTTTTTTACTTCTCAAACTAATTTCATTTTCTACCATATTTAATACATCTTTTTTAGTTTTTTCCTTATTAACTGTAGAATTTGAATCTACTACTTGAGCTAAAAGATTTAAAATATAATCAACATTTATTTCATCTCTTCTTATAAGCTCTAATTCAAAATCAACATCATCTAAGATAGAAACTTTTTCTTTTTCTGTTCTATTCTTCACACTAGAAAAAATAGACAAATATTTACTTTTATAATTTTCAAAATTTTGTTCATCTATTTTTAAATCTTTAAAATCAAAATCAGCAAAAGTAGATAATATATTTTTTAATCTAACTAATTCTCTAAAAGATTGTACAAATTTAAGTTGTTCATGCTCTCATATTAAGTCATTAACAGAATCAAAATTAGGAGCAATTTTATATAAATTATCAAGTGACTTATTGAATTTATCAATATATGATTCATAAGAGTCCATTAAAATAAGCTCTTTAGCTTCAGAATTTGAAAATGTTTTAATGGCTTCATCAACATTATCTTTTAAATCTCTAAAACAAACTATATTTCCTTGTGATTTTTGTTCGTTTAATATTCTATTTGTTCTTGAGAAAGCTTGTATAAGTCAATGATGTTTTAAATTTTTATCTACATAAAGAGTATTAAGTGTTTTACTATCAAATCATGTTAAAAACATATTTACAACTAATAAAATGTCTATTTCTCTTCTTTTTACTCTTTTAGCTATATCGTTGTAATAGTTATAAAAAGAGTTTGTATCTTTTGTTGTAAAGTTTGTATCAAACATTTTGTTATAATCTCATATATAAGATTCTAGTTTATCTCTTGAGTGTTGATTTACTTCACTTTCTTTTATATCAAATCTCATATCTCAGATAAATCAATTTGCTTCACTGTCATCTTCATTTGGTCAATATGAAAATATTGTAGCTATTTTTAGATTATGTTTTCTGGTTTTAAATATATCATAATATTTAGTTAAAACTTCAATACTACTAACACAAAACATAGCTGTGAAATACCTAGAATGAGTTTTATTATTATGATCTAAAAGAATATAATCAACTATTTTTTCTAATCTCTTTGGGCTTTCTACTACTTCTTTTTTGTCAATATCCTCAACTTCAATGTCTAAATTAGTTTTTAAGTTTTCTTTTCATTTATATCTTCAAACATATTCTACTGAAAATCTTAAAACATTTTCGTCTCTTATAGCATCTGTTATAACATATTTATGTATAGCTCCGCCACCAAATAAATTTGCTGTTGTTTGATTATTTTGTGCAATCTCTGCAAGTATAGGAGTTCAGGTAAAACCAAACATTTGATGATTTGTAAAAAATTTCTTTATTCTCTTATGTGTTTCTCAAAACTGACTTCTATGGCATTCATCAAAAATAAATATCACTTTTTCATCTTTTATATTTTCCATCTTTTTAAGATATCTTTCTTTTTTTATTGCTGTATTAAGTTTTTGGATAGTTGTTACAATAAGTTTTGTGTTTACATCTTGAAATTGAGATACAAGTTTTCTTGTATTATCTGTTCAATCTACACTTCATCTTGAGAAATTGTTAAATTCTCTTGATGTTTGATAATCTAAATCTTTTCTATCAACAACAAAAACAACCTTTTTTACTTTAGGGAGTTTCATAAGTATTTGACTTGCTTTAAATGAGGTCAAAGTTTTTCAACTTCAAGTTGTGTGCCAAATATAACCATTTTTATCAGTGTCTTTTACTCTGTCAATTATTGCTTCTACTGCATAGTATTGATATGGTCTAAGTACCATTAAAATTTTTTCTGTTTCGTTTAGTACTATATATTTTGCTATCATCTTTGATAGGTGGCAAGGCTCAAAAAAAGTACTTGTAAATTCATCTAAATTTGTAAAATTTTTATTTTTTTTATCTGCCCAAAAAAATGTTTGTTTGAATGACTGGTTTTTGTTATTTGCATAGTATTTTGTATCTACTCAATTGCTAATAACAAATATTTGAATGTATTGAAATAATCAATTTCAAGCCCAAAAAGAATGTTTATGATATCTTCAAGTTTGGTTAAAAGCTTCTTTTAGTTCAAGTCATCTTCTTTTTAACTCTATTTGTACTAAAGGAAATCAATTTATTAAAATAGTTACATCATATCTATTTTTATATTTTCATTCCATAGTAACTTGATTCGTTACCTGATATTCATTTTGACACCAATGGTCTATATTTAAAAATTCTATATATTTAATACTTTCATCATCTCTTTTCAAAGCCATTTTATCCCTTAGTTTTTTGGCTCTATCAAAAATACTTCATTTGTTTAAATAGTTTAATATTCTAGTAAATTCTTTATCAGAAAATTTAGTATGATTATGTATTTCTAATTGTTCTTTTAAATTTGAAATCATTTCTTTTTCATTTTTCAATGGTTTATATTCATATTCCATTGATTCTAATTGTTCAATTAGTTTATTTTCAAGGGATTGTTCTGATTGTGTATTATTCATTTTCTTCTTGATTAGCATTAAATAAATCTAATTCACTTTCATATTTATCATAATCAAGTGTAAACATTGCAAAACTATAAGATTGTCAAAATATTTCTTCATTATCTTCATCAAGATAGTTATTAAATTCTTCATTATTTTCATAAGTAATTTCTTCACTTGCATTAAAATATAATCACAAAATATAATAACAAATATTATCTGTTATATTTGTTACAAGAAGAGCAAAATCATAACTACTACAATGCTCCTTAGGTGTTGCCTTTCAATGAGATATATCCCCTCTACAATTTCTAAGTCTTCACAACTGTGTCATCATATTTTTAAATGTATTTATAAAGTTTCACTCTACATCTGTAATACCACTAAGCTTATTCATTGCTTCTTTAAAAGTTATAACAAAATCTTGTTTTTCTATTCTCTTTTTTTCAGCACTTGTAATTCAAGGAATTGAATTAAGTATTATTGTTTTACATATTCCCTCAATTAAAGTTTTACAAGACTCAATAGAAATATCAGGATTTTTATTTAGGTTTCCTTCTATTTTTTGTGTAATTCTCAAATAATATAAGAAATCTTTGTGTATTATTTGATTATGTTCAATAATTTCTTTTGTTTTATTCATGATTATATAAACATTTGTTGTAAAAGTCCCTTTTTAAATTCCTCACTTTTTTCAAGCTTTTTAGTTTCTTTTTCTATTTTTCCATCTATTTTACTTAAGAAATCTGCTATTTTTGTTTGTTCTTTCTTATTTGAAGGAAAACAAACCTTTATTGAAGAAAATGCTGATTTTGAAATTGTAAATCTTGTACTTCAAGTAGCTAATCTAGCTAATCAACTAAGAATCTCTGGTGTATTACAAAAATAATGAGAGTATTTTATATCTAAATCATCTTTAAAAGGTCTAAATCTCATAAGATGATAACTATAAACAGTATTATTTAAATCTTCAAAAATAACTACAGAGTGTCATATATCATGAGGGGTTTCTGATGAGGGAGTAAATAAAATATCTCATTTCTTTAAATTATTTGACTCAATTTGAGAGTCTTTTGCTGTAACTTTTTGCAAGTACTTTTTTGTAATATTATTTATAGTTTCATGTCTATAAACATTCATATAATTTACTAAAAATACTTCCTTCTCTCAGTCCTTAATAAGTTTATCAACACTACTTGTCTGAAATTCTCAAATTTTTCATAATTCTTTACTTTCCCAATCCTCAAAATCCTTTCCATTTTCATCTTTAAACCTAATTTCTTGAGAAAATATTTTTTGCATTATTCATTTTTTATATCTTTCAAGTTGTTCTTTTTTTGTTCTTATTTTATCTATTTTTTTATCTATAAGAGAAAGGAAGTTTGCAATTTTTTGTTGTTCTTTTATAGAAGGAATATTAAAGTTAAGTAAAAGAAAATCTTTTTTATTCATTACCTTATTTCTTCAGGCTCATCAAGGAGAAATAGACCATAACTTATATTTAGTCTTTTGGGTAGGGAATACAAAACGAAAAAAGTTTACATATAAATCTTTTCAAAATTCATATGTAGGAAATCTATGAGAAACCAATCATCATTCATCTTTTTTATCTGCAATTGCAACAGCTCATTCCCAAGCAAAAGTGATATTCACAACTAAATCATTTTCTTTTACTTCATATAACTCTGTCATTGATATTTTATTTGGGTCTGAATTTGGCTTATGAAAAATTCATTTAAAATGACTTCTTAATCATAAAGCTAAGTATTTAAAATCAGGTTTAGAGATTTTTCTTGAAATAGGAGTAATTAAATCTTCTAATTTTCTTTCTTCCCACTCTCAAGAAAATTCAGGAAATCTTAGTTTAGGATTTTTTACTTTATTCATAAATCTTTATCTTATAAAAATGTTAATAGTTCACTTATATTCTTTTCTCATTTTCTCCCAAAAACCAATTCAATATATTGAAGACTCAACAATTACATTATAGATATTATAATATTCACATACTTTTTTAATAGATTCTCTCCCAAATCACTTTTCTAAAGAAATCATTCTCCTTATAAATAAACTTTTTTTATTTTTTACTACTCTAAAAAAAACTTTGTTTTTACTATCAATAATTAATTTTATATCAGTTTCATCTTTTGAAGGAGTACTTAAAAAAAATAGTAATCACCTATATGTAAAGACTTCATTTTTTATATTTAATTTTAATAAATCTCTTATTCTAAGTAATAAAATTAAGATCTTTGTAATATCAATTTTAAAAATACTATTAGAATATATATATTTTTTATCTTTAAATGGTGTAATCTCTTGAAATCAATTTTTATAATTATAATCAGCAGAGCTAAAATATATTTTTAACATTTCAATAGCATCAAATTTATTTATATTTTCTTCTTTTAATATCATTTTTAAAAAATTAAAATGGTGAAATAATTCAAAGCTCATCACAATACTTTTTAATCTCTTTATCTAAATCAATACTCTCTCTATCCAATTTTTTAATAACTTTAGTAACCTCTTTTAAATCAATTTCCTCTTCTTCCTCTGAAGTATCTACATAACGAGAAATATTTAAATTATATCCCTCCTCCTTTATTTTCTCAAGAGTAGCAATAAAACTATATTTTTCTATTTCTTTTCTTTCTCTATAAGTATCTATAATCTTATTTATATCTTTTTGCCTTAACCTATTTTGCTTTTTCTGTTTTTCAAATCACTTTGAAGCATCTATAAATAAAACATTTTCAGGATTTTCCCTACACTTCTTAAATACTAAAATACAAGTAGGTATTGTAGTTCAATAAAATATATTTTCAGGCAATCAAATAATAGCATCTAAATAGTTTCTATCTTCTATTAAATATTTTCTTATATGAAGTTCTGAAGCTCATCTAAATAAAACTCAGTGAGGTAAAACAACCGCTAAAGTGCCGTTATCATCTAAATGGTGAATCATATCTTGAACAAAAGCAAAATCAGCCTTTGAACTTGGTGCCAATACTCAATATTGACTAAATCTATCATCTGACATTTTTCAACTATCTGCCTTCCATTTGGCTGAAAAGGGAGGATTTGCAACTACTGCTTGAAATTTCGTATCTCAATGTTGTGGATATTCTAAAGTATCTTCTTGTTTTATTTTGAAACGAGTATAATGAATTCAGTGAAGAATCATATTCATTCTTGCAAGATTGTAGGTACTTCTATTTAATTCTTGTCAATAAATTAAAAGGTCTCTTTTATTACTAACCTCCTTTGCTACACGAAGCAAAAGTGAACCTGAACCGCAAGTAGGATCATAAACACTTTTTATATGTCATTTTTTTCAAACTACAATTTTTGCAATTAATTCAGAAACTTCTTGAGGGGTATAAAATTCACCTGCTTTTTTTCAAGCTCCTGAAGCAAATTGAGCTATAAGATACTCATAAGCATCTCATATAACATCTATCTCTGTATCTTCTAAGTGAAAATCAATCTCATCTAATTTTGCTAATACCCTTGATATAAGTTCATTTTTTTGCTCTTCTGTATTTCAAAGTTTTGGGTGAGTTAAATCTAAATCTTCAAAAAGTCAAATAAAGTCCTCCTCACTTTCTTCTCAGGTTGTTGAACTTTCTATATTATTTAAAATATTTTTTAAATCCTCTAAAATAAAACTTTCTCCTCATTCTTCTTCATTAATTTTATTAGCTTTTTTTTCTTTTCATTTAGATTCATCTTCCAAACTATAATTTCATCTTTTAGTAATAACACTAAATAACTCAGATGGTTTCAAAAAGTATCACAAATCACTTTTGGTATCATCTTCAATATCCTTTAAAATAACTTTTCACTCTTCACTTGTTTCATCAACTAAATCATAAGTCTTATCAGATCAATCATCATTTAATAGTTTATTTGCTCTTAGTAACAAATTTTCAGATAAATATTTATAAAAAATAAAACCTAAAATATAATTTCTAAATTCATCTGCACTCATTTTTCATCTTAATTCATCTGCTATTTCCCAAAGCTTTTGTTCTAATTGCTTTTTATGTTCCTCTGACATTTTTTTTACTTAGTTACTATAAATAAATCATTAGGCTTACAATTAAACCCCTTTAACAACTCTCAAATAGTATCAAAACTTATTTTACTAGTTCTTCACTCCTTTATATTCCAAAGTTGCTGATAACTCAAATTTACCCTTTTTTCTAAATCTTTAAGTTTCATCTTTTTCTTTTCAAGTAATCACTCCATATTTAGTTTCACTTCCATACATTTATTTTACGAGTAAAAGCCTCAAACATTACTTAACATTTTAAGCAATACTAAAACTCTAAATATAATATAACCACAATTATAAAAATACCAAGCTAAAAATTAACTTTTATTAATCGTTTTACAATTGTTATTATACATAATTTAGAGTTGTTATTGAGTTGTAAATTGATACTCCCTGAGTTATAAATGAGTTATAAATTACATTTTTAAAACTACAAAATTATATCCTCATTTACTCATAATGAATTTATATTCTCTTCATTTCTTCCTTGCACAATTCCTCTACTAAATCCTTTAAAACTACTACCTTTTTTTCTAAAAATTCCAGTTCCTCCTTCTTCACTGTATAATTCCTGTCATACCTAGCTCCCACATAAGCTTCTCTTAATAATTGAAATGTTATAAATTCATCTTCATTTTCAAGATTAAACCAATCATTAAATCTCTCATCACATTGTTTCAATTTCATATATAAGTGATTTAAATCATGTGTTTTTTCTTTATATTGTGTTTTTACCAATAAATAAGCTGTAATAAAACATTCTGTTGATTGATGAAGATAAAAAGCTGATTTTTTATACCTTTTTAATTCTAAGTTATGTTTAAAATCATCAAAAAATTCTTCTCAACCTGGAAACCACATTCCATAGTCTTCTTTTATCATCTCTTGTTTTTCTTCTTCTGTTAGTTCTTTATATTCACTCAAGTCTATTTTTGATTTATCATAAAGTAAAACTCACTCCATTTTTATATCTGCATAGAAATACCTTCACATTCTTAACATTTTATTTACATGTTCTAAACTTTCTATTATCAAGGTTAATGGTGGCTCTATTTTCCCTTTTTTCTTAATTATATCTGTTAAGTACATTGATAAAGATATATCTTCTTCTCACAAGTCTTTTTGTGTTATTATCAGTATATCAAAATCACTCCTAAATTCCTCTTTTTCTTTTATATCTTCTACTACAAAATTTCATCTTGCATAACTTCAAAACAATATAATTTTATCAATCTCTACATCCTTCTTTTTTAACTCCTCTTCTATTGTTTTCACAACAAAATCTAATTCACTTAGTCTTTTTTGTGGAATATTTTTTGGTAAATCTGTTTTCATTTTTACTTGATTATTTAATTACTACCTTGCTCCTATAATATAAGGATTTCTATTTTTGCAAAACTATAAATTACTTTTTACTAGAACTCTCAGTTACAAAAACTAGAGTAATATAATCGAAATCATTACTCTGTAACTACCTTAAATACATCTCTTCAAGTTTCAGTTCATCCTCTAAACTCGGCACTTTACTAATCATTTTTTCAAGTTTTCTTTGTTTTCTAGTAGGCTTTCAATTTCTATAAGGATATTTTATAGACTTTCTTAGTTCCTCTACATCTTCATACCTAGGTCAAAATAACTTTTCTAAAGACCTAGTAAAACCACTTTTCATTTGACTATCATAACAAAGATCTAGTGTTTTTCTACTAGCAAATATTCAATTACTTTGTAAGTACAATATACTACACCTATTTCACCTACAAGGACACAAAAACCACCATCTAACTCCTCAATAATTACAAGGTGTAGTAACCAAAGTAATATTGTAATCTAAATCATTCTTTTCTCAATAATTATTAGTTTGAGTAAAATGAACCCTTACAAATCAACTTGTTTCATTTTTATTAACTACTACCCCTATATTTCAATTATCCTCTCAATTTCTTTTCCAATACAATCATCAACTTTTATACTCCACTCATTCATCTAAATATCAATACTTTTTTAGAAATTTTATATCTATTGTTTTTGAGTAGTCTTCTACTTTATCTTTTCAAAATCAAGCATATCTTCACATATTTAACCTTTTTAAAAATAAAATTATAATAAGATTTAGAGTTAAAATAATCTAAACCATTAAGCTGTAAAATATTTTAGCCCTAAATATCTTTAATATTAATCACAGTTTTTCCATTCTACAAAGAGGAAAACTCCTGATTTTCATTATATTTTTTAGTGAGTCTTTTTCAAATAAAAAGTGTGTCTTTTTTTCAAAAAAAGGAACAATTTATGGGACTTTTATGAGTCTTTTGTTCCTTTTAGGCTCATTTTTGTTCCTTTTTAGGGATACTCTAGGGAACTTTTCTCCCTCAAAAAAGGTGCTTTTTTAGAAAAAAGCACCTTTAGTATCCCTATTTTCACCCTAAATTTTATATTACTTTTCATATTATGTTTTTAGCATTTTTTAAAGATAAACTAAACTTTATTACTCACATTCTGACATATCAACTACACTATATTTATTATAACAATTATTATTGTCCTTTGCATAATCAATACTTATAACTTGGAAAGAATCTAAATCAACATCATTTACAATCACATAATGTTCAGCTCCAGCATAGTCATAATAATATACATTATCTTTATCTTTTGTATAATTTCAACCTATAATAATAAAGCTTTCTGCATCTATATTTGTATTTGTAGGTTCAAACAATCAACAATAAACACTATTAATATCTTTTCAACAGTTCCTTTCTAAAATAACAAAAGTTTCTTTATCTATCTTTTCACTTTTGCTTCATTCATAATAAATATAATCTTTATCTTTTGAGTAATAATTATTTAAAGGCTCAAATGTTTCTGTATCTACTCAGACTATCTTCACTTCTGAATTATAAATAGAATTTTTATCTTTTGCATAATTTAAATACAAATATTCAAATGAATCAATATCAGCTCAAATAACTTCTCTAGAATTATAATAAACCTTTCATTTGTTTTTTATGTATTCTCCTCATATGTATGAAAAACTTTCAGGAGATAAAAATTCATTAATTATATTATTCTTATAAATTGAATTATTATTTTTTACATAATATCATCACAAAACTTCAAATGTACTAGTATTAAAGTAATCTACCTTCTCTCATAAGTGATAAACACTATTTTTGTCCTTAGAATATCAATAACTAAAAACTTCAAATGAATCAGGGTCTGCATTCATTGAAAGGAATTTTAATTTATATGATAAATAAACATTATTCTTATCTTTTAAATAAAATCACTTATAAAACTCAAAATTATTTATTCCATCATATGAGATTATATTTTCACCATATGAATAAAACTTCCCTATTACTTCAAAACTATCTCTATCTACATCTAAAATTTTAATTGTATCTCTATATAGTAAATAAACATTATTCTTATCTTTTGCATATTCATTTATAATAATTTTTCAATAATCAAATTGTATAATTTCAAAAGTTTCAGGATCTGCTCATTCAACAATTTCTCAATTACCTGAATAGACTCAATTTTTATCTTTAAAACAGTATACTGTTATCATTTCAAACGATTCAATATCTATTCATCCTATTTTATTTCAAGAAAGATATATATAATCTTTATCTTTTGCATAAATTGCATTTAATCTTTCAAAACTATTTGAGTCTACTCAAACCAACTCTTTATCCCTCCGATAATATTTTCAATCTTTTATGTAAAAGAAAAAAGAGTCTTTATAAACATGTCTAGAATTTTTATACTTTATATCCTCTTTTAGTCTCCGAATTATTTCAACCATCTCTCACCTATTTATGGTTGATTCTATTGCTTCTATGGAAAAAGGTATTGCTCACCTTCTACTCAAGTATTTTCAATATTTAACTAATCATTCTTCATCTCATACATCCTCTTGTTTTCACATTCCTAAAAGGATTATTTTACTAGCCTCTAAAAAAGATATATTATCTTTAGGTTTAAAAGTTCAATCTTTATATCATCATATGATTCCATTTCTTTTTGCTGTACATATATATTTTTCAAAATATCATCAATTTACATCAGGAAAACAGTCTTCTCAGTATATTTCAGAGTCTGGAAAGTTTGATTTTATCATTATTTTTGTGAACTCTTCTCTTGTAATTTTATTTTCTGGTTGAAATGTTCAGTCTTTATACCCATTAACTATGTTGTTTTCTTTTGCATAATTTATGGCTTCTATGTATGAGTGTTCATTTGAAACATCTGAGAAGTTAGCAAAAGATGTTGAGATGAAAACTAAAGGTAATATTAAAGAAAGAAATTTTATATTTTTCATAGATTATGATTTATTAGTAAAAATGTATTTTTTCCATCGGTCACATTTCTCATTTTTCATATCTCTCAAAATCGTTCTTCCATTCTCATTTTATTTCTTCCCTAAATTTTTTAAGAAGTTTCTCATTTCACTCTTCAACTAAAACTTCTTCTAGAATTTTATCTCATTTTTCATATTTTTCTTTTCTTTCTTCTGTAAGCCGTAATTCTCTTTCCTTCTCTCTAGCATAGAGTAAATCTTCTTTTATTTTTTCCTTATCTAGTTTTTTGTATGTTACAGCATATTCTTCTTTATACCTAAATATAAATCATTCTTTTTCAAATTTTTCTTTTAATTCAGATGTAATATATAAATCTGAATGAATTACATCACTAAACATTTGTAAATCATAGTATTCTATGAAATCTGAACGAAATACGGTATAATTACCAATCATTAATTTTCATTTAAAGTATCTACTATTTTCAATATCAACTTCATAATCAGAAATAACAGGCAAAGTTTGCCGACTCATAATATATCTTTTTTCTCAATTTACCTTTATTGGTAAAAAATATAATCATAGTTTTTCTTTTTCTGCAAATTGTTTAAATTTCTCTGTTACTCAAAAATAATCTCAAGCTCACATAAAATTTACATCTCGTATATCCTCCGTTAGTCTTTGTGAAGGAATTTCCTCATTAGAAAATCTATCTTTGTCTAGTTTAAAATATTGATGTTCACAAAAAGAATTAGTGGATATATTTGTCTTTCAATCAAACTTCTTAAATACTTTTGGGAATCAATAAATCTCTCATAGCCATTTTTCTCAGTCTGCTGTCATAGGAATTTCTATTTTATAAATTTTCATTTCTTTTTTCTTTAGAAAATCAAACATAATCCTAAAATTAAATTATAATCACATTTTTTTATATACTTCATAAAACATTTCTGCATATTGCTTGAAATCTTCTCTTTGAGCTTCGTTTATCTTTATATCTCAAGTTGTTATTTTTTCACGTATAATTTTTAATCACTGTTCATAACCGTCCTTGTCTCAAAATAACTCCATATTTTTATACAATTCATTAACAACATCTTTTATATAATCTGTGTTATTTGTTCCATGATATCAACCTGGTAATAAAAATCAATTTTTAAAATCATTTGTATCTATTTTGTTAGTTTCAATAAATTCTATTATATAATCTCTTTTTTTTATTAATTTTGCTCTTACATCTGGTGCCAATTTACTAAACTGAAAATTACCAAACTTATCTCCCCATATATGATGCATATTTAAAGTAAAATCAGAAAGTGTACCATTTCATATTAATTCAGGATTTGTAGCCTTATCTATTTTTCATAATCTAGTAAATTGATTAGCTAAAACTTGCATTTCTTCTCATAGGTTGGCTATTGTATTCGCTCATAGTATTGTACTGTTACTTGCACTATTAGTTATTTTAGGATTATATACAAAGGTTTTCAAATCTTCTAAAAAGGTTTCTTTTCATGCATCATCTAAAACTTTAAAGTTTTTATAAATCCCATCTAAGTGTTTTGTTTCTAAAGATTCACTCTTATCTAAAACATCTATTGCTTTATAAAAAGTATCAAAATCTTTGGTATCTAGCTTTGAAAGAACTCTTTGTATAATCTTTTTTTGGTCTCTTGCTTCCCTACTTAACTTAGCAAATCTACTAACTACATTACCTGTTTTTCATAAAACATAACCTCAGGCTATTCATAATCCAGTCATAAACATCAAAGCACTACTTCTTCAACAGTAGTATTGAGGAATATACTCATCTCATTCTACACCTGATCAATTCATACAAGCATCATATAGTTCTTTGTTTTCAGCAGTTAATTCAAAGACATCATAAGCAAATAATCATAGTACAGCTCACCGTCCTATTATAGGTATACGAGCAACTCATATTTTCTTTGATTTTTCTTTAGCTAATTCTGATAATCTCTTTATTAATTTTTTAAAGAATCAAACATTTGCAAGTCAGATTCAAACTCAAACAGCTCATACTCAGATTAATACATTGTATCACTCTAGTGTCATTTGGTCTTGGAATCATTCCCGATACACAGCATTTGTATCTAATTCTTCTTGTGTTCCTCAATAATCAAACTTATGATATATTATATGTTTAATTTCTCCATCTATCATTTCTGGAATGACTACTATATGTCCATTATCAAAGTATTGAGTTAAAACTCACTTTTCAGAGTCATATATTGGATCTGTTTCAGGATATCAGTGAGGTCAGAAGCTTCAGTTTGTTTCCTCTCTATAACTCTTAGCTATTGGTTCTGGTACAAAGTAAGTATTAGTATCCAACTTTTGATCTTTTTCATAAACTTCTCCATTTACAAATTTTTGATACCTTCAACTTACACCATTAAAGTAACCAATATCCCTGAAATCTCAAGCTGTTAACTTACTACTTATTGGGTATCATAATACTTTTACTATTCTATCATCTGCACAATTTACATCATCTATTATTTTACAATACTCATTTGTTTTATCTTCTGTATCTTCTATATTTTCTGTATTATGTGAATTTGAATCTAATTTATCAAGTATTCTTCAATTTACTACTCTTATGTGAGTTGAATAACTTTTATTAGCTTCATCTAAAACATTTGGTTGATAGTAAAATGTTGAATATCTTGTTGTTCAATATGCATCTATATATGATATTGGTAATATATATGTTCATAATAATGTACTAAATTTTACTTCTTTATCTGTTGATGCTTTTTCTTGAAGAGATTGTTGTATACTTGCGATATCAACAAAATAGTTAAATCATATTTTTTCGCTTCTTAGTTTTAATCACTTAGTGTAAACTGTATAATTATGGTCTATCTCTCAAAAATTTACTGTTTTTTCAGCTAAACAAGGGAAGCCATACTCTAATTTATATTCTGAATCGGCTAATCCATTACAAAAATTTGTTTGATTGATTTTACATGTTGAGTCTTGATTTGAAGTGAACTTTAAACCTGAATCAAATTCTAATACATCAGCACTACTATTACTTTGCCAAAATTTTACATCTGAATATGTTTCTCAATTACTATTTTGTAGTTTGTAATACCGATTACTTCATTCCTTTATAGGAGTTAGCGTAAAGTTTCAACAAGAAACCTCCTCCATCTCACAATTAGCATTAATTAATCAAGAGTTAGCCTTGTTTACTTCATTGTAAATTGTTACTAATACATATGTTGCATAATCTCTAGGAATATCAATATTAAATTGGCTATCTTTTAATGTTGGAATATTAGTAAATCCTGATGATATTCTCTGGTAAATTTTTGCCCAAGTTTCTTTTTCTTCTTCATTTTTAGCTTGTAGTAAACATTTATCTATATCATGTCATCTAAATGACATTTTATAGAACTCTGAATAAGAAATATTTTCATCAGGATTATAATAAGGTTTTGGAGTTACAATTCACCTTCTTAGTGCTTCATGTAGATATACTATATGCCAAGGAGTACTTGCATCTAAGAAATCTACTTCACATCATGATAAATTATTTCAAAGTGTTTCACTAACTCTACAGGTAGGATTTGAAGTTTCAGAATTAAATCAAGTAGACCTTAATATTATTTTTAAAGCCTCTATTCTTCTAATACCACTAATGGGGCAAAATTCGTTAACCTCTATCTTTATAGTATCTTCATATATACACATTGGAGAGACATATCCGTCACAATTATCTACCCAGACTTTTTCTTCCTTAAATCATGAATTACAACCATTCACCCACCCTTTTTCTTTAGCAGTTGTTATAGCTCAGCAATATGGACCCCCTTTATCTACATCTGAAAATCAGGCACATCAAATCATATCTCAAGTATCATCTCAAATTCATACATAACATTTTTCTTTTATTTCATTTCAGTCATAAACCCCTCAATTTATAATTAATTTTCTAACACACATATTGCTATCTTTTGCAACATATATTTTGAAATACTTACTAGGGTTTACATTTTTTCAGTTATTATCTTTTAACTCAAAATGTAAATGAGATTTATGTTCTTCATTCGAAGGAGCAACAAGTCAGATAACTGTTTCAGGTGTAACAGTTTTTCATTTTGTAATAGTTGGAACTATATGAGTATATAAACTTGTTTTTCAATCATCATGTTTTATTATTACAGTTTCCTTTCCTATACTTTCAATAACTCAGTTTTCAACTGCTCTAACCTCTTCTCAAGTAAATAAGTGGAAATCCAATCATTTATGAGTATTTCAGTTAAATTCTTCAAAAAATATTTGGTTTACAAGTAAATTAACAGTTCTGTTGTATCATACTAATTTTTTATAATCAAATGGATAATTCAATATTTTTTTATCTGAATAATCTACTCAATCTAATTTTATAAGGTCCTCATGTATCCAACCTGTTATACCTCTTTCCATAGTCTTAACTTCTTCTAGCGTGAAATTTGGGTAAAGTCTAGCATAATGAGTATTGAATATTTCTTCTGTAATGTCTTTTGGTGTATCTTCAATTTTTATATAGTATAGATTATTTGTTTCATCCTTTCATAAAACTTGTACTTTTGTTCACTCATAAGTTTCCCATAGTATATTTTCTTTTGTTTCAGTATTTGTATTAGCTCTTAAATCTACAGTCATGTTATAAGCCCATGAAATAGTTCATGTAACTTTAATTTCTGGTGTATCAAGTATTACATCAGGTCAAATCGCTACAAATCAGTTAAATATCCAAGCAGTCCTTCCGTCTTCAAATTGTACATTAAACCAGTTTCATTTTGTTTCTAATACTGTTAATACTGTGTTATATGGTATTATATCTTGATTGTTTCCGTTTCAGTCTTTGTTGAAGTCAAAATATCAGCTTGTTGCACTTGGTTCAGTGTGTGCATAAATACCAACTAAACTTGCTACAACAACTTCTTCTCCTGTTGGTTCTTTCAATTCATCTGTAGGTGTTGGAATTGTACAGTTTTCTGCTAGTTGTGTTGTTGGTATGTATCAAGTTCATTCTGTTACTGATAATCATTCTACATGTATTTTTGATATGTTTCAGCTTGTTTCTAGGATTTCTGCTTTTGTACTATTGTCTAGGCTTATTCAATCCTCATTTAGTGTATTGCTACTTGATAGTACTGCTTGTTTTTCAGAGCTACAAATCTCCTGAATATTTCTTGTTAGCCTATCATCTATAGAATTAGGGCACGAGTTTGATGAATTAGCTATTGAAGTTTGTTGATAGTAGGCATTCAACATGCTACTTACCATACTCATTCTTGTTACATTCTCAGTATTTGGAAAACTTGGTATATCGCTTTCTTGTATTACTCAGAAATATAGTCATGCTGAGATGTACTGGTTACCTTCACGGATTACTTTATAATCACATGAGTTTACATCAAAATTGAAAACCTCAAATATTGCTTGAATGCTTTCACTGTATGCTAGAGGTTCTAGAGCATTTGCATTGTTGTTTTCATCTAGATTAATTATTCACAGCCTATAAGCTGAATATATATAATCTGCATACCACTCTTGTCCTGTGAGGTCGTTAATACTTCATACTTCGTAAGGCATTACAGCAGTATTTGAAGCTCATAATAATATTTTCACAGCTTCAGCTTTGCTGATATGATTATTTGGCAAAAAGTTATCTCCATTTCATTCCACCCATCTTAAGGCTGTGGCTTTTGTTAGATCTAAACATTGGTTATCTGAAAGGTTTGAAGCATCATCGTAATGCTGTTCGCATTCCCTAAGATTTGAATATTCAGCCATTTCGGAATCGCAGTACTCACTGTTGATTTGACTTGCATCACGGTAGATATACAACCTCTCTTCGTCTTGGATATATTCAGTATATTTTAGAGAATGAAAAACTGTGTTGTCTAGGGTGTTTATATAATTGGAATATATATACGGAGAATGAATAGATCTTCAAAATCCTGCTTTGTACTTAGTTTGAAAGACTGACATGTCTTCGTTGGTACTGTAAAGATTGGTTCATAATTCGTTACAGACCGTTATAATAGAAGGCTCTTCCTCCTCGGTGATGGCTTTGTAGTCACCTATTCAAAAGCTTAGACTTTCAGTATTGTAAAGGCTTTTTCTCTCTTCTTGCTGTGAGTTTATTACTTGAATAGTTTTTGAAAGAGGTTTAGATCAGAAGTCTGAGAAGTTTCAAACTCAATTTTCTAGCATATCAAAGGCAATAGTTACATCTCAACTTATGTTATTTTCAAGTCTTACTGGGATTTTTATAGTTGTACTTTCGTTATAGCTTACTTCATTTTTACCTAGTATTCAAAGGTTCGTTGCTGTGTTTATTACTTGGTTATTTGAGTCTAGTAATTTATAACTTAGCATTGTATTTGAAGTCCATTTTAGGCTTCATAGGTTCTTTGCTGAAAATTCCATCTTGTAGGTTTTTCAGGCTTCATACTGCTCTTTTTTCTTTAGTCAGTTATTTGTTAGAGTTAGTTCGTAGTCGTATTTATTTACAAGAGTTATCTGGTCATATTCTGCTTGTGAAATTTCTCATCATTTCATGTATCTAACATACACTGTTTTTAGTCCAGATTCTGTTTTTCATGAAAGTGATGACAGAAGAAAGTCTTTAGTATAGGCGAAAGATTCCCAGTCACTCCATGAGATAGAATCCTCTGAAAAGCTAATATAGTCAGGAGTGGAAGTTGGTGTAAGCTCAATTTGAACTGACAAGCTCTCTACTGTATCTTCTCCCCCATTTAGTAAGATACTTTTTTCTTGATTTTCTATATCTTTAATCTTCATCGGATATCCTGTGGATATACAATTTTTATATTTTTTTAGGTGTCATTTGGGAAGTGATTTTTTATTTCAATTTTTCTTTTGTAATTGACTTAAGTGCTGATTATATACCCTAGTTACAGGAGAGCATCAAGGATGCATATTAGTTGGAGAATAAGTTAACTCTCCATTGTTTCAATCAGTACATACTTTATAAAGAGTTTTCACACTTTCTTTATCCTGTAAGTTGGTTGATAACATTTTTTTATTCCATATCTGTCTGGGTGCTCATTGGGAGTCATAGATTAAACAATCCTCATCTGAATTTAAGGTATTCTTGCTCTTATTTTCTTCAGTTGTTGTTCAAGTTCAAGTGTTCCCATCGCATATAGTCCATCATTTTTTGGAAAATGCATTGTTAAATGCTGTTATTGGGATTGTTTTAGATTCGGTTCAGTCTTCCGAACAGATATGAACTTTCTCAGTTCATAAATTCTCAACAGCAAAAACAACACTGTGAGATATACTAGAAGTAAAAAATACTATCATCAGTATGAATGACAATATTCTTCTTCAAAATCCTCTAGAAGAAGAGGACTTCATGTCATAGTTGTCCATTTTTTGTAAAAAGAGTTAAATAAATAAAACTATTGATTTATAATGATTTATTTCTAATAATCAATTGTTTTTCTTATTTGTTGTTGAAAACCTTTTTGCCTATTTTTTTGTCTAATTTATTATTAATATTTTGAAAAAATGTGTTTGTTTCAAAAAACTTGAAAAAAAAGTGTTTTTTCTTATTATTCAGGAGCTAGATAATAACCTGAAAAAAATAAAGGAACTATTGAGTTTGAAGATGGGTAATTGTTCACCACATCTAAACTTAATAGTTTTATGGGGTTATTGTCTAGCAACAAGAACAATTACCCTTTTTTTGTTGTATTAAAGGGTAAAAAATATTATTTTATAACCCTTTTTATTATGAAAGATGTTAAGTTTCCAACAAGAAAAGTGGTACACTCTTTAGTCATAGCTTGTTTGTGAACTATTTTGGTTAGTTTTGCTTCTGTTTTTGCTTTTTCATTTGTAGGTTTTATTATTTTATTTTGAGTTTATTTATTTTCTATATGGAAACTTGAAAGTAAAGAGTATATTTTCTACTACTCTATAAAAACAATAAGAGCTTTATTTTTCTTTTTACCCTTATCTGCTGTTTTCTATTCTATATCATTAACAAATACAATGGTAGAAAGTAGCTGAAGTAGTTTAGAAGCTTGAGCTACTGCAGTGTGATGAGCAATATGAGGCTTTATTGTAATTGGGTTATGTTTGATTATTTGATTAGTATGAGGGTTAATTATTTGAACTTTTGCTAAAAAACCTAAAAAAGAACAAAACACATGAAGAAGTATCTGAATATTATTTTTGATAATACTGTGACTATCATTTTACTATTTGAGTCAAACATCAGAAGTAGAGAAAGTAATAAATTGAGATAATATGGGTACACAAAAAAACACCTCTAACATAATAAGCACAACAAGCACTTGAGTAATAATAGAAGAAAAAAAGAATAATAAAGAAGGTGAAACAAAACTAAGTGATTTACTTTCTTTTAAACTTACAAGTTACAATTTGGTAAAATGAGACTGGTCAGATAGCTTTGAATTTTCATATGAAATAGAAAATAAATCTTGAAAAAATATCTTATGATACAAATGAAGTTTTGAGATTTTTGATTTGTTTGATGATAGTTTATGAAAGTTTAATATTGATAAAATAGAAACTTTTAGTAGCTGAACTTTAGTTAAAGAAAAATGAAACTATAGCTATAATGAGTTTTTAAGTGATAATGTTAAATTATGAAAAGCAAAATTTGAAGACTTAAAGTACAAATACAGTATAAGCAAAATAATTTATGAAAATGACTATGATTTTTCAAATAAAGTTTTCTGAAATAACACTTGAAAAGATATAGATAAGGTAAGTTACGAAATAGAAAGTAAAGAGTCTAAAAAATGAGATTTTCAAAATTACATAGAATTTGAGGTAAAAATAGAAAACAGTTCTGAAAAAACTATTAAAGGTATAAAGTGAGGATTTAGTATATATAATATTTTTTGAGAAAAACTATGAAGCTATGAAGTTAATATTACAAAAGAAATTAAATCTTGAGCTAACATAAGTGAAAAAATGCAGTACTCTATAAATGAGTTTATGAATAAAGAGAATGAAATATATGAAACAGATTTTAGTTTATTAAAATATAATTTTAATATTGAAAATATAGTATATTCTGAGTAATCTATTTAAAGCTTCCCAAAAGGAGCTTTATTTTTTATTCAAAATCGCTAGTTCTACACAACTATATAGCATGTGTAAATTTCCTATATATCTCATTATCTATTTTTCAGATCAACTTTTAAAGTAAAATTATGAATACCTTTATATAGTTCACATTCTTAATAGGATATACTAATAATCACTTAGTTTCCCTTTATATAAAAAGATAAGTTAAACTAAAACCTCTTTTAGGTTCTTTATTATCTGAAAGGTATTTTTTTGATTCTTACTTACATATTCATACAAGCCTCATATTGTTCGCATTCAATTAAGAGGGGTGTACCAAATATAAAAACAAAAAAAATGTTCTTTTAAAGTAAAGAACATTTTTTTCACATACTACTTTAACTTTAACTTTTTACTCACATCAAAACCTTTACCCCTTACATTTTCTTCCTTCCCAATATTTTTTTTAACATCTTTTCTTTCATTATCTCATTCATTCTCATTCCTTTCATTACTATTAATATCCTCTTCTTCAATTTTAATTAAATCATTAACCTCTTCTTTCACTTCTTCTTTTTTCTCTACCTTTTTTCATTTTTTAGAACTACTACCTTTTATTTTATTATCCACATTGTCAGTTTTCTTTTCATTATTTTTTATTTTCTCATCATCATTTCCTTTAACTTTTTCATCTTTTTTATCATCAATTTCCTTTTTAACAGAACTCTTTTTAGCTTTTTTATTTCACTTTCCCTTTAAAATATTTTTTTTATCACTCTCTTTTAAATCTGTTCTATCTTTTTTATTCTCAACAACATTATCATCACCTTCTTTAACATCTAAATTTTTCACTTCTCAATCACCTAAATTATCTAACTCTTTATCTTTTTCAAGATTTTCCACCAATTTATTTTTCTCTTTCTCATTTCATATTTCTTCATCTAATTTTCCAATATTTTCTCCTAATATTCCTTTAACCTCTTCTTTATTATTCATATTTTCGCTTTCATTAACTCCCCCTTTTTTTCCTTCTTTAACGTTATTTTCATCATTTTTCTCTTCTTCTTTAGTCTCTTTTTTAATTCCATACCCCTTCAAACCAATTTTACTATCATAACTATTTTCCTCTTCATTCTTATTAATATCTTTTGCCTCTCAATCATTTTTTTCTATTTCATCCGTAGATTCATTCTGATTTATATTTTCTCATGCCTTTTTTTCATTATCAACTTTATCACCTTCATCCTTTTCTATTCACTCATATCCAATCTTCACATCAGTTTCATCTAACTTACTATCCATGATTTCTCCCTCTTCACTTTTCTCTGACTTATCACCCTCACCTCAATCCTTTTTTACATATTTCTCACTTACATATCATCAATTATCATCATCTCAATTTCAATTCTTTATTTTTACATTTTTACTAGCCCAATCACTATCCATAGTTCCTCACTTAATACTACCAATTGGTTTTTCATCTTCTTTCTTTTCATCTTCTCTAAATCTAGAATTATCTTTGGAAGGAGTAAAAATTAAGTAAAAAAATAACAAAATTCAAATAATAGGAACAAATATTAAAATAACCCGTTTTCAACTTCTATCTAAATCATGAAATCTCCTAACACCCAAGCAAATAGACGCAAAAACACTAACGATAAGAACTACTATAAAGTACATCAAATATAAAGCAGTAATCAATAAAGCTCATAAATCTTGGTTTCATGTATTAAAGATAACCTCTAAACCATATCGTACTAAATATAACAATAAAAAAGCTATTAAATAAATAAGAAAAAAATAAAGAACTCAAATAATAAATTGCTTCCTGGTTAATACACCCTTAATTGAAAATAAAGAGAAAGAAGGTTTTAAATTCATAATAAAAAAGTCTAGAAAATAAAAATACTCCTAAATAATCTAAAAAATAATCTAAAAAAAGCAAACTTAAATTACCTTTTTAAAAAACAAAAAATTAACACAAAAATATAGTTAATTTTCAAAGTGAACAGAGTCTGAATCTGTAGAAGATCATAAAAAAATATCTATATACCTATCTCAAGAAACTTTACTTTTTAATAGTTCATCATGAAATTCTTCAAAAGGTCAACTAAATATAACAGCCATATATTGTCTAAATACATCTTTTTCCTTCTCCAAAAGATTTTTTAAATAAGAATCAATACTTTTATCTCAAGAGCCTATGACCCCTGAAAGTTTTTTTTCTTGAAAAATTTTATCATCCTCATCATCTTTAGTTATTTTATTAGCTGTTAACGACTTCATATCTATTTTTAAATCTATTGGTCAATCTAAAGTATCATCCACTCATTCTAATGATAAGTCCTCTTCACTATCAATTCTTTTTTCTTCATCTTCCTCAACTAAGATACCATCTGAATCACCATATCAAAGTTCTGACAAAAGATTATATTTTAATAAATAATCAACATATGATTCAACAGGAACAATGACAGAATCAGCTAATTGCTTTTCTTTTGAAGAAATTGTTGAAAAATCATAAGTATCCAAAAAAATTTTTTTCATAACTAATATCTTAAAATATCTAATAAATCGTTCTCCGTTTTTGCCCTTTCTTCTCACAAAACAAGACTAGCTCATTTATAAATCCCATTAGCACCTTCTTCATGACGACTTTCTAATTCGCCTAAATTATGAATATGAATAGCGTCAAGAGCATCTCTATCTAAATTTTTCCATGTACCTTTTTCTCCAAACATAATCAGAATTATTAAAAAATAAATACAATTAAACCTATACAGTTTAGGAGCATTTATATTTTTGTCAAAAAAATATAAAATTTTATCTGAATCTAGAACTATAAAATAGGGCATAATCTAAAACTATATATAAATTTTCTTGAAAAAAAAATTGACAAATATTATTAATCACCTATTATAGCATCATTATAAAACAAAAACACAAACGGTTTATAATTTTTCTGAACCTGTTTGAAATAAAAACAAAAACACAAGAGGAATACCATGAAAGAAGCAATAAAAAACCTTATAAATGCCTTTAAAAATTTAGGGAGTGAAGTCGTTTTACACAGCCAAAACACTATGGAGTCCCTCCGGCAAAAGGTCAGAACCCATATTGCCCTCCCCGAGGAGTACAAGCTTTTCAGCGAGAAGGCTTTCGGTTGGATAATCTTCGGTCTAAAGGAGAATAACCCACAAAAGAATAAGAGACTATTGTGGGGAATGGCAATAGGATCGGTAGTATCCGTCCTTATTCTTAAATTTATGCTCCCCATACTGATAGCCATCTCTTTCATACTCGGTGCGTTGTGCACCGCCGTACTATCGATGATTCTGTTAGTCATCATATTCAAGGTCATCTATAGTATAGCATGATTAAAAGGCAAACGACTAATTCCGATTTGGTTGTTTGCCCTCCGTTCAACAAGAAGCAGGACTCCCAGTCCTGCTTTTAGTATGCTTAAATTATCTACTACAATTAAATATTAAGAAATATAAATCCTGCAACACATATATTGACATCACTATCCTAAAAAGTAATATAATTCCCAATAATTCTTTACTTATATATACCATGTTAAACGAAACAACAGTGTTAAAATAAAGCACTATAAATAAACTTCAGGAAAAGTTTGATATTTTAAAAGAACTGTATACAAATTTATCAATCTCTAAAGAAACAGCTTCAATTATAGCAAAAAACATATCAAAAATAGATGCAATTTTAGAAATTCAACAACTTTGATATATTCAACATGTACTAGATACTACCTCAAAAATAGAAAAATATTATTTAACAACAGAATGAATATTATCTCTATCTGAAGTATTTACTCTACTACCAAGAATTTATCAACCTAAAAATTGAAGAATATTGATTTGAATTAACCGATGAACATAAAAATGCTCTAAAATACATACATGGAGAATGACTTGATTATAACTCCCAAAAAAGAATACAATGACCACTTTCCTCATTTATACATATTTGTGATACATTAAGTGCTAGATTATGGCATAAATTTCCTAAAAATAATAAAAACAAGTGGTAAAAATAATATTTTAAATTTGACAAAATTGAAATACCGCGCAATATATCATATAATAAAACTTACAAACAAAAACACAAGGAGCCAAAATGCTTACTACAACTACCCCCAGCATCGACACAGAATTAGACCTGTTCCAATACTGTTGTTTTATGTTTATCCGCAATTACGGCTTATTTCTACTGTATATCGCAATCGGCTTAACAACACCTGTAACGTCTGCAATATCAACAGTAGGTTGCGGTGCTTTGGGCATTTTCCTATTCTGTTACACACTGCAAGAAAGAGTAATAAAGGCTGGATGGAAATTCAGACTAACAAAAAAATTAATCAAAACTGTCAGCTTTAAGCAGTAACCTTGATGAACACAAAAAAGGAGAATTATAAAAACATCTCTTGGGGGCCCCAAGAGATGTTTTGCATCCAAAAAGTAAATATATAAGCAAAATAATATAACTACACTTTTAAACTATGCATTTCCTTAAAGAATTTATTGAACTTATTAAATATATCTATTCTAATCATAGAATCCATGAATCATGGATCTGCAGTTCTAAGAAACCCCATAATTGATAATATATCTGACCTTAAATTAGAAATATTTTCAATATGCTCTTTTGTAAGACTTTTTTTTACAACAGGATTAACAGGAAAAATTAGATTTAAAGAAGTCAAAGCATCAACCACCAAATCCCATATAACATTTTCATCTAACCTCAACATAAACGCTTTTTTTTAAGAACAAACATTATACTCAGCCCTCTCTAATTTAACACCTAACTTAAAAAGCTTATGTTTAAGCTCAGAAGACTCAAACTGTAAAATATTAGAAGTATTCTTCTTAGTAAACTCACAAACTCTTGCCTCTCTATTTACTAGACCTTTTTCTCTTTCCAATTTTAAAAATATAGGATTTCAATGAGTCATCCCCTCATAATTTCCATTCATATTTATTTTATAAAAAAATTAATTTTCAAACATTACTCTCTTAGAAACCACAGTCATTAAATCATCTATAGATAAACGATCTTCTCATCCAACCTTTTGCTCTAATAAATCATCATAAAACCATTCATCTTCTGGTAAGTAACTATAATTAGGTACATTTAAGAAAGCTTCTTCCTGTCTACTCATTTCTTCTCTTAAACGATTATCAATAAAATTATTTCATGTGGATAACATTCAAGATAACTCTATATATTCTTTTCTATTCAGAAGAACCTCTTTTTCTCCATTATATCAATAATCTGATAGAATACCTGATATTTCTCATATAACAGAATCCTCAACTTGAGATATAGATAAATATGGATGATTAAAATCAAAATCAGAAGGAATAGTATCTAAAATAAGAGTTTTTGGCATTTTTTCTCACATAAAATAATAACTTAAAAAATAAATTATCTCTTATGATATAAGATATTAATTCAAAGTCAAAAAAATAGGTTCTTTTCTACTCTGATTCTATATACTTCATCTAAATCTAGATTATCTAAAGCATCATAAAAGTCTTCTCTTAAGATACTTGCTTCTTATAAAATTCTGAAAATATTTGATTGTGTCTTAGCCTTTTGCTTCTTGTCCTAGATAATATTTATCTACTAATCAAATTGGAGTACCACAAATTTCAGCTAAGCTTTGTACATATCATTTATTAATGTATGGATTATATCAATTTATCTTTTTATATTGATTTAATAGTGAAAAATGCCAGATCCAATAATCAAGTTTTTCTTTTGTTGTTCAATCTATTATTGATAATACTTCTGATGTTTTTATTTCTGTTATTAATGAAGCTCTACAAAGCAAAGCCTTAGAAAATTCTCTAGATTAATTTTTTGAAAAATTAGATAATATTTTCAATAATAAAATTACTTAAAAACTTCTTTTACAATATCTATATTTTTATAAAAAGTTTCATTTTTTTCAGAACCTGTTTCACTATATTCTACATTCTCAACTGGACAATAAAGTTTTTCTAATTTTGAAAAAACTTTTACTTTTCGAAATAAGTCCAGATCAGGGGAATTATATACATTCAAAATATCTTTTAAGAATTTATCATTTCTTGAATTTGTAAAATCAGCAAGTAATGTAAAATCCTTTACAAAAGAATCAATTCAAATATCTCAAAAATCAATAATTCAAAGTCTATCATTTAAATCATCCCATAGCATATTAAAGTAAAAAATATCAGCATGAACTGTTCATCTTTGATTCTTAAAATTATCATTATTATTTTTAAACTCATTTAAAAAGTTTTTGATATTTTCTTGTACTTTTTCTTCAATTTCTGGAAAAATATACTTTTTTACTTTTTTAACTAAATCTAAGAATCATTCCTTATGAAAAAAACATCTATACTTATTTGGCGTTTTGTTATCTAAAATTATACCATGCATTTTTTTTAAGAACATTCACAAATCTCTAGCTATTTTCTGTCTTTTATCCTCATTAAGATTATCAAAGAATTCCTCAGTTAGATGTGTTCACAAAATTTTTTTATATCCTAGAACTTTATCCCCCATATATTCAATCTTTGGTATATTTATAGGTAAATTATTACCAAATTTATCCAAGAATATTTTTTCTCTCTGTAGCTCTTTCCATGTGTTATCATTTCTTCTAGGTATTTTGAAAATCCATTCATTATTAATTGTATAAACATAACTATCAAATCATTCACTATGATATTCCCAAGAATCAATTTTATTTCAAAATAACTCTTCAATTTTTCTTAAATTTTTTTGATGTTCATCAGTCATAATATTTTTCTAAAAAAATAAAGGTCGAACTCAATTTCTAACAAATCAACAAATAAAGAAATTTGTAAAGAGAAATTTGAACAGACCATTAGAATAATAATATTAATAATTTTATTATTTTCAATGACTTTTTATTTTTTTAGAAGAATTTACTCATGTTTTTTCTCTTTTTGGTAATTTATTTTGCAGAGACCTCAATAAAATATTTACTTATATTAAATTATATGAACAGTTAAAATATATTTTGCTCAATAAAACTCCCCAACTCCTTTCATAAAATCACATTACTCTCTGCACTAAGATGAACTCAATCAACCAAAGAAGATTCAACCACCTTTGAAGAATCAAAAAAATAAACTCAATTTTTCTTTGCCATTTTTTCAATTAAATCAGGTAACTCTCTATTCAAAACTGGACCAGTTCAACTAAACATAGAATTTTCTTTTAATCACTCTTCTTTTATATAAGGAGGAGCAATATAAATAATTTTTGGAATACTCTTATTTTTCTCTTCACATATTTCTTTAACCACACCCATATAACTCTCTAAATCAGAAACTATTTCTTCTGATGTTTTATTTGCTTTATTGTTTGTATCATTTGTTCAGAGAAATATTATCAATACATCTACTGGTAAATATTTAGGAAAATTGACCGAAATTGTTTGAGTCCATCTTTTCATTCTGCATAAGGATTCTCTCATTTAGCCATTCTACTCCTCAATCATTCCCCTATAACAAGGTATCTCTCTCAAAGTTCTTTTTGCATGACTTTTGTGAACCTAGTATTTTCATCATATCTATCTCATTGTGGAATTTTTCACCAAGTAAGAGAGTCTCAGTAGCATAATATTTTTTTCATGGGGTTAACTAAAAAATTTCTAAAACAAAAGATTTAATAGAAATAAAACTAAATTATTAACTATAATTTTCTAACAACATATCATTTAATAATAAAATATTTTTACAACCAATTACTGACGTATTTCTACGAATAGATACATCCATATTATTTTCTTTAACAATCTCTACAATTACTTCTATATTATTTATAAAATAATCATATAAGATTTTTGAATCAAGAATTTCATATAAAAAATCTTCATCCATATTTACTCTTCTTAACTCTTTATTAGCTGACGTATAATCATTTAAAAGAACAAAATACATTATTTTCTCTATATCATTTAATTCTTTAAATTCTATCAATGGAAGAAAACTATTTATTTTCTTATTAATATCTTTTATTTTAGCTCTTGAGTTTCTATCTTTAAATATATTTTGAAACCTACTAAGACAATAAAGAAAATTTAATTTTGAACAATTATTAAAGTCAATTTCATCATTTAATCTACTATAAACTGTTCATATAAGACTATACTTACCATTCATAATCAACAAATCTTCTATCTTATTTAACTTCTTATTAAATTCTTTCCTTTTCAATAATTTTTTAAGTAAAAGAATACCTATTATTAATCAAATTGTATCTATCTCTACATGAATAATTTGAAAATAATTAGGTGTAGAAAGAAGCTTTTTTCATACCGATAAATCACACTCCATACCATCAACTTTACTTAATTCTAAAATAAAATCATCTAACTGAAATCTATATATATAATCTAAGTAATCCTGATCAATTACTCCATCATAATGAATTAGTAAATTTCTTCTCTTTTTGAATTCCAAAAAGCCTTTATAAACCTCATCTCAAATTATAGAACGTAAATTAACTCACAATTTGTCTTTTCAAACACTTTTTATTATATCCTCTATATTAACCTTATAATCAATTCACAACTCCTTCGCAATATCTCTTATAAACAACTCAAAAATAGAAAAATAACTAATAATAAACGATTTTATTAAAATATTCAACTCAATACCTGAATTATTTATATTCTGTATCCTTGAGAATATATTTCACATACTTTTATTATCTAAAATCATTCTTAATTTTTCTTGTTCCGACTTTAAATTTTTAAATTTATCACTTAGAGCAACATCATTCAAAGAATCTCTATCATCACTAATTTTTCAAGAGTGACTAGAAATAATATCCCATTGTAATGAAAAATTAACAAAAGAATTAACTAAGTATTCATCTAATAAACTATAATAATTACTACTCATAAATATTTTTAAATTTTACTAATTAAACAGTTAATATTAATATATTCCTATAAAATAAAAAGTCCAAACAAAAAAATCCCTTTCCTTTTATATAAGGAAAGAGCTAGAAATGGGGTATAAAAATCCTCTTCCTACTTGTCCCTCTCCTCTAAGGAGAGGCTAGGTGAGGTCTACAAAGAAAAATAAGGGATTAAGAAAGGTCTTACTCAAACCTCAAAGCATCAATCGGCTTCATCTTCGCAGCCTTCCTTGCAGGTCAAACTCCAAAAATAACACCAGTCCCCCCAGAAAACAACACCGCAACCATCAAAGTATTAAAATTCAACAAAGCAGGAACATTAAACTTCTGCAATCACACAATCACTCACCAACTAAACAAAACTCAAATCGCACACCCAAACAAACCAAGCACAATAGACTCAGTCAAAAACTGCATCATTATATCCTTATGCCTAGCTCAAATAGCCTTACGAATACCAATCTCACGAGTCCTCTCAGACACAGAAACAAGCATTATATTCATAACACCAATACCTCAAACAAGCAAAGAAATCGCTCAAATACCTCATAAAGCTAACTGTAACATACCAGTAACAGTCAAAATCTGCTCCATCATAACCTCTGTTGATAAAACCTGAAACAAAGCATCATCCATATGACTAGCTCATTGCCACTTAAGCAAAGTATACTTTACAAGCTTTACAGCCTCAGAAGATAAAATACTATCATCTATCTCAAAAACAATATAAGGATAAAAAGGATTAGAAGTAATCTTTTGCTGAGCAGTAGTTATTGGAATCAAAGTAGTCTTTATATCAACTAATCATCATCACTGAGGCTCAGTAACTCAAACTATAGTAAAATACTGATCAGCAATAAGAATCTCTTTCCCCAAAACCTCAGAAGGAGAAACTCAAAAATAAGCCTCAACAGTATTTTCACTCATAACAGTGACATTACTATAATTCTTTAAATCATAATCATTAAGTCACCTTCCAACAACCAATTTCAATCACTCAATCCCCATATACTCCTTACTTCAAGCAATAATCCTAACATCAGACATCTTCTCTCACTTTATCATAACAGTCTCAAAAATCTCCGCAATAGGAGTTATCTTTGTAACAAACCCCATAGAATCAGCAAAAAAAGATATATCACTATCAGTAAATCAAGGAATTTCAGTCTGCCTCTGAGGATTAAAAGGATTAAAAGACTTTCAAGCAACAACAGTGATAGTATTAGTAGTTGCAGCCTCAAACTCTCAAAGCACCTGATCTTTCAATCACTCACCAACAGAAAATAAAACAGTCACAGAAAACACTCAAATAACAAGTCAGAGAATACTTAAAAAAGCCCTCATCTTATTTGAACGAAGATTTTGTAATGCCTGTATTATATTCTGTATAAATCACATTATTTCACAATCTTATCAATTAAACCATCCTTTATATGAACAACCCTCTTTGCATAAGAAGCAACATCAGGATCATGAGTAATCATAATAATAGTCTTTCAACTCTTATTTAACTTTTTAAACAACTTCAATAAATCCTTTCACGTAACACTATCCAAAGCTCATGTTGGTTCATCAGCCAAAAGCAAAGAAGGATCACATGCCAAAGCACGAGCTATACAAACCCTTTGTTGTTCTCATCAAGATAACATATCTGGAGTACTATTTATTTTCTCCCCTAATCAAACCTCTTTCAAAGCTTCTACAGCCCTCTTATACTTCCTAGAAAATCACCATCACTTATAAGCCAAAGGCAATGCAACCTGATGCCAAGCAGAAAGCCTTGGTAATAAATTATATCACTGAAAAATAAATCAAATCTCATCCCTACGAAAAGTAGCCTGTTCATCCTCCGTGAAATCAGCAACATTAGTTCACTCAAAAAAATAATCTCAAGAAGTAGGAATATCAAGAATTCAAATCATATTCATCAAAGTACTCTTTCATGATCAAGATGGTCACATTATAGCAATAAATCATCCACCCTTAACTTTCAAATTAATCCCCTTCAAAACCATCATATCCTTTCATCAAACCAAATAAGACTTTTTCAAATTCTTAATCTCAATCATAACTACTAAATTAATATTTAATTTTTGTTTTAAATTTTTCAAATTCCACCTTCCCCATTCCTCGTCTCCCCCTCAATTGAGGGGGATTAAGGGGGAGCTTTAAATATAATACTCCCATTTTCCTTCCCCTCTCCTGTAGGAGAGGGGTTAGGGGTGAGGTTATCTACTAATTCATATCAGTCTTACCAAAAGGATTACTACTTCAATCATCTATTCACATCTCCTTCAAAACCTCATCATCCAAAACAGAAGACTTTATCACATCTCACTCTTTAAGTCACTCAGAAACCTCCACATGAAAATTATTAATAACTCCCGTCTTTACATCACGACGCTTATATTCCTCACCATCTTTCAAATAAACAAATTTATATCAATTCTCTTGAACAAGAGCAAGAGAAGGTATAATTAAAACATCATTAGCCTCATCTGTTGTAATAGTAACCAAAGCAGACATACCAGCTAAAATCTCTAAATCCTGTGGTTCTAACAGCACCTTAGCCTCATAATAATACCCTCATCTTCCATTTGGCTGAGGATTAACATTCCTCTTACTTATTGCTGACTCTATAGGATTATTAGGATAAGAATCAAAAGTAATAACAACAGGATCTCACTTTTGAATTTTCACTATATCAATCTGTCCTATCTGTAATTCAAGCTCTATAAGATTAGGATTCTCTATAACAATATATTTTCTATCATCAAGTTTATACTGTTCTCACTCAACAATATCAATATCACGAACCCTTCAATTAAACTCTGCAATAATCTGATAATCATCTTTTTGATCTATAGTTCTTTCTACCTTAAGTTGAGCCTGTTTTATTAAATTATTTTGTTGTTGAATATCATATTTATCAGCACCATCAAGTAAATCAGTAAGCTCCTTCTCTAGAACTTTTATATTTTCTAAAAGATTCTCATTCTGAGTCTTTTTTCTCTGAAGAGAATTAAAATTATCTTTTTCCAAATTCGCAATTTCCTTAGTCAAAGAAACTAAATCCTCAGCCTGTTTTCTAAGAGCAGATTGCTTTGTCTCATAACTTAATTTCTTTTGTTCTACAGAAAGCTCCAATTGATTCTCTACAACACTTTGAGATAAAAGAGAATTTATAGAATTTGATAATGTCTCTAAATTCGTACGAACAGCCAAAGCCTTTGTTCTAGAAGTCTCCAAAGACGTCTTAAAAGTAGAAATGTCTGTACTAGATAATTTTCAACTAGCTTCAATACTCATATCAACAGAATCCAAAGCATCATCAATCAACTCAACCAATATAGTAGAATCTTGATAGTATTCTTCAATAAGTTCTTTTATTTGTGAATCAGAATAACTAGAATCTAAACTACTAAACTTCTCTTTATACTCTTTTATAAAGTTATAAACAGAAGTCACTTCACTCTTAGTTTTTTTCTTTAAACCAGAGTCCTTTGCTCACAAATAAATATCATAATCATCATTTTTATACTGAAAAGCAGGAGAAACTCAAAAAATCTCATCCACAGACTCAACCACATACTCAGCATCTCACAAACTAGAGTTAAGAGAATTAACTACAGAATCAATAGTCTTCTTTCTTGCATTCAAAGTAGTCTCAGTTTTCTCTGTTTCAAGTTCTGTATTTACCTCTATATCAGACTTCGCAACCTCTAAATCCTTCTGAGCAATTCTATAATCCCTAAGCTTCTGTTGTAACAAATCATTTTTCTTTTGCAACTCAACATCCAACTGCCTCTTTAAAATACTTTCTTGTTCTTTCTCAACCTCATAGTTAGTCTTAGCTTCACTTATTTGCATCCTAAGTTGAGACTCTCTAACAGAAGTATCATTATTTAAAAGTTTAGTTAATCACAATCTAGCATTTTCTAAGTCAATTTGTGCAGTTTTAACAGCATTATCATAATCATCTAAACTAAGTTCAGCCAATATATCTCAAGCTTTAACCTCATCTCAAACTCTTACATAAACTTTAGAAATCTTTCATTCCTGTCCAAAAGAAAGATTCTGCTCATCAGCAAGCTTAGCAGTTGCAGTAACCTTTACCTCTGTCCTTATATCTCACTTTTCTACAGTATAAGCCATTTTAGCTTTTAATATAGCTTCTTCCTCTACTTTTTTTTGTTTATTCCAAAAATATCCCCCTACTCAAACAGAAGTTATTATGATAACAGCAGCAATTGTCTTTTTAAATCTCATAGCCTATTACTTGTTTATATACAATTTAAAACAAGTATAGCTTATCTAAAAGATTTTTACCAAAAAACAAGAATATTCATCATACTTTTTAAATTGACTTATCTTTTATCTCTTACTAAATATATAAAATAAATATTTTTTCTAATCCTCATTAAGAAACTCTTCTATCTTTTCCCTTATCTCATCAAATTCACTCGCTAAAACAAAATGATTCCCTTCACTAAAAATAAGCTTATCCAAATTATTTAAATTACTATTTACCATAAAATCCTCAATATAAGAAAACGGAACCCTCTCATCCTCTTCTCAATGAATCACTAAAACATCTTTTCACTTTACATTATTTTTAAAACCGGAACCATCTGTAATTTTCTTTTCTATAACCCCTGAAATAAATATCACCTTAGAAAATATATTATCATCATCCTGTGAAACAAGTCTTGTTAATCATCTACCACCATTAGAAACTCACATCAAAACAACCTCTGTATCTTTATTTACAATCCCCTTATTCAATAAATCATTATAGGTATTCCAAACTAATTCAGTTCACCTTTCATCATTCCAATTTCACCAACCAAAAATAGGACTAACTAGAGTCACTCCCTCATCATCCATAAATAACTTAAAAAGCTTTTGATAAAACATAAAACTACCTGCACTTCAATGCAACAAAATTACTAATCTATTTTTGCTATTTTCTGGTTTGTATAAAAAATACTTCTCATCACCAACATTATTAAAAATAGCATTCGGAATCTGACTAGGTAATTCTATATCAACCGCCTCCTCTGTTTTCAATATAATATTTCTAAAAGAATTAAGCTTATTATTATCTATTCACAAAGCCCAAGCAGCCCTAAATCATATATTTAAAAGTTCCTTTTCTGATATAGCATTTAAAGGATTCAAAGAAAATTTATTACAAGAATCAATACAAACAAGAGAAAAATTATTATACTCTCATTCATTTTTTTGAAAACTAAGCCCAAATATAACCAAAAAACAAGATAAAAAAACAAAAACATATTTTATATTAGTCTTATCTTTTAAAATAAAAATAACAGGAAAAACCAAAAAAATTAAAAACGAAATTCAAAAAATAAAAGTTTTTAAAGTCTCAACAGACAAAAACAAAATAAATAAAAAATACCAAAAAATGGAAGTGCTAAATAAATAACACACTACCATAAATCATTTACTATTTTTAAAAAATTCTTTCATTAGTCATAATCAATAAATATTTATAAAAATATAATAATCAACAAAACAAAAATATCCAAAAAAAGCTTCTAGAAATTACTCTAAAAGCTTTTAATATAATAAACTAACCTATATTTTTCCTTTCCTAATCTTATCACATACCTCAAGTTTTTTTATCCCCAATGCTCAAACAGTAAACAATCAAACTATAGGATTAACTCAATTTGTAAGTCAAAACAATAAAGTAAATCAAAAAATTATAAGTAGCTTTTTGTATAATTCTTTAACCTTGTATTTATCAATAAAAATTGAACTAATAACCATAGTGTTCAAAAGTCATAAAAATACAAACATAAAAATATAAGCAAACAAAAACAATAAACCAAAAGGAAAACCAACCACAGTTATAAAAAGTAAAATTATAACAACAGGAGTTCATACCATAACTAAAAATCCATATAAAAAGCTTTTTCATGTTTCCTTTCTTAAATTATCAGAAACATTTGAGAAAAATTTGGCAAAATAAAGATAAATAAGAGAAGCAAACAAAAACAATCCCAAAACCTTCACAATCAAATATGAAGTCAAAAATCAGATCGCAGATTTTTTCACATCCTCTCTAATAACATTTTTCTCAAACACAACCTCTCATTTTATAGAACTCTCTAAAGATGGCATCTCATCTCTTCCTCTATAAATAACATTTCAATTAATAACCCCAGAACCTGAATTATTTCTAAACTTTTCCAGATTAACCTCTGCATCAGAACTAATCATTCAGTTTAATATAAACTCTCAGACAGAAATCTTTGCTTTTCACATAACATCTCAATCTAAAGTTAACCTTCAAGCTCAAACCACAAGATCTCCTCAAATCACTACTCAATCCTTAACCCTTACATCTCAACCTCAAACAACCAAGTCTCAAGCAACATTACCCTCAATAACAATATTTCATCATGCAACTCTCACATCATCTCAAACATTTCAAGAAATAGTTATATTTCATCATGCAATAATTAAATCCTCCTTTACATCAGATTCTATAATCAACTCTCAACCAGAAATCACCAAATCTCAATTAACAGGAGCCACAACTTCAACTCTCCCTCCAGCAACATACAAATCATCATTAACCTCCTCCTGAATACTAATCTCCTCTCATCACTTTATCTCAAATGCATTCACTCACACAAATGAAAAAACACCAAAAAACAAAAGCACCAAAACTAAAAGCTTTTTCATAATAAAAAAATTAGAAAAATAAAGTATTTACATACATTAGACACCCTAATCATAAAAAAGTTTCAAAAAATTGAAACTTTTTTATTTTTTATTAGTCTAAATAATGAATTTATAAATTAAAAAAAATCCTACTATTCCCTCTCCTTGAGGAGAGGGTTAGGGTGAGGTTAAAAACATGCAAGACAAACAACTTATAAAACAATACCTATACTGAAACAAAGAATCTCTTGAAGAACTCCTAGAGAAACACCTGCAAACCATATTTGCTTCATGTTATAGAGTATGTTTAGACGAATCCGATGCAAACGATATAACACAAAATGTCTTAATAAAAATAATTAAGAACCTACACAAATTCTCATTTAAGAGTAGCTTTAAAACATGGTATTACAGAATTTCATACAATGAAAGCATAACATACCTAAAGAAAAACAAATGATTTACAAACATAGAAGAAATAGAACAAAATTTAGTATTTGAAGAAGATAAATCAGCAGACATAGATAAAGAAATACAAAAAAACAAAATTACAAAAGAAATAAATAAACTTCCACTAATAGAAAGAAATATAATACTACTTTTCTATTACGATGAACTAAAAATAAAAGAAATTTCAAGAATAATATGACTAAATGAAAACACAATAAAAACCAAACTCCACAGAACTAAGAAAAAATTAAAATCTAACTTAGAAAAAATATGAAAAACATTATAAAGAATTACCAAACTCCCAAAGTCGATAACAGTATATTATCAACAGTCTTAAATAAAGAAAATAAAAAAGTAGATTATACCAATATATTCTCCTATCTACTCATAACTCTATTTTTCTGACTATTTATAAAAAATTCAATTATACTAAATTTTTCTTACATAGATATCTCACTTTCTATGCTACAAAGTGTAAACATATATCTTTTGATAATTTTAAACTTAATAATTTCGATAATTTATTTCATTTCCCAAAACATACTTCTAATCATATCAGTAGTTTCAATATATTTCATAGGAAATATATATTCTTATAAAATACAAAAAGAAAACTAAAAAACCTTGATTAAAAATCATAAAAACATATCATAAAATTATATTACTTCTTAACTAAATTCTTATGACAAAAGTTTGAACTTTATTCAAAGTAACAGAAAAAATACCTGCAGCAGGTAAATATAAATGTCTAATTTGTTGATTAGTAGTTGAAATAGAACAACATTTTATAGATAGATGAACAACTTTCTTTGTCTGTCCAATATGTAAATCAGGTTCAGAAGAATGACCAGTTTGACCAGAAAAAGAAGTTTGGCAATATATGGGATAATAAAAATAAAAAACGGAATTATCCGTTTTTTATTTTTATTTTTTGACATTCTCTCATCTTTTTCCAATAATTCTCTTGCAGACTGTAATAAATCATTAAGATAAATATTTTCTACCTTATAATATTAACTACATCATAAAATTTTTTATTATCCCTTTCATCTCCCCATAAAAGGCTTTATCTCCCCTGCTTCAAAAACACTATCCTCAACCTTTTCTCAGATAATCTTAACCTTTTCTCAGACTTCCAAATTAACTCTTCATCTAACAACGGTATCTCCATCAAACAAAATATTCCACTGTTTTTCATTATAATCAATAAAAGTAAAATCCCACTCATTAACCTCTACAATCTCTCATATCAACAATCACCTATCTTCATCTTGCCAAATACTAACCATTCTAGAAGCCTTATCTTCAACAAGCAAAGACCTATACTTTGGAACAACATCTTCTATAACTCACTCAACAACAAAAGAAATTCAAGAAAAATACAAAAGCATACCCAACAAAATTGATGAAAATACATTTATAAAAAATATCTTCATAAAGCTAAACCTATATCCCCTTTCTGTATGCCTAAAATTATAATAAGAAAAAAACATAGAAATAAGCAAAAAGAAAATCCAAAACAAAGGCATATATACAACCAAAATTTTTATGAATCACAGTCTATATCCCAAAGACCAATCAATATCAGAAAAATACCCCAAACTAATACTCAAAGCCAAAGCTCAAATAATTACTGAAAACACAAGAAAAAACCAAACAGACAAATGCTTCAAAACAAAAATATACTTAGGAGTCTGCTTTATGTTTTCCTTTTTTATTTTATCTACAATACCTTTACTAAAATCCTTTTTCATAAATCTACAAATAAAGTTTTAAATTATTCCTATCAGCCATTTCTCTGAACTGTTTTTTTCACCTATTTATCAAGATAGCAACTGTTCACTTTGGAATCTTTAATATATCGCTTATTTCATTGTAATCTTTTTCTTCTAAAAACTTTAAAACTAATACATCCCTATACTTTTTATCCAACAAATTTAAAACTGATATTATCTTTCAAATAAGCTCCTTATTTTGTACACCAGATTCTATATCAACTCAAGAATCTATCATCTCTATCAAATTCACATACTCCTCATCATCTGTTTCTAAACTAACATCCATTTTATTTTTATTCTTCCTATGAAAATCAATCACCATATTATGAGTAATTCTGTATATCCAGCTAGAAAAACTTAGCTTATCATCATAACTATTTATATTTTTATAAGCCTTTATAAAGACTTCCTGTAAAATGTTTTCGGTTTCTTCTGGAGAGATATTTGTTATTCTATTTATATATCTAGACAATTTTCCCTCATAATTTTTTACCACACAATAAAAAGCATCAATATCTCAAGACGATATTTTCCTCACTATATCCTTATCTGTATTTTCTTTACAATTCCACATAAGATTATTTTACAAACACCTATTAATCTGACATCTATTAATACGAAATTTAAATAATTTTCTTTCAAAAAATAATAATTCTAAACAAAAAACCTTTTTATTTTATTCTTACAATATATTTTATTTCAAAAAAAAGTCCACTTTTTGAAAAGTGAACTCCTCTAATCTATATAAAACTATTGAACTTGGCAATTTCAACCATTACTACCTCTACCTTGTCATCTTCATTCTCATTTTCCCATTCATCTTCACTCTCATCTTCCTTCACCATTTTTAAGTCATAAACCTAACTCTGCTCTAATAGCTTTTGCTTCTTCTAATTTTCATTCTTGAGCTAATTTATTAGCTTCTGCAAATTTTTCAAAATTATCAGCATTTACAACCTCTGTAACCCTTCATTTACCATCCATAAGTTCTTTCCATGCTTCATAATCTTTTGTTTCAAAAGCTTCCTGCATTGCCTCATGCCTATCTTCTGAATAATCTGGTCATTTTACACTTGGATCTCCACGATAAGCAGATACACCTGAAATAGTTAACATTCATACGATTCAAGCTAGAGATATTCCAGCTAATATTTTTTTACTTGTTTTCATAATACAAATATTTAGAAATATAAATTTTACTTTAGAAGAATTTATCTAGAATTTTGATTCTTCTAAAACTTAGTACGAAACCCTAAACTTTTTTCTTTCAAAAAATTTCAGTTTTTTTTATTTCTTGTCACTTTATTTGCATTAAATCGTTTAAATATATACCAAGCTTGTAACATTTTTATATAATTTATCTTTTAAAATTTCCTCTTATGAGAAAACTTTTACTAATTTCAACAACATTTATTTTACTACCATTATTCTGAAATATAACAAATGCAGACTGTGCAAGTTGAGCATTTTGTTGAGCAAAACAAATATGTAATTCTGATTACTGTTGCACAGATTACAAAACATTTGAAGACAACTGTTGAGATACGGAATGATACAACTTTCAATACCCTTGAGAATGTCAAGAATGTGTTCATTTATGATGAGGTCTAGTATATTGGACTCTCGAATGAACAGAACCTCAAAGCTGTTGTGAATGACTAACTCCAGTTAGCCCTAAAATGCTTAATGATTGACCTCCTATGGCAGATCTACCAGCTATCTGTATAAAAAAATGAGATTGAATCTGTGATACTAGATATGAAGATGAAAAAAATTCTCCAGAAGATTGTTCAGAAAAGAAGTGTAGTGATGAAGTCCAGGTATGTAATGACGGATCAGTAATTACTCAAAAATGAGAAAATTGCGAATTTGAAGCTTGTCCATGAAGTGAAGATGAATCAATAATGTTTTGTGAAAGATTTGATGATCCTGTATGTGCTTCTATTATAAAATGTACAGAGCAGTGATCTCATACTTGTGAAAAAACTTATGAAACTTTTGAAAATGAATGTTATTTAAGTACTAGAGAACATTCTTATAAATACCAATATGAATACAAATGAGAGTGTGAAGTTTTACCACTAGAAATTAGAAATAAAATTGAAAATTTAGTAAATAATTTTATGAATAAAGTTGATTTAAAATATACAGATAAAGAAAAAAGAGTTTCTTTTTTAGACCTGATGATATCTAAGTTTGAAAAGATAGAACCTAAAAATGAAAAACTAGAGGCTGTTGTTACTTCTATTGTTTATAAGCTAAAAAAATTAAAAAGAGCAATAAAAAACGATATAGAGAGTAGTGAATGTTATTCAAAGTGATGAGAGTGGGATTATAAAACAGGTTTTCCATATCGGGACAATATTCATGATAAAGCAAATTGAGAATGTAAGTATTAAAAAATCGTTATAAATCATATCATTTTTCTTCAATCTCCATCAAAATTTCTGAAAACCAATTTTTAATCATTTCCAAATTTTTATCAATATCATTAATATTAGAAAACATAATCAATTTTTCCAACTTTAAAACCACTTTTCTAAGAAAATGCCTTGAAATATGAATTCTTCCCCAATCATATAAATAAGGAGTGTATTTAACTCTTAATATTCCAACCATAGGAAGATAAGCATATTTTATATAATAATTAGTAGATTCAATATAATTTCATCTATTTTATAATCATCAACACATAAAAATAAATCTATATCTGAAAATGAATCAACTTCATTATTTGCATCTGATTCCCCTAACCAACATGCATGAACACATGTTTTATTATTTAAATTTTCACTTATTTCTCTTATTATTCTTTCTCTTATTTCCTTATGCATACAATTCATTGTATTATTTTATTAAATAACCTTAAGATATAAAACTTATTTAGATTGTTTAGAAAGTAGTCATGAATAAAACGACTCAGCCCCAAAGAATTATTTTATTTCATAACCACATTCCAATTCACAAACCAACAAAGTTAACTTCTTTTACGATAAAAGAAATCCTCAAAAAGCATAAAGAAAAAATGAAAAATACCAAATGAAAAGAAAAAGAAAAAATTTTCATTAACAATTTAGAATTACTATAAAATTTTACCAAAAAAATTCAAAAAATATAATCAAATACTCTCAGAAATTTTAAAAAAACATTTTTTTACACTTTCTATTATTCCCTCAGAATAAACGTTTTCATATCAAATCAACAACTAAAAACAAAAAAAGTCAAAAAAAGATTTGCATTATTTTAAAAAATCATTATAAATTAATCATGCAAGGCAGAAAGAACAAGCCTTGACATATAATAAATCGCCTGAAGATTATTAAAAATCTTCTGCCGCCGCAGACAAGCCATCGCGCGCGACTCGTCTGCCACATTATCTGAGCCTCAGATAAGGGCTCGGAATTGAGTGAAAAAGAATAGGAGGCAACCCATTGTTGGCTCCTCAGTAAAACAAAACCGGAGATACCCCAAAAAGATGATTTACCTGAAAACGCCGAAAACAAATATTATTGCCTGAACCCCACCGCTGCCGTCTGCCCCAAAACCAAAACCCCGGAGAAAATAATATGCTACGACGCCCAAGAGACGGATTGTAGATATTAAAAAAACTTCCGTGATATTATGAGCTCCCCCATGAGGGTCCCCAAAAAAACCGGAAAAAAGGAGCCTATTATGAGGTTACCAAGAGACGCTCTCTAGCGTCCATATCAGAAATTGGAAAATTTCTGTTAGAGAAAGTCCCCCCCACCAGCTGAGAGCAGAGGGGGCAAAAAAAGGAGAACAAGGTCCCGCTTTAATGCGGGACCATTTTTTTGTGTAAAAAGTAAATAAAAAAATAATAATACATCAAATAAGCAATATTATCTTTTATGCTATATCAAATTCCCAAATTACAAAGATTATTACAAAAGTTAAAAAAGATAAAAACTCTATAGGCTTTATGATAAATTCAAAATTTATTCCCCACTCCCATAAATATAATCAAAAATAGACTCCATAGTCCTTGCAATCTCTTCATTTTCAATCACAACACCAGTTATAGAATCATTCATAGAAATAAAATTAGTCTTATTACCATAAATCTTTATAGTAATTCAAATATCCAATTTATCCCATCCAATAGTTTTAGGGTGAAACTTAGACCATAATCGTTCACTCTTTGTAGGTTTTCTGTTCATTATTAACTTCATATCAGCTTTTCTTTTGGCAGTATCATAAACTTCATTTCTAAGCTTACGAAGTTTATCCCTTTCTCAACTTTTCCTATCAGCATTTGAACTAAAAATTCTTATATCCTTAGGATCGTCTTTTACCTCCATTCTATAAAGCTCAGCCACATTTTCAGCTCATTCAAAATAATAAATCTTAGGCTTATTTGAAAATTTATTATTTTTAGCCCTAAGTTCAGGTAATTTTTCTTTCAATCATAAAACCTGTTTTTCCAAAATACTATACAAATCATCCGGATTTATAGCTTCATAATAAGTAACACCATTTTTCACATGCTTTTTCAGAATTTTCTTTTCCTCCATTTTTTCTAAAATCCCATACAAAGTAGTTCTTTTTATCCCTGAAAATCTCGCTATGTTTGAAACCTGCGTCATCCCAAGTTCAAGATTTGCAATATAAACTTTTACCTCATTATCCTGAAAACCAAGCCCTTTTAAAATATTTTCTACTTCCATTTTTTGTTATTAAAATATAAGGTTGTCATTTTAGTCGACAATATTGTACCCATAACTTTTGAAAAAGCTAATTTTAGAGATATAATAACATCGTTAAATTAAACAACACCTCTATCTTGCCCTAAAGGATACACCTTCGGATAAATTCTTTCTCCTTTCTGGAGAAAGAGGCTACAAATTGTTCCCCTTTCCCCTGACAAGGGGAGAGGATTCAGGAGAGAGGTAAGAATAAAGAAAAAACAACAAAACAACAGAACGAAAATATTCGTTCCCTACAAAACTTACAACCTAAAACCAAAAAATGATCTTTGAATACAAAAAATGAAGTTTAATCTTATTATCTGGAATCCCATGATGCGGAAAATCAACATTTGCTAAAAAACATTTTCCAAAAGACTACATCATATCAACAGACGAAATAAGAGAAAGATACTTCTGAGACGAACACAAATTCAACGAAGACTGAACCATATCAATCTGAAACTACGAAACAAACTGAGCCCTAATTTTTAGCATAGTTATGAAAATCGCTAATGAAAGATGTGCAGAATGACTAAGTACAGTCATTGATGCAACAAACCTAAGAGACTCAGATAGAAAAAGATTTATAACACTATGAAACTGGGAGAGAATTTATACCATAATATTTGACTCAGAAAAAGCACTAGAACAAAACAAAATCAGAAAAGAAAAAAACATCAGATGATATGTTCCAGAAAAAATTATTGAAAAAATGAGCTTATCCTTCAACAAAGGCACAAGCATAAAAAACAACAACATCATAAAAGCTGAAAAAATAACAGAAGTAAAAGAAAGATTTGATAACCTAAACCTATCAGAAGAAAACAACATACTAGTTTACTGAGATGTACACGGCATGAAAGATTTCTATGAAACCTACAAAACCTTACAAGAAAAATACACAAAAAACTACAAAAAACCTCTAAGTGTTTTTGTATGAGACCTAGTAGATAGATGAAACCATTCTGTAGATAATCTGTGTTTCATAATGAACGAAGTAAAAAAATGAGATGCCAAAATGGTTATGGGAAATCACGAACTAAAACTACTAAGAAACATAAACAAATTTCTAGAAGAGTGAGTTATAGAAGACTTTGTAGAAGCCAGATACAACACTATAAAACAATTCGTAGAACTTCATAAAAAAGACTGAATCTATGACTGATTTATAAAAGAAATTAAGTGAGAAAATTTCAACCTACACAGGATCAAAAATTTCTTAGACTCTCTACCTTTTTACAAAACAATAACAACCTGAACCAGAAAAAAATATTTAGTAACACATTCTCCACTACTAGTTCCTGAAAATACCTGAAACCTAAAAAAATCTATAGCAATATTCTGATCAGAACAATTAAAAGAAAACCTATACATAAAACAAGAAGAAGCCAACAAAAACAATACAAATTTCATAAAAGCAACAAAAGAAGTCTTCAAAAAAACTTGAGTAACCTGTATCACATGACACATAGAACTACAAGATCTTATAGATAAACTAAAAATAAAAAACTTCTATTCCCTAGAATGAGAAGTTGATAGAAAATGATTTATGAAAGTCTTAGTACTTGAAAAAAATTGAAAGAAAATCACAGGAAAAATAGAAAAATTTGAGTCAGATATAGATTTCAACAGATGACAAACAAACACCTGAGAATACAAAAACTTCTGTGAACTATGAAAAGATCTAATCCACCAAAAACACTATTGAGACCTAACCATTTTCAAATACAGCAAAAAAGTATTTTACAAAAACCTATGGTTAAAAAACTCAAATCGAGTAAACAACATACTATTAAAAGCCAGATGAATAGTATTTGATAGATTAGGAAATATAGTCTCATACCCATTTGATAAAGTATTTAACAACTGAGAAATTTTGAGAAACATAAACTGAGACATCGTAAATGAAAACAAACTCTCAGAATGAAAATACCAATTCATAGAAAAACTAAACTGATTCCTATGAGTCATAAGCCAAGACTTCTACAATAGAAATAAACTATTAATCCACACAAGCTGAAGTCTAGACTGACCATTCACAGACTACATAAAAGAACTATTAACAGATGAGCAATACATAAACATAGTAAAGTTTATTAAAACAAAATGAAAACACACACTAATGTTTGAAGTCATTCATCCAGACGATCCACACATAGTTGAATACACACAAAAAGACTACTGACTTTATCTAATATGAGCAAGAAACTTACAATCAGACAATTTAGCGAATATGAAGCTATTATCAGAAGAAGAACTTGATTCACTAGCTAATGATTTAGGCTTCAGAAGACCAAAATATTTTGTAGAAAAATATAGTGATTTCAAAAAAAGAATAGGCTCTGAAAAGATTGAGTGATATATGGTTAGAGATTTAGAAACCTGAGAACATTTAGTAAAAATAAAATTCCCTTACTATCTTGTAACGAAATTTTTAGCAAGAATGTGAGATTGAAATTTTCAGTTTTTACTGAGAAATAAAGAGAAGTTTATAGAAGCTAAAAATATTGATGAAGAATTTTTTCCAGTGGTTGAGTATATTGCAGAGAATAAGGAAAAGTTTGAAGGCATGGATGAGCAGGAGAAGGTGAGGGAGATTAGGAGGTTTATTGAGGAGATTGTTTAAATAGAAAATAGCGTAGGTTTAAAACCCACCGTTGACAAGCTATTGTTAAATTATAATTTATTAAGAATAAGGATATGAAAAATTTTAAGGATTTTTTGAATAATTTAGATAATCATGTTGAACCTATTAGTACTTATCTTGAAATATCTGATAAAATAAAAAATTTTCTAAAGGGAGCAGAAAAAATAAGTAATGAATTAGAGAAAGAACAAATGATTTTTGATTTGGTTGAAGATTATAATTGGAAGGAAACTCAGGATGATTTCTTTAATTGGGGAACTTATTATTGACCTATGTTTATTTTTCCATCAAAAGAAGATGAAAAAATGATGAATGTTTATCCTCATATAAATAAAGTAGATCAAAATCTTATAGATTATTATTTAAAAAGAGCTAATGAGTCAAAGAATCCTGTTTTGGTTACAAGATATATAAGTGTATCTCTTGATTTCTCAAATAAGCTTTGATTAAGAAAAGTAGACTTTGAATTTATAAAGAAATACCTTTATTGTATTTTAGAGATTTATCAGAAAGCATTAATTACAGATAGTTATTTTTTGTTGCAAGAGCTTAAAAGAGCTGTATTTATATCAAAAACCTATAATCAAAAAGAATACTTTGAAAAATTAAAAGAAATAATTATTAAATATGAAGAGAAACAAACTAATTGAAATATGTGATTATGGTGAGATTCTTTTGATATATTCGTAAATGAAAATAAAGGATTGCAAATAGGTGATGCAGAAAAAGAACAGATAATGGATAAAATAATATATAGGCTTGAGGAAGAGGATAAGAAAGAGCTTCCAAATGTATATATTATCGAAAAAGCTTTACTTGTGCTTAGAAAATTAAAAGAGAATTCAAGTGATAAATTTGAAAAGTTATATAATTTAATAATATCAATTTATAATAAGAATATTGAAGCAAATAATAATGAATTTTTTAAGATTAATTATTTGAAATGATTATTAGATTTATATCAAGAATATGGTAATATAGATGAAAAGGAAGATACAATGAGAAGGATTAATTCAATAGATTTAAGTAAGTGATTAAAGAAAATTTCTTCCTCATTTAAAATTACTGGTGATGAAGTTGAAGATTATATAAGATGATTTTTTTGAGAAAATAATTCGTATGATTTAGGAAAAATTCTTTTATTGATAAGTAAAAGATTTATTCTTACAAAAAATAATGCACAAAAGGATTTGGAAAAGAAACAAAAAGAATTTGTACTTTATAATTTATTTTCAACACTTATTATAGATAAAGATGGTTGATTAGTGTGAACAATCTCTTCAGATGAAGAAGAAAGAAAATTAATACATGAAGCTCGTCAGAATATAGATATTTGAAATATATTCTTGGAAATAGTTCTTAATCATTTTATTGAAAGTATAAAAAAAGAAAAATTTTATAATTATTTGATAAGTAAATGTGATATTTTAGAATGAGAAAATGAAATAGAAATTCAAGAGCTGATTGATAATATTTATAGTAAAAAAAGCTATTGTTTAGTTTGAATATTAATTCCTTTAATTGAAAAACTATTTAGAAAGATTGTTCATATAAATTGATGAAATGTAAAGAAAAAAGATGAATTTAATGGAGGATTTATGTATAAATCATTATGAGAGATATTAAATGATAAAATTATCACAAATTTGTTTACTGAAAATATAGTATTCTATTTTAAGGTTGTTTTATCAGAAAGACTATGACTAAATTTAAGAAATGATTTTTGTCACTGAATTGATAGAGAAAAATTTTATAATTATCATATAGCATTGAGAATATTACATGTATTTTTTACATTGATAACTTTTACAAAGATAAATTGAGAATATAAAGTAAATATTTTTTTTGATAAAGAATATATATCAGGTGCTAATAAAAATCAATATTCTTATAATAAAGAGCTTAAAGACGATAATTCAAAAAAAGATTTTATAAATAGAATCTGAATTCAAATGTTTGAAAAAGATAAGATAGTAAACTCTGTGATAATACTAAGTAATTCTTGATCTTCAGGATTTTCTGAAAAATCAGCAATTATAAAATGAGAAAAAATATATATTTGTGTTTGAAATAAAGTCTACTGTTTAAATATACCATCTCTAGACTTAGTATGGGAGAAAAAATGTGATTTTAGTAGTTGTTTTTCAATACATGAATACAAAGATGATTTTATTATCCATTGAGAATTAGATATAACAAGGATAAATAAAAAATGAGAAATAATCTGGCAAAAATGATGAGATGATATATTTGTAACTGATAAATGATGAGAATTTGAGATAAAAGATAATTACATCAAGGTAAGATCTTGGAGTTGAAAACTATTCACTTTTGACTGAGATTGAAATGAAATCTAAATTTTCAAAAAAATAAAATCAGCTGGTCAACAATGGGTTTTAACCCATTGCAAATATTTTATCTCTAAAACAACCCCATGAATCAAATTCTAAAAAACTATAAGGCTTACACTGGTCCACCTCTTGTTCTGCATGCAAGAATGACACAAACTCCATGAGTAAACTGTGTATCAGCGACAGTGTAAAGTCCGCAAGCCATCTTATCGGCTCCCCCGTGTTGGTTAAACACTACAATTTTGACGATACCTAAACAGTATCCTTTCTAAAAAATTATTTCCATAGCTTTAAATTCGCTTACTCGCATTTTGGAAAATCTTTTCCCTGAAAAAATTGACCAAATACCAGTATATAATAAAAATTTCCTGAGATTAAAATTTGAAATTATCAAATATTAGAGAAACTGTAAACTTTGCTAAAAAAGCCTACAAAGAAACTAAATGTGATAAAGAAAGAGCCTTGCTTTTTACTAAACCACCAATTTGATAAATCTCCATCTTAACCTCCGAAATATTTTAGAAGAATAAGAAGCTATGGGAATACCTCTATCTTGAATTCTTTCTCCTTTCTGGAGAAAGAGGAACAATTTGTTCTTGTTCTCTCTCCTGAAGGGGGAGAGTTAGAGAGGGGTATATTAAAAACCAAATAACACTTAAAATTAAAAAAAATGAAATACATAATAAACACAAACCAAAGAGCATTTTTATACAAAAACTGAAAACTAGAAAAAATACTCTCAAACTGAAAATACAACATATCAACATTCTTTTGAGAATATAAACTAGAACTACAACACATAGCAACAACTAACCCAATATTCACCTGACAAGAAAAAGACATCTTACTATCAAACCACAAAGACTTTGTAGAAGAATACTTTTACAAATTTGAAATCTCAGACGATGAAATCTGAGTAATCTATAAAGACAATAACCTAAAATACCTTCTAAAATGAGGACAAACATACCTATACTGGAAATGATTTGGAGAATACAGATGTGAAAAAATAAACATAAAAGAAAACCCAGAAATAGACTTATCAAAATACTCTTGAATGAGACAAACCATATCAACACTAAGCTCTCTAGTTTCACTATACACAATAAACTCTTACGAAAAATGAGTATTAGAAATCGACTGAAAGTTTGAAAAAATACTTGAATCTTGAGAATATTTATATTCAAACATACTAAGCAATATACAATTAACAAAATACGATACCAGATTCCAAACTCTAGACATCTCAGGACAAGAAATACTAACAAAAGATAAAATCTCAATAAGAGTAAACATAAGTGTAAACTTCTTGATTAAAGACATTGAAATCTTTCACAAAAAATATGCTAAATGATTTGAATACATCTATCAAAAAGCACAATTTATAGTCAGAGAACTATCATCTGAAAAAAAGTTAGATGAAATCCTTGAAGCTAAAAATGACTTATCTAAACAGTTGGTAAATTTACTTACTGAAAGCCTAGAATGATCATGACTAGAAATAAACTTTGTCTGAATAAAGGACATTATTCTACCTTGAGATATGAGAGAAATTATGAACAAAGTAATAGAAGCTGAAAAAAAATCTCAAATAAATATGATAAAAAGAAGAGATGAAACTGCTACCACTAGAAGTTTGTTAAATACAGCTAAACTTTTGGAAGATAATCCTATGCTTGTGAGGCTAAAAGAACTTGAAACACTAGAAAATGTGATAGATAAAATTTGAAGTGTAAATTTATCTAATGGGATTGATGGACTTTTGAAGGATTTTGTGAAGATAGGGAAATAAAAAACATTAAATGCCTCAAAAAAATGGCTATAACTTCAATACTATGATATCTTAGCATATATTTTTTAAAGAGCCTAAAATATTTTAGGCTCTTATTTTTAATAAAAATTAATATATTTAATATAACATTTACCATTCTGACTTTGTAAAAAAAGTATTATTATGGATATATTTTTGAATTTCGTAATCATCTTCCAAAATAAAACATAAACCATTCATATCCTTCATAGATAAACCTGAAAAAATATTTTGCATAACCCAAGCCTTTTCATTACCTTTAAAATAAAAGTTTTTAAGCATTCATTCAACATCTGATACAAACTTAGAAACACGACTACTATTAATAGGAGTATTATGATACGTAACTATTTGATAAAAATTATTATATGCTATATCATTTCCCATAGTTGCAGTTTTTAAAGCTGATAAGTATTCTTGATTAACACCTGAATATTGAATTGAAGTACACTTTTCTGCAGTATTATATACATGTGAATAAACTGATTGAGCCAAAGCTAGTTCTTGAGTTGCTAATAATCCTCATAATACAAGAGTAGGTAATTTTCAAAATTTAATCATAAATTTTAAATTAAAATATAAAAAAAAGTTACTTTTATCTCCAACTATTTTCTATAGATCTAAGAACATATTCTTCTAAAGATTCCAATTCTCTTAAAATTTCCTCAGAGTCTGAATCCTCTTTTCACAAAACCTCATCAATTTCGAAACTTAATTCACCTAAAGGAGACAGTATTTCATCTAAAATTCATAATTCTTCCCTCAACTTCTCTAGAATACTTAAAACTTCTTCTTCTGCACTACAATTATTTCTTCTATCTGAAATATCTAATAACTTAACATAATCGTATAAAATAGATAACTTATCCTCCTCAGTATTTGATAATTGAAGCCTTTTTGAGATAATAATATTCCTAATGAGATTTAATAGATGTATATTTTCAATATCATTACATAAGTCTATTTTTTTATAAATAACAGGAAAATTTTCAAAGTTAGAGTTTTTTAAAACTTTTTGAAAAAACTCTGTTAAAATACCAATTACCTTTTTACTTAATAAATATCTCTCCAAATTTTCTAAAAGTTCATATCTTCCACTTTCTTTATAAGAACATCTTAATCTAAAATCTATAACCTCCTTTTGTCTTTTTACTTCTTTTAAAAGCACATTAATCCAAGAAATATTAAAATCATTAATTTCATTATAAAATCTAAAAATACTAGAATTATCTCCTTCATTTTCAATAATTTCTATTCAATTATTTAAAAACATTTCAACATAACTAGTTTCTGATAAATTTTGTTTTTTAGAATCATCATCTATCTTATCCCAAATATACATCCTCACTTTATTTAGTTTTTCCGTCCTCAATAAATACTTTTCAACAACACCATTAAGCTTATAGGCATAACCTGCACCTCATACTATATCTTTAGTAAGAATCTGTTCATCCTTTTTAATATTAAAACAAAGAAAGTGAAAAAACTCTAACCACTGTTCTTCATTTTTAAAAATCTTTTCCAGATAATCTAATAAATTAGGTAATCAGACAAACTCTAACCTTTCTATATAAACCAGCATATATTCATAAAACAATACATTATTTGTTTCACTCAAAAAATTCAGAAAACTAAACAATTCCTCATCATTTTGAAATACTTCTTGTATTTGTGTTACTATTACAGGCATTCATTCAAATTTAGTTTTTTCCATACTATTAACTAAACATTCATAAAACTCTTTTTCGTTTGTTTTTTCTAGAATAAGCTTAATTTCAGCTATTGTTCAGCATACAAGTACATCTGCCAACGAATTAGAATCCAAAGGGAAAAGCAATTTTGAAACAGGTGATAATTCCACCCAATCTATTAATCAATACTTCATTATTAAGTAATTTATTTATAAAAATATATTATATTAAATAATATATATTAATTTTATATTGTCAAAGTTTTTAAAAAACATATTCCCTCTTGAATAACCAATAAAAACAAATAAAATCTCCAAAATAAAATTTAACAAATTAAACAATGAACACAATACCACAAAAAACATTCTCCGAAATACAAACAAGACTAAAACAAATAGAAAAAGAACACAAAGTAAAAATTCTTCTTGCTATAGAATCAGGTTCTAGAGCTTGGTGATTTGAATCAAAAAACAGTGATTTTGATATAAGATTTATCTATGTACATAAAAAAGACTTCTATTTATCGATAAGAGAATGAAGAGATGTTATAGAATACCCCATAGTAGATTTAATAGATCTAAACTGATGGGATTTGAAAAAATCTCTAACACTATTTCAAAAATGAAACCCCTCATTTTCAGAATGGATAAAATCACCTATTATATACTACGAAAACCCTGATTTTAAAAATGAAATTTTAAAAATAGAACAAGAATATTTTTCTCCCAGAAACTACATATATCACTACCTACACATGGCAGAATCAAATTACAGAGAATATTAAAAAAAAGATACAGTTAGAGTAAAAAAATATTTTTATGTACTTAGACCCATCTTAGCTTGTCTTTGGGTACAAAAAAATAACACTCCACCTCCTATAGAATTTGATGCCCTTTTTAGTGACTGTGAAACTATATCTCCTGAACTAAAACTAGAAATAGAAAAATTACTTGAAAGAAAAAAATCTTGAAATGAACTAGATAAAGAAAATAAAATCCAGATAATCAATAATTTTATAGAAAAACAACTAGAAAATGTTAGAGAAAATATAAACTCATCAGAAATAAAAAAAATTCCAACAGAAATTCTGAATGAAGTCTTTAGAAAATATATAAAATAAAATTAAAATTTATGAAAAAGAAGTTTTTAATATCTATTATTATAATAATTCCCATAATCATATATATCTTCATTTACATATGATTATGAAGATATAAAGTAACATGTTCAAGTAACGATATAAAATGCCTAAATAACTTAAACAGATAAATCATGCAAAACATCCTAACAATCCAAGATAAACTAAAAAAAATAAACAAAACCTTATATGTCGTATGAGGTTTTTGTCGTGAACAAATTTTAAGAAACAAGAACACAGATTGAGACATAGACCTAGTAACAGATGCAACACCAGAAGAAATGAAACAAGTACTAAAAATAGTATGAGAAGTTTGAAAAAAATACTGAACCTGCATAGCTTCACAATGATGACAATCCTTTGAAATAACAACATTTAGAAAAGACATATGAAGTATAAACCATAGAAAACCAGCAGAAGTGGAATTCACAAATTCATTAGAAGAAGATGCAAAAAGAAGAGACTTTACCTTAAATGCAATATACTACAATCCAAAAACTAAAAAATACATAGACCCAGAGAACTGAATCAATGATATACAAAACAAAATAATAAGATTTGTATGAAACATAGAAAACAGAATCCATGAAGACGCTCTAAGAATACTTAGATTTATAAGATTCAAAAATAAATACAACCTCAAAGTAGCAGATAAAAACTACTGGGAAATCTTAGAAAAAAATACTCCACTACTAAAAAAACTACCAATAGAAAGAATAAAACAAGAACTAGATAAAATACTCCTAAACCCAAACAATGCAAAAGCCTTAGAAGACCTAAAAAAAATCTGAGTATTAAAATTATTTCTACCAGAAATAGACTGCTTAGATAAATACAACTGAAATAAATACCACCTAGAATGAAACGTCTGGATTCACACAAAAATGTGTATACAAGAAATGAATAAAATTATCAAAACAAAAGAACAAACAGAGTCCCCCCTCCTTAGCAAGGAGGGGGCTAGGGGGTGGTCTGAAAAAAAAGCTAGAGAATGGTCTAACAAAAAACTACTCCTACTTCGGACAATCCTACTACACGACATCTGAAAATGACCAACTTATTCAATTTGAAAAAACTGAGAAACTCATTACTACAATCATGATAATATATGAGCTCAAATGTTTCTAGAACAAATTTCTCCAAGACTAAAATTTTCAAAAACGTTTGAAAATGAAATTTATTTCATAATAACTGAGCACCTAAGAACTTTCAGCATTCCAAATATGAGAAAACTAAAAGCCAGAAAACTTATGATGCACAAATATTTTGAAGACTTATTACTCGTATTAAAAGCTGATTGTTACTGAAAAACTCCACAAAACATTGAAAGCTTCAATCAAATCACAGAGATATACAACGAGTTCAAAGAAATAATAAAAACCAAAAAATTTTTTACTTGAAACGATATCAAGAAAAAACACCCAGAATTAGAATGAAGACAAATCTGAGAAAGACTAAAAATGATTAATGAACAAATTTTAGTTGTGGATTTTTAACTCTTGACAAATATTGGTACTTTTTTATAATATATAAAATATATAGTATATTATAAAATTAATAGGAATGGAAAAAATAAAAACTATACAAAATCAACTTGAGCAACATAATCAAAACTTATATATAGTAGGATGATTCTGCCGTGACAAATTTTTAGATCCAGAAAACCTTGACTGAGACATAGATTTAGTAACAAACGCAACTCCTCCGAAAATAGAACAGATATTAAATGTAGTTTGAAAAATATGAGCAAAATATTGAACATGTATAGTATCCGAATGATGAGAAAAATTTGAAATTACAACATTCAGAGAAGATATATGAACAATAAATAACAGAAAACCAGTAGAAGTCAAATTTACGGACTCATTAGTAGAAGATGCAAAAAGAAGAGATTTAACACTAAATGCTATATATTACAACCCTAAAACAGGAGAATACATAGATCCAGAAAATTGAATAAAAGACATACAAAACAACACTATAAGATTTGTAGGTAATATAGAAAATAGAATACAAGAGGACGCTCTAAGAATACTAAGATTCATAAGATTTAAAAATAAATATTGACTAAATGTAGCAGACTCAAACTATTGGGAAATAATAAAAAGAAATGTACACTTACTAAGAAACATATACATAGAAAGAATTACTCAAGAATTAAACAAAATACTTTTAACCCCAAATAATGTCCAAGCATTAGAAGAACTAAAAAAAATATGATTTTTAGAACTATTTTTACCAGAATTAGATTGTCTAGATCAATATAACTGAAATAAACATCATATGGAATGAGATGTATGGGTTCACACAAAAATGTGATTAGAAGAAATGAATAAAATAATAAAAAGAGAAAATATTCAAGAAAAAGAAAAAAAATTACTACTTATATGGAGTATATTATTACATGACGTATGAAAATGACTAACATATTCAATATGAAAAAATTGAGAATCAAATTATTACAATCATAATAAAATCTGAGCAGAAATATTTCTAAAACAGATTTCGCCAAGACTAAATTTTCCAAAACAACTAACAGAAAAATTATATTTCATAATAAAAGAACATTTAAGAACCTTTCAAATAGCAAATATGAGAAAACTAAAAGCAAGAAAACTTATGATGCACAAATATTTTGAAGACTTATTACTCGTATCAAAAGCTGATTGTTACTGAAAAACTCCGCAAAACATTGAAAGCTTCAATCAAATCACAAAAATATATAACGAGTTCAAAGAAATAATAAAAACTAAAAAATTTCTTACTTGAAATGATATCAAGAAAAAATACCCAGAATTAGAATGAAGACAAATTTGAGAAAGATTAAAAATGATTAATGAACAAATTTTAGTTGTGGATTAATTTATGCAGTTATTCAAAGAGATCAAATTATCAACAATCCCAATAAAAAAAGAAGAATAAAAGATATTAAGATAAAAATTTTTTTACTTAAATTAATTGATAAATCTTTGGATAAGATAAAGAAAAATATAATAAAAGATAACAAAAAAACTAGTCATCTAGTAAAAATAAAAATAATTCCTCATAAGTCAAAATAATCTCATAATACTTTTTCAAAGTAAATACTATTTAAAATAAAATTTAACAAAAAAAAGAAACCTACTGAAATAATTATAGCTTTTATAATGACATCTTTTGTTTTCATAAATATATATTTTTAGACTAAAAATCTTTAAGTTTTTCAAAAATTCCCTCCTCATCAATACTATAAAACCTATCCTCAACCTCAACTACACCACGAAAAAAACTACAGAGTTTATTTTGATACAATCTAAACTCTTTTTTTCAATCTCAATCAAAATCCTCATAAGAAACAGCCTCACACTCAGAAACCTCCAACACATCATAATGATTGTCTCTAACATCTTTTTGAACCTCAAGATAAACCCCCTTTGAATAATCACAAGAAACACCTTCACAATTAACAGACTCTTTTGCACTATTAAAACTACTTAAAAAATTATCACAAGACACAGTATACAAAAAAACATAATCTCAACTACCTGAATTTCAACTGCTCACAATACATAAATCATTTTCCTTATCTATAATCTGATTCTCAGGAAGAAAAGAAAAATTTCCTTCAAATAAATAAATCAACGAAAGCAAAGAAAAAAATAAAAACAATACTCACAAAAGTACTACCCTCAATTCATTTCTTCTTTTTTTTATCTTTTTTTCTTTCATAAAAATTTTTTAGAAATTACTCAACTTCTATTAAACTTCAATCTTCTGATTGCTTAACCTTTTTCTTCTCCTCTGTTTCCTTCCATTCTCAATCAACGAGTTCACTAGTAGTTATTACAAGAGTATCTTCTCACTCTAACTCCTCTATCCTAGTATAAATTACCTTAAGAACGTCTCATTCAACAATAAAATGAGAATACTTATACCAACAACAACCACTCTTAGCAGTTATATGAATTTCCTTCTCTTGTTCCTTAACCTCAAACATACCACAATTATCCTGAGTAAGTGTAGAAAAATCATTATTAAAGATAAATCATTCATCAGTTGCCAAATAAACATCATAAGTATAACCACTAGAACAACCTCAAACAATCCCCTTTATAGCAAAATCCTTATCTCCGTCAAAATCAAAATCCTTATAAATTATCAAACTTTGATCTTTATAAGAAATATTAGAGAGATTAGATTTATCTTTTCAATCAGGTAAATTAAAATAAAAGTTAACAAATCACATTTCTGATCAAACTTTTAATATCTCATTCCCTTCATTATTGTATATAACAATATACCCCTCTCAAACGATATAGTCCTCTGATTCATCTGTATCACTTACAAAAATTTCTCAATAATAATCATTAGAAAAATCATTAATCAAATAACTAGTAAACTCCCTTTCTATAGGTTCATTATACTCTATAGACTCCTCTTTTTCTTCCTCAATATCAAACTCTTCAGAAGATAAAACTAAAGTCTTATCATCTGAAACAAACTTTCCATCAACAAATTCATAAACTATCCCATTTATCTCAACAGATTCATCATCAATAACACTAAAACTAATACAATTTCAGAAATAAGATTTAACACCACTAGTTTTAGTTTTCTCTACACAAACATTATCTCACTCACTATCAGTATGAAAAGCATAATAACTTCCTCACAAAGGTACTCAATCATCCCAAATAGTATCTTCAATCTTTTCCCATAATTCATCCCTTAATGCACCTTCATATTCCCCCTTTAAAACTTCATATTTCTCTAAACAATATTTTTTCTTTTCTCTTCCTTCCTCTATAACATTATCAAAAGTCCAAGGAAACCACATATCAAAAAAAGAAGAATCAGCAAAACACTCAGAATAATAAAAATCATTCTGACCAATTTCTTCAAATCATTTTCTCATATCATCAACCTCTAAAACAATTTGAGAATTTATAGCTAACTTATCTTGTAAACTATTAAAATATGAGTTTATTCATACTAATGCAATAACAACAAAAACAATACTTATTACTAATTTTTTCTTTTTCATAATAATATTATTTACTTTTTAAAATCAATGAAAAAATCCTTATACCCAACTTCACTTTTAATTTTAAAATAAACAATTTAATAAAAAATAATCTAATTATCAGAAAAAAATATCTAATAAATATCAAATCACCTTAAAAAGGATTTTAAACAACCCTATTATAATCACAAAACACTCATTTACAAGAAAACTATTTATTTATAAACTATATCAATCCCCCTCTCATCAGGATTTCAATAATTCTTTAAAAATATTTCAACATCAGCCTTATAATAATCCTTCAATAAATCAGGCCATTCTACTAATATAATTCAATTATTATTATCAAAAATCTCTTCTGCTCATATAGCAACAAACTCTTCATAACTTCACAACCTATATAAATCAAAATGATAAACAGCCATTTCTTTTCAATTTAACTCTCAAAAATATCTATTATAATAAGTATAAGTAGGACTAGTAATATCCTTCTCAATTCAAAGAAAATTATTTAAAATATGTTTTGATAAAGTAGTTTTTCAGGCTCATAAATCTCCTTTCAAGAAAATTATATAAGGAGATTTTATGTCTATAGAGAGAGAACTTAATTCATTTAATTTATATATCATAATATTTTTACATTATTTAATTAAAAAATTTGCATTCAGAATCTTTTTGGTATATAATTGTCTCAGTTAGTTTAAATGTTAACAATAATAAATTTTATGGAAACTCTAATAGATGTAAATAAAAAAGAACAAAATTGAGTAATAATATTCACATTTTCTTGAGAATTAGATGAAACCAATGCAGATAAAACATTTGCTTCTATATACGAAGAAATCGGAGATTTTACAGGAAAAAAACTTATATTCAACTTCAGTTGATTAAAGTATATGAACTCAAAATCAATCGGTTATATAGCAGATGTATTTTCTAACATAGAAGAAAATGAATGAATAATGCATATAACAAACTGTAGTGATGGAGTTAAAGATATCCTAGAACTTGTAGGTATAACAACAATTATTCCTATGAACGAAACAGAAGAAGAAGCTATCAACACTATAAACAACGGCTAACATCAAAACAATAATTCACACTAGGAGCTATCCATAGCTCCTTTTTTTGGGTGTTCTAACTAAACAATTAAATCCAAGTTCCATCTCTCCAATCTCAACTATAATTCCTAAAAAACAGAAAACTATAAAATAATTGCTTTGGGAAAATAGATTAGTAAATACAGCTGGTCAACAGAGGGTTTTAACCCTTTGTAACTTTCTCCGATACTATGAAAATAAATTCCTAAAACAAAAAACTATCAACCAAAAACTATTTTCTCCAGTTCCACAGAAAAATTCTCCAAACCAAAATACTTAGCCCTTTCTTCACAAGCCCTTCTCATTTTTAAACATTTCTCAGGAGTCAAATAATCCATAGCCCTTATAATATCTTCAACCTTTCATCACTCTGGTATAAGATATCCCGTCTCCTTATGAATAACACTCTCCTTTATACCTCATTCATCAACTCCTAAAACAGGTTTTCAAGCAGCCATAGACTCAACAGGAACCATTCAAAAATCTTCATCAACAGGTATACAAATTCCAGCAATAGATTTTCATACATAATCAGTAAAACCAACATTTCAAGGACAAGTAACAAATTTTATATTTGAAAACCCCTTTCAGATTTCAAAAATCTCTTCTTTTTGAGGATCATTTTCTCCATAAATTACTACCAACTTTTTATCAGGCATTTGAGTAAAAGCCTTTACTATATTATCTATCCTCTTTGCCCTTGATAATCTAGAAACACTTATATAATAATCTCCTTGCTCTATGAATTTAAACTTTTCTAAATCTACAGGTGGATAAAGTACCCTATCAGCATCCACTCACAAAAAACTTTTTATTCTAGCCTTAGTATTCTCAGAATTAGTTAAAATCAAATCCATCTTTTTTATATCACTCTCGTACATCTTTCTAAAAACATACGAAAGAAAAACAAAAGCAGGTCTCAAAATAAAAGGCATCTTACTCAAATAATATTCTTTTTGATCATATAAATATCTAGGAGGAGTATGACAATAATATATTTTTTTAGTACCTTTCTTCACATTTCTAACTGCACTTATACAATCTCAACTAAATATCACAGTATCATAATCCTTCAAAAATCTTGTTTTAAATAAAAAAGCAAACTTTAGTTTTATATGTCTAAAACCCTTAGCAAATATTTCACTAGAAACAGGAATCAATTTTCATTCAAATCACTCCTTTCTTAAATCAAAACTTCATTTACTAAAGAATCCAGAAGCAATATCTGACTTCAAAATTTTTCACATCATCAAAATAAGCCTTTCTCATCATCATTTATATAAAAAAGTATCATGCAATATAATTGTTTTTTTAGACATAATTCTCATTAATTTAAAACATAAAATATTATCTCTCTCTAAAAGAAAATTTAATTCACAAATCTATGATATATCCAATAACAACAAAAAATAACAAATGAGCAATTAATGAATATAAAAAAGATAAAGTTGTCATTCCATAATAAAATGGAAGATGAAATAACATAAGTCAAATTAAAAAGAATGTTCATATATATCCTCCTCAACATTCAAACATTGAAAAAGTATAAAAATTACAACTCTCAGGAAATCAAACTAGATAATATACATAAAACGCAAAGTGAAATATCAAAAATAAAACTAGGTAAGTTAAAGGAAAAGTTTCCACATTTTTTTCATAATAACAACTTAATTCAAATAATAACTTTTACTCCAACATTATAAACAAAAAAAGAATTCCTTCAAATAATTCAAAGAAATTCTTATTTGATTTTCTATACACTACTTTCAGTGAGTTATATTAATTATATCCCCCCCTTCCTCTGATATCGTTACCTCCATAACTCATCACACCATACCCTCTGGCAATGTTCCCGTAACAATCCAATTACCATCTTTTAGAACAGCTTTTAACGGTCTCTGTTCATCTATAGACTTCTTTCAATAAAAATTAATTCATTCCTTTTCTGCAATCTCAATAGCCTCTTCCTCTGTTATTTTTTCTTCATAACATCTGCTCTCACATTCAAAAACTTCGTCAGGTTCTAATCCTTCGTTACATTCATTTACACAATCCTTACATTTTTTAAACATTTCAGATTCCTCCAACTCACAACTTCAATTAACCTCGTTACAACTTACATACTGACGACAGTTATCTCATAATTTATACATCATATCACACATTTGAGGTCATCAAGACACACACTTCAAATCATCAAGACCATGACAACTCTCAATATGACAATTATTAGATTCCTGAACATTATTTCAGTTGTTATTATTATCAATAATCACATTATCTAATTTATCAGATTGATAATAGTCAAGAAACCAAATCCCAGAAACAAACAAAAGAAAAACAATCAATACTACTACAACTGTACTATTTTTCATACCCCCAAAATTAAGAAATAATAAAAAACAATAAAAACACTAACACATACTATACATTTTATAAAAAAGTCTAAACTTTTTCTAAAAACAAAAATTTGTCATTCCTACAAAAACAAGAATCTATAAAAACAACTGTCATTCTGAACTTACATCACAGGCATTCCCTATCGGTCATTCAGAATCTTTTCAATATAAAGTAACTGCTTTGCAGAAAATAGATTAGTAAGTACAGTTGGTTAACAGAAGATTTTAACCCTTTGTAATTTTTTATTTTCAAATACTAAACCACATCATACTCATCCCTCCATTCAAAGCCTCACTTTTCAAATTCTACTTTCAACCTCTTCTTCAATTCTTTCAAAAAACCTAACAACTCAGGAACCTTTTTAACATGCTTATCTGGATAAATAGCTATATATTCATGATTATCATAAATCTCATATCCTGTCTCTTCAAACTGAACTGATGTTTCTAATTTATCCAAAGCTTTCATAAATATAGCTTCTTTTGTCTTTGCCTCATTGTATTCATTCCATAAATCAAAAATACTCTTTCATAAAGAATCTGGAAGAGTAGCCTGTATTTTTTTCATCGCTTCAATTTCTTGCCTTTCCTTTTCCTCTTTTGTAACCTCTCCATTAGCTACAAGAATAGCATCAATATCTCAAGTCAAAGCCTCAGCTAAATCATGAACCAAGGCTATCTTCATAACCCTATTTAAATCTAAATCTAATTTTAACTCCTCAGCAATCATAAAACTCATCAAAGCCAATCTCCAAGAATGCTCTGCGGTTGATTCCTTTCTCCCAGAAGTAGTATGACAATACCTCAAAGTAGATTTTAACTTTTCAGCCTCTTGCAAAAAATTAAAAATTTTTTCTATGTTTTCCAAACTATAATCTAACACAATCAAAAAATATAAAAATAAAACTTCCTTTAAATTTAAAGGAAGTTTTATAAAAAGCAAATTTTAAAAACTAAATTCAATCAATACTTCAAAAAGTACTTATCAAACTTTTAACCTCAGTTCTAATTCCCCTCCTTAACAAGGAGGGGAATGGAAGTGGTTCTACAACAACTTCTTAAAAACTTCAACACTATCCAATTCCTCCCAACTTACATCATCTCTACCAAAATGTCCATAACTAGCAGTCTTTTGGAAAATTGGTTTTCTCAAATCAAGTTTTTCAATTATTCCCTTTGGAGACAAATCAAACTCATTATTTACTGTATCAATAATCTTTTCTAGATTGATTTTTTCGGTTCAAAAACAATCCACAAATACACTAACAGGCTTAGCAATTCATATAGCATAACCTATCTGTATTTCACATTTATCACAAATACCAGAAGCCACTATGTTTTTAGCTAAATACCTAGCTATATAAGCTCAACTCCTATCAACTTTTGAAGGATCTTTTCAAGAAAAAGCTCATCAACCATGCCTTCAAATACCACCATAGGTATCAACTATTATCTTTCTCCCTGTAACTCAACAATCTCCTTTTGGACCTCATACCTGAAACTTACCAGTAGGATTTATATGTATAATAGTATCCTCATCTATTAAATCTCAAACAACCTCTTCTATAACCTCTTTTCTAATTCCCTTCTTCAACTCCTCTTGAGTAATATCTTTTATATGCTGATTAGAAATAATAACAGTATCAACTCTAACAGGTTTACCATCTTTATACTCAACTGTAACCTGACTCTTCCCATCAGGAAGTAAATAATCAAGTATTCATTCTTTTCTAACTACTTCTAATCTCTTTGCTAATTTATGAGCTAAACTTATAGGCAAAGGTAAATAATCCTCAGTCTCATTAGTTGCATAACCAAACATTATTCATTGATCTCAAGCTCATCAAGTATCAACCCCTTGAGCTATATCAGGAGACTGAGTATTTATAAGCAAATGAACTCAACAAGCACCTCAATCAAAATGACTATCACCTCAAACATATCAAATATCACAAATAGTTTTTCTAACTAAATCTGTATAATTCACTTTCGCTTTTGTTGTTATCTCACCAGAAACTATAACAGTTCAAGTAGTAACCATAGTCTCACAAGCAACTCTAGAATATGGATCTTCTCTAAAACAAGCATCTAAAATAGCATCACTTATCTGATCACAAATCTTATCAGGATGCCCACTTGAAACAGATTCAGAAGTTATAAAACAAGTACTCATAATATCACTAATTAACAAATAAAAAATAAATTTAAAAATTCAGAACAGACATATAAGTCTATCACTACAGTTTTAATTTTTACCGTAGGGATGAACCTATGTGTTCATCCTAAAATTTCCATATCAATCCCAAAATTCAAAAAAGGCTTTCTCGTTAAAGAGAAAGCCATATTTTATTTAAATTTTTATTTAATTTTATATCTTTCCCTTTAAAAGGGTAGGAATTAGCACCTTTTGGAATCTTCCAATGGTTGCTGAGTTGATGTTATCGAGCCTACTCTCTCTCAACTACTCTTGATATGTGTAAGCATTATTGTATACAAAAAAATATTTTTGCAAATTTTTCTACTTTTTTTTACAATAAACAAAAAATATGATAAAGTTATATCATAATTTAGTTTACAATATAATTTTTATAAAAATGGCAGAGATACAAGAAAATTTTGAATACCATGAACAATTAAAAGACCTGAACAGCCAACAAGAGAATTTGATACTGAATGATTAGATTGAATGCATAATCAAATCAGAAGAAATGAAATTCAAGAAACAAGAAATAGTTATACAACAGAGATGAAAAAATTAGATAGAGAAATAAGAGTTCCGATTCATAAAAATTGAAGAGACATAATAAACAATGTACTAATAAACCAACTTCCTATTTCACAAAAAATTCAAGTTAAAGAAGCTCTTAAAAATTTTTATGATGATTTGAAAGATTTCTGTTCAGGTTGGTTTTTAGCAAATAGCAAAGAACCATCATATTCAGAAATGAAAACTAAAATATCATGAATTTTACAATGAAACGAATTAAAAGGAGTTTTAGAAATGTTAGAAACAAATGAACCAATTTTAAGAAGAGTAATTGAACAACAAAGAGGGAAAATGGAAAAACTAAAACAAGCTTATGATAGAAATGATGATGAACAATATACAGAGGCTTTAGATGAAGCATATATTACAATACCCCAGAACACTTATACTAGAGAAAATTATTCTAATTATAAAGAAGGGGGAGTAATATTAGAAACTCAAAGAAACCAAGAAAATTTATTAAAAAAGGAAATGACAAATGAAATAGAATATATTTTAAGTGATAAATATATTTCAAAAATAAATCAAAGATTAAGACAAACTATAACAGAAAATAAAAACATAAAAGAAGAATTTGATTTAATATATATAGAAGAAGAAAATAAAATAGAAACAATTCTTGAAAAATATTCTAAAAAAGGAATTAGTAAGAAAAAAATAGAGGAGATTAGAATAATGACCAAAGCAATTTTTGGAGAATACATGGTTTGAATTTCGGAATCTATAAAAAATTGATTTATATCAGAAGAAGAAAGAAAAGAAAATAGAGATCGGATAATGAAAAATTTTAAATGGTATCGGAATAAATTGCAACCAGATTATTCTAGAGTGGAAGTTAGAGATATAAAAAAAACTTATCGTCCTTTTAATGATTGAGACCCCATCCAAAGTCATACAAATAAGAAAGATATCCTTCAAAAAAAAACAAAAGAGCAAATGAACTTAGATATAGATAAACAAAAAGCAGTGGCAGAATGTGTAGATGAAACAATAGAAAATGTAAAAAAATATTCTTTTATTGAAAATCCTCAGAAAAGAAGACAAGTATTAGGCATATTGACAAACTTCCTAATTCAGATAAAAAAAGATAATCAAAATCCTTGATGATACGATCCATCTATACAACAAAAATATATAGACAGATTACGTTTAGTATTATTAAAACATAGTGAAGAACATGATGACTATATAATAGTAAATGGTAATCCTCGTAATCTTTGAGAAAACGATGTTGAAAATATTATTGATGGTTTAGCATCTGAAATAAAATATAACTTCCCAGAAAAACTTGAAAAAATTTCTGAAATAAGATACTTAGAGGGAAAAGTTAATAATATTAGAAAATATCCCTAACACCTAACCAAAGAATTCACCTTATACTCCCCCAACCTCTCTCTCGCCCCCAAAAATCCTAACTCCACAACAAAATTAAGAGAATCAATCCTACCTCATAACTTCTCTATCAACTTTATAGAAGTACCTATAGTCCCTCAAGTAGCCAACACATCATCTATCACAGCAACACTTTCTCAGTCTTTTATAGCATCAACATGTAAATCCATACCACTCTCTCAACGAGCAAGAGCAAAAGGCTCATTTATACATTCAAAAGGTAACTTTCAAGCCTTCCTAATTATAGCTAAAGGCTTCTCTAGTTTATAAGCAATAACAGAAGCAAACAAAAAACCTCTTGCATCAATTCAAACAATTTTATCAACCCCTTCTAGTTCTTCTGATAATTTATCAACAGCATAAGCAAAAGCTTCTGAATTTCCCAGAATAGGAGTAATATCCTTATAAAGAACTCAATCATTAGGAAAATTAGGAACATCTCTTATAAATTTCTCCAAATTCATACAACATCACGTCAAAAATAAAAGTTGCAAAATTTTTTTCGCACATAAACTAACCAAAAAATCCATATTTGCAACAAAAAATTTGCATTTTCCCCAATCTTCAATATTCTATAGAACAATTAAGTTATAAACTTAGTAAATATGAAAAATGTTTTTTCTTTAGTAATCCTGCTAGTCGTAATTCTGATTAACCAAATCTAGTAGACTTTTTTGCTGAATAAAAAATATTCTTAATAAAATATATAATAAAAAATCTTCTAGAATAAAAACTAGAAGATTTTTTATTAAATATAATTCCCTAGATTTTTCCCTTTCCCAAAGGTAAGGTGAATTGCGAAGCAAGAGAGGATGCCCTGGGGTAGAATACCCAAAATATAATGTATGGGTAGGAATTATAAAATATATAAAACTTACTATCCCCTCTCCTCTAAGGAGAGGGCTAGGGTGAGGTATTTCTTAACCATAACTACCATGATCTGAGCAGATATAATGATAGAAACTCTAAAAAAACACTGAGTGAAAACTATATTCGGATATCCAGGATGAGCCAATATGATATTATACGACAGACTAAACCTATGTGATGATATAGAGCACATACTAGTTAGAAATGAACAAGCAGCAGCATTTGCAGCTCAAGGACATGCTAGAACAAAAAAGCAACTATGAGTATGTTTTGGAACAAGCTGACCATGAACATCAAACCTAATAACAGGTATAATGGATGCCTATATGGATTCAATACCTATCCTAATAGTTACATGACAAGTACCATACCCAGTAATGTGAACAGACGCATTTCAAGAACTTGATACAATCTGAACAACTATGAGTATAGTAAAACACAGTTTTGTGATAGATAATGTAAATAAAACAGAAGCCATTTTTGACGAAGCCATAAAAATAGCAACAACAGGTAGACCATGACCAGTACTTATTGATTTTCCAAAAGATATGAGTATGGCAAATTTCACAGAAAAAAAAGAACTAGAAAAACCACTATTCTATTCAAACATAGAAACACTATGAATAGCAGAAAAAGAAATATATGATTTAACCAAAGCACTCGAAAAGGCTAAAAAACCAGTACTAATCATATGACAATGAATAAAATTTGCAGATGCAGAAGAACAGTTAAACGAATTTGCTAGAAAAATATGAATCCCTGTGGTATCTACACTACTAGCAAAATGAGTAATCAGAGAAGACTATGAAAACTACCTTTGAATGTGATGAATGCACTGATTCTATCATGCAAATTTAGCTATGTACAATGCTGATTTAATCATAAACATATGATCCAGATTTGATGACAGACTAGTATGAACATACAAAAGCTTCACTGAAAATGGGAAAAAAGTAATCCATGTAGATATAGATAAATGAGAACTAAACAAAGTAGTAAAAGCGGACATAGCAATACATGCAGACGGAAAAGAATTTTTAAACAAAATCCTAGAAAAAAAGCTAAAACCACTTGAAATAGATGAATGGAAGCAACAAATAAACACTTGGAAAACAGAAAAACCATTTGAAGAAAAAACAGACATATTCTCTACAAAAAATGCTTTAAACACAGTAAAACAACTAACAGAAAATAATCTGGATAGATTTATATTTACAACAGATGTATGACAACACCAAATGTGGTGTAGCCAAATACTAAAAGTATCATCAACAAAACACTGGCTAACATCAGGATGAGCATGAACTATGTGATTCTCTATCCCTACATCTATGTGAGCAGCAATCTCAAATCCAGACAAAACAATTATAAATATTGTTTGAGACTGATGAGTACAAATGAATATCCAAGAACTACAAGTTCTAGCACATCACAACCTAAATATAAAAATAATAATTATGAACAATAGTTATTTATGAATGGTAAGACAATGGCAAGACCTATTCCTAAATAAAAACTATGCAGCAACCCCTATGACTTCTCCAAAATACAAAGAACTAGCAGAAGCCTATAGAATGCCATGATATGAAGTCTATTCAGAAAAAGAACTAGAAGAAGTACTAGAAAAAGAGTTTGATAGAAAATGACCTTGCGTCATTGAAGCAAAAATAGCAAAAGACGAAGACAATGTATTCCCAATGGTACCTCCATGACTAAACCTAGCACAAACTATAGTTAGTAAAGAAGATTTGTAGTCCTCACCCTAACCATAAAAAACCACCCTCTAACCCCCTCCTTGCTAAGGAGGGGGAATCATAAAAAAATTTGAATGAAAAAAATATGACTACTATAAATAATCTAAATAGATTAAAAAGTACTAGAAAAATATTGAGAAATACTCCAACAGAAGCAGAGAAAGAATTATGGAAACACCTAAAAAAACTCACAATTTATGTGATTAAAATTTAGAAGACAACATTCCATATGAAGATATATTTTAGATTTTTATTGTCCAAAAATAAAACTATGTATAGAATTAGATTGAGAAATACATTTAGAAACAAAAAAATATGATAATATCAGAACAAAATTTTTAAAAGCCACTTGAATAAAAGTTCTTAGATACACAAATAACCAAATTATGGAAGATATAAAAAATGTTTTGGAAAACATAAAACAAAATATAAACAAACAAACTATCAACTAAATTCCCCCTCCTTAGCAAGGAGGGGGCTAGGGGGTGGTCTTATTTCCTAAAAATTATCCCATGAAAAATAACACCTACTTTTATGTAACAGCAAACAACACAGTTTGAGTACTAAATAGAATAACATCTCTTCTTAGAAGAAGAAACTACAACATCTGAGAAATGGATCTTACATTTGATAATAACTGATATGCAACTATACTAATGTGGATAGACACATCAGAAATAGATGCTGAACAAATAGCAAGCCAAATAGTAAAACTATATGATGTAAAAGATATAGAAATAGTAACAGACATGAGAAGAATAAAAAAGGTCTTCTATGTTTATTCTAAAGACACAAACAACTTTAATAGCTTCAGTATAAAACCAGACAAAATAGCTCACATCCCAGACAACCTAGTCTGAATATACATTCTAGATTTTGAAGTATGAAAAAAATTTAACGAAGAACTAAAAAATAGCTGACTAAGATTTTTAGAAAAAGTGATTTAAGAAATTATTTTTAGATTACACTTAATATATAATTTAAACAACAAAGGAATGAAAAAAATTACAAAAAAAATTCTTATCTTAATTTTGATACTTATATCAAGCTTATTGCTTTTTATATTCATGATAATGTATAGTTTTTTTGAGAAAGCTTTTTATTATTCCAAAGGATATTCATTATACAATCAATGAAAATACAAAGAAGCAATGATTGCTTTTGATAAAGTCATAGAAGAAGATTTAAAAGAATGATATTATGAAGAACTTATAGAAATATACAATACTGAATGATATATATTATTTATTTCTTGAGATTATGAATGAGCAATTGAATTTTATGATAAAGCAATATCATATTACACAAAAGATACCCAAAATACTATAGACTATTTACCATATATAAATAAATGAAATGCATTAGGAAAACTATGAAAACATAAAGATGCTATAAAAGTTTACAAAGAAGTAATAACTCTAGATGAAAATAACATAAAAGCAATAGGTAACACATGAAATGCATTAAATAGATTATGAAAATATGAAGAGGCTATAGAATTTTATGATAAAGCACTAAATATTGATTCATCATATACAAATGCATATGTAGGAAAATGAAATACTCTAGACTATTTATGAAAAAGTGATAAGGCTATTGAAACATACAATAAATGAATAACAATAAATCCTAATGATATAAGTTTATATAGAGAAAAATCAATAACACTATATAACAACTGAAAACATAAAGATGCTATAGATAATATAAATTTAGGTATAGAAATTTTCAATAATATTAAAACCCCTTCCATTGAAGAAAAGTTAGCATATAAATCATTATTAAACCTAAAAGAACAATTTCAAAAGTAAAAATCTATACATCAGATATTTAATCCTTTAACAAAAATTCTCCATGCAAAACCTAAAAAACATATTTCAAAAATACATAGAAACATTTCCTCTAGAAAAAGAAACAGCACAAAAATACATAGACTTTCTTGAAAAACAACAAGAAAAAGCCTTTGTGAGACAAACCCTAGAATGACATTTCACAGGTTCAATAGTAGTAGTAAATAAAGACTTTTCCAAAACACTACTAATGCACCATAAAAAACTATGAATATGGATGAACTTCTGATGACACGCAGACTGAGAATCTGACCTAAAAAATGTCGCAATAAGAGAACTAGAAGAAGAATGAGGAATAAAAATACAAAAAGAAAATCTCTTAAACATAATTGATCTAGACCTACACATAATCCCTGAAAGAAAACAAGAACCAGAACACTATCACTACGATATTAAATTCATTGTAGCAATAGACGATAATACAAATTTTGAAAAACAAGAAAAAGATGTCAATGATATAAAATGGTTTAGCATAAATGAAATAAAAAATATGAAAAATATAACAATCTGAGTTTGAAAAATGATAAAAAAATTAGAAAATAACAACTAAACAAATAACATACCACACCAAAAACCTCTAAAAATATGGGGTCTTAGGGGGAGAAACTCTAATGAGTACATATCTCGTAAGCCACAAAATATGGTGTTTGAAATTTTCTCCCCCTAAAATTTTTGTTACTTTTGATTCCAAAAGTAAAACCACAAAAAAAACGCTTATACCAAAAGACAACAAACTAAATCAAAAATCTAATTGCAAAAATATAATTAATATTTTATTTTTCTAACAAAATAACCCCATGAACCTAAAATCCAACATACTAAAAACAAAAGACGAAACAGCACCACACAGAAGCCTACTAAGAGCAACATGACTAAAAGAAGAAGACTTCGCAAAAGACAAACCATACATCTGAGTAGCAAACAGCTATAACAACATAATCCCATGACACACACACCTAAACATCCTTACAGCAGAAGTTATGAAATGAATCAGAGACGCAGGATGAGTCCCATTCGTTTGGTGAGTACCATGAATCTGTGACGGTATAGCCATGTATGCAGAAATGAGACTAAGCCTACCAAGTAGAGACCACATAGCAGACAACATAGAACTAATGATGCTAAGCCATAGCTTTGACGGATGGGTATGAGTAACAAACTGTGACAAAATCACCCCTTGAATGCTAATGGCAGCATGAAGACTGAACCTACCAGCAGTAATACTTACAGGATGAGCAATGAAATCTTGAAACATAAACTGAAAACAATGAGACCTAATAAGTGTATTTGAAGCAGTATGAGCATACAAAAACTGAAAAATCTCAAAAGAAGAACTATACAAAGCAGAATGCTGAGCTTGCCCAACATCATGAAGCTGTGCTTGACTATTCACAGCCAATTCCATGGCATGTGTAACAGAAGCAATGTGAATGAGTGTAGAGTGATGTGCTACAACTATAGCAATTTCTCCAGAAAAGAAAAAACAAGCCTACGAATCATGAAGAAGGGCAGTAGAACTAGTTAGACAAAACATAAAACCAAGAGATATAATGAACAAACAAGCATTTGATGATGCAATGCTAGTGGATAATGCAATCTGAGGATCAACAAATGTAACCTTGCATCTACCAGCCATTGCAAAAGAATGTGAAATAGATATAAACTTGCATTCTTTTGATAAAATCTCTAGAAGTACACCAAACATCTGCCACCTAAGACCAGCAGGACCACATTTCATAGAAGATTTAGACAATGCATGAGGAATCAGATGAGTTATGAAAAGATATGAAAACAAAGTAAACACAGACAGACCAACAGTTACAGTATCCGTTTGAGAAAGACTAAAAGACTATAAAATCCTAGACGATAATATTATCAGACCAATAGAAAAAGCCTACTACAAAGAAGGATGAGTAGCAGCACTAAAATGAAACATCTGCATCGAGTCAGTAGTAAAACAAACTTCTGTAAACCCTGATATGCTAGTGCACAGCTGACCAGCTAAAGTATTCTATTCAGAACAAGCAGTAATAGACTGAGTAACACAGTGAAAAATAGAAGAATGAGACATTGTAGTACTACCATACCAATGACCAGCCTGAGCCCCATGAATGCCAGAAATGCTAACACCAACATCAGCTATAAAATGAGCCTGATTCACAAAAGTAGCACTTCTAACAGATGGAAGATTTAGCTGAGGAACAGCAGGACCATGTATCTGACACATTAGTCCAGAAGCTTATAACGGTTGAAAAATCTGATTAATAAGAGACTGAGACATCATAGAAATAGATATGCCAAATAGAGTGTTAAATGTAAAAGTTAGTGAAGAAGAGTTTGAAGAAAGAAGAAAAACAGGAGAAAATAAAGCTCCTGAAAGATTTATGAGTCCTATGTTAGAGAAGTTTAGGAAGAATTATAGTGAGTAAAATTTAGACTTTCCTTAAAAATCAACTTGATTTTATCTTCAATATAGATTATAATCACTAATAATAGTATTTATTAGTTATTTAAATCACTATGAAAGAAAATATAATAATATTAAAAAACATACAAGAAGAACTATTAAAACAAACAAACCTTGATTTCAAAAGAGATATTTACCATAACATAAACTCAAAAGAAAGACTAATCTGACTCATCTGAGAAAGATGAGTCTGAAAAACAACAATAATGCTTCAAAAAATAAAAGAAAAATGAACATGATTTTATTTTTCTGCAGACAATCCCCTAGTAAAAGACATCTGATTATTTAAACTTGTTTATTATCTAAACAATGAACTAGAAATTTCAGAATTCTATATAGATGAAATCCACAAATACCCAGAATGGACAAACGAAATCAAAAGCATATATGACTCCATACCAAATGCCAAAATAGTATTTTCAGGTTCAAGCTCTTTAGACCTATACAAATGAGTATTAGACCTAGCAAGAAGAGCAAACTTTTTCAAAATTCATACAATGAATTATAAAGAATACCTAAAATACTATCACAACAAAGACATAGAATCTTTTGAAATAAACGAAATCCTAAAAAACCATGAAAAAATTTCACTAAAATATTGAAACACACATAAAGAAATACATTTTCAAGAGTTTCTAAAAAAATGACAATACCCCTACATAAAAGATATAGAAGAAAACTGATACATAAGTAAATTCCAAAACCTACTAGATAAAATTATAGTTGAAGATTTACCTGTTTTTATAAACCTACAAACCACCTCACTAGATAAACTAAGAAAACTCTTGTATTTTATTGCCAACACCACACCATCAGAACTTAGTTTCACACTACTATCAAAAAAAGTATGACTAGATAAAAATATTATAGAAAATGTTCTATCTCTACTAAACAAAATCTGAATAGTATCCCTTATCCCAAAATTTGGCAACCTCTCTGACAGAGTAAGAAAACAATACAAAATTTTACTATGAAATACAAATCTTTACAATGCCTATAAAATTAACAATGAAATAGGAACTATTAGAGAAAGCTTCTTTGTCTCACAATTAAGAAAAATAGAAAATTCAGAAATATTCTTACCAAATAAATGAGACTTTATTTTACAAATCTATGATAAAGTTTTCAGCTTTGAAGTATGATGAAAATGAAAGAAAAAAGATAAATATCCCCCAAATACCTTTATAATAAAAGACGATATAAAAGTAAGTGAAGATGAACATACTATTCCCCTATGGATATTTTGATTACTTAAATAACTTTTATTATACACAAAAATTTGCATTCCTCTCTTTTTTAATTATCATACCAAGAACATTTAAAAAATTTTTAAAACATTATGAATAACATTTTTTCTCCAATTTTAGCACTAGTCTTACTTCTAAAATTATAAATTCTAGAAGAGCTTTAGTGCATAGAAAAAATTTTATAAATATGTCAATAAATCTTCTAGAACAAAACTAGAAGATTTTTTTTATAACCTAATTTCTCCCCTATGAAATTCCACTTCTCTGCAATAAACCTATGATGCAACAAAAATCTAGTAGACCTAGAATTCACAGTATGAGAAATACTCAAACTCTCAAACATTCATGATATAGCATTTTTTGACAATCCAGAAGATGAACTAGTTGAATATATAGTTATAAACACTTGCGGATTCCTATCATCATCTAGAAAAGAAGCAGAACAAACAATAAAAAAATATGACAAAATGTGAAAAAAAATAATACTCACAGGATGCTATGTATCAGTAAAAGATAATAAATTTCTAAAATCACTTAAAAACCTCTACTCAATAATTGATCCAAGAAACTATGACTCAATAGAAGACCTATTAAAAAATTCTGACAGCCTGTCAACAGAGAAGATTAACCCTTTGAAAAATTGCTCCTCTTCCTGTTCTTCTCCCTCTCCTCTCAAAGGAGAGGGTTGGGGTGAGAGCATCAATACAAAAGCAATTACAAAACTAAAAACAGGATTATCAAAACTAAAAGAAAAACAACTAAACACCTACCTAAAGTCAATCTGATGAGAGAACAATAACAAAGCATTTATCTGGAAATGAGATGAAATAAGAGCATATTTCAATGGATGATATTCCTACGAATACCTAAAAATAGCCGAATGATGTGATAACTCTTGTCTTTTCTGCATAATCCCAAAAATCAGAGGAAAACAAAATTCCAGAAAAATAGAAGACATACTGAAAGAAGTAAAAATCATGGTTGCAAACTGAATCAAAGAAATAGAAATAATAGCACAAGACACAACAAGATACTGAACAGACCTATACTGAGAAACCTCACTAATAAAACTACTTAAAGAAATAGATTCTATTAATTTAGGTTTTAAATATCGAGTCTTTTATATGTATCCAGACTCAATGACTCTAGGCAACTTAAAATCACTCACAAAACTTAAAAAGTTTATCCCATACTTTGACATCCCATTCCAACACATCTCTCCAAACATTTTAAAAAGAATGTGAAGATTCTATGATGACAAACACATTTATAAACTCCTGGATTTTATAAAACAAAATTTCCCTTGAGCATTTTTACACACAAACTTTATAGTCTGATACCCATGAGAAACAGAAGAAGACTTTCAAATGCTCCTAGACTTTATAAAAAAATATGAATTTGATAGTGTTTCACTCTTCGGTTACCACGATGAACCACTCGCCGCAAGTAGTAAACTTGACGGAAAAATAGATGAAGACACCATAAAAGAAAGAGTAGAAGAAGTCTCAATTCTATTAGACCAAATCTATGATAAAAAAGAAGAAAAAAGAAAGTGAAAAAAGTTTACCTGATACATTATGGATATCCTAGAATCTTGAAAACTCATAATAAGACCAGAAATTAAGGCACCAGAAATAGATGAATATGATGCAGTAAAACCAAAAAATGTTCTGGAATGAAATATAAACCTAGGAGAAAAAGTAAAATATATTTTATAAAATCCAATTATGAAAAAATACAGATTACAACACAAAGAAATGTCTTTGATAAAAAAAATGGAAGCACTAGCAACCCAAATATGATGAGTTACAAGCTTCTCACAATGAATACCTGACTATGAAATGCCAGAAAAACTAAAACAAGAAGTATCAAAACTAGTCCTAGCCTGAGAAGGAAATAAATACACCATGCCAAACTGAATCCTAGAACTAAGACAAGAAGTATGTAAATTTTACAAAAACTTTTATCAAGCAAATTTTAGCACAGACGAAATTATGATAACAGCCTGAGCAATAGAAGCAATAAATGCATTTCTACTAACCATATTAAACGAAAAATGAGATGAAGTAATAGTACTAGACCCAAGTTATGCCTCATATAACAATGCAATAGAAATCGCCTGATGAAAACTCGTTTACTGTCCAATAGAAAAAGACCTAACTCTAGATGTACAAAAACTAAAGAACACAATAACACCAAAAACAAAAGCCATAATCATATGCAACCCAAACAACCCAACCTGATGAATAATAGAACAAGACAAAATGATAGAAATACTAGAATACATAAAAGATTCTGACATTTATCTAGCATGTGATGAAGTATACTGACACTTTTTGCTAGAAGACAATTTAAATTTTGACTCAGCAACAGTATTATTTGAAAAATACAAAGAAAACCTAGTAATAATAAACTCTTGGAGTAAACTATTCAGCATAACAGGATGGAGAATCTGATATATGATAGCAAATGAAAAACTAATCCATGAAACCATAAAAATACATGACTCACTAGTTACCTGTGCACCATCAATTGCACAATACTGAGTAGCAAAAACAATAGACTCAATACCACACCTAATAGATGACATAGTAAAACAAATAAGAGATGCCAGAGACATGGTTCTAGAAAGACTATCAAATATGACAAACTACATAGAATTTGAAAAGCCAAAAGCATGATACTATATCTTCTGTAAATTCAAATACACAGAAAACGACTATGACGAATGTATGAAAATATTAAAAGAAGCAAAAGTATCCCTAGTACCATGATCAGCATTCTGAAAACAATGAAAATGATACTTTAGAATATGCTTTTGAAGAAATCTAGATATACTAAAAGAAGGACTAAATAGATTAGAGAAATATTTTAAGAATAAATAACCTCACCCTTGAATTCCCTCTCCCCAAGGAGAGGGAAGCTACAAAACATGAACCGAATTCCAAAATACAAAATAATAGAACACATAAAATTTCTAAAAACGAGGGGGCTTAGGAGGAGAAACTCTAATGAGCACATTTCGCAAGCCACAAAATATGGTGTTTGTAATTTTCTCCCCCTAAAATTTTTGTTACTTTTGATTTCAAAAGTAAAACCACAAAATAACCTTAACTCACAATAACTTTATTCCAAAAATAAACGACTTTTCTACTAACAATCTAAATTAATTAATATCTTTACTTTCTAATTTAAAATTCTATGTCTAGAATAAAACTCCAAAATCCAGACAACCAAACACCAGAAATAAAAAAAATCTTTGACGAAATCAAAGAAAAAACAGGCTGAACAGTACCAGCAGCCTACAGAGCCTTCTGACTAAAAGCACACATCCTCCAAGCAAACTGGAACAGAACCAAAAAAATCCTCTCAGAATGAAACCTAGAACACTCATTTAAAGAAAGCATTGCACTAGCAGTATCATCTATAAATTGATGTAAATTTTGTTGTCACATACACAGAAACAATCTAATAAAACAATGATTTGAAAAATCAGAAGTAAAACTAATAGAAAACGGAAAAAGCACTGATGAAAAAACATCATTTGTACTAACCTTCTGTAGAACAGCAACAAAAAATCCAGAAACAATAACAGATGAAGATTTTGCAAAACTCAGAGAGTATTGATATTCAGATGAAGATATACTAGAAATTCTAACAGTTATGGAAATGTACACATGATACAATAAAATAATCATTTCTTTATGATTAAAAATTGATGATTAAAAATTTTTTAATATACTCTAAATAATTAATATATTCAGCTTGTTAACAGAGGGTTTTAACCCTTTGAAACAAATGTCCGAAACGACACAAAATTACTAAATAAATAATTTTATATTTTTAAATTTTTACACTATGGCATTAAATGTATACTACGACAAAGACTGTAAAATAGATTTGATAAAATCTAAGACAGTAGCAGTAATTGGTTTTGGTAGCCAATGACACGCACACGCAGAAAACCTAAGAGACAGTTGAGTAAAAGTAATAATCTGACTAAGAAAAAGCGGACCAAGCTGGGCAAAAGCAGAAGCAAAAAAGTTTAAAGTTATGGAAGTAGCAGAAGCAGTAAAAAAATCTGATGTAGTTATGATACTACTTCCAGACGAAATCCAAAAAACAGTATATGACTCAGAAATCGCACCAAACCTAAAAAAATGAGCAACAATAGCATTTTGACACGGATTCAACATACACTATGGAAGAATAGTTCCAGAAAAAAATGTAAATGTAATGATGATAGCTCCAAAAGCTCCAGGACACACAGTAAGAACAGAGTATGAAAGTGGAAGTTGAATTCCTGATTTAGTTGCAGTAGCACAAGACCCAAGTGGAAAAACTCTAGAACTAGCTAAATCATACGCTTCAGCAATAGGATGAGGAAGAGTAGGTATCGTAGAAACTACTTTCAAAGACGAAACAGAAACAGACCTATTTGGTGAACAAGCTGTACTATGCGGAGGACTTACTTCACTTATAACAGCAGGTTTTGAAACTCTAGTAGAAGCAGGATATCCACCAGAAATGGCATATTTTGAATGTTTACACGAGACAAAACTTATCATAGACCTTATATTTCAAGGAGGTATTGCAGATATGAGATACTCAGTAAGTAACACAGCAGAATACGGAGACATGGTAACTTGACCTAAAGTTATAAATGAAGAGTCTAGAAAAGCTATGAAAGAAGCTCTAAAAAATATTCAGAATGGAACCTTTGCAAAAGATTTCATTTTAGAATGACAAGCAGGATACCCAAGAATGACAGCAGAAAGAAAGATGATGGATGCACATCAAATAGAAGTGACAGGAAGAAAGTTAAGAGCTATGATTCCTTCTATTGCTAGGAATAAGATAGTAAAAAGAGATGAGAACTAAGATAGTTTAAATTTTTAAAAGCCTTAATCTAAATTTAGATTAAGGCTTTTTTGTAGAATATTTAGAAACAAATAAAGTAGTTTGACTTTTTGTATTTTTAATTATTATATATTTAATGTTAGTAAACAGAAAAACAAAAAAACAGGAGACAAAATGCATACTGATACATCTGTAAGAAATTTGAACAACTTACTCAAACTTATAAAAAAAGGTGAGAAAAACTTCATCTACCAGAACAAGAAAAGTCATAAAGTAATTATGAAAGAGTGCTTCAAAAGACTTTTTCAGGATGCAAGAAGAGACGTTATGAATCCTGGAATCGGAATGGGACAAGTACTTTGGACCTTTTCCGAAGATATCATCTCTGGAAAGGGTCCCCAATTATCCCCAACCGGTGGTTTTGCAATGCCAATATTGCTCAGGAAGGCTGTAGACCTGAGCTAGGCATAAAAACATCTCTTGCTTTTTACAAAAAGGAGAAAACAAAGAGAGCCCCTCGAATTCGCATTCGACAGGGGCTCTCGCCCATTACAATAAGAATATTAGAATTACTCCTCTCCACAATACTCCTCCCCCAAAACATCCCTAACCTCATTCAAACTCACAAACCTTCAATCACTCATATACAAATACTTATCAGTAAAATAACTTATAACCCTCTCATCCCTTTTCAAACACACCTTATCTTTAACCTCACCTTGAACAGCATAACTAGAAAGATAAAACAATATAACAAACAAAAACATAAATCACAAGTAAATATAATCAGAATATTTCTTAGGAATAAAATACTTAATAATATGTGCAAAAATATTAAAAATAGAAAAATATAAAAAAAGTAATACAAAAACTCTAGTTATATTACTAGCTTCAAAACTATTAACTCCATAATAAACAGTCAAAGCAATAATCGTATTTACAGCCACTCAAAGAATAAAAGCATTCCTAGCTCAAAACTTAGAATCCTTTGTAATCAACCTGTAAAAATGAATATATATATCAGAAAAGAAAACAGAAACCAAATAAAAAAACATAACAGGAATAGCTATCACATAATCCTCTCATCAAAAAAAGTAATCCCCCACCATCAACAAACGAACAAAAAAAGCAAAAATAACCAATTCAACAATAAGCAAATATAACTTTGTACTCTTATTCATAACCCCTGAAAAATTAATTATTAAAATATTTATAACCTCATTTTAGGAATTAATCAAAAAAATCAAAATCTAAGTACAAAAATCAAAAACAAACAACAAATTACAAAAAAGTCAAAAATAAATTTGATTATCTACAATTTATAAATATTATTAAATCTTAGGTCAATGAGGTAATATTTATTTTCAATAACAAATAAATTATGAATAATAAAACAGAAACTATGGTAAATGAAACAGGAGAAACAAATAACATAATTATGCATCCTTTAGAAGCTTTAGAACAAGCTTTAACTCTAATAAAACAAGAATTAGATGCTGGAACCACAGGACAACAACTTAGAGAAACATTTAAAGATCAAGCTCTTATGTTTACTCATATACAAAGATTTAGTCATAATCCAGAAAAAACTAAAACAATTATGGAAAAATTAGAAACAGTCATGGAATTTCTTGTCTCTACAGCTAAAAATGCAGTAACTTATGATGAAAACAAAAATCCTATTTATAATGGAATAAACCTTACCCCCGAAATACAGGAAATGATTAATCATCTTAATGAATTAAGGGAAATAATAAAACGTTTTCAAGAAAGAGCCTGAAATTTAATAAAACAAACAGTAAAAGATGCAGAAAAGAAAAAATATTGAATAAAAATGTAAAACTACAAAAAATAAAAGCATATAGATAATAAAATCTATATGCTTTTATTATGCTTTATCCTGAACCTTAGTCATATCAACCTTATCTCCTAAAAATTTCGGCTTTGAATCAATAAATTCAACCTCTAAAAACGCCTTCAACCTAGATAAAATTTCTCTAGACCTCATCTGCTTCATATAATAATACTCCCTCAAATCAGACTTAACACCTACAGTCTTCATTCACAATTTATTTCAAATATAGATAGACCTACTTAAATGATAATTCTGAGTAAAAACCACAAGCTCCTTAACTCCAAATATCTCCTTTGCCCTATAAAAAGAATCATACGTATCAAATCAAGCATAATCCAAATAAATATCATTCTTATCCACCCCCAAAGAAACTAAATACTTCTCCATATTCTCAGGCTCATTATAACACTCTCTTCAATTATCACCCGAAACTATAATCTTTTCTATCTTTCAGGCCTTATAAGCATTATAAGCCTGAATTAACCTATCAGCTAAAACAGGAGAAGGACTCCCATCACTATAAACCAAAGCTCACAAAACAAGACCAACCTTAGTCTCCCCTAATTCCTCAACATTACTTTTTATACTTTTTTCAGAATAATTCAGAATATAAGCATTCACAGAAACTACAAACACAACACCAAAAAGTCACAATACAAAACAAACCTCTATAAATCTTTTAAACTTTTTACTAAATATTTTCATAACAAAAAAAATCAAACTTAATTATAAATTAAAGTCTGCATATTTTAACCAGATTATTTTTTATAGCAATGATTTTTTATACTAAAAAGAGTAGTTTAGAAAACTACTCCTTTATGGCGTGGTGAATGGAATCGAACCATTCTAGGGGAAACTTTGCAAGAATAAGCTAACTCCTTGCACCTGAGTCCCACGGCATCCCCATTCCACTCAATAGATTTAAATCTTTCATAGTTCCTAAGGTTAATTGTACAAAACTAACACAAAAAAATAATGTGTAGAAACAAATCTGCAAAGAACTAACTCATTCCTAACCATATATTATTTATTAATTACCAAAAAATAAATGAAACCTTTCCGATGTGTATCAACTGGGATTCTTAAGGGGATAACCTTCGCCGTCAAACGAACCACAAAATCCCCCTAGCCCTCTGCAAAGATTTATTCCCTTAAGCGTTTTTGTTACTTTTCACGTGAAAAGTAAAAGTCCATCGCTTCAATAAAACAAACAACCACAAAACAATATTTTAATCACAAAACTTATGGGGATAGATTCAAACCAAAGTACACAAAAACCTTTTACCTTTAGTCTTTAACCTTTCCTCTTTCAACACTCCTCCTAAACTCCTCCCTACACTCCCTCTGAGCCTCCCTATGATCCACAATCACAGCCAAATAATCAATCTCATTCTCCAAAGGATTATGAATCCCCTTCAAATCCTCACCTTCCAATTCAGGCAAATACTTTCTTATAAATTCCCCCTCCCTATCAAACTTCTCCGACTGCAAACAAGGATTAAAAATACGAAGAGGCTTCGGATCAGCCCCTACAGAAGCACTCCACTGCCAATTCCCAAAATTAACATTCTCATCATAATCAAGCAAATGCTTCTTAAAAAAAGCCTCTCCCCACCTCCAATCTATAAGCAAATCTTTAGTCAAAAAAGAAGCAACAATCATCCTAGCCCTACCATGCATCGAATCTTCCTCCACAAGTTGTTTCATAGCAGCATCAATGACAGGATAACCAGTCTCTCAATCACACCACTTTCTAAATAAATCTTTATCATACCTCCACTTTATATTTCTTCTCTTCTCCTGAAATTCAAATTCCTTAACATAAGGAAAATAATAACTAATATGCTGCCAAAAATCTCTCCAAGCCAACTCCTTCACAAAAGTTTCTGAAATATCCTTAACTTTCAAGTAAACATCTCTCACAGAAAATATTCCAAACCTCAAATACACAGACAATTTTGAGGTTCAATCCATACCTAAATAGTTTCTAGTATCATCATATTTTTCATAATTAAACTCTTCCAATCTCTGCTTTCAAAAATCCAAAGTAAAATAAGGATGTTTTTCTCAAGGAATAAGCTCATTTAAATACTTTTTTATATCAAAATCAACTTCTGTCTGATTAACGTTTTCGGCTCTTTCTAACACTATTTTTTTCTCAAAAAGCTTCTTACTCCAAAGTTTATAATATGGAGTAAAAACTTTTCTCTGTTCTATTTCCTCTGGTTCATTTAATAAAAAATCATTCTCTCCAAAAAAATCTATATCATTCTCTAAACAATAACTCAAAATCTTTTCATCTCTTCCCTTTCAATATCTTCCATAAGACCTATTTGTAAATATAGCATTTATACTATACTCTTCACAAAGTTTCGGAATAATCCTTTCAGGAAAATCATTATAAATAACTAACTTTCATCATAATTCTTTAAGCTCCTCATCCAAAGAAAAAAGAGCCTCTTTCAAAAAAAGAAACTTTTTATCTTTCAATCACAAAAAATCTCCTACTATATTTTTATCAAAAATAAAAATAGCTAGAAGATTTTCACTACTCTTTATAGCCTTAATTAGCCCCTTGTTATCAAATATCCTCAAATCCTGCCTGAACCAAAAAATAGAGTTTTTGTACATAATAAAAAAGAGAATAAATAAAGTTTCTTCCTTTGAGAAAGGGAGTACCTGAGGAACGAAGGGGAGGGATTCGTTCCTTAGTACACACTACAAAACCAATATCTTCCCACTCTGACTCAACTCCACCAACTCACTAGGATAAGGCTCTAACAAACTTTGATCTAAAACATACTCTACCCCATCCCTCAAAGCCCAAGTCTTAAGCATATACACAACAGAACTCGTTGGAATTCTCCCTTCCCTATAAACCTCCAAAGTCTCACTAAAAAACTCCTTTTCCTTAGATGAACAAGTATTCTTAAAATATCCAAAAACATGACTAAAAACATTAATAATCTTTCAAGTATTACTCGGAGTTGCAAACAAACTTAACAACTCATCATAATAATCCTTATAAATCTCCTCTAAATTAGTCTTATCATAACTTGCAATAATCTTCCCCAAGACATTTAACTTATCCTGAGAATAAGACATAAACAAATATTTATTATTAGCCTGAAACTTTTGAAGTAAACTTATATCATTTTCCTCTTTAATATTCCTAAATCTAGCCAAACAAAAAATCTTAGTCAAAAAACTCTCCCTAATTCTAAAATTCTTTAACCTACCCTCATCTTCAACAGGAGTATTTCAAAAAATATCTATGATATTTTGTCCAAATAATCAATTTCAACTTCTCTCTGATACATGAGAATCCTTTTTGTTGTAAACCTTTACATCTCTAAGACCACAACTAGGAGAACGATTCTTTATAACAAATCAATCTATTTCACCTTGAGAACTCAAAAAATCCTTACAAAAATCATTCATCTTCTCTGTACAATCTACATCACTTCAAGGCTGATAAAGCCTTATATTTTCATTCTCATCTCTAAAAAGCCTAAGTGGCATTCTTGGCATACCAAGTCAAATAGCCATCTCAGGACAAACAGGGATAAAATTCACAAACTCTCTCAACTTCAACAAAAAGTCATCATTTATCACAGCTCAATTAAACCTACAATTATCAAAATTTAAACACTTAGAAGTAACCAAATTTGGTTTAGGAAATTTTTTGTTCATAATGCATTAGATAAACAATGATAAAATACCACATATAACTAACACTATTTTTTATAAAAAGATGATACTAAAAAAACTGATATAACAAAAAAAATATTTAAAATCTTTCTGATATGTATCAACTGAGATTCTTAAGAACATAACATTAGCCATCAAACAAACCACAAAATATTATTTATATAACATAATCTTATTTAGAAGATTTATTTAAACTTAAAATCCAAAATTTTCTACTATTTTATCCTTTATATCTTCTGGAAAAAATAAAAGATTCTTTAATTCTTTAATATCATGCCATTCTAAAATATATCTATCACTTTCACAGTCTCTTTCACTTTCAGGTCATCATAATTTTAAATCTCAAAAAAATTCTGTAATAAGAAAAAAATGATTAATTCTACCATCAAAATCATCTTTATACCCCCATAACTTCTTCTCAATTTTTATATCTAAATTTGCTTCCTCCCTCATCTCTCTAATTAAGGCATCCTCTATACTTTCATGATTTTCAACTCATCATCAAGGTAATATATAATATTCCTTACCATCACAAAACCTATGAATTAATAAAATTTGTTTATTTTTAATTATTAATCAAACAGTTCTCATAAAAAATAATTTAAAAATTACCCAGCATAGCACTTTTTAGGATTACAAACATATCTTCCAATAGTTTCAGAATTATGAGGACAATCACCTTCAGGAGTAGCTATTTCATATACTCCATTACTCATATAACAATCAATGTTTCCCACAAGTGAATAAGTTCAAAATAATCAGTTCACTACTAAATCTATTGTAACAAGTAGTAATAATCATCAAAAAACAAATATCATTATTGTAACTATTTTCTTTCCTTTCATCCTAATAAAAATTAAAACTAAAAACTACTTCAACATATCCACCTCAACCTATTTTTAAAAAACTTTAAATACTAAAAAAACAAATAATATAAAAACACTACTCACTTAAGCAATACTCCTATTCGTTTATAACAAAATACTCTCCCTCACTAACCACCTCAACCTTATCATCCACAACCAAAACAGCTGAATCATCATCTAAAACATAAATTTTATCTTTCACATCCCTAAAAGCATACTCTATAAAATCCTTTTTACGATTTTTAAAATAATCTAAATCAGAATTTAAATGTGGAAATATAAGAAAATCAACTAATTCCAATCACTTTAATTCATAATCATTAGCCCAATCTCAATAAATATCCTTTGACATACATAAATTCAAATTTTTGTTTGCTACCATACTTCAAGCACTAACTCCAACATAAACTTTATCCTCTAACAATTTTTTCATTAACTTTGTTAACCCTGATTTATTTAACCATTCAATCAAATAATAAGTATCTCATCATTCAAAAAATATTATATCAGCATTTTCAATGCTTTGTTTCCATATAGCTGAATCAACAGCAGAAATATCTGTAATTTCAATAGATTTAAAATTTAATCCTTTTAATTTTATTAAACTATCAATAGCCCAACCTTTATCTCAAGTTATAATATTTGAAGCAGTTGGAATATAAACCACAGTCAGCTCTTCTGACCTTTTATTAATTAAACTAAACAAAGCCCTCTCTATTGATTTATTTGTAATTCAAGAAGATGTTAGTAATAATTTCATAATATAAAATTCTATTAATAAACCTAAAAATATTCTCCCTCCTTTTTAAGGAGGGGGCTAGGGGGAATCTTACCTCAACCTCTCCACAATCGCATCCCCCATCTCTTTAGTCCCAACTTTCTTCTCCCCCTCCAATTCTCTAAATATATCATAAGTCCTATAACCATCATCTATAGCCTGATTAACTGCATTCTCTACAGAAACAGCAGCATCCTCCATACCAAAAGAAAACCTAAGCATCATAGCAACACATAAAATCTGAGCAATAGGATTAATCTTATTTAAACCTGTATATTTTGGAGCAGAACCTCCAGATGGCTCATACATACCAAAACCTTCTTTATTAAACGAAGCACTAGCAAGTAAACCTAAACTTCAAGCAAAAGTAGAAGTCAAATCAGATAAAATATCACCAAACAAATTCTCTGTTAAAATATATTCAAACCAATCAGGATTCTTTACAAGCTGCATTGCACAATTATCCACTAAAACATATTCATATTTAACCTCTGGAAAATCCTTTGCTACCTCATCCACAACTATTCTCCAAAGTCTAGAACTATCAAGTACATTAGCCTTATCAACAACAGATATTTTCTTCCCAGACTGTTTAGCAGACTCAAAACAAAACCTAGCTATATGCCTAATAGTCTCTTCATCATAATTACAAATATCTCTAGCCTTCCTAACTCAATCCTCCTCATACATAGTATGTTCACCAAAATACAACCCTCCAGACAATTCTCTAAAGGTAACTATATCAAGTCATTTTTCTGGAATTTTCTCAGCCTTTAAAACTGATAAGTGAGATAATTTTGACCAAACCTTAGAAGGTCTAATGTTTACTGTTAAACCTAAATATTTTCTAATAGCCAAAATAGAATTTCTCTCACAATCCTTCCATTGAGGTTCAAACTGTGCATCCACTGGTCCTCAAACAGAACCAAATAAAACACCATCTGACCAATCACAAACCTCCTTTGTTTCATCAGGGAAATGATTTTTATACTTTGGCCAAGCTGCTCAACCAATTAAACCAAACTTCTTTTCAAAATTTACATTATATAGTTCTCAGATCTTATCCAAAACTTTTATAGCCTCATCACAAACTTCAGGACCTATACCATCACCTGGTAAAACAGCAACTTTATATGTTTTCATAGTAAAAAATGTTATATTGTAAAATTTATTTATTATTTTACTAAAAAATCTAATTGTAGCAAAATTTTTTACTTTTATACCAAAAAAAATAAAATCTAAATATATCATTTACTAAAAAATAACCTAAATAACTATTAAATACTATTACCTAATTTAGTTTCCTATGAAAAATAACAGATCAACTACAGAAAAATACTGGATTTCCTTAATACTAATCTTTTGAATACTGATTATCGCAAAACTTCTAAATATTCCTATTTTAGAAAAAGTACCAATCCACATTGCATACTTCATTTATTTCATACTTATAATTCCAGTCTCTCTATACAAGAGTTTCCAATTAAAAAATCTAATACAAGATAAATATCCTGAAAAATATGAAAAAATGCTAAATAAGTATTGATTCGTAAATAGATGGAAATTTAGCTCTTTCACATATTCATCAGAAGATTTCAACGATAAAGAAATAAAATATTTAAAGAATGAAAATAAAAAATTTACAATTTTTATGATAACATTATTTGCTTGTACACCAATATTTTTTTTGATTGAAATACTAATAAATAACTTTTTACCAAACTAGATAAAAATATTTTCTTTTGTATAAATTTTAGTTTCCATTATATTTTTATAAAAAGTTTACCTAAATAATAAAGTCTTTATGAAAATTTTTCATAGCTTTGATACTAAACTGAAACAAAAAAAATATGATAAACTTAGAAACTCTTTTTGAGAAGATAAAGTTTTACTTATAACAAGATCTTTCTTTTTTTGGTTTTTTAAATGATTTATAACACTAACCCTACACATATGATTTAGTATACTATTTTACTATTATGCATATCTATTCATATACCAATACTTTATAACTTGAGCCAATACACTATTAATCTCATGGATACTCTTATCAATAATAATACTCTATAAAGTCTATAGAGTCTATCTAAATTATAAAATGGACTTTTGCTTAGTTACACCTGAAGAAATAATGACATATAAACAAAAGTGAATATTAAAATCAAGCTTCAAAAATATACCTATAAATAAACTAAAATCTATTCAATCAAAACATAATTGAATTATATGAAACATACTTAACTTTGGAAATATAACAATACTAACTGATGGATGACTAGGTGCGGCTAACGATAAAGATCCCGATGATGAAAGTTGAGCATGAATGATAAAACTAACCTATGTACATAGACCAAATAGAACAAAAGAAAAAATATCAACTATAAGCATTCATGAATGATCTATAAATGATTCCGAAGAAGATGAGGATTAAGATTAAACAAATATACACAAACAAGAAAGAAACTAAAAAATTTTAGTTTCTTTTTTTTCATAATATAAATCCTTACAAATACTCTCTTGGGTCAACGATCTCCCCAGCAACAGCACTAGCAGCAACACTAGCAGGAGAAGCCAAGAAAATAAATGCCTCAGCCGCTCACATCCTTCATTTATAATTTCTATTAGAAGTTGACATAATCCTACCTGTAGGACCAGTTACTCACATATGTTTACCAAAACATTTTCAACAATTAGGAGACTCAACCAAAGCTCAAGCTTCTACAAAAGTCTCTATAATACCATTCTTCAAGCACTTCTTATAAATCTCATCAGAAGCAGGAATTATTACAAACGTCACATCATCATGAATATTCCTTCATTTTAAAATCTTAGCAGCTACTACCATATCATCATACTTACCATTAGTACAAGCTCATAGGAAACATTCATTAATTTTTGTATCCTCCTTCTTCACTGCTGGAAAATCCAAAGAATCCACTTCTTGAGATTTTTCTATTTGTTTTTCCAAATCAACAATTTTACAAACATTTGCTGGTTTATGAGGAAAAGCAACATTAGGCTCTAACTCACTTAAATTAATCTCAACAACATCACTATATTCTGCATCTTCATCAGCCTCTATTTTTTTATACTCATACTTTGGATTTTTAATATTTTTTTCAACCTCCTCATCATAAGCAAAAATAGCAGTCCTAGCACTCATTTCTACAGCCATATTTGCTATAGTAGTTCTAGCATCCATACCTAAACTTGAAACACCTTCTCCGTGAAATTCCATAACTCTCTTACTTGCTCAACCAGCTCCAAATATTCTAAGCAATTCTAAAACAATATCTTTTGCATAAACTCATTTTTGTAGCTCTCAAGTTAAATTGATTCTTATTGATTCAGGAACTTCCACATTAAACATAGCTCACGAAGCTATGGCATATTCTGCATCTGTTGTTCAAGCTCATATAGAAAAACAATTCATAGCCCCATTTGTACAAGTATGACTATCAGTTCATAAAATAATATTTCCAGGTAAAACATATCCCTCCTCTATTCAAACAATATGCTCAATACCTCTCCCCTCCTTAAACATCTTTACCCCATGCTTCTCAGCAAACTTTTTCATCATATTTATTCAAATACTAACCTGAATAGAACTAGAAGGAACAGTATGATCAGGAATTAAAAATATTCAATTCTTATCTCAAACAGGAGCATCCCCTCAAAAATCATGGAGAAAATAAGTAATAGAAGCAGGTGCAATAACCTCATTTAGATAAATCAAATCAATAGGCATAGCACTAGCTTTATCTCAAGCAAAAACTTTCTCTCCAACATGATTTGAAATAATCTTTTCAACCATTGTCTGTCCACCAGTTTTATTTTCTTCTTTTTTTACTATCTTTATTTCCTTATTTTCTATATAGTTTTTTACTACACCTAATTGACCACCATTTTTCATAATAAAAATCTCATCATCTGGTGCTTCAAAACTATAAATTTTTCCATTACAAGAAATTTCTTTTTTATCTAAATCCACTTCTACCTCATCTCAATTTTTAAATTTGTCTATATCTTCAAACCTAACCAAGATAAGTCCATTATTTATAGAATTCCTATAAAAAATATCTGGAAAGCTCTTAGCTATAACTATATTTACAGCATTATAAGTCAAAGCATAAACAGCATGTTCTCTTGAGCTACCACAACCAAAATTCTCTCACGCAATAACAACATTTGACTTGGCAGTTTTACACCTATTTATAAATTCACTATCATATTTTTCAAAAGCATATTGAGCAAAAAACTCCTTATCAGTAGATTCCTGCAAGACATCAGCTCTAATTATATCATCTGTATTTATATCATTTCAAAACACAGTAGTAACTTTTCAATTTATCTTTGTTTTCATAATCTTATATTTATTAATACAAACTAAACTTTGGAATATCATTTATCCCAATATCTATCGACTTATCAGCAATCTTTTTAAACAACTTTATATTTCCACAGAGGGAATGCTTAACTCTATAAACTGGTAAATCAGGAACGAGAGTATGAACCGTATGATAAAAATTTAAATCCGTTTTCCTCTGTAACATCTGAGTCAAAGCCTCAACAGTTATACTTATACTAGTTCAAAAAATAAATTCATTATATATCTTATTTGCTATCTCCATATTCCTAAGTAATGCAATATTTGGAGTATAAATAAAATACTGCTTTCAATTATAATTCGCATGAACACTATAATGTGTTGAATAAACTTTTAAAATTCACAACTCACTATGTCATCCCTTCAAAACATTAACCAAAGGTTTATCTTTATGTAAATCTAAAACACCCAAAATAAAAGAAGTACTCTCATCTGATAATCAATAAATCTTCCTAGCCTCAGGCTCTAACAAGAGACTTAAATGACCACATCAAATTCAATTACATTTATCTTTACTAATCTCATCTGTATGAAAAGATAAATTATCTTCTCAACCTACAACATCAAACAATATATTCAATGCTTTTTCTTTAAAATCTTTTTCCTTAGAAATGATAGTTTCTTCAAGAACAGAAAGCATAACAGCTAATTGACCAACTCCTCATCAAGGTATACTCATTCAAAAATTACTTTCTTTCTGAGTTCTTCTTCAATCAATACACTGTGATATCTGAGGATTTTTCATATAAAAAGAAGCCACTTTCACATGCTCTATCAACTTTTTAGAAACAGATTTATCTATACTTCAAAATTTAGATGGCATAATTATAAATCTTCTTTAATAAAAATAATTTATAATCTATTCTATTTACAGTTTATGTCAAAAGTTTTTTACTTGTAAATAACAAAAATCACAAAAAACTTGCTATTTTATTTTTTTGCTTAATATTTCCTGATACTAAAAAAATTTTGGTATAAAACTTAGATATAAAAACATCTTTTCTCAAACATCTAAGTTCCTTTATTATTAATTACATTATATGAACGAAATGGTTGGAAGCCTAACAGGATCTCTTGTTGAAACAGCAACAACAATGGGACATATGACAGAAAGTCTAACCTGAACATGGGTTTGAATAGTTTCTGTTATAATATTCATAGTATGATATTATTTTATAGCAATGGAAGAAAAGTATAATATAAACAAAGCAAAACCTGCTATGTTTATGTGAACTTTTCTTTTTATGTTAATAGGTGTTTATTATGCTATCAATGGGATGGATAAAACACCTCTAGAACACTGACTATCTGAGCTAATATTAGAAATCTCAGAAATATATTTCTTCCTATTCGTAGCAATGACGTTTATTGAAACTCTTATTGATAGAAGAGTATTTGAGGTATTAAAATACAATCTGATATCAAAATGATGGAGTTACAAAAAACTATTTTGGGTTGTTTGATCTATAGCATTTTTCCTAAGTCCTATAGCTGACAACTTAACTACTGCCTTAATTTTATCCACAGTAGTTCTAACAATAGACAAAGATAATAAAAATTTCCTTATCCCTTGTGCCATAAGCATTGTAGTTGCAGCAAACGCATGATGAGCTTGGAGTCCTTTTTGAGACATAACAACACTAATGGTATGGGCTGCCAAAAAATGAGAATTTATCCAATTTGTATCCCTATTTCCTGCATCAATAGTTTGATGGTTAATAACATGATTTCTACTATCAAAATTCTTACCAGAATGAAAACCTAAACTTGAGGAATGAGCAGAAAAACCAAAATTAAAAGACTGAGCAAAAGTAATTATAGGTATAGGAATAGGTACAATTATAATGGCTGTACTATCTCATCAATTATTTGACTTCCCTGCTATGTGGTGAATGCTATTCTGATTGTCTGTATTAAAATTATATGCTTACTTCCTAAAAAGAAGAAGATATCGGATCACTTTTGATATATTTGCTAGTATAAAACTTATAGAAAATGATACCCTATTATTCTTCTTTGGTATACTATCTGCAGTTTGAGCATTACACCATTTAGGATTCTTACACTATATAGCAGTTCTATATGAATACATCTGACAAACATCATGAAATATCTGAGTATGATTTATATCAGCAGTTGTTGATAATGTACCTGTTATGAGTGCTGTAATAAAAGCGGACCCTAGTATGTGACTTGATCAATGGTTACTTATAACACTTACTGCATGAATAGGTTGAAGTCTAATAAGCTTTGGTAGTGCTGCTTGAGTTTGAGTTATGGGAAAAATGAAATGAATTTATACATTCCAATCTCATATGAAATACTTCCGGACAGTTCTTGTTTGATATTTATTTTCAATCCTAGTTCGGTATGTTCAATTCGAATTCTTATGACTATATATTCATTAAGATAAAAACTATAAAAAAAGCTACAAAATCTTGTAGCTTTTTTCGATTATCCCATTTATTTATAAACCAACAACTCTCATCATTTCATTATATTTCTTAGTAGCCATTCATTTAACAATACTATTTCACTTCTTCAGTTTCTTCTCTATCTCTGAAAAATCATCTTCATAACGCTTATATTTTTCCCTAGCTTCTCCAAAATATTTAACTAAAATATCCAACAGTTCTAGCTTAGCATGACCATATCAATAACCACCAGCCAAATACTTTTGTTTGATTTCTTCTTGTTTTTCTTCACTTGCAAAAAACTTAATCAAAGCAAATACATTACAATTATCTGGATTTTTTACATCTTCTAAAGCTTCATCTCAAGTAACTATCTTCATTATCCTCTTTTTTAAAACTTTCTCATCATCAAATATAGGAAGATGATTATTATAAGATTTAGACATTTTTCTTCAATCTATTCAAGGAATAAGTCCAACCTCTTCACTAATATATGGCTCTGGTAGTTTAAATAAATCAGTCTCATAAGTTTTATTAAAATTATCTGCAATATCTCTAGCAAATTCTAAATGCTGTTTCTGATCCTTTCAAACAGGAACCAAGTCTATATCATAAGTAATTATATCAGAAGTCATTAAAACTGGATAATTAAAAAGAGCCATATTTATATCACTATTTTTAGCCTGACTATCTTTGAAAGCATGAGCCCTAAGCATAAGACTATAAGGAGTCACACTAGAAAGCATCCATGTAATATTATTTATATGAGTAACCTTTGACTGTTCAAAAAGAGTTATATCCATATCCTCTGGCAAAAGAGAAAAAAGCTCTACAAGCATTCTTCTCTTATTTAACTCTAACTCCCCCTTACTATGAACAGAAGTCAAAGAATGATAATCAGCTATCATTAAATAAGATTTTTTCCCCTTTGAATTTTCTATAAACGGTTTAAACATTCACAAATAATTTCACAAATGCATTCAAGCTCAAGTTGGCTTTATTCAAGTTAATATTTTTTTCATATTTTTTTTATTAAAAATCTAATTTTACTCAAATCTCCTTGCAGTCACATACCTCTCAGCAAAATAACCTGAATCTATACTAGATATTCCCACTCATAAAGCAGGAGTCATAGCATGAATTACTTGATTATCTCAAATATATATTCACACATGCCCAATACTAGTTGAAGAATAAGTAAAAAACAAAAGATCTCATTTTTCTAACTTATCCCTATTAACAAAAGTTCATTGCTTTGCAAGCTCACTAGAACTAGTCCTAGCAATATCCTTACCAGCTTCTTTAAAAACATAATAAACAAAACCTGAACAATCAAATCACCTAGCAGGAGATTCTTCTCAATATTTATAAGGATATCATATATATTTTTTAGCTATTGAAACAACTTTTTCTCAAAATTCACTAGAAAATTCACTATTATTAAATTCTTCTCACTCTCATACAATAACAACATATTCTCTTGATACCCATCATTCAGTTCACTCAGAAATTTCTATTCTGCACCAACCATCTTTTTCTTCCAATAAAACAAATTTATCTGATAAATGAACCATATCTAATTTTTCATAATCTTTTGAAGGTCATGTTCTCACATTTAAAGCATCTGTGGTTACTATAACTTCTTTTCTATTTAATTCTTCTGTAAGTTCTAAAGTAATCAAGTCTATTCTAGCCTCTAAATATTTTAAGAAGTTCTTTTCTTCATCTGATAATAAAGACATATCTTCCTGTGAATTCTGAATCTTTTCTTTTAATTTATACAAGAATACCCTATTCTCTTTATTGTTTTCAATAAAGTTATCTATACTCCTTAATAACTTACCATCTATTTTTTCCTCAAAAAAACTAATTTCATTTTCTAAAGATTCTTTAGATTCATTTTCTAGAGCAAATACACCATTGGAGAATAAAACAAACAAAGATAAAACAACAAATATTTTTTTCATAAAAAAATTTTATAATATAAAATACCTCGTCTACTAAACCATAATTTCATCTAAATATTTCTCAACTCCCTCAACTCAATTAACCTCATATCTCTTAATTAACTCACTTCCGATTATACTGAAATCTCAAATTTCACAAACTTTTTCTACATCTTCTAAAGTTTTTATACCAAATCAAACTCAGATTTCCAGATCAAAATATCTCCTTAAATTAGCCATATATTCTTCAAAATCACTTCAAAATTTAGTTTTATTTCAAGTAGTCATATTTCTACTTATTGCATAAACAAATCAAGTAGCAAATTTTGAGATTTTTTCAAGCCTCTCATCCTCAGAACTAGGAGAAACAATTTGTATCAAATGTAATTCATTTTCTTTACATAGTTTTAACATTTTTTCACCATCTTCCTCATCAAAAGGAAGATCCGGAATTATAAAACCATATACTCAAATTTCCTTTGCTTTTTTTACAAACTCCTCTACTCAATAATTAAAAACAATATTATAATAAGTCATTATAAGAACCTTTGATTCTGCTGTTTTACAAACCTCCTCAACAAACTCAAAAGCTGCTTTTGTAGTAGAATCAGCTTTCAAAGCAACTCCATTCGCCTTTTCTATAACTGGACCATCGGCAATAGGATCAGAAAAAGGAAATTGAACTTCTATATATTTTGAATACTTATCTAATACTTTAAATATTTTTCTAGATTCATCTTGATTTGGATACCCATAAACCATATGAGTCATAAATTGTTTTTTCATAATTTTAATTTTTAAGTTTTAAAAATTTCTCTTTTCTTCAAATAACCTCACCCCTTGAATTCCCCTCTCCTCAAGGAGAGGGGAGGTATTTTTCGCTTCGCTGTTTATATTTCTTTTCCACTTCGCTTATTTCCCCCTCCTTAGCAAGGAGGGGGCTAGGGGGTGGTTTATTTAAAATTTTAATCCTATTATCCCCTCTCCTTGAGGAGAGGACTAGGGTGAGGTTTTAAGCTAGGTGAGATTATCCCACAAAATCCCTCAAAAATCCCATAAACTTATCATCCAATCTAGGAGCAGTTATAAATAAATCTTTATCTCATCTACCAGAAATTCAAACAACAATTATCTTATCTTTATCCAAAGTAGGAGCTAATTTTATAGCCTCAGCCACAGCATGAGCTGACTCAAGAGCTGGTAAAACCCCTTCTTCCCTCATCAACATTTTAACCGCCTGCAAAGTATCCTCATCCGTTGCATAAGTCATTTTAACTCTTCAAATATTTTGTAAATACGTTAACTGAGGACTAACACCAGAATAATCAAGTCAAGCAGAAATAGATGATGTTTCCTTTACTTGCCCATCTCAATTCTGTAAGAAAAAAGATTTAAATCACTCAACAACTCAAGTTTGAGGTTCTTGAAATCTTGCTGCATGTTTTCATGACTCTATTCACTCTCAACCTGCTTTTACTCAAATCAAGTTCACACTCTCATCATCCAAAAAATCATAAAACAATCACTGAGAATTACTCCCCCCACCAACACAAGCCACTAAATAATCTGGAAGAATTGTTCTAACTCCCTCTCCTGTAGGAGAGTGTTGGGGTGAGGTTAGCAACTCTTGTTCTTGTAACTGTTTTCTAGCTTCTTCTCATATAACCTTTTGAAAAAATACATTCATAGAAGGATATGGATTTGGTCAACAAGCAGTTCAAAGAAGATAATAAGAATCATCACTATGATTTAGTAAATCTTTAAGTGCTGCGTTTACAGCCATTCTAGGGGTTTGATTTCATTCATAGACTGGTACTACTTTAGCTCAAGCCAATTCCATATAATACACATTTGGTCTTTGTCTGTCATAATCTTTTTTTCACATATATATAACACACTCTAAGCCTAATTTAGCTGCTACAGACGAAGTAGCAAGTCCATGTTGACCTGCTCAAGTTTCTGCAATGATTCTTTTCTTTCATAAATATTTTGCAACAAGTATTTATCCTACACAATGGTTTATTTTATGAGCTCAAGTATGATTTGTTCACTCATTTTTTAGATAAATTTTTGCTCATCATAATTTTTTTGTGAGATTTTCAGCATAAGTTAGAGGTGATGGTCTTCAGATATAACTAGAGTAAAGATTTTTTAAATCTTTTAGAAAGTTTTCATCATCTTTTAGTTTGAAAAATGCTTCTCTTATTTCATCCATTATTGGAACTAATGGTTCTGGTATAAATCTTCATCAATAATCTCAAAAGTATCAAGATTCATTTACTATTTGGTCTTTTAGGTTCATAAAATGATAGTTAATAAAATATACTCCTATACATTAAATTCCATGTATAGAAAAATTTTTTTACAATAATCTTAAGAATATTACTATCCTTTTGGAGGAAATGGATCTTTTCAATAAGAATTTCTTTCTCCTATTTTTCAATCTTTTTTTTGAATAATCAATTCAGTTTCCTGATTTTTTGCTATTTCTTTAGCTCTTTTAATAGCCTCTTCTTTAGTACATATATGAGCTATATCTTTTTTTCATCATTCTTTGTGAACTCTCCATCATCACTTCTCATTTGGTGATACCCAAACATTTTTCTTAACCATAATAAATAAATTAAAAAAATAAAACTTTATTCTTCAGACTCTCTAAACTTATCTATAAGCATTTTTTTATACGGATCATTTGAATCTTCAATAGCTTCATTTGCATATATTATAGCTCTAGATAAATCTTCTTTAGAATTCTCTTTTAACCACTTTCAATAATAAGCTTTAGATAAATAATATAATACATTATTATACTTATCATTATCTTCTAAAACATAATTTTCCTCTAGCATTCAACTTAATCAACTTATTGCCTCTTCATAATCTCATTTCTTAGAAATACTTTTAGCATAATAATCGATAATCTTTATAAATTCACTTTCTCTTTTTAACTCCTCTTTTTCCTCTTCATTTTTCTTATCAATTTCTTCTTTCTCTTTCTCTGCTTTTTCATTCAAGGCTTTCAATTTCTCATTATAAGCTTTTTCTAGCTTTTCCAAAAAATTATAAGCTTTTTCATTCATTTCTTTTAAATCCTTATCAATTTTAAATGAACTATAAACAAAAAAAACAGCAAATAATGTTGATAAAATTGACATAAAAGTAATCCATCTATCAGTATCATCTTTCTTCCCTTCTAAATATTTCTCAAATACTTTTTCAAAGTCCCCTAAATATAAGATTTTTCTTTCTTCTCTAGAATACCTATCATCAATAATTTTTATTCATGTATCTGCTACTACATTAAAGTTCGCAAAAGAAACATCAAATATTCAACTCAATATAATTGCTAAAAATAAAAATAATAAAAAAATAAACTTATTTTTCATAAAATAAAAATTATTTAAAAAATAAAATTATAATTCCCCCCTAACCTCTCTTTCCAACCTCTCATGAAAATTCTTTGAAAACTCCAATCTATCCCTAGCTATTTCCTTAGCTTTCTCTGTATAAAGCTTATCAATCAAATATTTATCCTTTGTTTCATACATCAACTTAGGACAATGCTTAGTTTTATCTTTAATTTTTCACCTAATATCTCATCAAACTAAATTTTCTTTTATATATTCATCTAAATCTATATCCCTATAAATTTTTGCTTTATTTGTTCCAACCCAAACAAATGCTCTAGCTGTTCAAATAGCTCACAATGCATCCAACTTATCAGCATCAAAAACTATCTCTGCTTCTCTACTTTTTGGAACTATTCAGTTTCTATACCTATGAGACAAAATACAATCTTGAATATGCTTTATCTTTTCCTTAGAATATCATAAATCCTCTAAAATTGGTAAAGCCATTTTAGCACTCTCAACAGCATGATCAGTATTACCAGTTGGATCATTTATCTCCCTTGGTCATCAAATATCATGTAACAATATAGCTGCTTGAATAACTTCTTCATCAACATTCTCATCTTTTGCTAACTTCATAGCTATATTATAAACCCTCATAACATGATCAATATCATGTGCAGAACAAACATTCAGTTCTTTCTCTGCTATTTCCTTTATTTTTAATAACTTTTCGTTCATAAGTTAATAATAAAAATTAAATAATACTACCCCAACAACTCAACCATAATAACTCAAACAATTATCATTATTATAGAAACACTCTTTTTAGCAAATATTTTCTTATCCAATTCCTCCTTCAAAATCTTAGGAAAAAGCAATGTAAAAAAAGTAGTAAACAACAAAACAAAAATATACTGAGTCATAGAAACTGCAAAAACATAGGAAGATACTCAAATAGACAAAGTAAATTGCATAACAAATAATGCAGTTGAATCAAGAACCTGATTAACTCACATCAAGAGATAAACTCTCTTCTTTCCTATTCCTTCCATAGTTCTAGCCAACTTCTTTCTAATAGGCTTAAAAAACAAATATGATAAACAAATAATTATCTGAAAAAATACTTGATATGTTATGAAAACATAAAAGCTATAACTCTCCAAAAATAACTTAGCAGTTAATAAAGTAATAGAATAAGAAAAACTAGCAAAAAACATCAAAAACAAAACCCTCCTTGGTTTAAATATCTTCAATGACAACTTATCTGAAACCAAAGCAAATACTCAAAATACTATTAAACAAATGGATAGAAGTCAAAATAATGATATAGCTTCACTAAAAATGAAAAAATCATAAATAACGGTAAAAATAACAGTAAGAGAAAAAAGCGGTATCACTTTAGAAGCTTCCTCTAACCCCAAAGCTCTAGCATAAAATATATTTGTAAATATATATCCAAAAGCAGCTAAAAAAGCTAATAATACATAATAAATACCAACAATCTCGAAACCGAAAACAATAATCAATACAATCAAAAGTATCGGTGATAATATATTTGTAAAAAATGTAAAGGAAAAAACATCCTTTAAATACCTATCAATAAAAACCTTATCAAAGATATTAATCATTGCCCAAAATATCGCTGGGACAAATGCTAAAAAAAACCATAATTCCATTTTAATTTTGTTTACTTAAAAAACTACCCATACATATGTATCAAAGTAACTCAATATATTATTAAAATAATAGACAAACTCTTTCTCAAAAGAATCTTTTCCGTCATCTTTTCCTTAAAGATATGAGGCTTAAACAAAGTCAGCATAATAGAAAAAATCAAAATAAACAAATACTGACTCTCCCCAACAGCCAAAACATAAGAAGAAACCCCTAAAATTAAAGCATATTGCAAAACAAACAATGCAGCAAAATCTAAAAACTGAGTAAAACCAAGCCAAAAATAGACTCACTTTCTATCTATCGTCCTAAAAGATTTAAAAATCTTCTTCCTTGGCTTCTTAAAAATCAAAAGACACAAACATAACAAAAATTGAAAAAGAGTCTGATAAGTAACAAACAAATAAAAACTATACTTTTCCAAAAAAACAATAGAAATCAAAAAATTAATAGAATACAGAAAACTAGAAATCATCATCAAAAGTAATATTTTTCTTGGTCTAAAAACTCAAAGAGTAAATTTATTTGAAAGAAGAAGCAATGAACCAAGCAAAATAATAACAATTCAAATCAATCATAAAATATTAATATCTCGATTAAAAATAAACATATCATAAAAGACCATAAAAACAGTAGCAAAAGACAACAACGGAGAAACCCTAGAAGCCTCTTCTAACTTCAACGACTCTGCATAAAAAAAATTCGCTATGATATAGACTAAAGAAGCAAGAAAAACTAAAAATAAATATTTCAAATCTATAAATTCAAAATCCCAAAAAACAAACAATATAACCAAAAATCCTAAAGATAAAATATTACTAAAAAACACAAAAGAATAAGTGCTTTTTAAATATCTATCAACAAAAATCTTATACAAAATACTAACAGCTCACCAAAAAATAGCTGGTATAAAAGCAAGGACAAGCCATAATTCCATAAATTCTAATTTAAAAATAATAATTATCTAACCATAAATCTCTATAAGAACAACTCCTAATATTATTAACATAATAGAGAAACTCTTTTTTATAAATATTTGTACATTTAACTTTTCCTTAAGAATTTTAGGCTTAAATAAAGTTAAAATAGTAGAAAATATAAAGACACTAAATTCTTAGTTCTCAATTTTCATCTCTAATTTCCCTCTTAAAAACCAAAACTTAGTCTCTAAAAACTAAAACCTACACTCCCAACAAAAACTCCTCTAAAATTTCCAACCCATTCTTAGTCAAAATACTTTCAGGATGAAACTGAAAAGAAAAGAAATTCTCCCCTCTTAACGAATACACCTCTCAAGTCTCATCATTACTTGAAACATATATCTCCTCCCCATCTTTTCATGTATGAACTCATGGAGAAGACTTATCATTATGAAAACCTGCAAAAGTATTATAAAAAGCAACCAATTCATCCCTTCAAAATAAATCTATCCTTATCTGTTCTCATTGAGTTGTCTTATCCTTTTTCCTAACATACAATCACTTATATCTACAAATCAACTGATGTCACAAACAAATTCAAAAATACTTTATATCATGACTTTCAGCATAATTAATTATCTCCAAATTCTTCTTCATCTTATCATTATCATCCAAAGGATTACCAGGTCATGGTCAAACAAGTACATAATCATAATTTATAAGATCGCCTTTAATAACATCACTATATCTAACAATATCAACATTTAGACCTATCAACTTAAGTAAATGAGCAACCATATTTGTGAAATCATCCTCATTATTTATGATAACACATTTTTTATCTCTTAACTTCTCATTTACATGCTTAGTTTGTTTAAAGAACCATGTTTTACTTAAATTTTGATTCCTGATCTGTACTAACTCTTGCACCTCATCATCTAAATAATACTCTCTAGTAAAACTAGGCATTTGTTTTCTTATTCATAAAACAGCATTCACAATTCAAGCCAATTTTATATTTATCTCCTCATACTCTTTCTTAGGATTAGAATCCTTTACCAAACTAGCTCAAACATAAGCCTCTAAATTTCACTCCATATCTAACTGTAAAGTTCTTATCATTATAGCACTATCAAGAGATCATTCTTCCAAATAACAAATAGCACCTGAATAATATTTCCTACTAAAACTCTCATATCTCTTTATAGCCCTAAAAGCACTTTCCAAAGGACTTCAAACCACAGTAGAAGCCCACATACTCTGCTTAAATATCTCTATCCTATCTAAACTAGAATTTCAACTTAACAAATACTCGCTGTGAACCAAATTAGCCATCTCCTTCAAAATAGGTCATACAATTATTCATCAACTAGAACAAATATTACTCATCATTTTAAGCTCCTCATCAGTAGCCATAAAAAGCTCATCAATCTCCTTTTGATCCTTCAAGAAATCTAAGAAATCTCCCTTAAAATCTAAATAATTCTTATATCAAGCCTTCTTAAAAGTCCCTGAAATAGGATTCATCCTAACCTTATACTTTTCAGGTTCCCCTTCTACTCCCAAAGGAGAGGGGACTAGGGGATGAGGGGTAATACTTACATTCCTTTCTGGACTAGCCCCTATAAAAACTCTCTCTCCATCAAAAAATATATAGTGAAGATAAGAACCATAATCTCCTTCTAACAATCTTTTAAATATAGATAAAGCAACCTCTATATCAAAATCCTTTATTTTAGAACTAACCTTTTGAGCTATCAAAAAATTAGATCATTCACCATTTCAAATCTCTTTTTCAACTATATCTTTTACTATTTGTTTATACTCACTCTCACTAAAATGCTCCTGTAAATCTGTTTCTAAATTAGACTCTTTTTCTATAAAGGTTTGACTAAACTCTTCAAAATTAAATTGTTTTTTCTCATCTATAACTATAGAAATAATCTTTTCCCCTCAATCATTTACCTCAAAACCTCTCTCCCTAATCTGAGAAAAAGGCACAGCAAAAATTTGCTCATCTCAAGTAATATCTTCAAGTAAATCATATTTTTTTACCCCTCAAGAATAATACTTTATAAAAGTCTCTCACTTTTTTTTACTTACGACAAATGGTTTGTTATACATATTTTTTTGTTAAATTTTAAGCTTTCATTTATATTTAACTAATTTTTCTTTAATTAAGATATGTCAAAACATAAATACCTTAAAAATAAAAGATATTACTTTTTACTCTTACTAATCTTTAAGCTTATTTCTCTAGCTAAAAAGAAAACCAAAAAAATAACAGAATTATAGATAAAAGAAAAGAATATTAACTGAATAATATAAAAAATTGGTTTATCATTTGTAATCTCTACATATACCATATAAGCAATAAAACATATAAAAATAGAGATAAACAATCTAATAACACTTGATTTAGGTTTTTTAATAAAACCACTAAGTACACGACAAAAATTTGA
>DJMN01000003.1 GCA_002435385.1 Patescibacteria group bacterium UBA6489
ACTTCGTTTTTTACTTTAGTATATTTAATATTTACTATTTTTATAATTTATTTTTTATGAAACAATAATATACACCCGATTTGATGGATTTAACCATTCCTTTATGGAACGCAAATAATTATACGTCATTTGCTTCTTCCTCTCCATACTTTCAAAGAATAAGAGAAGCTTTTGATAATACCATTAAAGAGTTATGATACGATAAAAAAAATAAGAGATTAATTGAACTAGAAATATATGGAACAATTAAAAATAATCCTAAAGGACTAGAAATCTGAAATAGATTATTCACACTTAGTAGAAAACTTCAAGATTCTAAAAGTAAACATTTTCAGCTTACAAAAAATGATACTAACGGTGAAGTTAATAATATTGTTGAAAAATGAGAGAAATTAGATAATTTGGAAATAAAAAATATATTGGATGAAATTAGAATGCTAGAAGAGGAATTAAACACTGCAACAGATTCATTTATAATTATTTTAAAAGAAACTCTTATTGATGTTAATAAAAGAAGTTCTATATTTAGAGAAATAATGATTTCGTGAGTAAAATACCTAGATGAAAAATATGATTTGAAACACTTAAATAAGATAATTCCACACTATAAGGATTTAATGGGATGAAAAAATGATGCTTCAAAAATCAAATTCTATAATAATATAGATTTTAGTACATGAATTTGAATAATAATAATGAAACATGTTATTGATAGATATCCTGAAATAGAAGAATTTTTATGAAGATGAGAGATAGAATCTACTGCAACTAAATATCAAGAAAATTCTGGAAAAACTATTTGAAGTTATTTCTTCCCTAATCTTAGTAAAGAACAACTTATAGAAATTGAAAGAACATCTATGGGAATTGTATGATTATATCATGCAATTGAGTGAAATGATTGTTTATATAAAGAGGTTCAGCTTAAAAAATTTCCATCTCAATTAACAAATAATTCTTTTACTAAACAACAAGAACTACTTGCTAATACAATAAAAAGTCCTGATGATTTTAATGCAATGCTTGTAAACCTAGTAATAAATGATGTATTAAAAAATAAAGATTTAGTTGATAGAATCAAGGAAAAGTACTGAGTTGAAGAGGTTGATCATGATGTTTTAACTTGATTTATTTTAAAGAGAGAGCCAGAATTATTTCCTAGTTTCAATTCATTATCAAAAGAATATAAAGAAATGATAATAGAATGATTTGATATATGATTTAATATGTGACAATTTATTTTTGGAGAAAACTCTGCTTATGCATTAAAGAAATTAAAAAATATAGATGAAAAAACATGGAATTTTTACTTAATACACTTTCTATTTGATGTATATTGAGTTGCTTGAGCTGCTGTACAGAACTGAACCCCAATAATAACAGAAGAATATTTTCAATCTTTTTCTATTGCTATAGAATCTATAAACAAATTAAGGTCTTGAGAATTGGATGAAGAGGAGGCATATATGTATTATCAAGATAAAAGAGTTGAATATATTTGAGTAGATAAAGAAGTTTCATTTCCTGTAAAAAGATTATCTTCAATGTTAAAATCAGACAAAGATGAAACAGAAAAACTAGATAATGTGTTTAATAAGTTAGATATAGAAACTAAAAATATATTAAATCAAGAAATGACGATTTCTTGATTATGAGATAAATCATCTATTTTAGTTTATTATTCTCCTGCAATTTTTTCAAACTTAAAACAAATCGTAAAAGATGAAAATGATTTTAATGAATTAATCACTATATGATTTAAAACCTTAGCTATTATTTATAAAAAAGTAAGGAACAAGATAAAAGATGATTTGTGAGATTGAGAAGTTACTGTAATGGCTAGACAGATAGCTTTGGATATAAGTAATAATCCTCATAAATATGTAGACACAGAAAGTCTAAACATAAAAAGTGAATGAAAAAATTTTATAATTCAATAATTTTTTTGCACTTATTCACAGTTAACTAATTTCATAAAAATTTTAACACTTTATCAAAATTTAATTATAGAAATAAACCAATACCTTAATTAATGTAAAATCGTTATTAGGAAAAGTCTACTTATTTTTCTAATAACGATTTTGATTTTTACGTTTTTTTTATATATTGAAGATATGTAAAGTATGTCGGATGTTTATTATGTAAATAACATAAGGTATGAAAAATTTATTGTTGGCTTTTGTTGCAATTGTTTTACTTTTATTTTATTTTTTCTGAATTGTTACTTTTTCATGAGATTCAATGTCGCCTACTATTGAGGATTGAGAGAAATTTCTTTATACAAATCTATTTTTTGGCATACTTAGTGTTAATAGATGAGATTTTGTTGTTTATGAATTTGAGCAAGAAGAAGATGTTGAAGTTGAAAATCCTTTGAATGTAAAAAGAGTTATTTGAATAGAGTGAGATGCTGTGAAAATTGATAAATGAGAGGTATTTCTAAAGAAAAAGTGAGAAGATGATTTTACAAAGTTAAATGAAAAATTTTTATGAGAAGAAAATAAATGAAATACTTATGTTACTTGAAGAACTAAGAGTTTTACTTTTTTTGTTCCTAAAAACAGTTACTTTGTAATGTGAGATAATAGAAATAATAGTTCAGATTCTAGAAATTGTTTTTCAGAATGTGATAAAGATCATCTTCCCTATTTAGAAGACGATTTTGTTGCCTGAAAAATCATTGAGAATGATTTAACTCTATCTTTTAAAAAATTGTGGGGGAAAATTTTCAAAGAAGACGAAGAAGTAAAGAGTAGTAACTAAAAATAAAAAATTGACATAAAAAAGTAATCTTTTATATTTATACAGATTACTTTTTTTTATTTTTTATATGAATAAACAAAATTTAGTTATATTATGTTGAAGTCAAGCTAATGAAAGTATCTCTGAGAAAATAGCTGATGAACTTTATGACTTTCTAAAAAATAATAGAGAGAAAATTAAAACTATTTTATTTTGAGGAGGATATTACTGAATCATGAAGATTGTTGTTGATGTATCTAGAGAAGTCTGAATAAAAATAAAATGATATTCAACAGAAGAGTATAGAAAATATGATGAATGAAATTGAGTAGATGTTGAATTTTTGAAGGATAATGATACTAGAGTAAAAAAATTCATAGATGAATGAGATTTATTTATATCCTTACCTTGAGCTATATGAACTATAAATGAAATCACATGACTTATTATAAAATTATCAGAATCTTGAACCAATAAGAAAATTCTTACTTCAATTCTTTTTGATGAATTGTTCTATATACTTAATAGTTTTGAAAAAAAATGAATAATTGCACCAAACCATAAAAGAGTTTTAAAGATTGTTGATAACTTAAGTACTTACAGAATTTAAAATTTATTTATATTATAACATAATAAATACAATATAAATAAATTTTTCAAAGATTATTTTTTTTGCATAAAACTAAAAGTGAATATAATATAGAATATTAGGAAGTTAATTTTTTATTTATATTTTTAAAAAACATACTATGAAATCAATGAAATACATAATTTCTATATTTGTGGTTCTAGTAGTTTTTATTGTGTTACTTTTTATGTTTATTATACCTTCTTGTGAGGAAAAAAGAAAAGCTAATGAGAATGTAACCAGTTCATGAGATAATTTAGTTAGTGATAATGTAAATGTATCAAATAAAATAAGTGATAATACTTGAGTGAATGAGGATAAAACCATAACAACTTCTTGAAGTGTAGAATCTGGTAGTTTGGTTTTAGGTGAGAAAGAAATTTGAACTTGATCTTCTGATAGTGAAGGTGTAAATAAGATTTCTTCTTGAACTGCTGATGTAGTTGAGAATAAAGATTCTGAATCAAATTTAGAATGATGAGAATGAGAAAAAATAACTGAGCCAAATCCAAAAATAGAAGATATTAAAGAGGGTTCTCAAGAAAAGGTGCTTGAAAATAAGGTTGTATGATATTTTACAGTAAATGATGAATGAGTTTTCTTTTGAGAAGGAAAATGAATGACAAAACTTGAGGGAGCTGATTCTGAAACATTTAAAGAGATAGATGAATCAAATTATGAGGATAAGGGATATAAATATAATGTTGTTGAAAAAGAATACTGATTAGAGATTAATAAGGAATCTAAATAGTTAACAAAAAAGAAGATTTTTTAAAAAATCTTCTTTTTTTATTTTTTATCACATTTTTACTTGTTATTTTCTTCTTGTTTTCATCTTATTGAATTAAAGCATTCATGACTATCATAAAGTCTTTTAAATTCTTCAGCATCTCAATAATCAGCAAAGTATTTTTCCCAATTATGTCCATTTCCATTTCTCTGAGCATGCTTTATGGGACACCAGTACTTCTCTGTTCTTCCTGCAACTTCTACAGCATAGGCTAGAAATCAATTTACATAAGAACAATAGATACAATATATTTTTTGAAAAATATTTAAATAATCTAAATGTTTTCTATCAAATACTATGTAATCCTTTCTACTCACAAGTGGAATATCGTAAAGAAATTTAAAACATACATAATGATAGACTGTTACAAATAAATCTAAAACAAGAACTGGCAATAAAACGCTCCATATAAAAGGAATTGACAGTATATCCTTTATTCTTGAGTCAAATATATATCTCAAAATTGAATCTCTATATCGTTTATTAAATTCCTTTGCTTTTTCTGTAAATATAATCTTTCACTTTTTGAAAGAAAAATCATATCTGTCTTTTAATTTTTCATATTCCTTCACTAATTCCTTTTTTTTTGATTCTATTTCTTTTAATATTTCATTTATTTTTGAATTCATTTTTACTATTAAATAAATAATATAATTGTAAATACTTTTTTAGAAAAAATTATACGATAAAATATTAAACTATTATAATAAAAATGCAAGTTTACTGTTTAGTAAAATTATTATGAAATATTTATATTCTACATTATTTTTTCTTTTTGTTCTAATATTTGTTTACTTTTTCATTTCTCCAAAGTTCATTATTTTGCTTTCTACTCTATTATGAATTTACATGGCTGTAAATATATGAGCTAATGATGTTGCGAACAGTGTTTGACCTGCTGTAGGTTCGAGATCACTTAAACTTAAGTGGGCAATAATTATTGCTGCCATATGAAATATACTTTGAGCAACTTTAGCGTGATGAGATGTTGTAGGAACTGTAAAAGGAGAAATAATTGATATTTCTAAACTAGATGGGAATGTTGATATGTATATACAGATAATGCTTTCTTCCCTGCTTGCTGCTGCTATATGGTTAAATGTTGCCACATATTTTAGAGCCCCTGTATCAACTACTCATGCAATTGTTTGAGCCATTATGTGAGCTTGAATAATGGCATTGTGATTTGATGTAGTTTCACGGTGAACTGTGTGAGAAATAGTTGTTAGCTGGATAATCTCCCCTTTAATATGATGACTAGTGGCTGCTTTATTTTTTCTATCAATTAGAGAGAATATTACTTTGAAAAAAAATATGGTTAAAGCTGCAAAGTTTTGGGTTCCTATATATGTTAGTATTATGTCTTGGGTTTTTTCTACTTATTTGATTGTAAAATGATTAAATAATACTGCATTTAAAATGGACTTTTCTCATGCTAGTGCTGTATGACTTTTAATTGCTTTGTTTGGATTTATTATAATAAAGTGGTATTTGAGAGAAAAGGCTAAGAATCTAGAAAATAATAATAACTCTATAAGTAGCTTATTTGGAGTTCCTTTAATTTTTTGAGTATGATTGCTAACATTTGCTCACTGAGCTAATGATGTAGCTAATGCCATATGACCTCTCGTTGGAATTTATGATGCTGTTATTAAAGAGAATATATCATCTAATGTTTCAATTCCTTTTTGGATTATGTGTTTGTGAGCTTCTTGAATAGCTTTATGACTGTCCTTATTTTGACCTAGAATTATAAAAACTGTATGAACCCAGATAACTGAAATTGATCAAATTAGAGCTTTTTGTATTGCTTTAGCTACAGCAACAACTGTTATATTTGCGAGTCAGTTAGGACTTCCTGTAAGCTCTACTCATGTTGCTATAGGTTGAGTATTTTGAATCTGACTTTTTAGGGAATGGTTAGATCGAAAAATAAAATCTCCAAAAGAAAAATATGTTGAAAGAAAATTAGTAAAGAGAATTGTAGCAGCTTGGTTTATTACCCTTCCTATTGCTGCTTTGATATCATGAGGTATTTTTTCAATATTAACTTGGGTAGTTTAAGTTAATATATTATCAAATAAATTAATCTCAAAGTAAACTGAATTTACTAAAAAAGACTTTGAAGAAATAACAAAGTAATAATAATGAAAATACAAGTTTATAATTTAACATAAAAAATATGAGATACTTGTATTGTATATTGTTTTTTGTTTGTGTTATGGGTTGAGTCTACTTGTGAGTTGTTCCTGATTATTTTGTTTTATTTGCTGCTTTTCTTTGAGCCTACATGGCAGTAAATATTTGAGCTAATGATGTTGCTAATAGTGTTTGACCTGCTGTAGGTGCTAAAGCATTAAAATTAAAATGGGCTATTGTTATCGCTGCTCTATGAAACATACTTTGAGCGGTTTTAGCCTGATGAGAAGTTGTATGAACTGTAAAAGATAAAATAATTGATATTTCTTGATTCAATTGAAATGTTGATATGTACATATATGCAATGATTGCAGCTTTAACAGCTGGTGCCTTATGGTTAAATATAGCAACGTACCTTAAAGCACCAGTTTCTACAACTCATGCTATAGTTTGAGCAGTCATGTGATCCTGAATAGCCGCCTTATGATTTAAAGTTGTTTCTTGGTTAACGGTATGAAAAATAGTAGCCAGCTGGATTATTTCTCCTATATTGTGAGGATTAATCGCAGCGGCTTTTTTATTTTCTATAAAAAAGACTATTATCTTTCAGAAAAATAAGGTTAAAGCTGCAAGGATATGGGTTCCAATATATGTAGCAATAATGTCTTGGGCTTTTTCTACTTATTTAATAATAAAATGACTAAAACATACTAAATTATCTATGGAGTTTTACAATGCCGCTACTTTTTGATTAATAGTTTCTATTGTTGTATTTTTTGTTGTAAAATGATATTTAAAGAAAAAAGCTAAAAAAATAGAAAATAACAGAGATTCTATAAATAAGCTTTTTGTTATCCCTTTAATTTTTTGAGTATGATTGTTAACATTTGCTCACTGAGCTAACGATGTAGCTAATGCAATATGACCTTTATCTGGAATATTTGATGCTGTTATTAATCATGGTATATCTTCTAGTGTAACTATTCCCTTGTGGATTATGTTTATATGAGCTTTTGGTATAGCCATTTGACTTAGTTTATTTTGACCAAGAATTATAAAAACCGTATGAAGTGAAATAACTGAAATAGATCAAATAAGAGCTTTCTGTATAGCTTTATCTGCTGCTGTTACTGTAATTTTAGCTAGTCAATTATGATTACCTGTTAGTTCAACTCATATAGCTATAGGTTGAATTTTTGGAGTGTGACTTCTTAGAGAATTGTTAGATAGAAAGATAAAGAATCCTAAAGAAAAATATGTAAAAAGATCAATGGTTACAAAGATAATTGCTGCTTGGTTTATAACTGTTCCTGTTGTTGCGTTTATTTCTGGATGAATATTTTTATGTTTGAATCTTATAATGAAAATATAATTTATAGAAATAAAAAATAGAGCTACTAATTAGTAACTCTATTTTTTATTTGATGACATAATATTAGTCTTCTTTTTTCTCTTGAGCAAAGTCTACTTTTATTGGTCTACCATCAAGTTCTGCTCAGTCCATAGCTTCTTTAGCTTTTACTGCATCCTCTACTGAAGCAAACTCAACAAATCAAAAACCTCTTGATTTACCAGTTTCTCTGTCCATAATTACTTTTGTATAAACAACTTCTCCATGTTGTCCAAAAGCATCTTTTAGGTCTTGCCAAGTAAGATTCCAAGAAAGACCTCCAACAAATAGTTTGTTAGTTTCCATAAAAAAACACATAATAAAAAAATAAAAAGTTTGAAATAATTTTTTATTTCTTTCTTTTTCTACTTATGAAAACATGAATAACATGTGAAAGAATCAAAGAGAACAAAAAGAATTTAAAAAAAACCTTATTTCTAAAGTTTAGAATAAGAAGTTATTATAAAAAATCAAGTTTTTTTATAATCTTTTATAGTTTCCCCAAAATTTCATAAGGATTTGCGAATTGTTGGAATAAACAAAGATTTTGTAAGAGGCTGTCTAAAAAATCCATAA
>DJMN01000042.1 GCA_002435385.1 Patescibacteria group bacterium UBA6489
TGAAATTTTGGGGAAACTATAATAGATTTGCATTTATCTGGTAAATAGCTAAAATAAGTTTATTAATTTTTAATTAACTGTCTTATGACTCATCTTACTCTAGAAGAAGCAAAAAAAATAACAGATGAAGATATAAAAAAGAATGCAAAAAAATTTTCAAAGAAAGTTATAGAAATGCAAAAGGAACAAAATATAAGTTTTAATGATACTCAATATGTTTAAATTAAAATTAGATTCAAAAGTATCAGGCAAAATATCTAATTTTATAGATTCTTATTTAAACAAGTTTCTTAGTATATTTGTTGATTCTTGAATTGATAATGTTTATAAGATTGAAGAAAGTTATATTGAAATATCTAGAAACTTTAAAGATAATATTTATGGTTCTTTAGAAAAAGTTTTTACAGAGGATACAATTTTGTGAAAGAAAATATCAGAAGATAATGATTTGTCTGTCATAATCTCAGTTTGAAATTTTAGATTGTTTGTTGATTATTTTGAAGATAAAGAAAATAAAATTAGGATTATTGAAGATATAGAGTTTTATAGAAAATAAAATAAAGATTTTGCAAAGGGAAAAATAATTTTAGCTTGGATTTTTAAAGATAAAGTATATAGTACAAATATATTTTATCTTTTTTATTTTTTCGCTTATGACTAATAAAAGTTTCAGTGATTTTACAAATTTGTATGAGATTAGTAAAACTTTGAGGTTTGAGTTGAAGCCAGTGGGGGAGACTGTGAAATTGTTGGAGGAGAATAATGTTTTTTGAATTGATAAACAAAGAAGGGATAAGTATGAACAGGTTAAGCCATATTTTGATAAATTACACCGTGACTTTATAAACTTTTCTTTATCTTGAATAGATTTAAAATACTTAAAATATCAAGAAAAATATAAGTTGTTTAAAAATGATAGAAAAAATAAAGATAAGGAAAAAGAAAAAACAGATGAAGAAAAGAATCTAAGAAAGCAAATTCTAGAAATATTTAACAAAAAATCAGAAGAATATTTAAAAGATTTTCCTGATTTTAAATTCAAAAAACAAGACACAAATTTCTTATTTGAAAAAGAAATTTTTAATTTAATGAAGAAAAAGTTTGAATGAATATGAGATATTTATTTAACAAATAAAGAGACTTGAGAAATTTATAAAGATGAAAAAACTTGAGAGCATATTTCTATCTTTGATGACTGGAATAAATGGCTTTGATACTTAACGAAATTTTTTGAAACAAGAAAAAATTTATACAAAGATGACTGAACATCAACAGCTTTAGCCACTAGAATCATTGACCAAAATTTAAAAAGATTTTGTGATAATCTAGAAGCTTTTAATAAAATAAAAGATAAAATTGATATAAAAAAGTTAGAAAGTGAGTTAGATGTTTCTTTAGATGAAATATTTGATTTAGATTTTTATAACAAATGTATTCTTCAAGAAGGAATACAATTCTATAATGACATAATTTGATGAAAAGTAGTAGATAATCACAAAAAAATACCTTGAGTAAATGAATACATAAACAAATATAGACAAGATCATTCTTGAGATAAGCCTCAATATTTACAAAAGCTTGATAAACAAATCTTAAGTGAAGATAAAGAAGAATTTATAAAACAAATAAAAGATGACGATGAATTAAAAAAGGAATTAAAAGCATTTTTTGAAAACTCAAATAAAAAAGTAGATATTTTAAAATATGTATTTGAAAATCTTTGAAATTATTCTGATGAAGATTATAAAAAAATATATATATCCAAACTAGCATTAAATACAATAAGTCATAAATTTACAGATAAAACAAAAGCTTTTGAGTGAAATTTGTTTGAAGTAATGAGAGAAGATAAACTTTTAGCAACAAAAGACTATGATAAAAAAGAAGATTCTTATAAATTTCCTGACTTTATACCATTGTATTATATAAAAATATCTTTTGAAAAATACGATGAAGAAGAATTATTTTGGAAAGCTAGATATTATAAAGAATATGATGAAGATTGAACCTTAATTAACTGATTCTTAGAAAAAAATATAAGTAACTTATGGAATGAATTTTGTGAAATTTTTAAATATGAATTTAATAGTTTGCTTTCAAAAACCATAAAGGATGTGAACTGAAAAGAAAAAGAAATTTGATATAATATAGCTAAAACAAATCTAGAAAAGTTATTAGAAAACTTTGATTTAAATGAAGAAGCTAGAGTAAAAATTAAAGATTTCGCTGATTTAAGTAAAGTTATTTATCAGATGTGAAAGTATTTTGCAGTAGAAAAAAAGAGAGAATGGGATAATAATTATGAACTAAATAGTGATTTTTATGACAAAGAGTGGAATGAAGAAAAAAAAGAATATTGATACCGTGAATTTTATAATAATGCTTATGAAGAAATAATAGTTCCTTATAATCTAATAAGAAACTTTCTTGCTAAGAAGCCTTGGGATGATAGTAAAAAATGGAAACTAAATTTTGAAAGTTCAAGTTTATTAAAATGATGGGATAAAGATTTTGAAACATATTGATCATATATTCTTAAGAAATGAAACTTATATTATTTATGAATAATAAATTGAACAAAATTAAATAAATCAGAAGTTGATAGATTACATAAAATTGAAAACAATAATGTAGCAAAAAGGTTTATTTATGACTTTCAAAAACCTGATAATAAAAACACTCCAAGACTTTTTATAAGATCAAAATGAGACAATTTTGCACCTTCTGTTTCAGAACTTAATTTACCAATTAATGATATAATTGATATTTATGATAATAGACTTTTTTCTCCTGATAAAAAAAATCCAAATCTACACAAACCATATTTAGTAAAGCTTATTGATTATTTTAAAATATGATTTACTAGACATGAATCTTATAAACACTTTAATTTTGTTTGGAAAGATAGTGATAAATATGGAAATATAGCAGAATTCTATAGAGATGTTGAAAAATCATGTTATAAACCAGATTGGGAAGAAATAAATTATGATGAACTTTTAAAACTTACAGAAGAAAAAAGAATTTATTTATTCCAGATTTACAATAAAAACTTTGAATTAGATGAGAGCATAGCTCCTGAAAATTATATTTACAAATGAAATTGAAAAGATAATGTTCATACTGCTTACTTTAAGTGATTATTTCAAAAAGAAAATACAGAAAATAAAAACTGAGTAAATATAAAACTTAGTTGATGATGAGAAGTATTTTTTAGACCTAAGGCAATTGATAAAAAAGTAGATAAAAATAGAAAATTTAACAGAGAAATAATTGAAAACCAAAGATATTCTAAAGAAAAAATTTTACTTCATTTTCCTATTCAGTTAAATTTTAAAGAAAACAAAACAAACAATTTTAATAAGCATATTAATTCATCTCTTGCGGAATTTTTAAAAAACAATCAAGATATAAATATAATCTGAATAGATAGATGAGAAAAACATCTAGCTTATTATTCTGTTATAAACCAAAAACAAGAAAGACTTGAAAGTGATACATTAAATCATATTTATCAAAAAGATAATAATTGAGAATATATACAAAAAGCAGAGAAAAAAATAGAAGAAAAAAGAGATGATGAGTGAAATATCATAGACTATGAATTGGTTGAAACTTGAAAACTAGTAGATTATCAAGATTATTGATTACTTCTTGATTACAAAGAGAAAAAAAGAAGAATAGAAAGACAATCTTGGAAAGAAGTCGAACAAATAAAAGATTTGAAAAAGTGATATATCTCAGCAGTAGTTAGAAAAATAGCAGATTTAATTATTGAACATAATGCAATAGTTATATTTGAAGATCTAAACATGAGATTCAAACAAATAAGATGATGAATAGAAAAAAGTGTTTATCAGCAACTTGAAAAAGCACTTATTGATAAACTAAACTTTCTTGTTAACAAATGAGAATTAGACTCAAATAAAGCTTGAAATTTATTAAAAGCATATCAGTTAACAGCACCATTTACAACATTTAGAGAAATGTGAAAGCAAACTTGAATAATTTTTTACACACAAGCTTCTTACACATCAAAAATAGATCCCGTAACTTGATGGAGACCAAACCTATACTTAAAAAAGCAGAGTGCAAAAGTAAATAAAGAAAACATATTAAAATTTGAGAATATTTTATTTAACAAAGAAAAAAACAGATTTGAAATAACCTATGATTTAAAAGACTTCCTTTGAAAAGATTCAAAATTTCCTAAAAAAACAAAATGGACACTTTGTACTTGTGTAGAAAGATGGAAATGGGATAGATTTTTAAATTTAAATAAATGATGATATAAGCCTTACAAAGATTTAACTGATAATTTCAAGGAATTATTTGAAAGTTATAATATTAAAATTGATTGAGATATAAAAAAGCAAATAAAAGATTTAGATTGTGAGGATAATAAAAATAAAAAATTTTTTAGTGATTTTATAGAACTTTGGTCTTTATTGTGTCAGATTAGAAATACAGACGATTCAGAAAAGGCGAAAAAAGAGGGAAAAGATGACATAATATTTTCACCAGTTGAACCATTTTTTGATAGCAGAAGAAATAAAGAATTCTGAAAATATTTACCTAAAAACTGAGATGATAACGGAGCTTTTAATATTGCAAGGAAAGGGCTAAAAGTCTTGGAAAGGATTTCTGAGTGGGAAAAACAAAATACTGAAAAAAAGAATAAATGAGAAAAAGAAGTATCTAGCCCAGATTTATTTATTTCAAATCAAGATTGGGATAACTTTATTCAGCAAAATAATATCTTAAAAAACTAAAAAATGCCAGAACCAAAACCACAAACTTTATCCGAATTACTCTATCGGTCTTATGCAAATCTCTGAATGGCAATAAAAGCCTTAGAAGGTAAACAAAAATCATACATACAACTACACTATATAATCAGAAACAAACTATACCACGGTCTAAAAAACTGAAAAATGAATGTCAGATCATTATTTTTCAACGAAAAAAATAAACTACATTCTGACAAAGTATGTGTTTATTGCCTAACTCCAAACAATCTATCAATAGACCACTTAATCCCCAAAAACAAATGATGAACAGACGAATGAGCAAATTTAATACTAGCCTGTAAAAATTGCAACAGTTCTAAAAATGATACAGATTTAATGAAATGGTACAGCAACAAAGAAAACTTTCCACCCCTTAAAATTTTAGAGACCTATTTGAAACTAGTGATAAAATATTCTGTAGAAAATAATTTAATGGAAGAAAAAATAGAAAATCTAAGAAATCTAGATTTACCTTTTAAAATAGACTTTATCCCAACAAAATTCCCAAAACCTGATTTATTGAGAGATTAGAAAAATTTAGAAAATTTCAAATCAAGACTGGGACAATTACCTACAAAACAAAATCTAATCAAAATAAAAAGTGCTATAAAACATAGCACTTTTTGAAATTTATCCACCCCCTCTTCTCTTCCCATTAATATATTCTACCGCCTTATCAAACATTCCATCTAATTTTTTTCACTTCTCTATTTTTATCATCAAAATAATACTATTGTATGCATTAATAAGTTCTTCTAATTCCTTTTCTTTCTTTTTTCATGGAATTTCATTTGATTTAGATTTAATCTTATTCCATAAAATAATAGCCTCATCTCTTAATCACTCCAAAGAATAGTCTTTATATTCATTTACAATTACTTTATATAAAACAGACTTCCAAACACAACCAAGAAAATTAAAATTACAATCTTCTTCAAGCTCTTTTAATATTACACCATTACCTAGAATTGACATAACATATTTAGTAGTTTTTTCTGATATATCATCTATATTCTTTCATGATTTCATTTTTATCATCAAAATAATCGTGTTGTATGAATCCTTTAACTCCCTTAATTCTTTTCCTTGACTTTTTCAAGAACCTTCTTTTGATTTCATCTTAACTTTATCCCATAAATCTACAGCACATTTTCTTAAAGTTCTTAAGCTACTATCTTTTTGTACATTTAGAATATTTTCATCTAAATCAGATTCTCTAGTAGAACCAATGAAATCAAAACTACATTTTTCACCAATTTGTCATCATTCTTCTAAATGTTTCAAATGTTCATCAATAATAAAAATGTTTATTTGTAACCTTTCTATTATTTCTAATTCTTTTGTTCAAATCTCTCATGCGTCTCTTTTTTTTAGCCGTCTATTTAATTGATCTTGAACCTCTTTTCTTCTACTTATAAGCTTTCCATGCTTATAATCATAATACACACTTTCTAGCTCTACAATATACTCTTTGTATCTATCTTCTCTCTTTCTCTTAATTAGATTTTCAAATAATGTTCAAACCACTCAAAACATAAGAAATATATTATCTATAAAAAATTAGTACTTAAAATAAATATACTCAATAAGTTATATTTTGTCAATTTTCTATTTACTTTTAATTTCCCAAAATTCCTAGAAATATGCTACAATAAAACTATAGCATATTTTTTATATAAAAATTATGGAATCATACATAAAACTCTCCACCCTAAATGACTTCATATTTTGCCCAAAATCAATCTACTATCATACACTATACGACAACTACGAAAAAAACATCTACCAAGAAACAGCCCAAAAAGAAGGTACAAAATACCATGAAGCCATAGATAATAAAACATACTCCACCAGAAAAGAAATCCTCCAATGAATACCAGTATTCTCAGACCAATATCAAATCTCTTGAAATATAGATATATTCAACACAAAAACCTGAGAACTCACAGAAAGAAAAACAGAAATATTCTTAGACAAAGACTGAAGCGAGAAAATTTATAAATGACAAAAATACCAACTCTGGTGACAAATGTTCTGCCTAGAAGAAATGTGATACACAGTCTCCCAAATGTATATCTACTCAATAAAAACCAACAAAAAATACCGAATCTACAAACCAAGCACAAAACAACTTATAGACTTTGAAGAAATGCTTGAAAAATACCGAAAATTCAATCCAATAAACCCAAATTGGCAACAAAACACCCAAAAATGTATAAAATGCATCTACCGAGAACTCTGCGATTACTACATCTGAGAAATATACCCACAAATGAAATTATTTGAATAGAAAACACCCCTATCTTGAATTCTTTCCCCCTTCAGGAGAAAGAGGCTACAAGTTGAATTATTTTTATTTTCTTGTCCCCTCTCCTGAAGGGGGAGGGTTAGAGAGGGGGATTAATTTTATCACCTAAGTAAACAAACACCATGTTACAATTCCCAGACTTTAATGAAAAACAAATCATCTTTATAGAAAGCTATGAACTAAAAACAATAAACCTAGAAAACGAAAACCTAGTCATAAAAAAAGATTGAGAAATACAAAATAAAGTTAGCCTCTACAAAATCTTTGCAATATTTCTAATCTGAGAAACAACAATAACAAGTGCACTAATAAGAAGGCTACAAGAATTCTGAATAACTATAGTAATGCTAAAAAAGAACCTTCTTCCATACTTGGTAATCTGAAACGAAACCGAATGAAACTTTGTACTCAGAAAAAAACAATACGAAAAAACAGAAGAAGAAATGCTAGAAATAGCAAAGCATATAATTATGCTAAAAACACAAAATCAATTAAACTTATTAAAACTAGAAAGAAATAAAACAGAACCACTAAAAAATGACATAAAAAAAACAAAAGAAATAATAAACAAAATACAATCAGCAAATGATTATGAAGTACTACTATGATACGAATGAAACATCTCGAAAATATTCTTCAACAACTACTTCAGAAAAATATGATGGCACAGAAGAGAACCCAGAACCAAAACAGACATACAAAATCTACTCCTAGATATATGATATACCTATCTATTCCACATCATAGAAGCTTTACTAAGAATGTACTGATTTGACAACTATTACTGAGTTTACCACAGAACCTGGTATCAAAGAAAATCCTTAGCACTAGACCTAATGGAACCATTTAGATGTATAATAGACAGAGCTTTATTAAAAGCCTATAATCTTGGACAAATAAACACAAAAGACTTTAAATTTGAAAACTGAGGATACATCCTACCGTGGAAAAACTCTAGAAAATATTCAGAAATATTTTTAAAAGAAATTATAAAAAACAAAAAAGAAATGTTTTATTTTATAAAAGACTACTACAAATATTTCATGAAAGGAAGAAGTGAATTCCCTGAATTTGAAATAGTCTAGACCACCCCCAAGCCCCCTCCTTATCAAGGAGGGGGAACATATGAATTATTTTTATTTTAATCCTTAGACTTTAATCTTTAATCTATCCCTTATGCTAATAGTATCATACGATATACACAATGACAAACTAAGAACTAAATTTTGAAAGCTACTAAAAAAATTTGGTAGAAGATTGCAATATAGCGTATTTGAGATAAAAAACAGTGAAAGAATTTTAAAAATACTCAAAACAGAAATAGAACTAACGTTTCATCCACAATTTACCTGAGCAGACAGTATACTTATAATACCAATCTCAAAAGCACAAAACGATAAGGTTATAAGATACTGACAACTAGCTATGGAAGAAGAAGAAATACTATTTTTATAATTTTAAAAAATCACTATAAACAAATACACATAGTCTTGTAACTTATAAGAAAGAAATACTAAATAATAGTAAAATAAAAATATCTCAAAATTCATGATAAAAAATATTAAATAATAAAATAAAAAATATAAAACATAAATTTATAGAAAAAATTTTACAAAATAGGGAAGTATAGATATACTAACTTCAGTTCTTTAAAATAATCAGAACTTTTAATAAAATTTTTATTAAAAGTGGAAATTATGTTGTGAGTTTTAAACACCAAAATTTTTTATGGGAGTTACAAAAAAGACTAAGCAATTTATATAAAAATTGTAAACCTAAGTCTTAATAAAATTAAAATACTATGAATAAGCTAAAAGTCATAAATTTGAAAAATAATTTATTTGTATCTTTTAGCCTTATTTTAGCAAAAAGTACTGTTTAAACCCCATAATAAATT
>DJMN01000021.1 GCA_002435385.1 Patescibacteria group bacterium UBA6489
TACACACTTTAATGCACACTCCCGCAGATACCCCAAAAATCATACAACATAACCCACCAAATCAACAAAAAAAGTAGAATATATCCTTACCTATATTCTACTTATGGTGGCAGCTAACTAAAACCACAACTCACTCTAATCCTTAAAATTAATAAAATGCTTAGAATAATACTTCTTAACAAATAATAAATTCTCTACAACTTTATCATCATTTCAAACTCAAAGTTGTCTAGGGTCTACTCTTAGAGTTATAAAAGAACTATATCAAGAAGACTTTAATTTCATCAAAAAACTCTCCAACGGAAGGTAAGAAACTCAACCTCAGGCACCTCAAGGTAACATCCCTATTTTACTTCAATATCTATCACTAAAAAATATATTTTTAATAGAACCTCATAAAAATTTTTGAGCCTTCATTATATCCATACTAGAAGAAGGATCTATACCCAAAAGGTTGAGAGTAGTATCTCAAGTAATTCTTCTAATATCAGCAAAAGTAGCATTTTTATATTCAGGAATTATGAAAAATAAAAATTTAGGTTCTACATTTTGTACTGCAATACTTATATGTGAATCTCTTTTTACTTTTGGAAGATACTTTGAAAACCGATCACTATTTTTATCAGAAATATGAGGAGGAGAGAATGTTACAACTTGAGTTCATAATTCTTTAGCCATACTAACTATCATATTAACCTTTCTTTCAGTTAATCCTCTAGCAGGAGCGGTTATACTTAAAACAGGTACCCCAAATTCTTCACTTAGAGATTTTATATATTCTTTGTTCCATAAATCAAAGTTCTTTTTGTCTAAAAATAAATCTAAACCTGAATATTTAGCATTTTTAGCAAATTGAAATATTCTATGTAAGCCATATCAGGCAAGGCTTGAAGTTGAAAGTAAAAGCACGATATCAAAATTAAATTTATAATATATCAATATATTAACATATATTTTTTTCTATAGCAAAAAATATTTATTTTTTCTATGTACTTTTGATTATTTTATAATTTTAATTTAAAAATTTCTAAAAAACTATGGTATAATTTGTAAAAAGCAGAAAATAAAAAAGCTCCTTCTGACTTTTCAGAGAAGCTTTTTTTATGCTATAAACTATTCTTTATAACTTCTTCTAACTCTTTTGCTAACTTCTCATTTTCTTTAAGAAAAGCTTTTACCTTTTCTCTTCATTGTCATAATTTAGTTTCTCAGTAAGAATAAAAAGAACCAGATTTTTTAATTACTCATAAATCAGATCAGATATCTATTATCTCTCACAATTTTGATATTCCCTCATTATAAACTACATCAAATTCTGCTTCTCTAAAAGGAGGTGCAACTTTATTTTTTATAACCTTTACCTTAGTTCTGTTTCATAGAATTTCTTTTTCCATACCAGTTCCACTTTCAATACTTCCTTTTCTTCTTATATCCAATCTTTGACTAGCATAAAATTTAAGAGCATTACCTCAAGTAGTAGTTTCAGGATTACCAAACATAACTCATATTTTCATCCTTATTTGATTAATAAAAATGACTGTAGTTTTTGTTTTTGATATAACTCAAGTTATTTTCCTAAGAGCTTGACTCATAAGTCTTGCTTGTAATCACATATGAGAGTCTCACATCTCTCCCTCTATTTCAGCCTTTGGAGTTAAAGCTGCAACACTATCAACTATAATCAAATCTATAGCTCAAGATCTTACAAGAGAATCAACTATCTCTAATGCTTGTTCTCCATAGTCTGGTTGAGAAACAATAAGATTATCAACATCCACTCATACTTTCCTAGCATATTCAGGATCTAAGGCATGTTCAGCATCTATAAAAGCAGCAGCTCATCAAGCCTTTTGGACTTCCGCTATAGCATGTAAAGTTAAAGTTGTTTTACCTGAAGATTCAGGACCATATATTTCAATTATTCTTCATTTAGCATATCAACCACCAAGGGCAATATCAAGTCCTAGAGAACCAGAAGAATTGGTTTCAATTTTTGATCAAGATATATCATCTCAAAGTCTCATAATTGAACCTTTTCAGAATTGTTTTTCTATCATTGATAGAGCATTTTTTAGAGCTTCTTTCTTATCCATGTTTTTAGTTTTATTATATAAAAGGTGTATAATTAATATATACACAATGTGTATAAAGTCAAAACTTTTTTGAAAATTATTTAATTCTATAATTAGTTTTCAGTCCTTCTTCCGTTCATATAGCTATATTTTTTCAATTACACTCCTTACATATGAATGTATATCATTTAGTATTAGGTCTATCAACATCTACAATTTTTTTACAGTCTTTACAATAAAAAGAGACATCTCATCTTTCAGTATTAAATGTTTCTTTCTTTTTTGAGAAATCATCTATATTTATTAAATCATTATATGACATAATCTATTTATTAGGGATAAAAATTTATAGAGAAATTATTTAAAAATAAATCTAAAAACAATAATTAAGCTGTAAAAAATAAAAATTAAACGAGGTGTCATAATGATTTTATACTAAAAATTATTTGTAAAAAAATCTTATCCTCCGAGAGTATTTTTATTTTTTATTGTGATTTATCTACTTTAAAATAAAGAAATTTTATTATCTTCTTTTTTTTCAACCTCTATAACTCATTGTTTTTTTAATTCTAAAAAGCATCTTAACGTAGCTTTTACATCAGTTAACGCATCATGAGCTCATACAAAATATTCTCAAAATAACTTTTTATGTAATTCTCACAGTCTTGGATATTTAAACCTCATTCCATTTCATTGAATTTTACAAAAGTCTACAGTAGTTTTCATTGTACAAATAGATTGTTTAGGCATATATTTATACAATTTATCTAATCTCTTTAATTCCAATTTTATCATTTCTTCATCATACTCTATATTATGTCAGATTATTATATCTGGAGTATTTACGCTATATAGAATATCATCAATGATATCTTCTATATAAGGTGCTCCTTTTACATCTATATCATATATATGGTGAACCTCAGAAGATTGATAGGGGATAGGAATTTTGGGATTTATAAGTACATCTATCTCTTTTTCTACTTTAAATTCTCACGAATTAATATTTCAAAGAATTCAAGCAAATTGTATTATTTTTGGTTGTTTTTCAAGGTCAGTTTCCTTTTTATTTATAAAACCAGTTGTTTCCGTATCAAATACAAGTATTTTCATTTTTTTTATTAACTAATGGATAAAACTTTGTAATAAACAAAAAGTAGGAAATAAGGGAAATTATAATAAAACGAGAACTGTTAAAAGATTTATACTAATATTAAATTGTAAAAAATCTTTTCCTGTGAGAGTTTTATTATTTCTCTTATTTTCAGGGGGAGAATAATTAAAGTTTAAAAAATAATTTGTTAAATTCAACTAAAAAAATAAAAAACCTATTTAATTTTATAGGCTTTTTATTTTTTTAGTTTCTTATTTTTTCAACTGATAATAATTTCTTCAAACTCTCTCTATAACTTTTTTATTTTGTAAGTTCATATATATAGTAGTTTTCTTTACATTTCTAACCTTTAAAACTTCTGTTGTTATTTGTTCTATAGTCATAGGTTCTCCATTTTTCTCTAATATTCTACTAATAACTTCTAAAACTGTACCAGGCTCAAATCCCCATTTTTTTAAAGCATAAATTCATCTTCAAACTAAAACAAATTCATCATTTCTTATAAGTTCATTATGGATAGTACTAATTTTTACAGTATCTCACAAATATTCAGATATTTTATTTGAAATATCTACAAAATGCATAGGAACTTTTTCTTTTTTCATAACATATATGGTTTTATCCTTCAATGTTTTAGGATTTAAAATTTTCCATCTAGTTAATCAAATCAAAGTCTCTTCTCATTTCACTAAATCTTCAAATATATCAAGAACACTATCAATAAAGACATTACTCAATTTTCATAAATCGCTACTCAATTTTTGATTTATCATATCAAATAAATCAGACATCTCCATAACATCTTTTTTTCTCTTTAAAATTTTTATCGCTTCTTTATAAACCTTATCTATTTTATTCCTAGTAACACTAGGAAGATAAAAATAAGTTCTTACTCATAATCTAGGTTTAGACTTAAAGATATCTAAATCGGATTGAATTATTATTTCTAATACATAAGCATTCATCCCCTTAGATAATTCTAATTCCTTTATTATTCCATTTATAAGCTTTTCTGTAGCTAATATTCATCAATGAGCATCCAACATTTCTCTTGCAGCATCTTGTATAACAGCTAATTCAGATGCTTTTATGATTCTACCAACTTTTTTCCTTCAAGCATCTTCAATTTGTCTTACTCTTTCTCTTGTTATAGATGGAGAAAAAGAATTTCAGATACTCTGAAGAGTCTCTCTAACTCATAGTAACCCAACCCTCCTTTCAAGAACATTTCTTTCTTTATCAGATAAAGATTTTAGAATATTTCCAAAGGAAGAAACAATTTTCTTATTTGTTAGTGCTACAGTTGTCATATTTTCTTTTATGTAACGGATAAAATAACTAGACTTTCAAAATATAATTGCTTTATAAAAAAAGTCAAAAAAAAATATCTAAAAAGGTAATTTCATATTATTCTTTTTATCATCTTCTAAATCACTATCTATTTCATTATCATCATTTATAAAAATAGTTTCTGTTGAATTATTACTAGATTCTTCCTTTTTCGTGTATATTCATCATGTGAAGATTAATATTCCTCAAATCAAATTAAATATAATTCATTTTCAATAAATCATATTATCTTGAAAAACAATAAGTCATTGAGAAAAATTTAAAACTATAAAGGAAATTACAATTATAAATAATCAGGACAAAATGTACATTGAATAATCTTTTATATGTACATTAGATAAAAGTTTTAGTCTTTCCTTATTTTTTAAAGAAAAAACAAAAAATAGTATTATCATTATTAAAATAATAACCAGCATTCAAGACTTTCCTGATAAATTTGAAAAACTATTCACACTTAACTCTTTTCAATCTTTTGAGATTATCCAAGGCATAAATAAAGATGTAAATGATATAATACTTCCAAAAATTATGATTTTTCAGGAATTGCTTAGACTTAATCATTTAAATTTTATTCAATTCCAAAATCATGTTACTTTTTTCTGAAATTTTCTTATTTTTGCCCTATTTTTGTAAGACATGTTATCTATAATTATAGTATAATTATTTAATATTTTAAATAATATTATTTACTATTCTATTTAATGGACTATAATAATCAATAAATTTTTTACTTTTTTTAAAAATCATTATATTATGTTAAATAACAAGAGGAAAAAAGAATTAAAAAATACTTTTTTGGATTTAATTTCTTTTATACTTAGTTTTATTCTTTGTTTTTTTAGAAGTTTTTTCTTATTTTTATGAAAGAAATGAATAAGCACACAGAACTATTTTTTTTCCTCTTTAGATTTTATCTTCAGAATTTGGCCGAAGTACTTTTGGAAAAAACCTACAGGATTAAAACTTACCAGATTTTTCTGAAATGTTATAGACTATATATTTTTTAAAAAATAATATCATATGAAAAACTCAAGAGAGCTTAAATGATTCACTCTTATTGAAATTATTGTATGAATCTTAATCTTTTCAATAATAATTGTGTCTTGATTCTATGCGCTTAGTTCTTTGATGGTTTGAAAAGTGAAGCTTATAGAAGAAACTGATATAGAAAAAAAAGCTTTTTATTTTTCAGAAAAATTTTTTGAAATGATAAAAAGATGATGAGAAGTTGATTATGAAGAGTATTTTAATAGAAGTGTCGTTTGAGTAAGTTATCAAAGCTGACATTATATGGAAGATTCATGATTTTGAAATTATTGAGAAGATTGAAATGTTTGAAATAGTTGAGCACTAGATTATGGTAACTGATTTTATTATTGTAGAAGTTCTCCATGAATATTTATGTGAACTTGATGATGTATAGAAGGAAATAATAATAGTGATTGAACAGTATCTTGAATTACTATGAGTTATTTATGAGAGCCCCAAAGGTATTGACAATATAGCTTTCAATTCAAAGATTATAATATAAATGTAGATATTGATGAATGAGATGAAGATTGAAACTGAATAATTACTTGAGATGATGATGATGAATGGTTGTGAAATTGACCAAGTGTATTTTTATGATGAACTTTGATGAGAGATTTATATCTTGTAAATGGAAGGAAAAATAAAAGAACTTATTTTAGGCGGAGTGTAAAAGAAGAAAGTCAATGATGAACTTGTGATTTTTCAGATGCCGAAAATCCTACATGATCAGGATGCTTGTGAACCATAGAGTTTCTGAGACTTGATTGAAAGGATCGGGGAATGGATCATGATTCTGTTACTGAAGATTGAGATGGAACACAGTATGATTGAATAATTGATACATGGATCATAGATTCAGACTTTACTTGATGAAATATTATCATAGCATGAAGTAATAATGAAAACTATTGGCAACCAATATTTCCAGATGAAATAAATGTAAGTGATGTGATGTTTTTTGTTTATCCTAATAAAGACTTAAGTTATTCTTGGATGGACGACTCTCCCGAAACAAATATTTCTCCCTATGTGAGAATATGATTAACTTTATCTCCTTGATGGAGAGCAAAAAGAAAAATAAAATGAACAACTCCTAAAGTAACAATAAAAACCACAGTTTCATTGACAGATGTATTTTCTAATTAACAAAAAATGAGAGTAAAGTGAAAAAAAGCATTTTCTATAGTTGTAGCTATATGATTAGCTCTTTTGATTAGTTTGTTAGCATTATATCTAATTGAATATATGTATCCTTTTTCTAGAAATGTAAAATGAATAGAAAATTCTGCAAAATCTTACTATAATGCTAATTCGTGAGTAGAAGAAATGGTTTATTTTATAAATCAAAACGAAACATGAACTGAAACTGGTTCAACTATAGTCATTTCAGATCCATATGGTTTTGGTTATAAATTAGTTGCAAGTTGACAATTAATGCCTCCGATTTGAGAATGAGATAGTGAATTTGATGAAGATTGGAATATTATAAGACAATGAAAACCAATACAACTAGTAGTATGAGATTGAAAACCAAATGATTTTAGTGATATAAGATTTATTTTTAGAGTTCCTGACTTATGAACTCCTACATCACTAAGCTGATGAACAAATTTTCCTATAATAAACTGGCAGTTATCATGAAGTTGAGAAACCTTAATTGCATCATGAAGCTATATCACAGCGGACGAGATAGATGTTACAAATGAAAATGATGATTGGGAGGAGGTAGATTGGGATGATATAAAATGGGGGAATTTCACAGCTAAAAAAATAGATTTAGAAACTAGATTATGAGCAACCCTACTTTGAGACGAAAAAACATTTTGAAATTTTTATATTAGCAATTGTTGAGTAGGAAAGAAGTGTACTCTAAAATTATCTATAATAAACAAAATAGTTTTAGATAATATTCAAGAAACACCAGTTCCTTACCTTGAATGGAAATTAGCTTTTGATTGATTATCTACAGAATTTTTACCTCTTCGTTTTGCTAGAGTGGAATCTACATGAAAATCATATGGTTTTAGAAAGGATTTAAAAGCAAAACTTTCTCAATTAACAGGTATAGAAGCATTTGATTTTGCTGTATTCCAATAGTAATAATTCATCTAATAAAATTTTTTTATATTTCTTGAACCCAAAGATGGGACTTTTTACAGTATTATGAAGATATTTAAAATTACAGAAAACGATTCAGAACAAAGACTTGATAAATTTTTAAAAAAATTATTAAAAAACTCAAGTATAAGTTTAATTTATAAATTAAATAGGACTAAAAAAGTAAAAGTTAATTCAAAGAAACAAGACATTGATTACAAATTACAAATTTGAGATGAGGTAAAAATATTTTTAAGAGATGAAGATTTTAAAGAATTTTCACAAAATAAGATATCAAACAATTCGGATAATCTAAATAAAAAAAAGTTAAATAAAAGTGATATAGTTTATGAAGATGAATATTTACTTGTTATAAATAAAGATTCTTGAATAAATGTTCATCCTTGAAACCATAAGACTAAAGAAATCTCTATAATAGAACAAGTTAGGGATTATTTATGAGAAAAAGAAAATAGTCTTACATTTAAGCCTTCCCTTGTTCACAGAATAGATAGAGATACATCCTGAATACTTTTAATAGCAAAGAAAAAAGATATATTAACAAAACTAGTTAAAGATTTTAAAGAACATAAAAGAATAAGAAAAACATACATAGCATATGTTTTATGAAAGCCTAGAAATATAGAATGAATTATAGATAAGAAACTACTTAGGATAAAAGATGCAAAAAATGAAAATAAGGTTCAAGTTTCAAATAAATGACAAAGAGCAGTAACACATTACAAAGTATTAAATAGTTTTAGTCTAAAAACTAAACTTTGAGATGAAGCAGTTTCAAAAATAGAATTAGATATAGAAACATGAAGGATGCATCAAATAAGGGTACATTTATCAAGTATTTGATGTCCTATTATTTGAGATAACAAATATTGAGATCAAAAATTAAATTCTTATATTTCTAAAAATTTTTGACTAAACAGACAGGCTCTTCATGCATCAAAATTATCATTTTTTCATTATGGGAAGAAAAAGCAACTGGAAGTTAAAGCAGAGTTGAAAGGGGATATGAAAAGGTTTATGAAAGGTTAAAATAAATTGATTCTGTGGATATTTTGTGATAAAATTATTTTAGATTGGTATCTAAAATAATTTCTATATATAAAAAATGTCTACAAAGGGACTGGAAGAACAAAAAGATTTTATTATTTCTCGTTTAGAGAGTGATAATAAACTTACAGAAAATGAGTGGAATGAAATTGAATCTAGAAAAGAAGAGATTTTGAGTATACTCCCAGAAGAAGATGCTAAAAAATTCATGGAAAAATATGATTATTTAAGAAAAATATTTAATAGAGATTGATATCAAGTATTAACAAAAACTAAAAAACATTTAAATGATTTTAAACAAATATTCTGAAGTAAAGAAAGAGAAAATAACGAGAAGTGAAATTTATCAGAAAATATGGAATTAAATGAGTTTAAAGAAAGACCTAAAATTTTTAGTGATTCTGATAATGAATTTGAAGCATTTCAAAGATCAGTAGAGCATATTTGATGAATCAAATTTGACAAAGATGATGCTTTATCATGAGAAAAATTTACAATTCAAATAACAGAAAAAAAACAAGAGTTTTATAGATGAGGTACAATGGATATAAGACAAAATGGAGAATGGATAAATACGTGAATACATGCAAATTTCACTAAAAAAATCTTAGCAGAAAAGAAGACTCTTACAATACCTATTATTAATATATCAGTTAGTAATGATTTTTCTTATGCAGATATACCACATTTGATTGTGGAAATCCAAGAACAATATAATAAATGGATAAAGCAAAATATAGAAAGTTGAGAAATCTCAAAAGATAGGTTAGAGTTCTCCAAGGATTTTTTTATGTGACAGGTCGAAACCTTAAAAGATAGTTATGAAGAAAAAGCTAAAGATATTATAAATATGCTTAATATGCCAGAATGGCAATGAAAAGATTCTGTCACTAAAGATGCTAGAAAAATATGGTCTCAAAGAGCTCTCAATGCTTATCGTATGAAGCTGGCTTATAGTTGAGATAAAACAGCATTGGATTCAAAGTATATTAAAGAAATATCAGATAGATACGAAGCTTTTTTATTTAACAATACACAGAAACAAGTTGATATAAACAATCTTCCAGAGACCTATCAATCTGCAATAAATCGTTTAAAAATAGCAAAAGAAAAATCAGAAAACTTTAAATGAATGTTTTCACAGGAGGCAGCAGAATATTTAGCTTCTGATGATTGAAAAATATTTGATTATGGTGATTTAAAAAGTTTTATTGAAAAGACTATTAATATAAAGATTTCTATTTTAAGCTTAGTACAATATAATAAATTTAAACAATATGCAGAAAGTATAACACTTCCAGAAAGATTAGAAGGGGAAGATATTAGAGGATATAATAAGAGAGCATTGTTCTTTATAGCATGAAAACTAGACTTTTTTATAAAGAGGTTGGTTGATATAGATGAAAAAAGACTAAATAAACAGGAACTTGATATCACCGAAAATAAATTCAAAGAAAGCACGAAAGAAGAATTACAAGATCATTTAGATCAAACAATTTTTAATCGCTCTCAAGCTGAAATATGGAGAGTCACAGATATTCCAGATACATTTAGAAACTATTTTAAGAGTAAAGACAATCCCAAAATATCTGCTATTCAAAGAAAACTAGATGAGAGCAAAAATCCTGATTATAAAATATTAGCAGAAAAGTTTAGAGAATGGGTTAATAATAGATTTCAACATAAATGGGAATCAATAGAAGAAGCAAGAAAAGAACTTATGATAGCAAAGAAGGAGTTAGAAAATGCTGGTGAGGAAGATAGAAATGAAAGATTAAGAAACTTATCACAGATTCAGTTTGAGATAGGAATTACAATAAGAGATATACTTTATTGAGAAAAGTTTTATGCCTATTGAAACTCCTTTACACTAGAAGAGATGAAGGCTACCAATTTACAAAATTGTGTATGAAGATGAAATATTATGAATGCAGTCATGAAAAATTTTTTTAATATAGAGATGTATAGTCGTCGGTGAAAATGACATTTTTTTTCAATTCTAGAATTAGAAAATTGACAGCAAGTAAGGCTTGATTTTGCCCCAGAAATTTTTGAAAAAAGTATTAGGACAGATGATTGAATTCAAGAATCAGAAAGAGGGCATGATTTAGTTTGAGTTCATGAAGAAATCTATAGATCATTAATCTGGAAACATGCAAGCCTTAATGAGTTATCAGATAATCAGCTTATTTATTACTATAAAAAGTCTTTGATAATATTACCTGAAAATGCAGATGTTTACAATGATTTAGCTATTACCTATAGAGATATTTGAGATTTAAAAAAGTGAGAAAAATTTATAAAAGAAGCTATAAATTTAGACCCTTTAAATTTTCTTTATAATAGAGTATATGCTTTAATTTTGAAAGATCAAAAAAGATTTGATGAAGCATTAAATATATTAGAGAAAGTTTTAGAAATGGATCCAAATAATACAAGAGCCTTATTTCTTAAAGGGCAGGTTTTTATTGAATCATGAGAATTAAAGAAATGAAAAACAATTCTTGATAAGATATTAGAGAGAAATAAAGAAAACTTTAGTATATTGAAAGATTCTTTTGATGCTTATAAAAAGGCATGATATTATGAAGAGGCATTGGAAATACTAAAAATAGCAGAAAAAGTACCAGATATTCAGGAAACAGCCAAGATGGATTTGGTTTATTTCTTTGGTGATACCCTTTTAAAGCTATGAAGATTGAAAGAGGCTAGAATATATTTTAATAAAATTTTAGATAAATTTGATTATATAAGTAATCGTAAACTTATCTCAAAGGCTTATAAAGAAGTATGATACATAAAAGAAGCAGAAACAATATTAAAAAACGAATAACAAACCTTTGAAATTTCTTCAAAAAACAATAAAATTTTATCACTATTTAAAAATAAATTATATACCTATGATAAATAAAAATACATATATCAAAATTTTAACAATTATTTGTTTAATAATATTTACAAGTTGTTCAAATACAGAAAATAATCAGAAAATAGTAGAAAATACTGGCTCAAATACTAGCTCGTGAGAAATATTAAACACAAAAGAGGATTGTAACGCATATTATGAGAAAGTTATTTGAAAACATAAAGATAACTATGATGACTGTATAGGAGAAGGTATAGATAAGAGTAAATGACCTGAATGTAAGCGTAGATTATGATTAGAAAAGTTCTGATTTGATTTAGAAATAAGTATTGATAAGCAATCAATGAAAACCACTTGTTGAGATTATGCAATAAAAGCATACCAAGAAAGATTTGACTCAATGGTAAAAATACTAGATGAACAATTTAAATAAATTTAAAGGAAAAGAAGAGTTCCACAAAATAGGACTCTTTTTTCTTTACAAAACAACATTATCAAATAAACTTTTATACACATTAAAAACTAACTTTTTTACTATGCTATACGATGTAATAATAATATGAGCTTGATCAGCAGGATATCCAGCTTGAATGTATGCCTCTAGATACAAATTAAAAAATCTAATTATTTGATGACAGCCATGAGGAGCTTTAGCAACATCTCACAAGGTAGAAAACTATCCATGAACACTATCTGCTCCATGAAAGGAAATAATGGATAATTTTAAAAAACATGCAGAAGTAAATGGAAGTGAAATTGTGGAAAAAATGGTTGTAGAAATAGAAAAAGATGAAAAAATATTTACAGTAAAAACAAATAGTGATGAGTATCATTCAAAATATTTGATACTTGCAACAGGAAATCAGTATAGAAAACTATGAGCTATATGAGAAGAAAAATTTATGTGAAAATGAGTTTCATACTGCGCAACTTGTGATGGTATGTTTTTTAAAGATAGAGATGTTGTAATTGTATGATGATGAAATACAGCACTTACAGAGGCTTTATACTTATCTGAGATTTGTAATAAAGTTTATTTAGTCCATAGAAGATACGATTTTAGAGCAGAAACTGTTCGGATTGATAAAGTAAAATCAAAAGATAACATTGAACTAGTTTTAAATGAAGAAGTTAAGGAAATAAAATGATGATTATTTATGGAAGAAGTAGAATTAGCTTCATGAAAGACATTAGAAGCAGATGGTATATTTGTGGCTATTTGATCTATTCCTAATACAAAATTAGTTGAACATATGAATCCTAAGAAAGATGAAGAGTGATGTTTGGAGGTAAATAGAAGGCAAGAAACAAGTATAAAATGACTTTATGCAGCAGGAGATGTTACTACAAATAGTAACAAATTCAAACAAACAATTATGAGTGCAGCAGAAGGATGTCTAGCAGCAAATAGTGTACATGAAGATTTGATTATAGGAAAAAAGTAAATAGAATATAAAAAGTTTATAATTAATTAATCTTTCTGTGATAGAATCATCAGGTAAAAAAGATAATAGACTAGTTTCTTCTAGAGAAAAGAAAATAGATAAATGACTATTTCAAAATACACTTAGACCTAAAACTCTAAGTAATTATGTATGACAAGAATCTATAAAGAAACATCTAAATGTTGCTATAGAATCTGCAAAAATCAGATCAGAATCGTTAGACCATATAATATTTTATGGACCTCCATGACTTTGAAAAACAACTCTTTCAAATATTATCTCAACAGAGATGTGAACAAATCTAAAATCAACATCTTGACCAGCAGTAGATAAGCAATCTGACTTAGTTAGTATATTATCAAACTTAGAAGAAGGAGATATCTTATTTATTGATGAAATTCATAGGCTAAAACCACAGGTAGAGGAAATTCTTTATACTGCTATGGAAGATTTTGAAATAGATATAATAGTATGAGCTTGAACTGGAGCTCAAAGTGTAAAATTGCCTCTAAACAAATTTACTCTAATCTGAGCAACCACAAGGTTATCTTCATTATCATCTCCTCTAAGAGATAGATTTTGAAATGTTTTAAAATTAGATTTTTATGATACAAAAGACATATCTCAGATAATAAGAAATAACTGTGGTATCTTATGAATTCAACTATGAGATAATGTCTTAGAAATAGTATCTAAGAGATCAAGATGAACACCAAGAATCGCAAATAGATTATTAAAAATACTAAGAGACTATCATACTATATGAAAAGAAATACATAAAGCAGACATTTTAAATGACATATTTATAGATATTTGAATAGATGAATTATGACTTGATTACCTTGATAGAAAATATTTGGAAACCATATATCATAAATTCTCTTCTGGTCCTGTAGGACTTTGAACTATTGCTTCTGCTATATGAGAAGAAGAATGAACACTAGAAGATGTAGTAGAACCATATCTACTACAAATATGATTTATAGAAAGAAATCCAAGAGGAAGAAGAATTACTCATATATGAGAAAGGCATATTATATAAATATAAACTAACAAATAAATAAATGTACATCTGGCAAACAAAAGAGTGGTGAGAAATGTTAGAAAAATCTAATCAAGTAGATAAAATTATTCATTTTGAATGAATTCAAATAGAAAAAAGAAAAGTTAGTCTATGAGAATACTGACTTTTTATTCAGTGACTTGATTATCAAGAAATTTTAAAAAAAGATAGAGAAAATATTCAAAAATTTTTAATAGAAATCTGTAAAAAAGAAAATGCGTTGTTTTTACAGATAGAAATCATAGATTATGAAAATAATAATAATACAAAAGAAATATTCTCAAAATTCAAAAAATGAGCTTATAAAAAATTTATTCCCTCATATACTGTAACAATAGATTTAACACAAACAGAAGATGAAATTTTATCTAAAATGAAGCCAAAATGAAGATATAACATAAAAGTAGCAAATAAAAAATGAGTAGTTGTTAAAAGAGTAGAAAAAACAGATGAAAATATAAAATTATTCCACTGAATTATAACTGAAACAGGTTCAAGAGATAATTTTAATACTAATACTCTAGAATATTATAAAACATTTTTAAAGACGATTAAATCAGCAGAAATGTTTTTTGCATATAAAGATGAAGAACTCATATCTGCTTGAATTTTTACATTTGATAAAGATTTAGCTATATACTATTATTGAGCAAGTACATCTGATAAAGAGTATAGAAATTTAATGGCTCCTTATTTAGTTCAATGGGAAGCGATAAAGGAAGCTAAGAAACAAGATTGTAAAATATACGATTTTCTATGAATATCATCACCAAAAGATAAAAATTCTAATCTAAAATGAGTAACAGACTTCAAGATGAAATTTAATCCAAATTCTACTAAAGTTTCAAGAAGTTATATATGGATAAATAAAAATATTAAGTACACTATTATAGTATTTTTAAGAAAAATCTTAAAAAAAGATAATATATAAACTTTTTATAAAAAATGTTGTCACTTTTTATATAAAAAATCGTTTTAAATTAAATGTAGTTAATATTTAAATTTTCTTCATACATAAAAAAATTTAAAATTGATAAATTATTTTTTGTCAAAAACATTTTTTTTGTTATAATTCTGCACATATAATTTTAATATTTAAGAATAATAAATTATGAAATACATAAAGTATATCTTGTTAATGTTAACTTTAATTCTAGTTTCTTGTGGTGATGATAGTGTTGAGCAAGGAGTATCAAATGATTTAGATAAAGCTGTTAAAGTAGAAGAAAATAAAGTTCAGTATAAACAACAAGAGTTAAAAGAAGCTGATGGTGAAACATTTACTACTTTAAATAACTATTATTCAAAGGATAAAAATAACATCTATTACGTAGGTATGTTTGATGATAAGATGAAAAAGTTTGAAAAAATATCAACAGGAAGTTTTGAAATAATTGATTGATGTTACGTAAAAGATGAAAATGGGGTTTACTGTTTATGAGTAGAATGAAAAGATATAGACAAAGAAAACCTAGAAGTTCTAAATGACTTTTATGCAAAAGATAGTGAATCAATATACTTCTTAGCAAAAAAAATAGAAAACATTGATATGGAAAGTCTAGAAGTTTTAAATAGATATTTTATAAAAGATAAAAATTGAATTTACTACTGAGGAAAAAAGTTAGAAAATATTGATTTAGAAACAGCAGAGGTTGTAAAATGAATGTATGTAAAAGATAAAGACAATGTTTATTGTTCATTAGTACCTATACAATGAGCTGATGTTGAAACTTTTGAAGTATTACAAGATATAGATGATTCTAGAATGACAGAAACAACATATTTAAAAGACAAAAATAGTGTTTATGTTGGAAGTAAAATGTGTATAGTAAAGAAAATAGAATGAGCAAATCCAGAAACTTTTAAAATAATTAATGGAGAGTATTCACAAGATGATAAAAATTGTTATAAATGAGAAGAAGTTGTAGAACAAGCTGAATGTAAAAACGAAAGTAAATAGAATATAGAAACATACAAAAAAATAACAGTGGGAGTGTGCATTAAAGTGTGTA